>PAPI01000001.1 GCA_002708845.1 Leeuwenhoekiella sp.
TAAAGTCTTGTAGATTAAATCTTGAAATGAGCCGCGTGAGGGATAGTAGTGGAAAGCGTTTTAACACAGCAGATGTTTAAAATATTGCAGCAATTAACCTGCTTACGGCAGTCAGGACCGATCCGAAGGGATACGCCCATAATGTTAATAAGGATAACTTTTTAGATGTTGATTGCTTATTTAAAAATTGCGATATGTATTTTCCAAATATTGGTTTGCTTCTTCTTCTTCAAATAGGGCAGTTTCAGCGTCCCAGTGCAGTGTTTGATTTGGGAAACGACCTGCAATAACTCCTAACAGAATTGTTTCAGTCAAACGTGCACCATAATCAAACGGAGCAGAAGTTTTTCCTTTGCCTAAACATGCGTCGATAAACTCATGATAGTGTTTTGGACTTTCTGATTTGTAATCCCTAACCGGAGCTTCCAATTGATGTTCTTCAGAAATTTTTGCAATTTCTTTACTAATATCTACGTACTTCCCATTTTTTATTTTAACAGGAAGCTGCATAAAATGGGGTAAGAGTAATCTTCCTTTTTTACCTACAAACATAGCTCCCTGTTCTGGTAACTTTCCTTTTTCAGCTAAGCCTGCATCTAAAGAAGTTTTGTCTGCCAGACTTTGGTTTTTAGAAGAGTTGGTTTTTAAATTTGTAGTTTCAGAATCAGGAAGCATCAAATCTTCATTAAGAATGGGGGCTCCCGGGCCATCATACCAGATCCATTTTAAACGTTCTGTCGTGTATTTGGTGCCCGGAAACTCATAAGTCACCATGTTCTGTTCAGGGTATCCGAAGTCATTAGGAGGGCGGCAGTCATTTTTTATCGTTTTTGGAACGTCTAAGGCTAAAGCATTATAAGGCGTATCAAAAATATGCACTCCCATATCTCCTAGGGTAGCGCAACCATAGTCAATCAATTTCCTCCAGTTTGCCGGATGATAAAAATCTGCTTTATAAGGCCGCTCTTTAGCGGTGCCTAACCACAGATTCCAATCCAATTGGGGAGGCACAGGATCTGAGCCCTCTGGTTCCGGGCCATTATATCCCCAGTTTTTAGGAGACCAGGCATAAACAGTATGCACTTTGCCTATAATGCCCGATTGTATAAGGAGCGTGGCTAACTTATAATCATAAAACGAATGAACCTGAATTCCCATTTGGGTTACCAAATTCTTATCGGCCCCCATTTTCCGCATCTCGCGTGACTGAGCAACATAATGCGTTAAAGATTTTTGGCAGTAAACCGGTTTGTTATTTTCCATTGCAAGCATGGCTGCAGGCGCGTGTGTGTGATCTGGGGTTGAGATTATCACGGCGTCTATCTCATCCCCCAGTTCTCTTAACATCGCTCTGTAATCGAAGAAAATACGTGCTTCCGGATGATTTTTATGAGCCACGGCAAGAGGAATGGCGTCCACATCACAGAGGGCTTTTACAACAACTTGTGGATGGGAAGCTATCGCTTTTAAATCTTCTGCACCCATACCGCCTACGCCAATATGCGCAGTACGAATGATTTCTGTATCCTTATTTAAATCAGATGTTTTTGCCACAGATTGGTTTTCGGTTGCCAAAATGCTTCCGGAAGTCATCAGGCCCAAAGCACCTATGCTGCTTTTCTTTAAAAAATCTCGTCTCTTGTTATCCTGTAATCCCATTATAAGCTCTTTATTTTAATATTTCTAAACCAAATAGGACTCGAGTGATCCTGTAGACCGATATAGCCGGTTTTATACTTACCGTAATCAGGGGCGTTATCCCATTTACCGGATTGCTTTTTTTGCTGCCATTCTTTTGACCAGGGAACGAATTCAAGAATTTTTTCACCAGTTGAGCCAATGCTCCACTTTTTTAGGTGTAAAAACGATTTTAGTCGTATTCCATTCCCCGGCCGAGTTCAGGTGTTTTTTAAATGGATCTGGGGTATGCATAGCATAATCGGCTCCTGTACTTTGCCAGTCTTGCAATTCTTCAGGATGTTCTGCTCCGAATTGGGAATTATAGCTTGTCAAATCATGGATTTTAGCATAATTCTCATCGTCTATTAATTGGTATTCAGGAGCAACTTCGGGAGGGCCGGAGTATCCTTCTTTAACATGATAAAAAATTCCGCTGTTTCCCCCTTCGGGGATTTTCCATTCCAGATACAGTTCAAAACTGTCAAACTCTTTGGCTCCATAAATGATGTCTTTTCCGCCGGTATAATTTTGTTCAAGACCTAACTCTGTATCAAACGTAAGTACGCTGTCTTTCACTGTCCAGCCGGGAGGTAATGAATCAAGCCCATAACCACGCCATCCTTCAAGACTTGTTCCGTCAAAAAGATAAACCCATTCTTCTTCTAAAGCTTCAGCAGGAGAATCTTCACCGGTTTTTTGTTCTGTTGTGTTTTTGCAGGCGCTGGTGCTACATATCAAAAGGCTTAAGCTAAAAGCTTTTAAAAAAGATAAAGGTTTGGTCTGAATCATAGAAAATTGGAATTGAAAGAACATTAAAATCAAGAGCTTCTTTAAAAATACTAAAAACCTCAATAGGTATTCTGTAGACCTTTGAAAGTTTCAGATGATAAAACCTACTACGTTAATAAGCTGTGCACCTAATGAAAGATAAACTCGAGCCAGCTGATATTTTTAACTAACTTGCCTGTTTATGAAGCACCTAAACCTGAATTGGAAAGAAGAAGAATTTTGGAATGCATTATCGCACGGTATTGGGGCAGTAATGGGCATTTTTGGTCTCTACTTACTTTTGATAGAAGATGACTACAAGTCTGAATATAGTACCTTAAGTATCCTTTTCTATGGCGTTTCTATACTTATTCTTTATTTAGCATCTACCGTATATCATCTGATTGCCCACGTCTCATGGAAGCAGATATTTAGAAAAATAGACCATATCAGCATTTACTTTTTAATTGCCGGAACCTATACCCCGGTAGCTCTTATATCTTTAGCGGATGGCAATGGATGGATTATTTTCTGGACGGTCTGGGGCATTGCTGCCGTAGGGACGATTTTAAAACTTTTCTTTACCGGACGATTTGAAGCACTCTCCTTAATCTTGTATTTAGCAATGGGATGGTTAATTGTACTGGACTGGGATAATCTCGTGGCCGTTTCTACCGAGCAGGGAATTCAGCTTTTAATGCTTGGTGGAGCGTTTTATACACTTGGAATTGTATTTTACGTTATTCGGAAAATTCCCTTCAATCACTTTATCTGGCATCTTTTTGTGCTGGGAGGAAGCATCTGTCACTTTTTATTCATCTTAACCGATGTGATCTAGGATGTGATAAAATCCTGATACTCGTACCAAAACAATTCAAACTTTTGCATGTTTTCATTAAAAAAATCAAAGACTTCCGGCCAATGGGTTTTGTTATGAATATTTACTCCAGTCTTTTCTAGATAAATTCTAGAGATGATTTTTCCGCTACTGCGTAGGTAGTCTTGTTCTAAAATGATTTCTTCAGAAATTTCTGCTTTAAGTAGATTTTCCAGGCTTTCAAATTTCTCAAAATAATACTCCCGAATGAGTTCATCGTGCGTTTCAATGTCAAAAGAAACCTGAGATTTTTGATTATCAAAACTGAACTTTAAATTGATTTCTTTAACCTTGGTATCGTAAAGCAACCATTTTCGCGGATAGCGTTTGCCAAAGAAAATCCAGAAATCCTGACGTATTTGTTTTGATTCTTCTTTGCTAAACATATTACAGAATATAAGCTAAACCAATACCGAGCAGGATAACACCAAATTTGCTCGCGTTAAACTGGTGATTTTTTGAAGATTCAAAAAGAATGGTTGTTGAAACGTGGAGTAAAATACCCACAACCAGTGCGTTGATATTACTTTTTATGACAGGCGACCAAATTTCTAATCCACCTAGGAAACTTCCCAATGGGGTCATAAGGGCAAAGATCAGGAGGAATAGCAATACCTGAATGCGACTGATGTTAGAGACCAGTAAAAAGGAACTGATGATGATTGCTATAGGAATTTTGTGTACTACGATACCATAAACCAAATCCTGGTTTTCGGCCAACGGAAAGCCCTCAAAAGCAGAATGTATGCATAAACTTATAAGTAGCAACCAGGGAATCTGGCGTCGTTCATTATCCAGGTGTAAGTGGCCATGTTCTGCTCCGCGAGAAAGGAATTCCAGTAAAATTTGCAGGAGCAGTCCGCACATTATAAAGAGCCCTGTATTTTTTGATCCCGAAGCGTACAGCTCAGGTAAAAACTCAAAAATGGTGATTGATAATAAGAAAGCACCGCTAAAAGAAAGCAGCAACTTTACGGCATTACTGATTGCGGGTTTTATAAAATAAGCAATAAGAAATCCTACCAGAACAGCGGCTACAGGTAAACTAAAAATCATATACTAAATGGCTAGGCGTCGTTAGTCGTACTAAGCCGGTAAAATTAACCTATTTTTGCAATCTAAATTTTTAGGATGGAAGGCAACTTTAAAATGCTGGCCAAAACCTTGTTTGGTTTTGAAGAATTATTAGCTCAGGAACTGCGTGAATTGGGCGCTGGCGATATTGTTACAGGCACCCGAAGTGTAAGCTTTACGGGAGATAAAGGATTTATGTACAAGGCTAATTTATGTTGTAGAACAGCAATTAAGATTTTAAAACCACTCAAATCGTTTGTAATAAAAGACGAGAATGCGCTTTATGCGGCTGTCAAAAGCATCGACTGGAGCCAGTACATGCGTGTGAACGACACTTTTGCGGTGAATGCTACTATAAGTGGTGAGCAGTTTACACATTCTCTTTTTGTTGCCCAAAAAGCCAAAGATGCTGTGGTTGATCAATTTAGAGAGCAAACCGGTGAACGGCCCGATGTCGATTTAAAGTTTCCTGATTTGAGTATTGACGTGCACATTCGGGAAAACCGATGCACGCTTTCTTTAGACAGTAGCGGGGTATCGTTGCACCAGCGGGGCTATCGTTTGTCTACAAATATTGCCCCCATAAATGAAGTGCTGGCAGCGGGATGTTTGATGCTTGCCGGCTGGAAAGGGCATAGCGATTTTCTCGACCCGATGTGCGGGAGTGGAACCATGCTTATTGAGGCAGCAATGATTGCATGTAACATTCCGCCTAATTTAAACCGAAGACAATTTGGTTTTGAGAACTGGCACGACTGGGACCCGGATTTGTTTGATGTAATTGAAGCCGCTGCGTTGAAGAAAATTCGCGAGTTTCATTTTACAATAAAGGGCTATGATTTGGACGCTTCGGTTATTGAAAAAGCGAAAGAAAATATAACTAATGCTTCTTTAAACGAATTTATTACTGTAGAAAAGGCTGATTTTTTCAAGACTGAAAAAGAGAAGGAGCGTCACCTGCATATGGTTTTTAATCCGCCATACGGCGAACGGATTCCGGTAGAGATGGAAGCTTTCTATAAAAATATTGGAGATACGCTTAAACAAAATTATAAGGATACCGAAGCGTGGTTTATCACTTCAAATTTGGAATCGTTAAAACATGTAGGCTTACGCACTTCCCGAAAAATCAAGCTATACAACGGTTCGCTGGAGTCGCGTCTGGTGAAATATGATATCTACGCCGGAAGTAAAAAAGCGAAGTATCAGAAGGATTAGTTTTTAGAAATACGAAATACGAAATACGAAATACGAAATACGAAATACGAAATACGAAATACGAAATATAAATTCTAGACCACCTTTTTAATTACCCTAAGCTTATGGGTATGCGTTCGTTTTTCGGCGTTATAGATACCGGTATGGTCTATGCGGTCAATGCGCACTTCGCCATGTGCGTGAATGATGTGATTGTCCTGAAGCATAATACCTACGTGAACGATGCGTCCTTCATCATTGTCAAAAAACGCTAAATCTCCCGGTTCACATTCTTCAATAAAGCTTAGCGGTTCGCCTTGGGCGGCCTGCTGAGAAGCGTCGCGAAATAAAGCGTGACCGTTAAGACGATAAACCATTTGGGTAAATCCGCTACAGTCTATACCAAAAGGAGTTCTACCACCCCATAAATAAGGACTTTTTAAATAAAGTAGCGCAGTGTTGACAAAAGCACTTTTGTCTTTTTTATCAGAAACAGTATTGCCCTCATACAGATCGCCGGTAAGATCAAGATTGGCCAGTTGTGCACCTAGTGGTATGCTTAATACATGATTATCTGAAGAAGTAGCCATCTGTAACAAATCTGTTGCTAAAACAGGAGTACGCTCATCAGCAGCAAAATAATCCTCTTCGGTAATGTCTATATATTGTTTATTATCTATCCAGCCTTCATACTTATCGTGAGCTAAGCGAATGCGGCTCCATTTTTTACGGATTTCGAGCACTTTAAAGTGTTCTCCATAAAGCACCTGATTTACCATTTCGCCGGCGTCTGAGGGTTCCAGACGCATAGGTACAATACTTAAAGGGCAAATGCCATAATTCATCAGGCTGATTCAAATTTTGGTAAACAACTTCGTACTAGTTCTGCGAAGCGTTTCATTGAACAAAAAATCAAAGTGTCTTAGATTTATCAAAGCTCACTTCGTGAGTAAAAGTAATTCAAATGATTTTTCTGTACCAAATAGATTATTAACATTTGCCCTGTAAGCTCAATTTATCTACTTATAACCATTGCCGAAGCACCGCCGCCACCGTTGCAAATCGCAGCAGCTCCTAGTCTGGCATTGTTTTGTTTTAAGACGTTGATAAGTGTTATCAAAATACGAACACCGCTACACCCTAAAGGATGCCCCAGCGAAACAGCCCCGCCATTTACATTAACTTTAGAGGCATCAAGGCCTAATATTTTCATATTGGCAAGGCCTACAACTGAGAAAGCCTCATTAAATTCAAAGAAATCGACATCATCCTGAGAGATTCCGGCTTTATCCAGGGCCTTAGGTAAAGCTTTAGAAGGTGCTGTGGTAAACCATTTAGGCTCTGTTGCTGCATCTGCATAACTTTTAATAGTACAAAGCACTTCCAGCCCCAATTCGTCAGCTTTTGCTTTGCTCATCACAATAACAGCCCCAGCGCCGTCATTGATAGTCGAAGCATTTGCTGCGGTAACCGTACCATCTTTTGAGAATGCAGGACGCAGGCTGGCAATTTTGTCCATTCGAACATTTTTGAACTCTTCATCTTCTTTGACAATCAGGGGTTCTCCACGTCTTTGAGGAACTTCAACAGGTATCACTTCGTCGTCAAATTTTCCGGCTTCCCAGGCAGTAGCAGAGCGTTTATAACTTTCGATGGCAAAAGCATCCTGATCTTCTCTTGAAAACTCATATTCCTGTGCACACAAATCGGCGCAAACACCCATAGCATTTCCGTCATAGGCGTCAACCAGACCATCTTTCTGCATTCCGTCGATCATTGTAGCAGGCCCAAATTTAGTTCCGTTACGCATATGTACATAATGCGGGATCTGGCTCATACTTTCCATACCTCCGGCGATTACGATTTCATTATCGCCCAGAGCCACAGATTGCGCAGCAAGCATTACCGCTTTCATCCCTGAAGCACATACCTTATTTACTGTTGTACATGGCACTGTATCCGGAATTCCCGCGCCTAATGCAGCCTGTCTTGCAGGTGCCTGACCCACGCCAGCCTGAACAACATTACCCAAGAAGACTTCGTTAACAAGTTTTGGATCGAGATTTATTTTATCTAAAGCTCCTTTTATGGCAGTAGTTCCCAGTTGAACAGCAGTTAAAGAAGACAGACTTCCTAAAAAACTACCTATTGGCGTACGTACCGCAGAAACAATAACAATTTCCTTTTGCATAATCGTGTATCTTATTTTAAGTGTTTTGCAAATTTAAATAATACCTTACGAAAACGTTATATTTTAGCAATGCTTTAGTCTTTAGGTGAAAGCGCATTATTTAGTACTTTTACTAGGTGCGAAGCTACTGTGCAGGGTATCAAGTCGAACGCTACTATTTTTAAAGAGTATTTAATTTTTTCGATGGCATAAATTGGCCTATTCTGCAATATATCTGACCTAATTAAACTAATTTGCCTCTTCCCAGAGTCTTTTTATGAGTAACTTATTAAACCGTTTTTATAAAAATCAAGGTTCTATCTATAAGGTGTTGCTGTGTATTGCCAGCACCATACTAATCGTATATTTATTTCCCAAAAGCGGTAAGTTTCAATTTGATTTTCAGCAAAATAAACCCTGGCAGTACGACAACCTGTATGCGCCAGTTGACTTTGCTATTCTAAAAAGTGATGATCAGCTTGAAAAGGAGCGGGCAGAAGCGCGCGATAATATTATTCCCTATTTCAATTATGATCAGGATATAGCCAACGAGGCAAAAGCAGCCTACGAGAACCAGTTTGCGTCGGTCTTTACCGATTCAATTTTTAAAAACCGACAAAAGGAACTCAAAACTTTTGGGCGCCAAATCCTGGATGATATTTATAAATATGGAGTCATCAGTGACCTAACCGCTTTTGAAGACGGTCGTAAAATCTACTTGAGGCGTGGTAACGAGATTGAAGAGACTTCCATAGAAAATCTGAATACCACAGACGAAATTACAACGCTAATCAACCGGAGGCTGGTTAATGGGCCATACGTACAGGCGGTTAATCGCTTTAAGGAGCTGTTTTATGACATCGTACAGGCTAATGTGTTCTATGATGAAAAATTAACAACAAAAGAGCTTAACGCCGAACTCAGCAAGATAGCACCCACAAAAGGTGTGGTCAATAAAGGCAGTCGTATTGTAGCCAAAGGAGAAATCGTTGAGCAGAAAACTTATCAGGTGCTAAAATCGTTACAGGCCGAGT
Organism: Leeuwenhoekiella sp.; assembly: GCA_002708845.1. Taxonomy (GTDB): domain Bacteria; phylum Bacteroidota; class Bacteroidia; order Flavobacteriales; family Flavobacteriaceae; genus Leeuwenhoekiella. The sequence continues at coordinate 8,801 of PAPI01000001.1, forward strand.
ATGAATCACAAACCTGGACGGCCAGCAAATACAATTGGGTTGTATTTGGTTATGTGCTTTTGGTTTCGGTAGCACTTTCTATGTTATTGTTGTTTATACGCAATTATCGCGAGCAGGTTTTTGAAAACAATACCAAGGTAACCTTTATCTTTTTCAACATCATATTAATGGTGTTATTTACCACCCTTATCGTTAAGTATGATGCCAATTACGTATATGTCGTTCCGCTGTGCATTTTGCCGCTGGTAATAAAAGCTTTTTTTGATGCTCGTTTGGGCTTATTTACCCACGTAATTGCTATTTTACTTTTAGGTTTTATTGTACCCAATACTTCAGAATATATGTTTCTGCAGGTCATTGCGGGGATTGTAACCATTCTCACGGTTTCTGAATTGTACAAGCGGGCCAACCTATTTATTTCGGTTGGGCAGATTACGTTCATTTACATTTTGGGATATTTTGCTTTTCACATTATACACGAAGGCACTATAGACAATCTTGAGTGGGAAACCTTTAGCACGTTTATTATTACCGGTCTGGCAACACTTTTTGTACAGCCTCTTATTTATGCCTACGAAAAGATTTTTGGTCTGGTAAGTGATTTATCGCTACTGGAATTAACCGATACGAATTCAAAATTACTTAAAGAATTAGCGAATAAAGCACCCGGAACCTTTCATCATAGTTTGAATGTAGCCAATCTAGCAGAAGCTGCAGCTAATGAGATAGGTGCAAACTCGATGTTGGTTAGGGTAGGGGCATTGTATCATGACATTGGGAAAATGGTTAATCCGACTGATTTTACAGAAAACCAGTCAACCGGAATTAATACACACGAGGATCTTTCACCAGATGAAAGCGCTCGAATTATTATTGACCACGTGCTAAACGGGATCGAAATTGCCCGAAAAAACAATCTTCCAGACCGCGTAATCGACTTTATACGGACGCATCACGGTACGAGTACGGTTTATTACTTCTACAAGAAAGCACAGGAGCAGGACGGGGAAGTTAATATTGAAGATTTTAAGTATCCTGGCCCATTACCATTTAGTAAGGAAACTGCAATACTTATGATGTCTGATAGCGTTGAAGCTGCCAGTAAAAGTCTTAAGAACCCGACCTCGGTACTTATTGATTCTTTTGTTGAAAAGATTATTAATAAGCAAATGGATGAAAATCAATTTTTAAATGCCAATATAACCTTCAAAGAAATACAAACAATTAAGAAGGTTTTAAAGCTGAAGCTTAATAATATTTATCATTTGCGTATTGAGTATCCGGAATAGGTTTAAGGAGGAATTCTTAGAATCAATCAGTTAGAATAAAAATTGAAATTTCTTATCAAAATAGCCTAAAAAGCTTTGGTTGATCAAAAGTTTAAATATATATTTGCACCCGCGTTTTGAGACAGAGACGCTAGTTCTTAGGAGAGGTGCCGGAGTGGTAACGGAGCAGATTGCTAATCTGTCGACGGGCAACCGTCGCCAGGGTTCGAGTCCCTGTCTCTCCGCAATTTTTTAAGATGACCGTATTAATCGGGGTGTAGCGTAGCCCGGTCATCGCGCCTGCTTTGGGAGCAGGAGGTCGCAGGTTCGAATCCTGCCACCCCGACTAACCACACAAAGTGGAAACTAAAAGCCTGTTAATCTATTGATTTACAGGCTTTTTTATTTTATATCCTATCACTTGATTGGGTTTGATATCAAGCGGTTTAGTGAATGATTCGGTTAATTAATCAAGTATTGAATTGCTCAGATACAGGAAATACAGAGAATGAGGATGCTTTTAAATTTACTGCCTCAAATTGGCCGCTAATTAAAGTGACCACCTTATTGTTAACAAACTATTAAATTCCCTCTTTTTAAAAACCCGTTTTCATACTCTCTTCATACTCTATCCTGGGCTTTGAGTAGGCGTTGCCTACGGGATGCCCAGTTTGTGGCCCGTCCTAAAATAGCTACACAGATCAATCAAATGCAAAGTTGTAGGTCAATGAGAATATGGGGCTGTTCATAATTGTAAGCTCGTAGGACCCTAAGGGGCTTCCGCGAAAAATATTGGCATTCGCATCCCCGTTCCGTTGGGTATAGTAAATATTATACTGGTTTTTTCTGGCATAGACATTATAAATAGTAAAGGTCCAGTCGCCGGCCCATCTTCGATTCAATTTTTTGCTATAGTTAACCTTCCACGAAAGATCTAGGCGATGGTAGGTTTTTAAGCGGACATTATTGCGTTCTAAAAAAATGGGCACATCAATGCCTTCTATATCAAAATAGCCGTTGGCCGTAGTATAGGGGCGCCCGGTCTGCGCTGTGAAGTTAAAGCTTAGCGTATTGTATTTGCTTCCCTCTAAATTAATAGTGCTATTAAAAACTTGAGGTCTGTCAAAATCTGAGGGATACCACTCGTTATTATTGACCCGATCTGCTAATTTTTCGCTTTCTGTCTTGAGGAAGCTTTTTGACCACGTATAATTGACCCAACCATTGATTTTACCCTTGGGCTTTCTTAAACTGAATTCGACTCCATAAGCTTTACCCTTTGCCTGTACCAGGTCGCGCTCTACAAATTCTTCTAAAAAAAAATCGGCTCCCGGCTTATAGGTCAAATTATTTTCGCTACTTCTGTAATAGGTTTCCACACCAAGTTCTACACGCTTATCCAGAATATCCTGATAAAGGCCAACGCTATAGCTGTCACTAGTTTGTGGTGGTATATTGGCATCCGAGGTTTTCCATCTGGAGGTAGGAAGCGGGGTTGTGGCGTTGTAGATGTTCTGTAAATACTGATTTAATCGTGCGTAACTGGCTTTAAACGACGTATTTTCCCCCAATTTTAAATTCAGACCCAAACGCGGTTCCAAAGCGTTATAGCTTTTAACCTTTTCTCCCATGTCAAATTCTTTTGTACTGGTGATTTCGCCGGTACTTTCATCAAATGTGACAGCAGTGTAGGGGCCAACAAATGTAAAATTGGTAAATCGTAAGCCTCCTGAAAGCGTTAAAGGTTCAATAGGCTTCCAATTAAAATTGGTGTATGCAGAAACTTCATAACTTGTTTCCTCATCTAAAGAAATTGATAGAATACCTTCAGACGTGCCGGGGTCTAGCTTTCCAGGTTTTATTTTGTATCGATTGCCCTGAATACCGGCATAATAGTTCAGACTTTTAGTTACTCTTTTTTCATATTCTGAAAAGATACTGGCCAAATTGATTTGTGATTCATATTCTATAACATTATCTCTGTCTTTTTCAGGAAATAAGGTTTTTGGAGTGTAGTTACTTAGCAGAAAAACGGTTCTTAAGCTGGAATTATCATTAAAGGAATGCGTCCACTGAAGCGTGTTGTTGAATGTTTTAAAATCGTATTGATTATTTTCGGCATTTATGTTTTCAATTTTGGCAATTAGATCAAGTTGGTAAAAATCTGTGCTGTAAAAATTCGTGAAGGAGATTTGGTCTTTATCGGTAGGGAGATAAAGTAGTTTGATGGTATGATCATAAAACCGGGCTTTGGTATTTTTCAGGCGTTTTGAAAAGATAGGCAATAAAAAATCGGTAAATCCGGCTCTCGTACCGGCATATAGAAATAGTTTATCCTTAATAACGGGTGTCTCCAAAGAAAGCCTACTGGAAACCAAACCGATACCACCGCTTAACTTAAACTTATCTACATAGGGGTTTCTAACTTTGACGTCCAAAACCGAAGTTGTTCTTCCACCGTAACGTGCAGGAATATTAGCACGATAGAGATCTATTGAGCCAAGAGCTTCAGGAGTAAAAACAGAGAATAAGCCAAATAAGTGTGTAGGATTGAAAACAGGTGCATAATCATATAATACCAGATTTTGATCCAGGGAACCACCTCGCACGGAAAGTCCGTTGCTTACCTCACCGGCATTGTTGACACCGGGCAGTAAGGTCATACTCCGTAAAACGTCGACCTCCCCCAGAACTGCGGGCATTTTTTTAAGTTCAGCAGGAGCCAATTTCACCGCTCCCATCTGCGATGTTTCTAATCGTTCACTAATGCGTTTGGCGTTGAGTATAACCTCCGAAAGTTGCTGCTGTTCTTCGCTTAGTCTTAGTCGTATGGTTTTATTCTCATTGAGAAAAATTTCCGTTTTCAAGGTTTTATAACCGATGTAGGAGACAGTTGCGGTATACGTGTCTTGTTCCAGAGTTAAGTTAAATGCTCCATCACTATCGGTCACACCTCCGCAAGAACAAGGATTTAAACTAATCTGAACATTCTCAATGGGTTTATTGGTAAGGCTATTCCGTATTTGAAAAGACAGCGTATGTTCTTGTGCTAAAATACCATTTGTTGCACTTGCCCAGAAGATAGAAGCCACCACCAAAAAGCAACGCTGTTTATTCAGCACTTTTGTTAATCTATCCATCCCTCAGGTCGTATTGATGTTCTGTGCCTGCTTTCATTACAAGGGGCATAAAGGAAGTGAGGGCCTCCTGCGGTAGGTGGAGGCTCTGGTTTTGGAGTCCTCTGGTTTTCTATGGGAGACGCTTCAACTGTGGTACGATCAATCATAATGGATTCGGTAAAAGCCGAAGCGGCCGTGAATCTTCCTAAAACATATTCATCCGGGTCTTCCGGATTATATATGTTCCCTATAAGAGCAGCGGGTAAAGGAGCATTAAATCCCCCGTTATTATCTACCAGATCCTTGATCGTCCTATAATACTCATAAGCTTTTGGTGTTAAAGAAAATTGTTGAATTTCAACGAGAACCCTGGTTTTTCGGGTCAGTGGTACCTGCGCTACGGGTAGGGAAGTGGTTGTGGTTCCATTAGAAAAGCTATCTGAAAAGATATTGATGTTATCTCCATAATCTATTTGCCAGCAATCCGATTCACACCAATAGGTATAATACTCTACAGTCCCATCAGGGATGCAGATTCCGTCTCTAAACCTACCTTCTACACAGACCTGACAAATGCTGGGCTGGTCGTAGGTTTTATAGCGCCAATAATAGTAATTATCCTGATTTCCCGGATCATCAAAGCTTATCAAAACCTCGTGACCCGGAATATAATCATCATAATCTTCACTAAATTCCAGTTCATTATCAAATACAGCACTTATACTTTTAATAGGAACTGAAGGATTTATTGTTTCAACCTCAGATAAATAGGTAGTCCCATTGGGCAGACTTGCTTCCAAATACCAGCGTTCACCAACGTTTCCCTTAAAATTGATTTCTTCAGGGATATACCTAAAATCCTCTTCAAATAAGGCGACTCGCTCTCCTGTAATTTCATTTACAAAAGCGACTTTGGCGCCACTAACAAAAATATTCCTGTAGTAGAGCGCGACATCTGATTCTGTAATGTTGACGTATGATGAGCCTTCAGTAGTACCTACAAACCCATCTATGTAAATCATTCCCTCCTTAAATTCATAGGTAGGTGAAAGCGGATTTGTACATGCTAAGAAGCTTACAAATACTGAAAATAGAAATAGTCGAAATTTAGCTCTAGGTGTAAGGATCATACCCGAAAAATGTAATTAACTTATTCGTTTTCAGGTGTAAGGTAATTATTAAATTTTTATACGCAATCGATTGATTTAATAATAAGTTAGATTGCACAAGTAAGATATTTCACGATCTCAAATTGAATATCCCGATTCTTGAATGGATTATTATTTGTTTAGCGTGTAAATTCTAAGGAAAGAACTGATAATTCATCAAGTCCAAAGCCTCAGAAACCGTATTTACCGGATATTTACAACTGCGTTGCTCACAAATATAGATTAAGGTCTTGCCGTTTACGTATCTGCTTTCAAATACCGGAATCTGCGTTTCTGTCTCTTCAAAAATCACCAAAGCATTAGGGATATAATATTCTTGGAGTTTGAGGCTTAAAGCTTTGCCTTGAGGTCCTGCTATGGCTACGTCATAAAAAGGGAACACGCGCTTTAAAGCAACATATTGCCAGTGTGCATAAGCATCTGGAGCACTTTCAACCTCGGGCTGAATAGCGTCTAACATGGCATTAGCTTTGGCTGCAAGCTCGTCCTCGTATAAAATATTGGAGAGCAATAAAAGATTGTTTGCCAGAACCGCATTGGCCGATGGCATGACTGCATCGTTTGTAATTATAATGGGAGCGATGAGATTGTCTTTGCCATTGTATTTATAGAACGAACCGTTTTCAGTTTTAAACTTTGAAAGGGTTTGCGTGGTTAAATCGTTGGCTTTATTGAGGTAATCAATTTTGCCGGTAATTGTATATAGCCTCAGAGCAGCAGAACCCAGATAGGAATAATCATCCAAAAAACCATCTACTGGTTTACTTCCGGGTTTATAGGAATGAATTAACGTTCCGTTTTTCCACGCTTTAGTGGCTATTACTTCAAAAGCCTCTTCAGCTTGGCGCAAATAGTCAGCATCTGCTGTTATCGTATAGGCATCTGCCAGAGCTTCGATCATTAACGCATTCCAAGAAACAATGATTTTATCATCTTTTAGCGGGAACTTGCGTTTCTCCTTAATAATCTTCAAATCGCGCTCCCAGGAAGACTTAAGTTTATTTAACTCCGTCTGGTCTAAATTATTTTGCTTTGCGAATAACGAATCGGTCTGGGTGCGGTATAAATTATAAAACCCTTCATCGGTCTGATTTTTAGGTGTTAAATTGTAATAGTTTCTGAAAAGTTCTGGTTCTTCCGATACTTTTTGAAGTTCATCTTCACTAAATAAATAATAAGCACCTTCCTCACCATCCAAATCAGCATCGAGAGCTGAGATGTACTCACCATCTTTGGTTTTAAAAGAAGTGTTTAAAAATTGTATTGTTTCGGTAACCCGTTGCTTGTATAAGGGTTTCTTTAATGCTTTATAGACTTTGGCATAAAGACTAATCAACTGAGCGTTATCGTAAAGCATTTTTTCGAAATGTGGAACTCTCCATTCCGCATCAGTACTGTAGCGGTAAAACCCACCATCAAGGTGGTCGTAAACACCACCAAGCGCAATTTTGTCTAAACTCTGTTCTACAAATCCTAAAATCTCTTGTTGTTGAGTGAGATTTCCATAATCTAGCAGATAATTAAGGCTTGCGGGAAGCATAAATTTTTGGCTGTTGCCAAATCCTCCATTTTTATAGTCCCAGTCTTTTTGCCAATTGTTTATGCCATTTGCCAAAGTTTCCTGAGTAAGTTTTTCTTTAGACTCAGTACCGTTGCCCGAATTGAGTTCCTGAATGCGTCGGGTAACCTCGCTTGCATATTCTTTAGCTCGTTTGGGGTCTCCGCGGTAAAGGCTATCTATTGTTTTTATGGAAGTCATCCATTCATTTCGTGTATGGTAGGTGCCACCGTATACCGGATTGCCGTCAGGAAGTAAAATCATATTTAAGGGCCACCCTCCTGAGCCGCGCATAAGTTGTAAGGCGGTCATATAAACATGGTCCACATCCGGGCGCTCCTCCCGGTCTACTTTAATATTGATGAAGTTCGTGTTCATAAAAGCCGCAACACTATCATTTGAGAAGGTTTCTTCTTCCATAACCGTACACCAGTGGCAGGATGCGTAACCAATACTTAGTAAAACGAGTTTTTGCTGTTGCTGAGCGTAATCAAACAGGGTGTCACTCCAGGGTTTCCAATCTACCGGATTGTGCGCATGTTTTAGCAGGTACGGACTGCTTTCATGAATTAAGGCATTGGTATGAGCATATTCCTTTTGCGTAGTGACCTCTTTTTTACAGGCTGTAAAAAACATAAAGGTCAAAATGAAAAAAAAGTAGTGATAATAATAAGTTTTCATCAGTTTAAAAATAGGGAATTTGATAAAAATTCAATGACTTAAGCCTATAAAGCCAAAGTATACTTTTTAATCAAGACAATAACTCAAATTTTTAGTATAAAACCTAAAAACCTTGACTTCTTGGGCGATGAGGAGTATAAATGCAACAAAATTTAAAGAGGTTGCATCATTTGTTCTATTGCAATTAGGGGGCTCCAAATACTTTTGTGTGACATTGTATTACGAACTCGTTACGCAATCGATGTATTAAACATTTAGAATTTTAATTTTTAAAAAAGTTAAACTCAAAATTCACCAATATGACCAAAATTAAACTTGCAATTTTTGCGTTTGTTCTGCTGCTCACGGGCGCAGATATATATGCGCAGACTAAAACCATTACAGGTACCGTAAAAGATCCTTCAGGTATGCCCTTACCCGGAGCTTCTGTTGCTGTAGTGGGTACTAATAAAGGCGCTTCAACAGATTTTGATGGGATGTTCTCAATCGATGGAGTTTCAAATACAGATAAACTTCTTATTACTTATGTTGGTTTTGAGAACCAGGAACTAACAGTAGGTTCACAAACTACATTTGATATTACGCTACAGGAAAATGCTGAAGCTTTAGAAGATGTCGTGGTCGTTGCTTATGGTTCACAAAGCCGAACCAAGGTCACCGGTGCAATTTCTACAGTAGATTCTGATGCTATTGATGCATTACCGGTTACCAACGCTGAGTCGGCTTTACAGGGTAGAGCTCCGGGTGTTACGGTGACCAATGCAGGTGCACCGGGTACATCCCCCAATGTGCGTATTAGAGGTCTGGGAACTTTCGGTAATAATGATCCCTTATATGTGATTGATGGCGTTATTGTAGGTAATCTTTCCGGAATCAGTCCAAATGATATCGAATCAGTATCTATATTAAAAGATGCTTCAACTACTGCTCTTTATGGATCTTTAGGTTCTAATGGTGTTGTTTTGGTAACTACTAAGAGTGGAAAACAGGGGCGTGGTACACTTTCGTTTAACGCTCATAGTGGATTTCAAACCATCTACAAGCGTTATAATACCCTAAATACCGATCAATATTTACAATTTGCTAATGAAATAGGCGCAACTATTGACAGACCAGCAGATTTTTTAAATAATTATACAAACTTCCAGGACGCAATTTTTCAATCGGGTCTTATTCAGAATTATAACGCTGCTTATTCCGGAGGAAATGAAAATGGTACGTATCGTTTTTCTGCCAATTATCAAGATCAGGAAGGCGCTGTTATCAATTCTGGTTTTGAACGTTTTTCTTTTAGAGCTACATCCCAATATACTACCGGTAATTTCAAAATAGGAGAAACAATGTCGGTGGCATTTAGTAAGACTAAACCCATTCTGGAAAGCGGTGGTCGTTCTTTAATTGAACATGCTATTAAGGCTGCTCCTTATCTAAATATTTATAACCCAGACAATTTAGGTGGTTTTCAAGGACCTAATAGTGCAGCAGATGGTCAGGATGCTGAAAACCCGGTGCGTGTTCAAACACTAAGTGATTTTGAAACCCGAAACGTTTCGGTAATTGGAAATGTATATGCCGAATATGAGATTTTAGACGGTTTAAGCGTAAGATCACAGGTAGGTATGGACTTTTTTGATGGATTAACCAATCAATTTACACCAGCCTTTAATGATGATAATTTAGGAGCCACTCACTTTCAGAACTTTGCTTTTGCATTACGTGGAAGTACAAGAGGACAGGCTATTACCTTTGACAACAGCTTGACCTATAAAAAGACTTTTAATGATGTCCATAACTTTGAAGCTTTAGCTTTGGTTGAGCAGTATACCAGTAAAACAGAAAGTTTTAGTGCAGAGGCGCGTAATACCATTACCAATGAAATTAAAGAATTAGGTAGCGAGCAACAATCTGCAGGAAGTACAACTTTTGAGAACAACCGTTTGAGCTATCTGGCCCGTTTAAATTATGATTATGATGATAAATACATCGTATCAGCTTCGTTCAGGAGAGATGCTTCTTCTCGATTTGGTGCTAATTACCGATGGGGTAATTTCCCGGCATTTTCATTAGGTTGGAATATAGCTCGAGAAGATTTTATGAGTGGCAGTGATATTAGTACGCTTAAGCTTAGAGGTAGTTACGGTATAACCGGTAGTGACCGTATTGCTGATTACAGATATTCAACTACACTATTTAGTGACTTTGTTTATCCTGTAGGTGGTTTAGCGGCTATAGGTACGACTCCTAATGGTCTGGCAAATCCCGATTTAAAATGGGAGGAGACCAGTATGTTGAACCTGGGTCTTGATTTTGCTGCACTAAACAATAAACTTACCGCATCATTAGAATATTATAGAAATAAAAGTGATGAGTTATTAGTAGATATCCAGCTTCCTCTTTCTTTCGGATATAGTAGTTCTACCCTTGCTTCTAATGCCGCTTCGGTTCAGACCAAAGGGGTGGAATTAGCTTTAGGATATAACGATTATGATGGTGATTTTACTTGGTCTGTAAATGTAAATTTAGGAACCAGTAAAAACGAGGTTTTGGATCTTGGTGGAAGTACAGAACAGTTTTTCTTTGATGGTTTTGAAGGTGAGCGTGTGATACGAGCTGAGCCCGGAGAACCTTTATTTCACTTCTACGGCCTAGTTACCGACGGTATTTATCAAAACCAGGCTGAAGTAGATGCTGTTTTCACAGCAAATCCAGAGCAGGATGTAGTACAGCCAGGTGATATACGTTATGTAGACACTAATAATGATGGTACCATCAACTCTGCCGACAGACAGATCATAGGTAACCCTTATCCAGATTTAACTTACGGTTTAAATTTTGATGCCCGTTATAAAAACGTTGACTTCAACTTATTTATCAATGGTGTTGCAGGTAATGATATTTACAACACAAACATCTACGATTTGCAAGGTATGACTCGTTTGTTTAATGCCGGGGTTGAGGTTTTAGATCGTTGGACTCCTACTAATCCATCTAATTCTATACCGCGTTACGATGGAGCTCCGCAAAACGTTGTCGCTTCAGACCGTTTTGTAGAAGACGGTTCGTATATGCGTCTTAAAAATTTAAGCGTAGGTTACACATTTGATGACGGCGTGATCGATTTTATTAAGCGTTTAAGAGTATATATGAGCGGACAAAACTTAATCACTTTGACCAATTACTCAGGGTTAGATCCTGAAGTGGTAAGTAGAGCTGGTGAAGTTGGCTTTGATCGTGGTGACTATCCACAGCCGGTTTCTGTATTATTAGGTTTTGATGTATCATTTTAAAAAAAAAGAATTATGAAAAACTATAAAATTTTTGCACTGTTTGCCCTTGTTTTTGTGGTGACACAGTCTTGCGACGAAAGCAATTTGGAACTGACTAATCCAAATGCTTTGAGTCCTGAAACATTTTTTACAAACGAAGAACAGGTAAGATCTGCGGTAAATGCATCGTATGCCCAAAATCAAACCAATGCGCTTTACAGTCGACTTTTATTCTACATGTATGATAACATGGGGCAGGATAACAGTCCTAACCCGCAGCAGGAAGCAAACAAATTAACCTATAGCAGGTTTACGTTTGACTCGAGTAACACAGAAATCGCTGATTTTTGGGACAGCTGTTTCAAAGGGGTGAACAAAGCGAACTTTGTAATTTCTAATATTGATCGTATTAATGAAATTCCGGAGTCGATTTTGTCTACCAGATTGAAGAATAAGTATATCGCAGAGGCGCGTTTTTTAAGAGGTCATTACTACTTTTTATTAGCCACTCGTTTTGGAGGTGTACCCTTATTTAGTGGACTTCCTGAAGGTCCTGAAGGTCAGCCTCGTGCTACCCGAGATGAAGTTTTTGCACAGATTATTGAAGATTTTCGTTTTGCAGCAGATAATTTACTTGAAAGAGGCGAGGAGTTAAACGGGCGTGCAACTAAAGGTGCAGCATTAGCCTACCTCGGTAAGGCACTTTTGTTTCAAAAGCAATATGGACCGGCCTACGATGCTTTTGATGATATCACCGGATACGATTTAGAAGATAATTACTTCGATAACTTCAAGGAAGAAACAGAACACGGAATTGAATCGCTTTTTGAAATTGAATTTGATCGTGCCATCGGTACAGCAAATAAATGGGATTCAAATGTTAGTGCACAGGGTTTTAATGAGTCTACCTTTAGAGGTCAGGATTATGGGGTTTTAGATTGGTTTAATGTATACCCATCACAGGATTTATTAGATGAATACGAAGAAGGGGATATTCGCTCAGCCGAAAACTTTTATTTCGAAGGAGATACATATAATAATGGAGAAGGGATAATTGTAGAAAGTGATTTATCAACAACAGCGGGTGTACGTCCTGCAGGGTGGAGAAAATATCAAAACTACTACCGTCGTACTGCAGAAGAACAGGAGTCAGGTATCAATTTTAAAGTAATACGTTATGCAGATGTGCTTTTAATGAAAGCAGAAGCAGCAAATGAAACTAGCAGAACTGCTGAAGCGATTACGCTCATTAATAGAGTGAGAGACCGTGCAGGATTAGATGATATAGCAGATGAACTTTCTAAACAACAGGTTTTTGATGCGATTGTACACGAGCGTAAAGTAGAACTAGCCGGAGAGCAGGTTCGTTTTGATGACATCATTAGATGGGGTATCGCAAGTACAGAACTTGCCGGCACTGGTTTCCAGCAAGGTAAACACGAAGTTTGGCCAATTCCAGATCGGGAGATTAGTGCCAATGACGCAATTAGTCAGGAGGATCAGAATCCTGGTTATTAATTTGAATTGGTTTTCAATCGAAGCAACACTATTTTTATAGTGTTGCTTCCTTGTTTATAAAACTTTTAATTTTCCTGAACCCTTAAACGTATGACTTTTAGGATACCGATTTATTCAAAGATTTTAGCCATAGGCCTTGTTGTGCATTTTCTGACCTCTTGTGCAGAGACTGAAGAGAAACAAACAGCAGAGCCTGAAAATGATTTCAAAATTTTTGAAAGCCTTAATGCAGAAGCTACAGGAGTTTCTTTTACCAATGCTTTGACTGAAAACGATTCACTCAACTATTTCACCTACAACTATATTTATATGGGAGGTGGTGTTGCGGCTGGTGACATCAATAATGACGGGCTTATAGATCTGTATTTTACCGGAAATCAGGTTCAGAATAAACTGTATCTTAATAAAGGCAATTTGCAATTTGAAGACATTACCATGCCTGCAGGCGTAGGAGGGGATGAGCGCTGGTACACAGGAGTTACAATGGCAGATATTAATGGCGACGGTTATCTGGACATCTATTGCTCGGTAAGCGGCAAGTTTGAGCCTCATACCAATCAGCTGTTTATAAATAATGGAAACAATACGTTTACCGAAAAAGCTTCAGAATACGGTCTTGCTGATGCCGGGCATAGCATTCAGGCTACTTTTTTTGACTACGACAAGGATGGGGATTTAGATATGTATCAGGCTAATTATCCGCCTACCAAATTCAGTTCACCTACCTGGGTTTACAAGCAGTATATGCGGGATCCTACAGATCTTCAGACAGATCACCTCTATGAAAACACCGGTGACGGTTTTGTTGATGTAACTGATCAGGCCGGTTTACGATCCTATAATCTTTCGCTAAGCGCAACTATTGGGGATTTAAATAACGATGGCTGGCCCGATATTTATGTTTCCAGCGACTTTAACTCGCCCGATCTTATGTATATCAACAATGGGGACGGAAGCTTTAAGGAAGTGATTAAAGAGGCAACCGCTCAAACAGCTTTTTACGGCATGGGTGTTGATATTGCCGACTTTAATAACGACGGCTTGCTCGATTTCTTTCAGGCAGATATGGACGCCAAGATCAATCGCCGCAAAAAGGCAAATATGGCCAGTATGAATGCCGATTTGTTTTGGAGTGTGGTCGATGCGGGATTTCATTATCAATATATGCACAATTGTATGCAACTGAATAATGGGGTTTTTAATACCGAAGGTATACCCGATTTTTCTAATATTTCACGCATAACCGGTACTTCTTCTACAGACTGGAGTTGGGGACCCTTATTTGCCGATTTTGACAATGACGGACTCAAAGATTTATTTATTTCAAATGGTACCCGTCGCGAGATCAATGATAACGATTATTTCAACCGCATTGAAGAAAAAGGAGGGATTGCTCAGGATAGTCTGTTGTTCTGGAGCCAAAATATTCCGGAGGAGAAACTGGATAATTTCATGTTTCAGAATAAAGGCGATTATGCTTTTGAAAAGGCTAACGACACCTGGAATATTAGTTTTAAAGGCTTTTCAAATGGAGGCATTTACGCAGATTTAGATAATGATGGGGATTTGGAATTGGTGACCAATAATATTGACGACCCGGCTTCCATATTTGAAAATAAGGCATCAGAACGGTCTAATTTTTTAAGGGTAAAATTTAAAGGAAACAGTGCAAATACGATGGGCGTAGGCAATAGGGTGTATGTCACTGCAGGTGATACGATCCAGATGCAAGAGCTCACGTTAACAAGAGGTTTTCAATCTTCTGTTGCTCCGGTATTGTATTTCGGACTCAATAATGCGGAAAGCATTGATGAAATTCGTGTAGTATGGACTAATGGAAAAGAGCAGAAACTAACAAATACAAAAGTCAACCAGGAATTGATTTTTGAGGAAAATAATGCAGCAATGCCTGAGAACACGATCAATCCGCCTCAGGAAGAAAGACTTTTTACACAAGCTGATTCCACGGTATTTCCACAATTTAAACACGTAGAGAACACCTACGATGATTTTAAAGATCAGGTATTGCTCCCGCACAAAATGTCAGAATTTGGCCCAGCATTAGCAGTAGGAGATGTCAATAATGACGGACTCGAAGATTATTATGTAGGTGGTGCTAAAGATGAGGAAGCCGCGCTTTTCATGCAAACCACAAATGGAATTAATCGGGTTGATCTAAATGTGTTCCAAAGCGATAAGGGGTATGAGGATGTGGACGCCGTATTTTTTGATGCAGATGGTGATGGGTTTCAGGATCTTTATGTGGTAAGCGGTGGCTACGAATTTGCGAAAAAACCACAACTGTTAAACGACAGACTTTATCTCAATGATCAAAAGGGAAATTTTAAAGCGGTAGCTAATGCCTTGCCCAAACTACAGTCAAGTGGTTCTAAAGTGTATGCAGAAGATTTTGATGGGGATGGAAAGCAGGATCTTTTGGTTTTGGGAAGACAGATTCCCGGTAAATATCCGGAACCTGCGTCGTCATTTCTTTTAAAAAATACGGGTACCACCGGAAAACCCAGATTTGAGATAGATAGTGAAATGCAACCGGAAGCATTTACAGATTTAGGTATGGCAACCGCTGCTTCGGTTTCAGATTTTAATCAGGATGGCAGAGCCGATATTGTGATTGTAGGGGAGTGGATGCCTATTCGCTTTTTTGAAAATACCACAAACGGTTTCGTCGAGGTCACAAATGATTTGCTTGCTGAGGACACTACCGGTTGGTGGTGGAGTATAGCTTCCGGCGATTTTGATGGGGATGGAGATACAGACTACATTCTGGGTAATAATGGCTTGAATTATAAGTACAAGGCTTCAAAAGAAGAACCTTTTGATATCTACGCAGGTGATTTTGACAACAATGAAAATGAAGACATCGTATTGGGCTATTATAACGACGGAAAACAATATCCACTACGTGGCAGGCAGTGCTCATCTCAGCAAATTCCGGGTATCAAACAGAAATTTAAAGATTATGCCAGTTTTTCTGAAGCGACACTTGATGAGGTTTATTCCGAAAAAGTATTGAACAGTTCGCTGCATTATCAGGTAAAATCCTTTGCCAGTATTTATTTGGAAAATAAGAATGGCAAAATGGTTGTACATCAATTACCCAGAGCCGCACAGTTATCGAGTGTGACCAGTATCCTTGTCGAAGACTTTAATAAAGACGGAAATCTGGACGCTGTATTAGCCGGAAACTTATACCAGTCTGAGATTGAAACGCCACGTAATGATGCGTCACGGGGAGTTTTTCTTGCAGGAGATGGTAAAGGTAATTTTACAGCGCTACGTCCTGCAGAAAGCGGCATTTTTATACCGGGAGATGTAAAGAACTTAAAAAGATATCAACTGGGAGATGAGACGTATATTTTAGCTGCAAAAAACTCAGATTATTTGCAGGCTTTAAAGCTGAATTAATGTCTCAAAAAATGGAAATGTGTTTGATTCACACTAAATAATTTGTTTCTTTATATGCTATTTTTTAAGATTTTATTATGAATATTTTCGATTGCAAAAAGGGATTTCTGATTTTCCTATTCCTTATTTACACCGTTCCTTATTATGCACAGGAGTACGTGCCTGTGATGAAAGTAGAAGATCGTCTCGAAGCCTTAAAGGGTCAAAACGTAGCCTACCAATGGTCTGAAATGGCCATTTTAGGTACAGCAAACGATACCGATCGTATTGCTCCAAGACCTACGGTTACTTCGAGATTTCTTGCATTGGTTTTTGTAGCGGTTTTTGACGCGTGGTCGGCTTTTGATGATGCCGCAATTCCGGTTTATATGAAAGCTTATGATAAATTTCCTGCTGCTCAGCAAACGACTGCAAATAAAGAGAAAGCGATTAGTTATGCTGCCTATCACACGTTGCGGGAATACTATCCCTATGACAGCCTTCAGTTTAAGAAATTTATGCTTCATTTGGGGTATGATCCCAACGACGACTCTCTAGATCCTACCACACCTGCGGGAATAGGTAATCTGGCGGCACAGGCAACCATTAAAGCCCGGTATAATGACGGGGCTAATCAATATGGGGAAGTAGAAGGCTTTTCAAAGCCCTATCAGGATTATACCAATTATCAACCGGTGAATACCGTAGACCAGCTAAACGACTACGACCGCTGGCAGCCCAAATATTTTACACGGGATAGTGGTGAAAAATTTGCGCCTTCGTGTTTGACACCTTATTGGCAGCTGGTTGAACCTATCGCACTCAAATCAGCAGATCAGTTTAGACCGGGACCACCGCCAAAAGTGGGTTCCGAACAACTTCAAAAAGAAGTGGAAGAGGTGGTTGAATTACAGGCTAACCTTACAGATGAAGAACGGGCACTTGTGGAATTTATGCGGGATGGTCCACAGTCTGTACAGCAGGCAGGGCACTGGCTTAAGTTTGCTCAGCAGGTTTCTAAGCGCGATAATCACACGCTTGATGAAGATGTAAAAATGTTTTTTGCAAATCAGGTAACGGCAATGGATGCATTTATAGCTTCTTGGGATTCTAAGATGTTTTACGATTCAGCCAGACCTTTTGCTTTAGTGCATCATTATTTTAAAGATAAAGAGATTAAGGGTTGGAAAGGCCCCGGACTTGGCACTGGAACCATCAAAGGTGAAGACTGGCGTCCGTACTCACCGGCAGCTTTTCTTTGCCCTCCGTTTCCCAGTTATACCTCGGGTCACAGTACCATAAGTGGTGCTTGTGCCGAACTATTAAAGTTATGGACAGGAAGTGACTATCTCGACGTACAGGTAGAATTGGTGCCGGGCGCTCTAACCGAGCCTCAGGCATTGGGAGAACCCATTGTACTTGATTTCCCCACTTTTACTCAGGCGGCAGAAATGGCCGGAATCTCGCGGGTTATGGGCGGCTACCATATTCAGGCAGATAATATTGCAGGACTCGAACTTGGCCGAGATGTGGCGCATCAGGTCTGGGATTTTTATAACTACCACATAGGACAGACAAATTAATAACGACAACACTTAAGCTATGCAGAAAGCAGCTCAGACGTATTCCACCTTACTTTTTTTATGTTTAACCCTTTTTACCGCTTGTGTTTCAGAACCAGCTGATGAGAAAGGGCTTAAAGACGTCAGTTCATTTCCTGTTGGCGGGGCTGTAGAGATCAGGCAGGTAATGCAGGATAGTGCTTTGAGGGATATAATTCTTAAAAACTTCAACAGTATCACAGCGACCTCAGATATGAAAATGTATGCCATTGCTCCTCGGGATAGTGTGTACAATTGGGATAAGGCAGATAGTCTGGTTGATTTTAGCCAAAAGAACGACTTACGACTTTTTGGTCATACATTGGTTTGGCACTCAGGAACCCCACGTTGGGTTTTTCAGAAAGGTGCAGAAGATAGCTTATGGCTGGGGAACTTTCTGAAAACATACATTGAGGATTATGTAGGTCGATACAAAGGAAAAGTAGCTGCCTGGGATGTGGTTAATGAAGGTTTTGATACTCAGGGAGGGGAATACAGAGAAACCCTTTGGTATAACAAATTAGGAAAGAAGTATATAGCGAATGCTTTCAGATATGCGCATGATGCAGATCCTGATGCAGACCTGTTTTACAACGACTTTAATCTGGAGCGTGATACAGCGAAATTAAATGGGGTTCTTAAAATGATAGAAGAGCTCAAAGCAGATAATGTACCTATCACAGGCCTTGGTGTGCAGATGCATTTACGGATGGATATCCCAGATAGTTTGATACGCGAGAGTGTGCGCAAAATGGCCGCGACGGGTCTGAAAATTCATTTTTCAGAACTTGATATCATTTTCAATAAGCATGACGATACCCGTGGAGGAGGGGAGCAGTTGTACAGCAGAGTCACTCCTGAAATGTTGGAGGAACAGGGACAGAAATACGAAACTGTGGCAAAAATATACCGGGAAGAAGTACCTGCTGAACAACAATTTGGAATCACCTTTTGGGATTTTACAGACCGTGATACCTGGATTAATCCGTTTTTTAGTTTAAAGGACTGGCCCACGATTTACAATTCTAAATTAGAGCCAAAACCGGCGTATTATGGTTTTAGAAAAGGTTTATCAGACTAAAACTATTTTACCTCTGTCGGCAGTTTTCCAAATTCAGATTTAAAGCATCGCGTAAAATAGGAAGGGGTTGAGAAACCTACCTTGTAACCCACCTCACTTACCGATTCTTCGCCATTTTCCAGGAGTTCCTTGGCTTTTTCAAGACGTATCTTACGTATAAATTCATTGGCAGTCTGGCCTGTAAGGGCTTTGATCTTACGATACAACTGGCTTCGGCTCAGCGATAGTTCTTCAGCCAGATTCTCTACATTAAGCTTAGGATCGCTGATGTTTTGGTAGATGTAATTGATGACTTTCGCGATAAACTTTTTGTCCAGAGAGCTGCTGTTTAGCTTTAAATCTGCCGTACTCAACTCCTGAAAATATTTAGTAAACAGCTTTTGCCTGTTGGCAATGAGTTGTTTCAGTTGCGATCGCACTATCTTAATATTAAAAGGTTTGTTGATGTAGGCATCTGCACCGGCGTCAAGACCTGCCAGCCAGTCATCGGTTTGTGCCTTTGCAGTAAGCATCAGGACGGGTATATGACTGGTTTTTAAATCAGTTTTGAGCTTTCTGCAAAAGGTAACACCATCCATTTGCGGCATAAGCACATCGGTAATGATAACATCAGGAATGATCTTGGAGGCCAGATTAAGCCCTTCTTCACCATTGATGGCTTCAACAATTTTGTAGGAGTCTTTAAGCTGTTCTTTCAGGTATTTTCTAAGTTCAAAATTATCTTCTATGATGAGCAGTGTATTGTTTTTATCTGCAGGCTTTATCTGGGGAAGATTGTTGTGGGAGATAGAAATTTCTTTCGGCATTTGATTAACCGGTTCTTCTTCAGGAATTAAATCTACACTTGTTGAGAGTTCGTGAGGAGAAAAATGAGCTTTACCCAGCCCGAGATAGATTTTAAAAGTAGTCCCTTTGTTAACCTTACTGCTTACCTCAATTTTCCCTTTATTCATAATCAGAAAACTACGCACTACCTCCAGGCCAATTCCGGTACCGCCGTAATATTGTTTGTTCATACCTTCAACCTGATAGAACGGGTCAAACACTTTTTCGATTTCTTCCTTTGGAATACCAAAACCGGTATCTTCAACCTGTATTTCAAGAGCTTCAACCGGAGTTTCAGAAGAAATTTCAGGCAAAATGATAAGGTTACCTGTTCGTTTAAGTGCAACAGAGACCAAACCATTGTCAGGAGTTGCTTTGAAAGCATTTGATAAGAGGTTGAATATTATTTTTTCAAGCATTCCGGGGTCTGCGTACACGTGCAAATCTTCTTCCTCAGAAGCGACTTCGAGGGCAATATTACGCTGGTTAGCCTCCTCCTTAAAATGAGCTGCGATTTGTTCACAGAAATGCGTGATCGCTATTTTTTCGACTTTTAAAGTGGTTTTTTTAAACTGAAGTTTTCTAAAGTCCATCAGTTCATTGATAAGTCTGATTAAGCGTTCAGTATTTCTGAAAATACTTTTATGCTTTTCGGCAATTGATTTTGGAAAGGTGTATTCCTTATTGCTGATGATGTCTTCAATAGGGTTCTTGATAAGCGTTAACGGAGTGCGAAACTCGTGCGAAATATTGGTAAAAAACTGAAGCTTTCTGTTATTCAGTTCTTCTTCCTGACGACGCTTATCGCGCTCGTATTGAATGAGTCGCTTTTCAGCAATTCGGCTCTGTGTGAATTGATAGGCAATGTAAATTAAAATAAGACTTAGTAAGATGTAAAGCAGTATTGCCCAGGTTTGGGCATACCAGGGGTGTAATAGAGTAATGCTTAGAGCAATGGGTTTTTCTGTCCAAACACCATCATTATTTGCCGCCTTGACTTTAAAGGTATAGTTACCCGGGGGAATGTTGGTATACGTAGCACTTTTGGTATTTCCAACGTAATTCCACGAGTTGTCAAAGCCTTCTAAAATATAGGCGTAGCTGTTATCTGAAGGCCTCGTAAAATCGATTGCGGCATATTCAATGGTAAAAACAGATTGATGTGATTTTAAGGTGATTTCTTCAGTAGAAAATAAAACTTCATCAAGCGGCGAATTTTCGGTTTTAGGGGTCACTTTTTCATTAAATAAGCGCAGTTCCGCAAAATATAGTTCCGGCTGCTGCATATAGGTATTGAGACTTGTCGGGTCAAAATAGTTGATGCCTTTATAGCTTCCAAAATACAATCTGCCCTGGCGGTCTTTTAAAACCGAATTGTTGTGAAAATCATTAGCCAAAAGGCCGTCATTGGCTGTATAGTTCAGGACCTCTTCAGTCTTGAGATCAAAGCTGGTAATACCGTTATTACCGGCCAGCCAAAGCCTGTTTTGAGAATCGCTTATGATTGATGCTATGGTTTGTTTATTGATAACTTCCTGAAACCAGATGTAGGAATCTGTTTTCTTATCGTATTTGCATAAACCTCCACCATCTGTACCTATCCAGACATTTTCTTCAGCGTCTAAAAAGAGGGAAAGGATGTAGTACTGCAAATCATCGCTTTGCCGAGCGGCGTACATTTTAGTATTCTGAGCCTTTACTTCATATCCGGAAGAGGTCTTTTTCACCGTAAACAAGCCTTTAGTGGTACCTACCCAAAGCAGGCCGTTTTTGTCAATAACAACCTTACGCACATCGCAATTGGCCATTCCTGCGCTACTGAAGGGTTCGCTGTCAAGGCGTTCGAAAGTTTTACTGACAGGATTAAAAGTCATTAATCCTGCATTGAAAGTACCAATGTATATGGTGCCATCAGAATCTTCAGCAAAGCAAATGGTGCTTCGTGAAGCCAACCCACTTTCCCCGGTATAATTGATGAATCGTTTAGAGCCTTTTTTAAGAAAAAATATACCGGCATTCCATGAACTGGCCCAAAGATTGTTTTTACTGTCAAAAAAAAGTGCCTGAATGTCACCACTTGTCAAACCGGTTGCAATTGGGTTATTAGGGTCTATGAGGTGTGTAAAATCACCTGTTTTTTTATTGTATACGTCAATACCACCGCCATCCATACCAATCCAGAGGCGGGATTCTTCATCTTCCAAAATTCCTGTAACTGAACCGTCCTGTAAACTTTCATTTTTAAAGGGAATACTTTCAATATCTTTAAACTTGTCATAGTCGGGATCGTAAAAGCTGATACCATCACTGTAATAGCCTATCCAGATACGATCATCCTTGTCTGTAAAAAGGCTCCAGATCGAATTAGACTGAATCAGGTTTTCACCAAACTTACTATTCGTATAATTGTCTAAGAGCCGTCCTTCCTGATTCAGTATAAAAAGGCCGTCATTTTCAGTTCCTACGAGCATTTTGCCGTAGTCTATTTCGGCGATGGAAAGAATACGCTTGGTAGAAATGGGTAGTTCCCTGTAGTTATAAATTTTTTCGTCCAAATCAAGCCTGAACAAGCCATGACTGTAGGTTCCTATCCAAAGGTTGCCCGAAGTGTCTGTACACAACTTACTTATATGATAGGGAATACGTGATCGTGCACCATTTAAAAGTAATTCACAACGATCAATTTGCCCGGTCTGTTCGTTATACTCAAAAAGCCCGAAAGAGGTACCCAAATAAATTTTTGAGTGCAGGACCTCTATACTGTTAAAGCGAAGCCAGTCATTTTTGATTGGAGTTTCAAAAGGAATTCTTGTGATTTCACCGGTAGACTTATTTACCTTATAAACCCCATTATTATGAGAGCCAACAATCAATGTTTTATCATCAATACTGCCTATACAATGAATGGCAAAGGGTTTTTCATTAGCTGTGTGGATTAGGCTAGTATTTTCAAAATCATCCGTTTCAGGCCGATATCGGTTTAACCCCTTTTCGGTACCCAGCCATATATCACCGTCCTTATCTGTGTAAATCGCGTGAACCATAGAGCTACTCAGCGACTGTTCATCTTTCCAACTTTCTTTATAGGTTGTAAATGTGCTCCCGTCGTATTTATAAAGTCCAGCACCATAGGTTGAAAACCAAATGAAGCCATTGGGGTCCTGAGCAAAAGCGGTGACCGCCCGCTGCACCGGCAGATTTTTAACTTCAGTAAACTGAAGTTTCTCTTTTAAGTCTTGAGAAAACAAGCCTTTAAAACCTGTTGCCTGAAGCAAAGAGAGAACGAGTATGAGGTATTTAAGTTTCATAAAATGAATGAACTTTTGCAGTTCGGGATGAATTAAATAGGCTTCTAAAAACCGGTTTTAAGTTTTGATGTTAAGTCTGTAAGAGTATTTAATACTTAATGTGATTATTAAATATATCAAATTGTAATGGTCTATTTCATTTTAAACGATCATAGGATTGTCATATTATCAACAAAAGCCCTTGTTCATAGTTTAATCATTAACCATATTGATTTAAGGTTGCTATCAAATGGTAATCTTTTAAAAATTATCAGGTTTAAAACTTTAAAAACGGGTATATAAATGTAATCGCAACACTTTTCGTAATTTACGCATTTTAGACTTATAGTCTTTTAAACCATTTGATAAATTTACGGTCTAAGTTTTATAAACCAAGTTCAAAATTCATGAAAAACACACTCTCCATCTTTTTTCTATGCATTAGTATGAGCCTTTTTTCTCAAAAAGAGCAAATCACCGGGCCTAATACTAAACTTCAACTTAATGTAGAAATGATAGATGGTAAGCCGGTTTATTCGGTGAGTTATGAAGAAATTATTGTGATTGAGAAAGCGCCTTTAGGCTTTGTTACCAATGAAGGCGACTTTGTAGAAAATTTGGTTTTTGTGGAAGCTAAAAAAGATAGAGTTTCTAAAACCTACACTCAAGACAAAATAAAGCAGTCTCAAGTTACTTATAAAGCCAACACACTTCGCTACACTTTAAAGGATTCTAAAGAACGGGTGTTTTCTGTTTTGTTTCAGGTAAGCGATAACGATATCGCATTCCGGTATGAGATTGATAAATGGGGAGATACCCGCGCTATTGTGGTAGAGCAGGAGCATACCGGTTTTAGTTTCCCGGATGAAACCACGACTTTTCTATCTATCGATATGCGGCCTATGACCGGTTTTGCACGTACCGCACCCAGTTATGAGTCGGCCTACCAGGCAGATCAACCCATAGCCGAACAAAAAGCTCCCGGAGGTTATGTGTTCCCGGGATTGTTTAAAGTAAAAAATGAATTCTGGGTACTGCTCTCTGAAACCGGTGTGCGTAGTCTGTATGCGGCTTCGCATCTAAGTGCCTATAACAATGGGACTTTTCACGTAGAATATCCTAGTGAAAAGGAAAATAATGGCTTTGGGAGTAGTGGCGGGCAACTGGGACTTCCTGGTGTTACTCCGTGGCGTACCATCACGCTTGGCAAAAGCTTAAAGCCTATAGTAGAAACGACCATTCCATGGGATGTGGTTGAACCGCTTTACGAGCCTTCACAGGATTATGAATATGGTAAAGGCAGTTGGAGCTGGATCATCTGGCAGGATGCCAGTATGAATTATGAAGACCAGAAAGCATATATCGACCTGGCAGCAGCGATGGATTTTAAATACATCCTTATTGATGCCTGGTGGGACGAGCGTATAGGTTATGAGAAAATGAAAGAGCTCATTGATTACGCGGCTTCTAAAGATGTAGGTGTTTTTCTTTGGTACAACTCAAACGGAATTATCAACGATGCTTTTCAGACTCCGCTTAATAAAATGAATACCTCGATTGAGCGTAAACAAGAAATGCAATGGCTTAAAGAAGCCGGAGTTAAAGGGCTTAAGGTGGACTTTTTTGGAGGAGATAAGCAGGAAACCATGCGCCTATATGAAGATATTCTCTCAGATGCGAATGATTACGGATTGATGATCGTATTTCACGGAACCACCTTACCGCGCGGGTGGGAGCGTATGTACCCCAATTTTGTGGGTAGCGAGGCTGTGGTAGCTTCAGAAATGCTGGTTTTTGTGGAGGATGTGCGTAAAAAAGAAGCCTATAACGCTTCAATGCACCCGTTTATCAGAAATGCGGTTGGGAGTATGGAGTTTGGTGGAGTAGTACTTAATGATTATTTGAACAGAGGAAACAAGTCGGGACAAAAACGCCTGACGACTGATGCGTTTCAATTGGCTACCGGGGTTTTGTTCCAAAATCCGTTGCAGTTCCTCGCGCTTACCCCAAACAATCTGGATGATGCGCCCCAGTTTGAATTGGATTTCCTAAAAAAACTACCAACCACCTGGGATGAAACCCGATTTATAGATGGCTATCCCGGCAAGTTTTCAGTACTGGCAAGACGTCAGGCAGATACCTGGTATGTTGCAGGCATCAATGCTGAAGCTCAACCTAAAAAACTGAATTTAAACCTTCCTTTTTTAGCAGGCAAAACCGTCACGCTCATCAATGATGACAAAAATTCGGAAACCTTCACCAAAACGATAAAGATTCCAAAAAATGGAAAGTTGGCATTAACCGTACAATCCGGAGGCGGATTTACACTTGTAAATGAATAGAACATGAAGAAAAGTACATTTTACATACTCTTTAATCTGATGGCGATTGGTATGACATTCGCCCAAAACCCAATCATACAAACCAATTATACCGCAGATCCTGCGCCGATGGTGTATAACGGAAAAGTTTATCTCTACACCTCGCACGATGAGGATGATTCTACCTGGTTTACGATGGATGACTGGCGCCTCTACACCACTGAAGATATGGTTAACTGGACCGATCATGGTACGGTGTTGAGTTATAAAGATTTTGACTGGGCGCAGCGCAATGCCTGGGCTCCGGTCACTACAGAGCGTGACGGTAAATTCTACATGTATGTGCCCATCACAGACCGAAATGGTAAAAACGGGATCGGGGTTGCCGTAGCCGATAGTCCATATGGCCCGTTTGTAGATCCGCTAGGGAAGCCCCTTATTCAGGAAAGTCAGGCAGATATTGACCCTGCGGTTTTTATAGATGATGACGGGCAGGCGTATTTGTTTTGGGGAAATCCGGTGTGCTATTACGTTAAGCTAAACGAAGACATGATTACTACGGAAGGGGAAATCAATCAAATTCCCAATACGATAGAAGCTTTTGGTAAACGGGAAGGGGAACCCAATGAAAGACGTCCCACAACCTATGAAGAAGGTCCGTGGGTGTATAAACGCAACGGATTGTACTACCTTATTTTCGCCGCAGGCCCATTACCCGAACACTTGGGCTATTCCACCAGCAAAAATATCACGGGACCGTATACCTATCAGGGCAAAGTGATGCCCAGACAGGGAGGGGCATTTACAAATCATCCGGGAGTGATAGATTACAAAGGGAAAACATATCTGTTTTATCACAATGCGGCACTTCCCGGCGGAAGTGGTTTTACACGCTCGGTGGCTGTTGAAGAGCTGAAATTTGATAAAGACGGAAACATTCCGGAGCTTCAGATGACCGAAGGAATTACCAAAAGTTTACAGACCTTGAATCCGTTTGTAAAAAACGAAGCCGAGACCATAGCCTGGTCCGAAGGACTTAAGGCCTACGAAAATAAAACTGTAGGTGTTTTTGTGACGGCTATGAAAAATGACGCGTACAGTAAATTGCGCGATGTTGATTTTAGAAAAGAGGGGGCCACTCGTTTTACAGCTCGAGTGGGAACTACTCACAACAGCGATGT
The DNA here is from genome assembly GCA_002708845.1 of Leeuwenhoekiella sp. Lineage (GTDB taxonomy): Bacteria > Bacteroidota > Bacteroidia > Flavobacteriales > Flavobacteriaceae > Leeuwenhoekiella. The sequence goes on from PAPI01000001.1 coordinate 35,081, forward strand.
GAGTATGGAAGTGCACCTGGATAGCAAAGACGGGCCACTTGTAACCTCTTTTAAAATTCCAATGACGGGAGGAGACGACCGCTGGGCTTTGGTTTCCCAAGAGATTGAAAAGGTGACCGGCGTGCACGATCTCTATTTCGTATTCAAAGGAAAAGCGGCAACTAAAATTCTGTTTTTTGATTACTGGATGTTTTCAGAAAACTAAATGAAGTCAAAAACGATGAGCATAAAAATTACATTCATACTAATTCTTTTGGGTATTTCGGCGTATGCCCAACAACCCGATATGAGTTTGCGCTACGATGAGCCAGCGAAGCTTTGGGTAGAGGCGCTTCCGGTGGGTAATGGTCGTTTGGGAGCTATGATCTATGGCGATCCTGATCACGAGACCATTCAATTAAATGAAAATACCCTTTGGGCGGGTCAGCCTTATCGCAACGATAATCCACAGGCTAAAGAAGCATTGCCTCAGGTACGTCAGCTTATTTTTGACGGTAAATACGCTGAAGCTCAGGATTTGGTCAACCAAAAATTCTTTAGCGGTAAAAGCGGAATGCCTTATCAGACTTTCGGCAAACTGCATCTTGATTTCAAAAATACCGGTGCGGTTACAGAATATTCCAGAACCCTTGATCTGGAAACTGCGGTAGCAACCACTACCTGGTCCCGCGACGGCACGGATTATAAAATGGAAGTATTTTCCTCGTTTCCCGATCAGGTAATTGTGATTCAACTTTCAGCAAGCAAAGCCGGAGCCCTAAATTTTTCGGCTTCGCTGAGCAGACAGGAACGTGCAACTTCTTTTGTAGATGCCGAAAATATCCTGCATTTAGAGGGTACGGGCAGCGACCACGAAGGTATTGCAGGTGCCGTAAAGTTTGAAGCTCAGGTAAAAGCAAAAACCAGCGGAGGAAGCCTTTCGCAAAGCGAAAACAAGCTGGAAGTTTCTCATGCAGACTCCGCCACCTTGTATATCTCGATGGCTACCAATTTTAAAAGCTATAACGATATCGGGGGCGATGCCAATGCTAAAGCGGCAGCTTTTTTAGAATCGACTGCTCAAAAAAGCTATACCGATATAAAAGAGGCACACATTAAAGACTACCAAAACTATTTCAATCGGGTTCAGTTTAAGCTTGGTGAGTCAAAGGCCAATGCCGCTTCTACCGATAAACGTGTCGCCAATTTTAAAGACGGAAATGATCTGGCGCTGGTGCCTTCATATTTTCAGTTTGGGCGGTATTTGTTGATTTCATCTTCACGTCCTGGCGGGCAGCCCGCCAATTTACAGGGGATTTGGGCCAATGATCTAAAACCGGTTTGGGACAGTAAATACACCATAAATATCAATACCGAGATGAATTACTGGCCTTCAGAAAGTACCAATCTTTCTGAACTTCACGAGCCTTTGATTCAAATGATCCGCGAACTTTCAGAAACCGGACAGGAAACAGCCCGGGAAATGTACGGCGCTTCGGGTTGGGTTGCCCATCACAATACTGACATCTGGCGCATTACCGGGCCAGTGGATGGCGCTTTCTGGGGAATGTGGCCTATGGGCGGTGCCTGGCTTTCGCAGCATTTATTTGATAAATATGAATATACCGGCGACACGGAGTTCCTGGATTCGGTGTATCCCATACTTGAAGGTTCTGCACGCTTTCTGCAGGATTTTTTAGTTGAGGAACCTGAGCACGGCTGGTTGGTAATTGCGCCCTCTATTTCGCCAGAAAACGCACCCTACAGCGATCATCCCGAGTCGGTCACGGCATGCGCCACGATGGACAACCAGTTGGTTTTTGATGTGTTTACCAAAACCCTGCGAGCCGCCCGAATACTAAATAAAAAAAGCGATCTTTTAGAAGAGATTGAAGCAAGCCTCAAGAAGTTACCTCCGATGCAAATCGGTAAATGGGGGCAGTTGCAGGAGTGGATGTACGATTGGGATAACCCAAAAGACAACCACCGCCATGTATCGCATTTATACGGGTTGTACCCATCCAATCAGATTTCGCCCTATCGCACGCCGCAGCTTTTTGAGGCTGCAAAAACTTCTCTGGTAGCTCGGGGAGATGAATCAACCGGCTGGTCTATGGGGTGGAAGGTCAATCTCTGGGCACGTTTATTAGACGGTAATCACGCGTATAAACTTATTCAGGACCAGCTTACGCCGTCTATTCAGCCCGATGGAAAACAAAAAGGAGGTACTTATCCCAATCTGTTTGATGCCCACCCACCGTTTCAGATTGATGGGAATTTTGGCTGTACCGCCGGGATTGCCGAAATGCTTTTGCAAAGTCATGACGGTGCTATTCATATCCTACCGGCTTTACCCGATGCCTGGGAAACAGGTTCCATTACTGGTTTAAAAGCCCGTGGTGGTTTTGAGGTAAACCTGGTGTGGGAGTCGAATAAAGCCAAAACACTAGAAATTACGTCTGCATTGGGAGGTGTTTGCCGCGTTCGCTCATACCAGCCGCTTCAAGGTGAAGGTCTTGTAGAAGCTAAAAAAACAGCCCAAACCGGGTTTTTCCAAACTCCGAATCCCAAAGCACCTTTGATTGCTAATCCCGCAGCATCAACACCCGACCTCAAACCGGTTTTTGAGTACCAATTTCAAACAGAACCCGGAGAAACTTACATTTTAACGCCAAAGAACTAGAACAACGATGAATCCTATTCAGGGAAATACATTAAATCTTTTTAAAACAGTGCTTTGTTTGGTATTGGTTTGCACAGGTGCAGCAAGTTTTGCGCAAAGCAAACTCTATAAGAATACATTTGATCTGGATGAGGTGACTCTATTAGAAGGTCCGTTTCAGAAAGGTAGGGATTTGAATATTGAGGTGTTGCTGCAGTACGATGTTGACCGATTGTTGGCGCCTTACCGCATAGAGGCTGGTCTGGAACCTATATCAGATCCGTATGCAAACTGGGCAGGGCTTGACGGTCACGTGGGAGGGCATTACCTCTCTGCAATGGCAATGAATTACTCCGCAACAGACAATGAAGCGTGTAAAAAGAGAATGGATTATATGATAGCTCAACTTGACACCATTCAACAGGCAAACGCTGTCAACAATCCGTCCTGGGGTGTTGGCTATTTAGGCGGAATGCCCAATAGCGAAAAGGTTTGGTCAACTCTCAAAAAAGGGGATTTATCAGCGTACAAACAGTCCTGGGCGCCCTGGTATAATATTCATAAAATGTATGCGGGTTTGCGTGATGCCTGGTTGTATGCAGATGATGAGCGTGCTAAAAGGCTTTTTCTGAAGTATTGCGATTGGGGAATGGCCATCACGGCAGATCTTGATGCAGCAAAGATGGAAGAAATGCTGGATGTGGAACACGGCGGAATGAATGAAATCTATGCCGACGCCTATCAAATAAGCGGTGATCCTAAATATCTGGAAGCCGCAAAGCGTTTTTCTCATAAAAGACTACTCAATCCACTTGCTGAGGGCAACGATATTTTAAACAATATGCACGCCAATACCCAGATTCCTAAATTTGTAGGTTTTGCGCGCATAGCGGAATTAGCAAATACCGAAAAATACGAGGATGCTAGTCAATTTTTTTGGAAAACGGTGGTTGAAAACAGAAGTCTGGCCTTTGGTGGAAACAGCCGTAGGGAGCATTTTCCCAGTAAAGCTTCGAGTATAGATTATGTAAACGTGATTGACGGGCCAGAAACCTGCAACTCCTACAATATGCTCAAATTGACCGAAGATTTATTCCGTATGGAGCCGCAGGCCAAGTATACTGAGTTTTACGAGCGCACGCTTTTTAATCACATCAGATCTTCCCAACACCCTGAGCACGGCGGTTATGTGTATTTTACGTCAACACGACCCAGGCACTACCGCGTGTATTCGGCTCCTAATGAGGCGATGTGGTGCTGCGTGGGCACCGGGATGGAAAACCACGGCAAATACAATCAGTTTATTTATACGCACAGCGAAAATGCCCTCTATGTAAATCTTTTTGTGGCTTCAGAAGTAAACTGGAGCGAAAAAGGAATACGCTTAAAGCAAACCACCGGCTTCCCCGAAGAAGAACAAACCCGCCTTGAAATCACAGAAGGTAATGCCGCTTTTGACCTGAACCTGCGATACCCATCCTGGGCCAAGGCAGATGGTTTCAGCATTACGGTAAATGGAAAACTGGTTGAGGTGAATGTCGAAAAAGGTTCTTATGTGACACTCAGCCGGAATTGGAAAAAAGGCGATGTCATTTTAGTACAATTTCCGATGGAAAATACTACCGTAGCAATGCCCAACGTACCCGAATATCAAGCTTTTATGCACGGACCTATCTTGCTGGGAGCTAAAACAGGTACTGAGGATTTAGGCGGAATAATTGCAGGAGACAGCCGCTGGGGACAGTATCCTTCCGGGAAATTTCTTCCCGTAGATCAGGCACCTATTCTTATAACCGAAGATCTTTCGGCTTTGGCGAATCAATTGGAGCCGATTGCTAACAAACCCTTGCATTTTACTTTGGATACCAAAGTTTTGAACAGCGACAAAAATTTGGAATTAGAGCCTTTTGCCAACATTCACGATGCACGATATATGACGTATTGGCTTTCACTCACGCCTGAAGGTTACACCAGTTATACCGATTCGCTAGCGACAATAGAAAAGCGAAAAATCGAAATTGAAAACCGCACACTGGATTATGTAGCTACCGGAGAACAACAGCCCGAAACCGATCATAATATGCTGGAAGAAAAATCCAGAAGGGGTAATGCCAATGAAGATTTCTTTAGGGAAGCTCCTGCTGATGGTTATTTCAGTTATGAATTTGCAACAAATTCACAAACCGATCTTAGCCTGCTGGTTCGGTATTGGGGAGCAGAATGGGGCGGCCGCAAGTTTGACATTTATATCGATGATCAAAAACTGGTTACCGAAGACAACACCAAACGCTGGGAACAATCTCTGTTTAAGGATGTGGCCTATGAAATTCCCAATGAACTGGTTAAAGGTAAAAAACAGATACGCGTGAAATTTCAGGCGTTACCATACAACACAGCCGGAGCAGTATACAGCATACGACTCCTGCGTTCTGAAAAATTATAAATAGTGATTAAAATGAATAGGTATAAAATACTTGTAGTCAGTTTGTTGTTTAGTTTGGGCATCTATGCCCAGGACTACCCATATCAGAATCCGGCACTTTCGCCCGAAGAACGCGCAGCCGATTTAGTAAGCAGGCTTACTTTGGAAGAAAAAGCAACCTTGATGTGCGATGTTTCCGAAGCCATTCCGCGTTTAGGCATCAAGAAATTTAACTGGTGGAGCGAAGCCCTGCACGGCTTTGCCAATACCAACGATGTGACCGTTTTTCCCGAGCCGGTGGGGATGGCAGCGTCTTTTGATGACGAACTGGTCTATAATATTTTTGATGCGACTTCAGATGAGGTTCGTGCCAAATACCATCAGGCGATGCGCAACGGCGAAGAGAATAAACGCTTTATGAGCCTTTCGGTGTGGACGCCCAATGTGAATATATTCCGCGATCCGCGCTGGGGACGCGGCCAGGAAACCTACGGCGAAGATCCGTATCTCACTTCTAGAATGGGAGTACAGGTGGTTAAAGGACTTCAAGGCCCTGAAGATGCCAAATACCGAAAATTACTGGCTTGCGCCAAGCACTACGCCGTTCATTCGGGTCCCGAATGGAGCCGCCACGAACTCAACCTGAATAATATTTCACAGCGGGATCTGTGGGAAACTTACCTGCCTGCTTTTAAAGCCTTGGTACAGGATGCCGACGTACGTCAGGTGATGTGCGCCTATCAACGTCTGGATGACGAACCTTGCTGTGGTAGCGACCGCCTGTTGCAGCAAATCCTGCGTGATCAATGGGGTTTTGAGCACTTGGTGGTTTCCGATTGTGGAGCCATTCAGGACTTTTTTACATCGCACGGCGTATCGTCTGATGCGGTTCACGCTGCAGCGAAAGGTGTATTGGCCGGTACCGATGTGGAATGCCAGTGGAACAACCACAATTACAAGCTCCTGCCCGAAGCCGTAAAACGCGGTTTGGTGCAGGAAGAAGAAATTGATATTCGCGTAAAGCGGGTCTTGAAAGGTCGTTTTGAATTGGGCGAAATGGACCCCGATGATATTGTTCCCTGGGCGCAGATTCCGGCTTCGGTGATTAACAATGAAGAACACCGGCAGCTCGCGCTCGAGATGGCTAGAAAGTCGATGACTCTGCTTCAAAATAAGAACAAGGTACTTCCGCTTAAAAAATCTATTGAAAAAATCGCGGTGCTGGGCCCTAATGCTGATGATGAGCCTATGCTCTGGGGAAATTATAACGGAACGCCCGTGCGCACCATTACCATTCTTGACGGCATTGAATCGAAGGTAGGAGCAGAGCGTATCGTCTACGATCAGGCTTGTGATTTGGTGGAAGATAAAGTAACCGAAAGCTACTTTTCAAAAATTGGAATTGATGGCAAAAAAGGTTTTAAAGCGACCTACTGGAATACACCGGACTATAACGGACCGGTCATTGCCGAAACCTATATTACCAATCCGCTTAAGTTGACCACAGCAGGGCAACACGAGTTTGCTTCCGGGGTAAAGCTGGAAGGTTTTTCCGCGAGTTACGTAACGGAATATACCGCTGATAAAGATGAAGAACTGGCTTTTAAATTTGGTGCTACCGGTCATTTTGAATTGTTTGTAAACGGCAAATCGCTCAGACAAACCAACAATTGGAGAACGCTGCCTTCAACGCTTCCCTATAAATTTGAAAAAGGAAAAACCTACACTATTGAAATCAAATACGCCCAATTGAACAACTGGGAAGCCAATCTGGAGTTTAATTTCGGGAAAGAAATTCCGGTAGATTTTACCAACCTGATTAAAAAATTAGCAGGAATCGATACCGTGATTTTTGTAGGCGGACTCTCAACTTTACTGGAAGGGGAGGAGATGCCGGTAAATTATCCAGGGTTTAAAGGCGGTGACCGCACCGATATTGAACTTCCGGCAGTGCAGCGCAATTGCCTAAAAGCCCTTAAAGATGCCGGGAAAATCGTCATTTTTGTAAACAATTCGGGTTCTGCAATTGGTCTGGTTCCTGAGACTAAAACCTGCGATGCCATCCTGCAATCCTGGTACGGTGGGGAATCTGGTGGACAGGCCGTGGCCGATGTGCTTTTTGGTGATTACAATCCTTCGGGGAAATTGCCCATTACGTTTTACCGCGATACTACCCAACTCGCCGATTTTGAAGATTACGGTATGAATGGTCGTACCTACAGATATATGAAAGAAGAGCCGCTGTTCAAGTTTGGGTTTGGCTTAAGTTATACTACCTTTAAAATTGGTGATGCAATTGTTCCCAAACAGGAAATCGCACAGGGTCAGCCTTTACAATTTACCGTTCCGGTAAGCAATACGGGAGATCGAAGCGGGACTGAAATCCTTCAGGTATACCTGAGAAAAGTAGATGATACAGATGGGCCTGTAAAAACCCTGAAGCAATTTAAACGTGTAGAATTAAAACCCGGCGAGCAGCAGCAAGTGAGTATCGAAATCGCCCCGGAATCCTTTCAGTTTTATAGTGAAGACAAACTTGAAATGGCCGCTGAGCCCGGCGCTTACACTATATTTTACGGCAACAGCTCTGATGAGGCCGACTTAAAAATAGTTACCATCAACCTTAAACAACCGCAATTATGAAAAAACTAGCAGTACTTTTTTTGTGCCTGAATTTCTTATGGTCTTTTGGACAAGAAGATATAAAGCAGGATTTTAAACCTTCTACACTAAATCAACCCGGTCAGGAATACCCGATGGTTAATTCTCAGGGTTATGTACGCTTTAAAATCAAAGCTCCAGCTGCCGATAGCGTTTCGGTAAGTTTAGGTTTAGGAGGCCGCGGTGGCACCAAACTCACTAAAAATGAAGAAGGCTTCTGGACGGGAACCACCGAAGGGCCAATGGATGAAGGTTTTCACTATTACCACCTCACTGTTGACGGCGGAACGTTTAACGATCCCGGAGCTAAAAATTACTACGGTTCGGTACGCTGGGAAAGCGGAATCGAGATTCCGGCGCACGATCAAGAATTCTACGCTTTGAAAGACGTGCCTCACGGTGCGGTGCAACAGATTTTGTTTCCGTCTCCAAGTACCGATACTTCGCGTCGTGCTTTTGTATACACCCCACCGGGTTATCATAGCGACACCGATAAAGAATATCCGGTCCTTTATCTGCAACACGGCTGGGGCGAAGATGAAACTGCCTGGATGAATCAGGGCAAGGCCAATTTAATCATGGATAACCTGATTGCTGAAGGTAAAATAGAACCTTTTATCATCGTAAACACTTATGGTATGACCAATGAAATCAAATGGGGTGGCATACGTGATTTTGATATTAAGCATTTCCAAACCGTACTCACCGAAGAACTGATTCCGTATGTGGACTCGCATTTCAGAACGCTTGATAATCCTGAAAACCGGGCAATGGCCGGTCTTTCAATGGGCGGGATGGAAACAAGAATGATCACGATGAACAAACCCGACCTTTTTCAGTATTACGGCTTGCTCAGCGGTGGAACGTACAGCCCCGAAGATTTGAAAGCGCACGACGATCTTAAGCTTGTATTTCTAAGTGCCGGAAGTAAAGAAAATCCAGAGCGGGTAAAACAAGCGACTAAAGCTTTAAAAGATGCCGGTATCAAAGCGATTTCTTACGTTTCGGAAGGTACTGCTCACGAATTTTTAACCTGGAGAAGAAGCCTGTATCAGATGGCTCTGCTTTTATTTAATTAATATCTATGAAAACGCTACAACACATTAGGTGGTTTGTTTTGCTGGCCGGGCTTAGTTTATGTCAGGCTCAGGAAGGCTACAAACTCTCGTCTGTTAACCAGCAAGGGAAAGCTTTTCCGCAGGTAAATGAAGAAGGGCAGGTGCGTGCTCAGATTTTAGCTCCCGAAGCCACTTCGGTAAAACTCGATATCGGCGGCGTCAAATATGAAATGACTAAAGATGCAGAAGGCGTATGGACGGGAGAGTCCGCACCTCAGGATGTTGGTTTTCATTATTACCAACTGAATATTGATGGCGCTTCAGTCCCAGATCCCGGAACCCAATACTTTTATGGTGCGGGCCGTTGGGGAAGTGGGATTGAAATTCCGGCTGCTGACGATGCTATTTTCGCTTTGCGAAAAGTACCCCATGGCAAAGTGGTTGAGAACCTATATTTCTCTGAAATCACACGGGAATGGAGACGCAATTTTATCTACCTGCCACCGGGCTATATGACTTCAGATGAACGCTATCCGGTGCTGTATCTGCAACACGGAAGCTTTGAAGATGAGACCGGCTGGTCTTCTCAGGGCCACGCCAATCTTATTTTAGACAACCTGATCGCTGATGGTGAGGCTGAGCCTATGATCATCGTGATGGATAACGGGTATGCCTATAAACCCGATGCCCCAATGGAAGGCAGACCGGAGTCGGTTTTTGAAGAGGTGATGCTCAACGAAATCATCCCAATGACCGATAAGCAATTTCGTACCGTGGCAGACCGCGAACACCGTGCCATCGCCGGACTTTCGATGGGCGCTAATCAAACCATGCGTATCCTTATGAATAATCTGGGTACCTTTTCTTACTACGGGGGCTTTAGCGGGACTTCAAACTATCCGAGTTCAGACCCTATAGATGTGAAAATCTTTCTAAACGGTGCTTTCGCAGACGGAAAGGCTGTAGACGATCAATTAAACCTGTTTTGGCTGGGGCTGGGGACCAAAGAGCCTTCTCCGTTTCCAAAATCGGTAGGAGCGTTTAAGGATATGTTAGACCAGCAGGGCATCAACTACAGCTTTTACGAATCCCCCGGTACAGCCCACGAGTGGCATACCTGGAGAAGATGCTTGTATGAGTACGCTCAACAATTATTTAAAGAATAACCGAAAACCAATTACTTATGAAAAAATACATCTTACTATTTGGTTTATTCATTCTGGGAATGACTTCAGGCACAGCTCAGGATGAGAACTTACACGTATACCTGGCCTTTGGCCAGTCTAATATGGAAGGGCACGCCCGTTTTGAAGCCCTGGATACCGTGGTTAACGATCGCTTTAGAGTGATGCAGGCGGTAGATTGCCCCGATCTCGACCGAAAAAAGGGCAACTGGTACACCGCAAAACCGCCTTTATGCCGTTGCAAAACCGGTTTAACACCTACGGATTATTTTGGCCGCGAACTGATTGAAAACCTTCCGCAGGAAGTAAAAGTTGGCGTGATTAACGTTTCGGTGGGCGGTTGTAAGATTGAACTTTTTGATAAAGACAATTTTGAATCGTATGTAGAAACTTCACCAGATTGGCTCAAGAATATGGTGAAAGAATACGACGGCAATCCGTATGCGCGTTTAGTTGAGATGGCTAAGCTGGCTCAGAAAGATGGTGTAATTAAAGGTATTTTATTGCATCAGGGCGAATCGAATACCGGAGACAGTCTTTGGCCGCAAAAAGTGAAGGGTGTTTACGACAACCTGATCAAAGATTTAAAACTAGACCCGAAAAAGGTTCCGCTTATTGCAGGTGAACTTGTGAGTGAAGAGCAAGGCGGGGCTTGCGCCAGTATGAACCCCATTATTCGAACTTTGCCGGAAGTGATTCCAAATTCGTATGTGGTTTCTTCAGAGGATTGTGAGGCCATTGGTGACCATTTGCATTTTTCCGCCGCAGGCTATAGAAAACTGGGCAGACGTTACGGTGAGCAGATGCTCGAACTTTTGGGGTATCCCAAACAGGTGAACGAAGCACCAAAGGGTTTTGATGTGCCTCAAACAGACATCAAACACGGAAAACTAGACACCATTCAGTATGCCTCGAAAACGGTAGGAACTAACCGAAAAGCCCTGGTTTACACGCCTCCCGGTTATACAAAAGGTAAGAAATACCCGGTGCTGTATTTACTGCACGGTATTGGTGGCGATCATTTAGAGTGGTTAAAAGGCGGCCATCCGGAAGTGATTTTAGATAATTTGTATGCTAAAGGACAGGCCGAACCGATGATCGTTGTAATGCCAAACGGACGTGCGATGAAAGACGACCGTGCTATAGGCGATATTATGGCACTTCCTAAAGTGATGGCATTTGCAACTTTTGAACAGGACTTGCTGAAGGATTTAATTCCGTATATCGAAAAAAATTATCCCGTAAAAAAAGACCGGGAGCATCGTGCTATTGCCGGTTTATCTATGGGTGGTGGACAGTCGCTAAATTTTGGTTTGGGTAACTTAGATACCTTCTCCTATGTAGGCGGATTCTCTTCGGCTCCCAATACTAAAGCTCCGGAAGTTTTAGTTCCGGACCCTGAAGCAGCCCGTGAAAAACTGAATTTACTGTGGATTTCCTGCGGCGATGCAGACCGTTTGTTGCGTTTTAGCGAGCGCACTCACGAGTATTTAGTTGAGAATGACGTGCCGCACGTCTATTACATTGAGCCCGGCGATCACAATTTTAAAGTCTGGAAGAACGGACTCTATATGTTTGCCAAACTCATTTTTAAGCCGGTAGATGAATCGCTTTTCAATACCTACAGCCTGCTGGGTACTCCTGCTTCTACCAATATGCGAAATGCAAAATACCCGCAACTCATGCCGGATGGAAGTGCCATTTTTAGGTTAAAAGCTCCGGACGCAAAAAACGTACAGCTTGATTTAGCCAAAAAATACGATATGGATAAAAATACCGAAGGTGTTTGGGAAGTCCGTACTGACTCACTTACCGAAGGTTTGCACTACTATTCAGTAATAATAGATGGTGCTGCTGTAGCAGATCCCGCGAGTGAAACTTTTTATGGAATGGGCCGTATGGCCAGCGGAATTGAAGTGCCGTTTAAAGGTGATGATTATTATGCGTTGAAAGACGTGCCACACGGTGATTTACGCGTCAAGCAATACTATTCACCGGTGCTTAACAGCTGGCGTCAGTTTTATATGTACACACCACCCGGATATGATAGCAGTGATGCTGAATATCCTGTTTTATATATTATGCACGGTGGCGGTGAGGATGAAAGCGGCTGGGCAATGCAGGGCAAAACAAACCTGATTCTCGATAATTTGATAGCCGAAGGAAAGGCAAAACCCATGATCGTGGTTATGCCCGATGGCAATATGCCGGTTTCGGCCTTTACCGAAATGGGGCTGCAATTATTTACCAATGAACTTAAAGACGGCTTGATTCCTTTTGTAGAAAAAAGCTATCGGGTAAAAGAAGGAGCTGAGAATCGTGCTCTCGCAGGTCTGAGTATGGGCGGAATCCAAACGCTATTTACTGGTGTACAGAATACCGATATGTTTGACTATCTGGGCGTTTTCAGCTCCGGTTGGTTTGCCAATGATGATTCCATTTCCGGGAAGCAATATGACTTTATGAGCGAGAATGCAGATCAGATTAATGATAATCTCAAAGAATTCTGGATCGCAATGGGAGGTGAGGAAGATATCGCTTACAAGAACTGTAAAGTCATGCTACAGAAATTTGACGAGATGGGTATTAATTACACCTATTCTGAATATCCCGGCGGCCATACCTGGCCGGTATGGCGCAACAACCTGTACAACTTTGCTCCTTTGCTCTTCAAATAAAAGTTAGAATGAAAATAAAAACCGGATATCCTAAACATGTATTCTCCCTTTTAATGCTGTGCATTTTGAGCGAGTTTGCCTATGCGCAGGAGGCTGAAGTGACTTCTCCCAATGCAAAGATTGAAGTGTCATTGCTTAACACGCAGGAGGGTGAGCAGGGTAACTGGTATTTAAAAGTTTTTTACAATAATGAAGGTGAAAAGGTGGAAGTCATTCCACAAATAGACCTGGGTCTGGTACTTGATGATCAGGATTTTTCAGAAACGCTCAGGTTTATCAAAGCTGATAAACCCCGATCAATTCGTGAGCATTACACTATGGTTCACGGAAAGTCGCATAAACGGGAGAATGAAGCAAATGAAGTACGGGTTCAGTTTAAAAACAAACAGTCAACCAGGCTGAATCTTATATTGAGAGCTTATAATGACGGCCTCGCTTTTAGCTATGAAGTGCCCGAAAAATCTAAGGAACAGCTCGTGCTTGAAGAAAAAACAGCTTACACCATTCCAGACAGTACGGTGCGCTGGCTGCAAAAGTTCAATCCGGCTAACGAGGGCTATTATCGAAAGTCCAATTACGCAGAAGTGCAAAGCGACTGGGCGTATCCTGCTTTGTTTCATACCCCAGACACTACAGCATGGTTTTTGATACACGAAGCCAATTTGATGCGAACCTATGCCGGAACCAAATTGAAAAACACAGACGATGCCCACAAGTATAAATTGGTATTTCCTGATGACTGGAACGGCCGCGGCCAGGGAGAGCGACTACCAACGATTAACGGGCCATGGCAATCACCGTGGCGGGTTATTATGGTGGGGGAGCTTGAGGACATTGTATCTTCAACGCTGGTTGAAGACGTATCAGAACCCAGTGTCATTGATAACACCGACTGGATAAAACCGGGGCTTGTTTCCTGGAATTACTGGTCAAACAATCACGGGACCAAAGATTATCAGGTAGTTACCCGCTTTGCAGATCTGGCCGCAACTATGGGCTGGCGGTATACGCTTTTGGATTGGGAATGGGATGCGATGGGCAACGGAGGCGATCTGGAAGATGCACTTGATTATATTCACGACATAGGAGTAACGCCATTAATTTGGTACAACTCCGGCGGAGATCACAACTGGGTAGGAGCCACACCTAAAGACCGTATGCTTACCCATGAAAACCGGGTTGCAGAATTTATAAAGCTCAACAAACTGGGTATTGCCGGCGTCAAGGTTGATTTTTTTGAAAGTGAAAAACAGGATATGATTAACTACTATTTGGATATCATTGAAGACGCCGCTGAGTATAATATTATGGTTTATTTTCACGGTTCTTTGGTTCCCAGAGGTTGGGCCAGAACCTACCCCAATGTGATGACCTACGAGTCGGTACGCGGCGCTGAGTGGTATAACAACGTGCCCGATTTTACTTTTGAAGCTCCGGTACACAACACCATCCTTCCCTTTACCCGTAATGTGGTGGGTTCTATGGATTATACGCCGGTGACTTTTACCAATTCACAGCACCCACATCTTACTTCCTACGGTCACGAGCTGGCATTGGGTATTGTATTTGAATCGGCATTACAACATTTGGCAGACCGCCCCGATGGCTATTTGGAGCTTCCGGACGCAGCAAAAGTTTTACTCAGAAATCTTCCTGCGAGTTGGGATGAGGTCAAATTGCTTTCCGGTTATCCCGGAAAAGACGTTGTTATCGCCAGAAGGTCTCAGGATAATTGGTACGTGGGAGGTATTAATGCTGAAGATCGGGAGAAACATCACCAGCTTTCGCTTTCGTTTTTACCAAAAAACACCCAATACAGATTAACCTTAATTACAGATGGCGATCACGATAAGAAATTAACAACGGAGCATTGGGTCGTGGATGATTCCGAAGAACTAAATATCAGGATGTTGCGTCGGGGTGGGTTTTCAGCATTTCTCGAAAAAATAGATTAAAACAGCATTGAATTCAGAATACTATGAAAGAAATCAGAACAAAACATATAGGTTTTACCGCTCAACTCTTCCTGTTTTTAGCGGTATTTAGCTATGGAGTCCGGGCGCAAAATCCCATTGTACAAACCTATTATACGGCAGATCCGGCGCCTATGGTTTATGGCGATAAGGTGTATATGTACACCACCCATGATCAGGATACGGCTAGTACTTTTTTTAGAATGTACGACTGGCGCGCGTATTCTACAGATGATATGGTAAACTGGACCGATCATGGCAGTATTCTCTCGCTCGACTCTATTACCTGGGGAAATGACCGGGCCTGGGCGGCTCAGACCGTTGCTCGTAACGATAAATTCTACCTGTATTTCTGTGCGTTAAACGAAAAAAAGAATAAAATGTCAATTGGGGTTGCTGTTTCAGATAACCCGGAAGGTCCTTTTAAAGATGCTTTAGGTACATCGCTGGTTGATGCCGAATGGGGAGATATCGATCCCACGGTGCTCATTGATGATGACGGTGAGGCCTATATGTACTGGGGAAATCCCAATCTGCATTACGTCAAGCTCAATGACGATATGCTTTCCTATGATCAGGAAGTAGGTATCGTAAAAGTGCCCGTCACTCCGGAGAGCTTCGGTCCCGGTGGCAAGAGAAATCCAGAACGCGGAGGTTATGTGGAAGGCCCTTGGTTGCACAAGCGCAAGGATTTATATTACTTATTGTATCCGGCTGGGGGCATTCCCGAGCATTTGGCCTATTCTACCAGTGAAAGTCCTACCGGTCCCTGGAAGTATCAGGACACGATTATGCCGGTCATTCAGGAAGGAGGGGCTTTTACCAATCATCCTGGGCTTATTGAATTTAAAGGTCAGCCTTATTTGTTTTACCACAATGGCGATTTACCGGGCGGGCAGGGCTTCAGAAGATCAGTTTGTGCTGTGGATTTTGAATTTAATGCCGATGGAAGCATTCCGTTAATAGAACACAGCCGTGAAGGAATCACAAAAGCAGTTAAGAACTTAAATCCGTATCAGCGTGTTGAAGCCGAAACTATCGCCTGGTCAGAAGGAGTGAAGACCGATCAAAATGATGAGGTGGGAGTCTTTGTAAACCAGATTCACGATGGAGATTATATCAAAGTACGAGCGGTAGATTTTGGTAAAAAATCTCCAAAGAAATTTTTTGCTCATCTGGCAGGCGGCGTTGCAGGATCAACGATTGAAATTCGACTGGATGGGGTAGACCAGCAATTGATTGGTACGTTGACTGTACCTGCTTCCGGGAATCGCGAGCAGTACAAAGAAATTTCAACGAAGATAGACGGAGCAAAAGGTATACACGACCTCTATTTGGTTTTTAAAGGAACGGCCAAAGAAGAATTATTCAACTTTGATTCGTGGTATTTCAAGTAATCAGTTGATGAGCGTATTGAATTCAGTTCTACTGATTTCTTGAAGAAAAAGATTGCTGTCTAAATTCAGTGCAAACACATTAACTAGTAATAAATCAACATAAAAACTAAATAATAGCTCTACTAAATATGAAGAACTTAAAATATACATGTTTCAATCTCCTGTATTTTGCTGTATTTCTATTCACGGTGCAGGGAATGCGAGCGCAAAATTATGTCGCTGAAACAACCGGAACCAATCAGCCTGCGGTGCATAAAACTTTGGGAAACCCGTATCTGCCACTTTGGGAGCATCTGCCTGATGGCGAGCCCAGGGTTTTTGAAGATCCTGACAATCCAGGAAAATACAGAGCATACATCATCGGTTCTCATGATGTGCGATACACCAGTTATTGCGGTCCGGATATTCGAATCTGGTCTGCTCCGGTTGAAAATCTTTCGGAGTGGAAGGATGAAGGCCCTGTCTTCACCTATCAGGTTGATGGGGAGTGGGATGTGATGTATGCACCGGATTTAGTTGAAGTAAACGATAAAGACGGTAATAAAACCTATTATCTGTACCCACATAGTCGGGGTTGGAACCGCGAAGCCATGGTGGCCAAAGGAAGCCGCCCGGATGGTCCGTTTACACCCATTAATCTTACCGAAGACGGAAAACGAACAGTTCCCGGAAGTATCCTGGGCTTTGATCCCGCCATCTATATTGAATACATTGACGACCCGGCTGATCCGGATTATGAAATAGGATTCAGAGCCTATGGCTACTGGGGCTTTCAAAAATCTTCTGCTGCACAGTTGGATCAAAATACCATGTATTCCTTAAGACCCGGGACTGAAGTTATTGAGCGCTTATTGCCAGCCAGCCGCAGATATGGGGTTATTCGGGATCCGGAAGGGACTGAGTTTCCAAAAATCTATGAAGGAGAAGATTTAGGTAGTTTCAATTTCTTTGAAGCTTCCTCCATTCGTAAAGTTGGAAATAAGTATGTCACGGTCTTTAGCGGTTATTCAGGACCAGATTATGGTGTGGGCAGTTCGAATTCTACCTTGCGTTATGCAGTGGCAGATTCGCCCCTAGGTCCTTGGAGAAGTGGCGGGGGTTTGGTTGATTCGCGGGCACCGGTGCTTAATGAAGATGGAACCGCTATTCAGACGACCTATTCCGGCCACAATACCCACGGAAGTATTGAGCAGATAAACGATCAATGGTATGTTTTTTACCACCGCCCACCGCGAGGTTTTGGCTTTGCTCGCCAACCTATGGTTGCACCAATCTCAGTTTCCTGGGATGAAAAATCAGTAGAAGAAGGGGGCTCCGTTTACCTTCGCGGATACGATGCGTACGCATCAGATGAGATCTGGACGGCAAAGGCCTCAGATGATTTGGAATACAAGGGCGCAGAAGTCACTTCAGAAGGATTTCATATTTTCGGGCTCGATCCTTATCAATATTATTCCGCTGGGTATGCCTGCTATCTTTCTGATATCGGCATTCAGCAGGACGCCTGGGATATTTGGGATAATCATATGCCTATTTCCGGACTGAAAAACGGGCACGTCATCGGCTATAAATATTTTGGATTTGGAGGGATGAAGGAAGACCAAAAAGGCATAACTGCCTTTGAAGGAACGGAAGAAGGGAACGAAACCACGTTCAACCTGTTCCTGAAACCACAATCAGAAAAATCATTTAAAGTCCAAATTTGGTTAGATGGAGCCTGGGATAACTCGACCTGGAACGGAAAGCAAATAGGTGAAATTATAGTTCCCGCGAATGCTGAAAACGAGATTACTCAATTCACAGTAGATGTTTCCGAATTTGTAGAAAAGCTTGATAAAAAACACGCGATATTTCTCAGGATAGAAGGCCCTGAAGCAGAGTCGCTCGGTGAGCTTGTAGGACTTGGTTTTAGTTCAAAGGATAAGCCAATCAGTCGTCCAGAGGTTCCTGAGGTAGTCATTGCTGCAAATGGCAAGAATTTTGATCTACCAAAGACTCCGGTGAGGTCCACTAAGGATAACGGTATTACAGGCTATGATATTTATGAGGCACGCTTTAATGCTGAAGGTGCCGCGTCTGCACCGGTACTAACGGCACAATCGGACAACCCGGAAGTAAAAATTGATATTACGCAGGCGTCATCACTTTCAGAAAAAGCCGTTGTTAAGTTTGACTACAAGGGTATTGTAAAAACCTATCACGTAGTGTTTGAATAGTCTTTACTCAATTAAATTTTATACACCATAAATTAAATTCGCATATAATGAAAAAACAAAATTTACTACTCGCGCCGGCACTGGCGCTAATTCTGAGCTTTTCGAGCTTCGATTTTATGACCGAGCGGCCTGATCCTCCCAAAAAAGGAGTACCGGTATTTTCCAACGTTGTTTATGAAGGAAATGATGCTGTTTACAATGAAAATCCATTGGAGGCCAATGAATTTTATAATCCTATTTTACAGGGTTGCTATCCCGATCCTGCCATAACCCGTAAAGGAGATGATTACTATTTGGTAGCATCGTCATTTGCGATGTTTCCCGGAGTGCCAATTTTCCATTCTAAAGATTTGGTAAACTGGAAACAAATTGGGCACGTTTTAGATCGTGTATCACAGCTTGATGTGCACGATACCGGGATTAGTCAGGGTGTGTACGCACCGGGAATTACCTATAATGAAAGCAACGATACCTTTTATATGATCACGACTGCATTTGCGGGTGGAGCAGGGAATATCATTGTAAAAACCAAAGACCCGATGCAGGGTTGGGGCGAGCCTATAAAAATGGATTTTGACGGGATTGATCCTTCGATCTTTTTTGATGACGATGGTAAAGCCTATGTGGTGCATAACGATGCTCCCAATAAAGGAGAAGAATTGTATCAGGGACATCGGGTAATTAAAATTTGGGAATACGATGTCGAAAAAGACCAGATCATAAAGGGAACCGATAAAATCATAGTAAATGGCGGAGTTGATTTAGCCGACAAACCCATTTGGATTGAAGCGCCTCACCTGTATAAAAAAGATGGTAAGTATTATTTGATGTGTGCCGAAGGTGGAACCGGCGGTTGGCACAGTGAGGTGATTTTTATGAGTGATAGCCCTAAAGGGCCTTTTGTTCCTGCACCAAGCAATCCTATTTTGACCCAACGTTATTTTCCGAAGGATCGCGAGAACAATGTAGACTGGGCAGGTCACGCAGATATTATTGAAGGGCCAAATGGTCAATGGTACGGTGTTTTTCTGGCTGTACGTCCCAATTCAGCGGGTCAGGTAAATACAGGAAGGGAAACCTTTATTTTGCCGGTTGACTGGTCTGGAACCTATCCGGTTTTTGAAAATGGTTTGGTACCTATTGAGCCTACTTTAGAACTTCCGGAAGGTGTCGAAAATAAAACCGGTGAGGATGGTTATTTCCCTAACGGAAACTTCACGTTTGAGGAAGATTTTAGTGGTGATAAACTGGATTACCGCTGGATCGGTTTGAGAGGTCCGCGTGAAGCATTTATCAAGCAAACCAAGAAAGGTTTGGAAATCGAGCCTTTTGACGCTGAAATCACCGAATTGAAGCCTACTTCAACACTGTTTCACCGTCAAATGCATAAGACCTTCAGTTTTAAAACCGATTTGACGTACAAACCAAAATCAGATGAAGATTTTGCAGGAATTACTGCATTGCAAAATGAGCGCTTTAATTATGCCTTTGGGGTAACCAAAAAAGGCAAAGACTATTATATCGTTTTACAACGCACCGAAAGAGGGAAGTCGAGTATTATAGCCAGTGAAAAAATTGATCTGGATGACGAAATCTCATTAAAAGTGGAAGGGGACAATGCTGATTATAAATTCAGCTATGCTATCGACGGAGACACCTATAAAAATCTGGGCGGAACCGTGAGTGGCGATATTCTTTCAACTAATGTAGCCGGAGGTTTTACCGGAGCTATGGTTGGGTTATATGCGACTTCCGGTAACAGCATAGAGCCAGCTGAGTAATTACTTATAGGAAACTGATCAAAGGAATCCTGAAAGGGGTTCCTTTTTTCTATGGGTTTAGAGATTTAAGAATTGATGTATTGAAACTTAATTTAGTAGATATCTTCTCGTATTTTGCATGTGTACTGCCCCGTATGGTTGTTAGGTGTTTTTAAGTTTTTAGCGAATGAAAATTTTAGGTATTTCGGCATTTTACCACGACGCTGCTGCAGCATTGGTTGAAGACGGTGAAGTTATTTTCGCGGCTCAGGAAGAACGTTTTACGAGAATTAAAAACGATGCGGCTTTTCCAGAGAATGCCGTGAATTTTTGTCTTAGCGAGGCGGGAATTACCATTGAGGACTTGGATCAAATCGTATTTTACGATAAGCCTTTTCTAAAATTTGAAAGACTTTTAGAGACCTACTATGCATTTGCTCCAAAGGGATTCCTTTCGTTTGCAATGGCAATGCCGGTCTGGTTGAAAGAAAAACTTTTTTTAAAACAGATTCTAAAAAAGGAATTAAAAAAAGTGGGTGCTTTAAAAAGTCTTAAAGTCCCCATATACTTCTCTGAGCATCATTTATCTCACGCAACCAGTGCTTTTTTTACCTCTCCATTTAGCAGAAGTGCCTTCTTAACAGTAGACGGAGTAGGAGAGTGGGCTACGACATCATATGGAATCGCTGATGGAGAAAAAGGAATTAGAACTTTAGGAGAAATGCATTTCCCGCATTCATTGGGTTTATTGTATTCCTCCTTTACCTATTTTCTGGGCTTTGAGGTGAATTCGGGTGAGTATAAGATGATGGGTCTTGCCTCATACGCCAACAGAAATTCTCCGAGAGTTGAAAAATTTATCAAACAAATAAAGGAAAACCTGATTGATATAAAACCAGATGGTTCTATACGTCTTAATATGGAACTGTTTTCCTATCCTACAGGCCTGAAAATGATATCCATTCAAAAATGGAGCGGTGTTTTTGGATTTATGGGAAGAAGGCCAGACGAAAGTTTGGAACAAATACACGCCGATTTCGCGCTAGCCGGTCAGAAAGTGCTTGAGGAGGTTTTGCTCAAATTAGTCAGGTTTGTAAAAAAGGAAACAGGTGCTGAAAATTTATGTTTTGCGGGCGGTGTCGCATTAAACTGTGTTGCCAATGCGGTATTGTTTGAAGCGAAAGTATTTGACGACATCTATGTTCAACCTGCTTCTGGAGATGCTGGCGGAGCCGTTGGAGCAGCGCTGGCAGCGTATTATTTAAAGAAGAAGCACGTTTTTAAAGGTTTATCAAAGCCTTTTAATGTCTATCTGGGACCTCGTTTTTCTGACTATGATATGGAGCGTTGCTTAAAGAAGTATGAGACGAGCTATAACTATGTGAAGAGTACAAGCGATTTAATTGAGGCAACCGCACAATACCTGGCAGACAATAAAGTAGTGGGATGGTTTCAGGGTAGGAGCGAGTTTGGCCCAAGAGCACTGGGGAATAGAAGTATACTTGCAGCTGCATCAGAGCCTGATATGCAGCAAACCCTGAATATGAAAATCAAATTCAGAGAAGGGTTTAGGCCCTTTGCCCCGGCAGTTTGTTTTGAAGACTATGAAACTTATTTTGAAGCCGGAAAAAAATCAGACTACATGCTTTTTACTAGTGGTGTAAAAGAGTCACTTCGGGTTGAGTTGCCCGAGGACTTTGAAAATTCGAGTCTTGAGGAAAAACGAAAATACAAAAAGTCTGAGTTGCCTGCTGTTACGCATATTGATTATTCTGCTCGGGTTCAGGTGGTTCAAAAGGAAGTCAATCTACTTTTTTGGAGTTTATTGCAGCAATACAAAAGTAAAACCGGCACCGGCGTTTTAATTAATACCAGCTTTAATCTTAAAGATGAACCTATTGTGAATAGTCCTCAAGATGCCTACTTATGCTTTATGAAATCTGGTATGGATGTATTAATTTTAGGGAATTATATAATTGAAAAGTAATGGAATTTATAGGTGAGTTTTTTCAATTTCTAGTAGCACGAAAAAAATGGTGGTTATTACCGCTCATTGTCATGTTCGTTTTATTGGGCTTTTTAATTTACCTGACGAGTAGTACGGCTTTGGCGCCTTTTATATATACGTTATTTTGATTTAGTAATGAATATAGCTAAAGATCAGGAAACGCTTATTGTTCTCAGCCTTGCTGCTTTAATCGCGTTTTTAAAATTTGAATTACAGCTACTCCTGATTCTGGCTATTGGCTTTCTTCTAATAGCTATTCTTTCAAAATGGCTAAGTCATCAAATAAGTAGACTGTGGTTGGGCTTCTCGTTCTATTTTGGACTGGTGATGAATTACATAATTATGTTTTTCATTTACTTCCTAATTTTAACTCCGCTGGCTCTTTTACAGAAACTTTTTGGTTCTAATCAATTATTAAAGGGGAAAGGAGCACATACGTATTTTACAGAGAGAAATCATCAACATACTTTTGATGATCTTAAAAATCCCTGGTAAGGTTAAAATTTTTCAATCGTTGCTTTGCGGTAAAGCATCTTCGTGATCTGCATTTTCCAGCTTTTTGTAAACTGAAGCTAAATCCCGTGCTGATGCAGATGAGTTTTCAATAGCATCAAACTTTTTAAAGTAATAAAGCGCTTTTGTGAGATCGTTCATTTTAAGAGCTGCATTGCCAGCCATTTGATAGACCTTTGCCTGCTCAGGATATTCAAATATCAGCGACTGTGCCACGTGTAACGCTTTCTCATAATCACCATCTGCTTCGTAGGCTTTATAAGCTAAAGCCATAACCTGATCCCAGTCTCGTATTTTTTTATGTAATTCATCTGCCATTTGATTATCGTAGGAGTAATCTTGAAAATAGCGCGATGGTGGCCGTTTGCCAGACATATTGAGGTCATACGGCCAGGAATTTTTCAATTCGTCAACAACCAACTTGCCATTTAAAGAATCAATACGTGAAATAGGAATGTCTGAAATAGCTTCGGAATACGGTATAGCGTTATTCCAATCTGAAATGAGATTTTGTTCCTTCATTTTGGAATAAAAGGCATCTGCCATTAAAAATTGTCCTTTTACATTAGGATGTACGTGTTCAGTCATTAATTCATCACCTATAAGCTGTTGTGAAGCATGTGCTTCAAAAACCTGATTCATATCAACTAAAGTGGAATTGTGCTCTTTGGCAAGCTCTTCAATTAAGGTGTTTATTTGTTCAGGAGCTCTAAATCTCAAGTAATCGAGTTCTTTTGCTAAAACAAAATATTTTTTAGCTGAATCCTTATTTTTTTCTAAATAATATCGCCCCATTAAATATGCAGCCTTAGCATTTTTTTGTGCCAGCTTTATTGCTGACTGATCTGCATTTTCGATACGAGAAAGATATGCGGTTTCGTCGGATATACTGTCACTTATAAAAGGTTCAATATCTTTTATATTACTTACCAGGGTTGAAAATAAGACAGGTATATTGTGATTTTCATAGGTTTTTAAAAGCCTATTCATGTTGTTTTGAAACTGTAGAAGTCCCTGATCATAAAGGTCAGAATCTTTGGTTATACGCTGTTCTTTGGCCATCACCTCCATGAGTGTGGTGTTTCGTTCAGATGTCTTTTGATTGGTAGTTGAAACCAATTTTTGATAGGTATTTTCAAATAGTTGGAAGAATCTAAAATCTTTTAGAAATAAATACGATCGTATTACCAGGGGATGGGACCCGTAGGAAATAGAAGATCCCACGCCTAAAGCACCGTAATATTCATTATGCCCGGCATAGATTATAATGAGATCGGGTTTCTGTTCAATAATCTGGTCTGTAAGATCATTTAGTGTATAGGAGTTTACTGCTGTAATGCCCGTGTTTATTACCTCTATGTTTTTCTGAGGAAAGGTTTGTGATAAGCGGTGTTTAAGTATTCTGGGGAAGGAGCCACCGCGATAAAAAGGAAAACCTACCACAGTAGAAGCACCCTGAACAACAATTCTATAGGTGCTGTCTGTTTTTTCTTCTAAAAATAGATCCGATTGACTGTCTGCTTTTAAACCGGCTTCTTTAAAATATTTACCAGCAATACGCTTATTCATTTCCAGATAAGCCGGACTTTTTCCTGTATTAACCTTCTTAAAAAGTGTATAATCTGTACCATAACCAGCTATTCTTAAACACCCTTCAAGAATCACAAGAATAAAAATGGGCATAAGAAGAGCCAGGATTTTGAAAATGGTTTGCTTCTTCATAATTGACTACGGATTCTATTGCTTTTTATAAAAACCAAAATATAAAAAAACTGCTCAAGAATTGTAAGCCATTCCTGAGCAGTAGTTTTAAGCATTTTTAATGAAATCTATTAATATCCGGGATTTTGATAGGTATCTTTTTCTGCCTGAGATACATCCATGGCATCAAGCTGCCCCTGCGGTATAGGTCTCAGGTAATGATACGGCTCAATGGTTCGGGTAAATGTTTGTGGAGTATGATCTCCATAAGCATTACCGGCAATACTATAGGTTGCAGCTATATCAGCCCAGGTCTGGGTACGAACTAAATCATACCAACGATAACCTTCACCAAAATACTCTCTGGAACGTTCCTGCAGAATGAAATCAAGAGTCATAGGGTTTGGAGTATCATTTACAAGTGCGGCACTGTTATCCTCTATACGTTCTTCCTGCTCTCCATTATCAAAGCGCCATTTACCGGCACGTTCACGGATCACATTGATTAGATCAACAGCCGATTTGCCGCCTTGAGTTGCGGCACCTTTTACAGCAGCTTCAGCAGCGATAAAATAGAATTCAGAATACTTCGCAATGGGGAAAGGTCTGGTTAAACCAGCGTTAGGAGACCCTAAACCGCCGTTATTATCTGTTCTATACGTTCCTAATTTCCATAGACCTGGATAAACCACACGACTCACGCCACCTGGGTTGATTACAAAATCAGATCTTCCCGGAAGTGAACCAGCACCGATGGAAGCTTTATTACCAGAATAGTCTACATCGTCATCATCCTCATCTAAAAAGGTAAGTACAGCCTCACCTGGTCCTACAGGTATATCGTTAGCATTAGGATACTCAGTAAAGTCTGGTGGAGAAAGCTTATCTCTGTTATTGCGGTAACTTGTTACAAACGTAGCATCATACCTGGAGTCGTTGTCTTTATCAGCAAACGTATTTTTAAATACTTCTACCGGTGGAGCCATACGCGTCCAGGGACGACCGTAACTTTGTGCAGCTTCGCGCAGAACAGTTGAAACATTATTACTGCTTGTTATAGCTGTATAGTTCCAGGTTACCATCCAAACGGAAGCATTATCCTGATTACCAGAAAGACCCCAACCTAAATCTGCACCATTGTATATTGCGCTTTCCTCAGTATGATCTGCATAAAGCATCATTTCTGCGTGACGATCGTTGGGTGCCCAATGTACATCGTAAAAATAATCAAGTAAGGTATATGGCCCCGGATTGTCAATTGCAGTTGCTGCTACGTTGTACGCTTGCTGAAAATAATAGGCTGCGTCATTTCCGTCAGGGTCTGTACGTGGCGTATCAGGATAAGTAGGAATGTTATTGGGGTTTTGCAACCACCAGGCATAAGTTAAATAGGCTTTAGCCAAATACAAACGCGCGGTATTCTTAGTAGCTGTCCCGGTAAGGCGAGGCTGTTCTGGCAGGTTTTGTACAGCCAGCTCCAAATCGGGAAATATTGCTTTTGTATATACTTCTGGTACCGTATTACGGGTTGACCCGCGGAAAGTAGACGTGTTAAACGCCAATTCTCCTGATCCTAAATCTAAGGGTACACCACCGTAAGTTTGAACTAAAAGGAAATAATCGAAGCCTCTAAAGAATCGAGCCTCTGCGACTAATGACTCTGCAATACCTACAGCTTCTGCATTTTCAATAATTCCATTAGCGGTATTTATAGCACCAAAACAACTAAACCAGGGGCCAGCAGGAGGAGCACTATCTGAAATTATAGAGCCCACACCAGACAGGTCCATATCTTTAAAGTTACCGTCTGCACTTTGTGCATAGGTATATTCATCAGTTCCTGTTTCTGTTGAGTTATAGTAGTTCCACGCGCCATATAAAAATCGTAAGTGCGTATATAGAGCAGTAATTCCACCCTCAACTCCCGTCTGAGTTTGAAAAAACTCGGGTGTGAAAACATTTCTGGGATTCTCTTCTAATATATCTTCTGAACAGGAGGTAAAACCTACCCCGACAGCCAGGAAAACCAGAAAGGCAATTTTAAATTGTATTCGTTTCATAATTATTTTTTTTTAAAATTTTACATTCAATCCTAGAAGGAAATTACGCGTCGTAGGCACATTAGTTCCAATGGTAGCAATTCCTCTCGAAATAAAACCTGCTGTACCAGTAGCTGAATTTTGAGCGTTTCCTGAACCATCAGCTCCAGAGTTCGTTTCAGGATCCATCCCAGATTCTTTATGATATGGAGAAAAGAGTACAAATGGATTTTGAACCGTTGCATAAAGACGTAGGCTTTGTAGTCCTACTTTCTCAACAAGGTTAGACTCAAAATTATATCCCAGTGTCATCGCACGGAATTTTAAATAGGAACCATCAAAATATCCCATAGTTCTACCATATCGGGGCCCATCGCCATCCTGTATTCCTCCCGGTGCAGGATATTTAGCATCGGTGTTTGTTGGTGTCCAATAATCTACATCGATATTATTTCTTCTTCCGGTAAGTAAGTTCAAGTAGCCAGCAGAAGAATAAAGTGTACTAATTAAAGTACCACCACTTTGGAAAGCACCTACTACATTAAAATCAAAATTCTTATAGGCTAAGCGTGTATTAAAACCACCTTGAAAATCAGGGGTTGGATCAATGATCTGACGGTCATCTGCATTGATTTGTCGTACAGGTGAGCCATCTTCGTTAAATTCACCCGTGTATTCTACTTTAATCATACCCACATTACCACCCGGTTCGTAAGTCTGTAAATATTGGAAATCAGGATCATCTTCATTCCAGAGGCCAATGTTTTTATGGTCATAAATCACATTAATAGGAGATCCTACAAACCAGAGCTGGCCTTCATTTCGGTCCTGGTTCCCTGCCAAAGAGGTAATTTCATTTCTGTTTGTATACAGGTTAATACCAAAATCCCAGGTAAAACCATCAGGATTGTCGAGAATAATTGCATTTAATGCTACCTCAACACCTTTGTTTTCAGTTGAACCAATATTTCCTACGAAAGATCCCACACCTGAAGTTGAAGGTAAGCCAACTCGGTACAGGATGTCATTGGTTTGGGTTGTATAGTATTCGACAGTACCGGAAAGGCGGTTATTAAATAAGCCAAAATCAATACCGTAGTTATACGTTTCTGAAAATTCCCAACCTAATGATGCGTTTGGAAGTTCATTAACAAAATATCCGGTGGCAAAGGTATCTCCAAAATTATAATTACGAATTCCAAGATTTCCCAGTGTTGCATAGTTGTTTACAGCTTGATTTGAAGTTTCACCATAACCTGCACGAAGCTTTAGTTGACTTAACCAGCTCACATCCTGCATAAATTTTTCGTTAGCTACATTCCAACCTAAAGAGATTGCAGGGTAGGTAACCCATTTGTTACCGGGTGCTAACCTTGAAGAACCGTCAGAACGCACAGTAGCAGTCAACAAATAACGATTATCATATTGATAAATAGCTCGACCCATTACTGACTCCAATCCATTTTCACCATAATCACTTCCATAACCTGTGATGTCTTCAAGTAATGCCGAATCCAGATTGTAGAATAAAAACTGCTCATTAGGAATGTTTCGAGCATTCAAAAATGAACTTTCTGATTTTGAATTTTGAACCGAGTAAAGCCCTACGATATTTACTTTATGCTTATCTGCAAATGTGCGGTCAAAGGTTACTAAATTTTCAATTACGTAATCCTGAAAAAGGCTGCTGCTATTTCCAGCACTGTTTGGTGCGAAAGGATCAATATTCCCTACTCCCTGACCATTAAAAAAGCCGTCACGACTGGTACGAAGGTTTAAACCTATATTTAGTCTGTATTTTAAACCTTCAACTCCTGGTACACTTACTTCCCCGTAAAGGTTATTATAGGTACCAAAGTCTTTTTGTAGGTTTACCCGACCCTCACCAAGAGCCTTAACGGTACTTCGAGTGGTAACCCAGAAATCATCGGCAGGCATACTGACTACTCGCTTTAGGGTTCCATCTTCATTATAAGGGTCTAGAATAGGTGTTGCACTAAGGTTTCCATAAAGTCCTGTTCCGGCAGCATTGGTAACATTCCAGTTCATAATAGAATTGATTCCAAAACGGAAAGCACCGATTTGCTGGTCGATCTGGGCTCTAAGCGAGTAGCGCTGGAAATTTTCCACCGGTAATACAGAAGTTTCTTTAAAATAGCCACCACCAAAGCTGTAGCTTCCGTTCTCTGTTCCTCCCGAAACACTAAAGTCGTGATTGGTTTGCAATCCCGTACCATAAATAAGATCCTGCCAATCTGTATTTACATTAGGATCTTCATCGGCACCGTAATTTTGGTAAAGTGGGACACCATCATTTGGTATTGCTGTAGCTTCTCTTAAGGCTACAAATTGAGGGCCATTCATCATAGGATATTTTGCAAAGACCTCTTTAGTAGCATAATAGGTGTTATAGCTAAATGTTGCTTTTTGACCTTTTTGACCTGTTTTTGTGGTGATTAATATAACCCCGTTTGCTCCTCTGGAACCATATATCGCGGTAGCAGACGCATCTTTAAGAATATCAATGCTGGCAATATCGTTAATACTAATATCGTTAAGTCCTCCAGAAAAAGGAATACCATTTAATACGATCAAAGGATCGTTACTTCCTGAAAGGGAACGTACCCCACGTATACGTATTGAACTGTTATTTGCTCCTGGTCTTGTACTGGTTGTAGTAATTTGTACACCGGGTGCACGGCCTTGTAAAGCCTGTTGAAAGTTGGCAACCTGTACCTCTTCAAGTTCATCACCGTCAAGAGATACTACAGAACCGGTAACCGATTCTTTATTCTGGGTACCGTAACCGATTACAACTACTTCACTTAAGGATTGCAAATCATTTTCTAATACGGCATTTACCTCAGTGCGATTGTTTACAGGTACTTCTTTGGCTTCGTAACCTACAAAGCTAAATACCAAAACCGCATCTCCGGGTACATTATTAAGTGTGTAATTTCCGTCAAAATCGGTAACTGCACCATTGCTGGTTCCTTTGACGACAACGTTTGCGCCTGGAATGGGACCAGTGCCATCGGTTACTGTACCTGTAATTGTTGATTGAGCATAAATTCCGGAACAGAAAAATACACTTAAGAAGAATAACCCAAGATACCTGAGAGTTTTCTTCTGAAAAAGTAGAACGCTTTCCATAAAACTTAGTTTAGATTGAATTAATTAGTCATTCGAGTTAAATTGAATTGGTTTTTTTACATAGAGAACCCTAAACTCACGATCAACAAATTTTACAACTCAATCGATTTCGTTTTTGCGTAATGGAAAGTCGATTATTGAGTATTTAAAATGTATAATTGACGCTTATTGTCTTTTGTACTATATGTTATGTTCTCAAATGTATATAAATCACACTTATAAAACAACCGATTGCGCAAATTTTTGTTAAGATTATATTAATGCAATAATATGAATTTAAATAATACTGATTATCAGAGTCTTGTATGGGTTTACTATTTGTATTTTTTGAAAAAGTAAATCCTGAGCGAGAATATTCTGAATAAAGTAAATCGCCATAACAGTGAGAGCAAGAGCTTGCTTTTCCTATTTTGAATAGCAGGCTGGATCAAATGACTTCTTGATTTAAAAAACATTGGGGAAGAAAATAAAACCTAACCATCATTACTTATATGTTTTAAAAATGATGATAAAGTGCTAAATTATTTTTAGTTTGCAACCGATTGCGTAAAACTTTTATCTTTCTTATTTCTGAAATACAAAAGTCTTGAATATTAAATCGCTTAAACTAAAATGGATATGAATAAACTCTTCTACTACCCAATAGTATTTTTTGCCGCTTCTTTATTAATGTCGTCTTGCAACACGGAGCAAAAGGAATCTTCGCAAACGATTGAAAAAATGCAATATGCAGATCCAGAGTTTCCATTTTATGATACTTCTTTATCTGTAGATGAGCGCGTAGCCGATTTGATTTCGAGATTGTCTCTTGAAGAAAAAGCAGCTCAGATGATGAACAGTACTCCGGCAATAGAGCGACTGGGAATCCCGCCTTACGATTATTGGAATGAGGCGCTTCATGGGGTTGGAAGGGCTTCTGCAGCTACAGTTTTTCCGCAGGCTATAGGAATAGGTGCCACCTTTGATGCAGATCTGGCTTATCGTATCTCCAATGCTATATCAGACGAGGCACGGGCTTTATACAATGCAACCAGTGAAAAAGGATTGTACAATCGATATAACGGTCTGAGTTTCTGGACACCCAATATCAATATATTTAGAGACCCGCGTTGGGGGAGAGGACAGGAGACTTACGGTGAAGACCCGTATTTAATGTCTTTAATTGGAGTTGCTTTTGTCAAAGGCCTGCAGGGCGATGATCCCGATCATTTAAAAACTGCTGCCTGTGCCAAACACTTCGCCGTACACAGCGGACCTGAACAATTGCGCCATGAATTTAATGCTACGGCAAGCTTAAAAGATATGTATGAAACCTATTTGCCGGCTTTTGAAGCTTTGGTAAATGAAAATGTGGAGGCTGTAATGTGTGCTTACAACAGTACTAATGGCGAACCTTGCTGTACTAATAAGTATTTACTGGATGAGGTATTGCGAAAAAATTGGAATTTTGACGGACACATTCTGAGCGATTGTGCGGCTTTAGTAGATTTATATGTAGCAAAAGGTCAGGGTGGGCACGGTACCGCGCCTTCTAAGGCCGGTGCTGCGGCTATGGCAGTAAAAAGCGGAGTAAGTTTAAACTGTGGTGACACGTATAGTGCATTGCCTGAAGCTGTTCAGCAGGGCCTGATTACCGAAGCGGAAATAGATGAGCAGTTAGCGCTCTTGCTCAAGACACGTTTCAAGCTGGGACTATTCGATCCAAGAGGAAGCAACAAATACGATTCGCTTTCACTTGATGTAGTCAACAATGACGAACACCGTGCTCTGGCGCGCGAATCTGCACAAAAAAGTATCGTGCTTCTAAAGAATGACGGAATTCTTCCCCTTAAAAAAGACCTTCCCAAGTATTTCCTAACCGGGCCTAATGCTACGAGTACCGAAGTACTTCTAGGCAATTATTATGGAGTAAACTCTAATATGGTTACCATTTTAGAAGGTATCAGCGCAGCAATAAGTCCTACGAGTCAGTTGCAATACCGCCAGGGTGCTATGTTGAATAAAGATTCCAGAAACCCCATTAATTATGCGACCGGTAATGCGGCGAACAGCGATGTGACGCTGGTAGTTTTGGGTCTTTCAAGCACGCTTCAGGGTGAAGAAGGCGACTCTATAGATTCTGATACTGCGGGTGATCGTTTAGATTATGGTTTACCGCCTAATCAAATTCAATATCTGGAGGATTTAAGAGCGATGGCTGATAGAAACCCTGAAGATCGCAAACCACTTATTGCCATTGTAACCGGCGGAAGTCCTGTAGATCTTTCCAAAGTTCAGGAACTGGCAGACGCCGTGCTTTATGTCTGGTACCCTGGTGAAGAAGGAGGCACTGCAATTGCAGATGTACTTTTTGGTGATGTGTCACCATCTGGGAGATTACCTATTACGTTTCCAAAATCTTTAGATCAGTTACCTGCTTATGATGATTATTCTATGGAAGGTCGTACGTATAAATATATGAATGAAGAGCCGATGTATCCGTTTGGATTTGGACTTAGCTATACGCAATTTGAATACAGCGACGCTACTCTTGATAAGACAGAACTTTCTGCAGAAGAGTCTGTAAGCCTCGAGGTAACTGTTAAAAATACCGGAAAAGTAAAGTCAGACGAAGTGGTTCAGGTTTATATTTCTGATTTGGAAGCTTCAGTACGTGTGCCGAATTCTCAATTTATAAATACCCGCCGTGTTACACTAGAACCCGGTGCTTCTGAAAAAGTTACATTTGAGATTAAGCCTGAAAGTTTTCAGGTTGTTCAGGAAGATGGATCTAAAATTATTGAACCCGGTAAATTCAGACTATATGTTGGGGGATCAAGCCCTATGACACGTAGCGCGGAATTGGGTGCTTCTAAAATGGCTGAAGTAGAATTTGCAGTAAATTAAAAACACATGAGGTTTAAAAGAATAACCGGTATTACCCTTTTTATTTTATGCTTAAGTTTTTCAGTACAGGCTGAAGTAAAATTACCCGTTTTAATAAGTGACGGAATGGTGTTGCAGCGGGATGCAAAAGTGCCGGTTTGGGGCTGGGCAGACCCCGGTGAAAAAATTACACTTTCGTTTAAAGGAAAGAAATATAAAACCACCACCGCTAAAGATGGAAAATGGAGCATAAAACTCCCTAAAATGAAAGCCGGTGGACCGTTTAAAATGACCATTTCAGGTAAAAATGAGCTTGAAGTCAATGATATTTTAATTGGAGACGTGTGGTTGTGCACCGGTCAGTCTAATATGGTGCATCAGCTTGATATTCACGATGTGCGCTACGCGGAAGAAATTGCTAGCGCAAATAATCCCAACATTAGACATTTCAAAGTGCCTACCACACCGGTTTTGTCCGGTCCTGAAAATGATCTCACAGGCGGCGAATGGCAAAAAGCTGTGGGGGAGGAAGTCCGCCCTTTTTCGGCGGTGGCATATTTCTTTGCTAAAAAAATCTATGAAAAATACCAGATTCCTATTGGTTTAATTAATGCCAGCGTAGGCGGTACTCCTATTGAAGCCTGGATTCCCGAAGAAGGCTATACCAACTTTCCTGAAAAACTTGAGATCATTGAAGAAAATAAAAATACTGCGTTTGTAAACCGCCAGAAGCAATTGCAACCCGTTAATTCTGGGCCTAAAGAAATCAGGGATAAGGGTTTGACAGGAGCGCTTCCCTGGTATGATGTGAACTTTGAACCTAAAAACTGGAGACGAATTAATATACCGGGTTACTGGGAAGATCAGGGAATTAAGGATCTAAACGGCGTAGTCTGGTATCGCAGAGAAGTAGAAATCCCAAAGTCTATGGTCGGTAAAAAAGCCCGACTTTTTATGGGACGTATTGTAGATGCCGATGAGGTGTATATCAATGGCATATTGGTGGGGAATAAAACCTATCAATACCCGCAACGGCGCTATGATGTGCCAGACGTTTTATTAAAGCCCGGAAAGAATACGTTTACGATCAAAGTCACTAATTATAATGGAAAAGGAGGTTTTGTACCCGATAAACCCTATTACATTTTTACCGAGCAGGATACTGTTGACCTCAAGGGCTACTGGCAGTATAAAGTAGGTGAGGTGTTTAAACCTTTTGATCGATCAGCATTTGCAAACAGGGATTCTGGAGAGCGCGTACGTCGCATTAATCCACAAAATGAACCTGCTGCCCTATATAACGGAATGATAGCGCCTTATGTGCAATTACCGGTCAAAGGTATTTTGTGGTATCAGGGCGAAAGCAACACGGGTAATCCTCAAGTTTACGATGAATATATGACGGCCTTAATTTCAGGCTTGCGCAGTGTTTTGCAGCAGCCCGAAGCACCTTTTATATATGCACAGTTGCCTAATTTTATGGATGTTTCCTATTTACCGGAGGAAAGCAGTTGGGCCGAATTGAGGGAGTCGCAACTTAAAGCCTTGCAGAATTCCAATACGGCGATGACGGTAAATATTGATTTGGGCGAATGGAATGATATTCACCCGGACAATAAAAAGGATGTGGGGGAGCGTATGGCACTGGCAGGATTGAAGTTGGCCTATAATGAAGATTTGGTATATTCCGGTCCCATTTATAAAAGCTCCTCCGTTGAAGATGGTAAAGTGATTTTGACATTTGAACATACAGGAAGTGGTCTGGTAAGTAATGATGGTGAACCTCTGAGCGAATTTGCTCTTGCAGGGCAAGACGGTAAATTTGTGTGGGCCAATGCAAAAATTGAAGGAGATCGCGTTATCGTTTGGAGTGATGAGATCCCCGAACCAAAGTATTTACGCTATGCCTGGGCAGATAACCCGGACAATCCCAATTTATACAATAAGGAAGGTTTACCGGCTTCACCCTTTAGAATTGAGTTATAACTCGCACAAAACCCATTAATTGAATATTTTATGATGCGCTTGACTTATTTTTTTGTTGTGGTTGCGTTTGCAGGGATAATGTACTCCTGTAAAGACTCGGGTTTTCAGAAAAAGACGAGCACGGCAGAAACGCTTTTTACCGAAATCTCAAATGAAGACTCCGGGATTCATTTTAAAAATACCGTGACCGAAACGGCGGCTTTCAACATCCTTAATTATTACGATATGTATAATGGAGGCGGTGTAGCTATAGGTGACGTAAATAATGATGGTTTGGAAGATGTGTATTTCACTTCAAACCAAAATTCGAATAAGCTTTACCTGAATAAAGGAGATTTTAAATTTGACGATATTACTGAATCAGCCGATGTGGCAGATGCCGAAGGCTGGACGACCGGGGTCACGATGATCGACATCAATACAGATGGCTGGTTGGATATTTACGTCTGTAAATCGGCTTCTCTGGATAACAGTTTAGAACGGCGAAATAAGCTGTTTATCAATCAAAAAGACGGCACCTTTACCGAGGAAGCTGCCAAGTGGGGCCTGGCTGACGATGGTTTTTCTATTCAGGCGTATTTTCTGGATTATGATCAGGATGGCGATCTTGATATGTATTTGATCAACCATCGCGATGACTTTTTAAATTCGGTTGACCTCAATGCCATTGTCAATGACGAGCAGTTTTACCCGCAAACTTCAGATCACCTGTACCGCAATGACGGCTCAGGTTTTACCGATGTAACTCCGGGTAGCGGTTTGATCAACAAAGAATTCAGCCTGAGTGCTTCTATCGGAGATTTTAATAATGACGGCTGGCCTGATATTTTTGTAGCTAACGACTTCATCACGCCCGATAAGCTGTACATCAACAATAAAAACGGCACGTTTGCTAATGAGATCAATACCAAAATGAAGCACATCTCGTACAGCAGTATGGGCTCAGATTTTGCCGATGTCAACAACGACTTTTTACCCGATTTACTGGTTTTAGATATGTCTGCGGAAGATCATCAGCGCGGAAAACAAAATATGGCCAGTATGAACACCGAAGGATTCTGGTGGATTGTTGAGGCCGGCTTCCATTACCCGTATATGTCCAACGTTCTTAGTTTAAACAACGGGAATGGCTATTTTACCGATATCGCTCAGGTTTCCGGAGTGTCAAAAACCGACTGGAGCTGGGCGCCACTCATTGCCGATTTTGACGGCGATGGCTTCAAAGATATTTTCATCACAAACGGAATCAAACGCGAGATTGCCAATCAGGATTTTGGCAGGTTTCTCGATGCCAACGAGGGTTCGCTGGAGCAAATGCCTATTGACAGCATTCTCAAGGAAATGCCTTCAGATAAGCTTCAGAATTATGCTTTTAAAAACAACAAAGACCTTTCCTTTAAAAAAGTGATCGAAGACTGGGGTTTTACTCAGGCGGTGAACTCAAATGGAGTGGCTTACGGGGATCTGGATAACGATGGTGATCTGGATCTGGTTGTAAACAATCTGGAGGATGAGGCCGGTATTTACCGCAACAATTCCACAGCAAATTATATAAGTGTTAAGCTGAAGGGCGATGCCAAAAATCCACAGGCTATAGGTTCTAAGGTAAAAGTGTTTACAGACAGCACGCAGCAATATCAGGAACTCTATTTATCACGGGGATATCAATCTTCCGTTTCTCCGGTTTTGAATTTTGGGGTAGGAGAAGAGCAGCAAATCTCAAAAATAGAAGTGGTTTGGAATACCGGGAAAGTTTCAGTTTTAGAAAATATTCAGGCCAATCAAATCCTCAGCTTATCTGAGGCTGAGGCCACAAATTCAGTTGAAACGCCTTATGAGCGTCCTGAACATTTTGAGCGTATTGATCCGCGAGAGCTTGGTTTGACCTATGCGCATGAAGAAAATGATTTTAACGATTTTTCACGGCAGGTATTATTACCTCAAAAACAATCGCAGCAAGGTCCGGCTTTTGAAGTGACAGATGTAAATAATGACGGACTTGAAGACCTATTTCTGGGTGGTGGTCCCGGCCAGGCAGCTCAGTTGTTCATTCAGCAAAAGGATGGAAAATTTGAACAAATCCCACAAGCCGCTTTTGAATCAGATAAAGCTTATGAAGATAATGGAGCGCATTTTTTTGATGCAGACGGAGATGGCGATTTGGATTTATATGTCGCC
Source organism: Leeuwenhoekiella sp. (assembly GCA_002708845.1). Classification (GTDB taxonomy): domain Bacteria; phylum Bacteroidota; class Bacteroidia; order Flavobacteriales; family Flavobacteriaceae; genus Leeuwenhoekiella. The sequence continues at coordinate 71,514 of PAPI01000001.1, forward strand.
AGCAGCGGTTATGAGCTTGCGGAAAATGATAGCAAACTACAGGACCGATTCTACCTGAATGACGGTAAGGGAAGTTTTAGCGCTTCTTCGGCTTTGCCAAAAATGCTCACAGGATCTAAAGCGGTTGTTTCTTTAGATTACGATCAGGACGGTGATCTTGATTTGATTGTGGGCGGTAGAATTGTTCCCGGAAAATATCCGCTGTCTCCGCGTTCTTATATTTTAGAAAATCAAGGCGGTAAATTTGTAGATGTCACCAAAACGGTTGCACCAGATTTTGCTGAAGCGGGATTGATAAATGATCTCCTTTTGTCGGACTATGATGGGGACGGCGATCCCGATTTGATGGTAGCAGGGGAGTGGATGCCCATTACGGTCTTTGAGAATCAAAACGGAAGCTTTCAGCCTTCAGAAATAGAAGCGTTAAAAGAGACATCCGGCTGGTGGAATAGCATTGCTGAAATTGATTTTGACCAGGATGGCGATTTGGATTATTTCGTAGGAAACCTGGGTGCAAATAATAAGTTTCATCCTTCTTCAGAAAAGCCGCTGCATATCTACGGTAACAATTTTGACGGAGATGCCAATTACGATATGATTTTGAGTAAGGTGTACAAGGGCAGCCTGGTGCCCGTTCGCGGCAAGGAATGTTCTACGATGCAGAATTCTTTTGTAAGCGAAAAAATCAAAACCTATAAAGAGTTTGCCAATTCTACACTAACTGATATTTACGGCAGCGAGCAGATTGCTAATTCGTATCACAAACAAGCTACCGAATTTGAATCGGTTTATTTGGAAAATTTAGGGAATGGTGATTTTAGAATTAAACACCTGCCGGTTGTCGCGCAGCTGGGGCCAACGATGTCGTTTGCATTTAGTGACGTAAATAAAGATGGTCATCTGGATGTTGTGGGAATAGGTGCTATACACGAAGCTGAAGTAGAAACGGTTAAATATGATTCTAACGTGGGCTACATATTGCTGGGAGATTCAAAAGGTGGGTTGAAGCCGTATAAAGACATCAGTTTTTATAATGATCTCAATGCAAAAGAGATGAAGCAGATGAATATTGGCAATGAAAGCTATTTAGTTATCGCCAATAATGACAGGCCTCTTACCATCTTTAAAATCAAAGCCTAAACTTCTGTAAATAATTAGATTTCAACATAAAGTCTTGTAGTTAATTTTTAAATGTGTAAATTACATTTAAAATAAGTCGATTTTCCGGCTTTCTAAAATTAACTTGAGACAGGTAACCCATGAAATCTATTCTTTTAGGTGCACTAAGCGCTTTTTTGATCTGTACGAGCTGTGCTCGCCAATCCTATGAAACATTTAATTCTGGCGTAAAAACGCAAATCGATTCTACAAATGTGCGTATTGAATTTGTTTCTCCTTCTATAGTACGTATTCAGAAACATCTTGAAGGACATCCTTTTGAAAAAAAGAGTCTTTCCGTTATTAAAGAACCAGAAGAGGTTTCTTTTGGAGTCCAAGATATGGAGAACGGCTTTGCTTTGACCACGGCAGAATTGCGTGTGGAGCTAGATACGCTAACCCAGGCGATACGTTTTTTTAAACCAGACGGAAGTCTTTTACTAAGCGAAAGCACAAGTTCGTTCAAACCTTTTGTAGATAATGGAAATAAAACGTTCACGGTCAAACAGGGCTGGACTTTAGAAGCTGATGAGCCCATTTATGGTCTGGGGATTTTGCAAAATGGCAAAATGTCTCAACGTAATCAAGAAGTAGAAATGGTTCAAAATAATACCTGGGATTTTTCGACCTTTTTTCAATCTCCCAAGGGTTATGGTGTGTTTTGGGATAATTATTCACCTACCACGTTTAAAGATGATACTTCTGAAACTTCTTTTTCTTCTCAGGTAGGCGATGGTATCGATTATTATGTAATGGCGGGCGACAATGCCGATGCCGTTATTGCAGAAATGCGTGATCTTACGGGTGAGGTTCCTATGGTTCCGCTTTGGACTTATGGTTTTTGGCAAAGCCGGGAACGCTATAAAAGTCAGGATGAAACTGTAGGCGTGGTGCAAAAGCATCGAGAATTGGGAGTTCCGCTAGATGGAATTATTCAGGACTGGCAATATTGGGGTGATAATTACCATTGGAATGGGATGGATTTTGGAAACCCCGCATTTCCGGACCCTCAAAAATTTGTTGACGATGTTCACGGGCTTAATGCTCATCTTATCATTTCAATTTGGTCCTCTTTTGGTCCCGAAACGCCTCAGTTTAAAGAACTGAAAGACAAAAATATGTTGATGGATTTTCAGACCTGGCCCCAATCGGGTAAAGAAGGTTGGCCTCCCGATATGAATTATCCTTCTGGCGTACAGGTTTACGATCCGTATAATCCGGAGGCGCGTGATATTTATTGGGAATATTTAAGCAAGAATTTGTTTTCACTGGGTATAGATGGTTGGTGGATGGATTCTACCGAGCCTGATCATTTAGAGATTAAAGATGAAGACTATAACAATGAGACTTATCTGGGCTCTTTCCGCAAGGTGCGTAATGCGTTTCCGCTGGAGACGGTGGGCGGTGTTTATAATCATCAGCGTGAGCAGTCTTTAGACAAGCGGGTGTTTATCCTTACACGCTCGGGTTTTGCGGGACAACAACGTTATGGTGCCAATGTATGGTCCGGCGATTTAGGTTCGTCCTGGCAGTCCTTACGCAATCAGATTCCTGCCGGTCTGAATTTTACACTTACCGGTAATCCCAATTTCAATACAGACATCGGTGGGTTTTTCGCGGGGGCATATAATAAATCTTGGAATGACGGCACAGCCTCTGTAAATCCACTGTTTCAGGAATTATACGTCCGCTGGATGCAATACGGGGCATTTACCCCAATGATGCGTTCACACGGTACCGAGATGAAGCGCGAGATTTATCATTTTGGCGAAAAAGGCGAAGCTATTTACGATGCCATTCAGAATGCAATCGAACTCCGATATAGTTTACTTCCCTATATCTACACGACTTCATGGGAGGTAACCCATAATCAGGATAGTTTTATGCGTGCCCTGGTGATGGATTTCCCGCAGGATAAAAAAACCTGGGATTTGAAGGACGAATATATGTTTGGTGATGCGATTCTTGTAGCACCAGTATTGGAAGCCCAGTACACGCCTGAGAAAATCATAAAAGTAGATGAAGAAACCGGCTGGAATAAGGGTAAAGAGCGGGGCAAAGAAGGATGGCCTGTTGTAGACTTTACTGAAACCAAATCAGCAGGAGTCTACCTGCCGAGCGGAAGTGCCTGGTATGATTACTGGACGAACGAAATGTTTGAAGGCGGTCAGGAAATCCAAAAAGAAACAACTATAAATACGATTCCACTATACGTAAAAGCCGGAAGCATTTTACCCATAGGCCCTGAAGTGCAGTATGCCGAAGAAAAGCCCTGGGACAATCTGGAAATTCGTGTGTATGAAGGAGCAGACGGCAGCTTTAGCCTGTATGAAGATGAATTTGATAATTATAACTACGAGAATGGCGCCTATTCTACCATCTCATTCACATGGAATGATGCATCTCAAACCCTGGAGATAGCAGACCGCAGTGGAAACTTTGACGGGATGCTTCAGGAGCGTAAATTTCAAATTGTAAAAATAGAAGCAGACGGTTCAGTTTCTGAACCACAAACTGTAAGTTATACCGGAACCGCTGTTGAGGTAAAGCTTTAGATACAGTCTTTAACCTAAAATTAAAAAGCCCTTTGAATAGCTATTCAAAGGGCTTTTTAATTTTATTGAGCGAAAGCTTTTAACCTTCTCCTAATAGTTCCTGCATTTTGGAAACCAAAGCTTCCCCACGCAGGTTTTTTTCGATGATAGTCCCTTCAGAGTCCAGCAAATAGGTAGCCGGTATTGCGGTTATACCATATTTACGAGCGATAGGATCCTGCCATTCCATTAGATTTGATACGTGGTACCAGGTCATTTTATCGTTTTCGATAGCGGCCAGCCATTTATCACGGGCAGAGGCACGGTCTAAAGAAACACTTATGATGTTTAAACCTTTATCGTGGTATTGATTGTACACATTAACGACATTGGGATTTTCAGCGCGGCAGGGTTTGCACCAGCTGGCCCAGAAGTCGATGATTGTGTATTTAGATCCCATTGCTTCCTGAAGTGATAACTCATCACCATCGGGAGTAGGCGCGGTAAATTGCGGAGCTTTATTGCCTACTTCGGCAAGTGATGCAGCAGCTTCACGTTCTTTAGCCTGAGCAATCATTTCTTTCAATTTTACTCCTTTCTGCATTTCCTGCAGACTTTTATCAAGTTTATCGAATAAAGCTTCGGCCTGATTAGCATCAATTGCCTGGGTTCCCACCAAGTCAGATAGTACTATGATGCTCACAAACTTATCTGTATTGTCTTCAATCAACTCAACACGGCGCTCGGTATCTTCTGTGTTGATTTGCTCAAACTCTGCTCGCAATGCGGTTATTCCGGCTGTATCACCCGTGCGCTGCAAGTTCATAGCCTGTTCCTGCAATTTATTTTTCTTTTTGTTTGATGCAACAACATCATTGTAATACAGCTTAAAAAAGTCATTTTCTTCGCCACCGTTTACTTTTGATGTGTAGAGGCTGTCTTTATATGCACGCACACTAATACTTTCGTTTTCAGCAATAAGAATAACGGTGCCTTGAGCGGCTTCAAACCCCAAAACCATCATTTCAGGATTCTTGACTTCAGATGGGTCAAAACTAAATTCACCTTGTTCAATTACAGTGGTGTCAACACCCACAAGACGATTATTTTCGTCAATCTTTTGAAGATAAACCTTAGTGTTATTGTCGATATCAGGAGTAGTCCCCTTGATTTTAAAGTCTGCTTCTTCGGCGCAGGAGATTGCCAATACCGAAGCCAAACCAGCAAGAATAATTCGTTTCATAAATTTTAAGATATAATGCCGCAATATACGGGATTTGTAACTTTTAGAAACAGACAATTATGGTATTCATAGGGTACACCATCAAAAACAATTTTAAAGAAAGCCAGATTGTTTAGGATCCGCAAGGAGCGTCTGTAAGTTTAAACCTATGTTAAAGACTAATCACCTGTTCTTTTTTGTAATCAATTTTGATTAAATTCTTATAAAATTAGTTTGATGGAAGAGTTACAGGATTTTCCCTTGCAGATACAGCTTAGCCTAACAAAGGTTTTTGAGATGCTGAAGAAACGTATGAAGCAGTCTCAAAACCCCATTACGCGCGAGTATATGAAGTCTATCTTGAACTATGCGGAAGGATATCCTGAGCTAACAGAAGGGATAAAAGATTTTGATAATCTTGACGAATACGATGAACCTCTAAGTACTTTGCTCGATAATCTATTTCCGGCAGCTTTGACCAAAAATGAGATTAAAGCAGCTACCATTCCTTTCCAGAATAAAATTTTTAATCCCACACGTAGATTTGCTTCGATAATCGAAGAGGCCGGGCCTGATTTTGAATTAAAAATCAGAGATCTGGATACGGAGTTTTATTACATTCTTGGATGTGTCATAATTCTGAATTCCTATTACGGTTACGAAGTGGACATCAGCAGACCGCTGTATTACGAAATACCCGATAAAAACGGAATTATACGCAGTTACCGTGCCGCTATGAATGCCGATTTCACCTACTGCGAACCTACCGACAACGCGATTGAAATAACTTCAGATATTGCAGATAAGCTTATAGCCAATGGGTATGACTACGACCTTTGGAGAGAATACTTTCCTCCGCAAAGCTGGATTTTGAAAGGTATAACCATACTTAATCTTACAGATGTTACGGTTGACGATTCGATTTCCGATTTAAAGAGCACTTTGCTTTCTAAAAAAACGCTAAACGAAAATACTTCCCAGCAGTTTCAGGAGATTTTTAGTGCCATATTTAATATAGCAGATCTTAGAGTTGGTTTTACCGAGTTTGATAAGGGTAATGACCTTTTTACCCAAATGGCAGACGAGACTATGCTTACCAGTTTTATTCTGAATAAGGATGCCCGAAACGATTGTCGTAAAAGTATGTGCGATAACGCCTATAATTCTCTTGTAAAAGACAAAAGCTATTTTATCATCCCTGATGTTGAGGAGTATGCACGTAAAAACCAGCACAATATACTTGCTGAAAATTTACTGTCACAGGGAGCTAAAAGCTGTATTCTTGCGCCTATTGCTAAAGGAAATGAGTTGCTTGCTGTTTTGGAACTGGTTTCTGAAACCCGTAACAAACTGCACAGTCTCAATGCAACTAAACTTGACGATGTAATGCCTTTCATTGTCTCTACCGTAGAACGCAAGCGCAATGATTTGGAAAACCGGATCAAGGCGGTCATACAAAGTGAGTGTACCAGTATTCACCCCAGTGTTCTGTGGATTTTTGAGGAAGAGGCTAAACGCTTTATCAAAAATCAGGATGCCGGTAAATTTGCTGCTTTTAAGGATATTGCCTTTGAAGACGTGTATCCGTTATACGGGCAGATTGATATTGTGGGCTCTTCAGATGAGCGTAACAGCGCTATTCAGAAAGATATCCTCATTCAGCTAAAAATGGTTGACACCATTTTGGAATTGGCTCTCAAAGCACAGCCAATGCCTATTTATGAGCAGGTCAAATTCCGTATAGAAGAATTCACAAACGAAATTAAAGATCAGCTCAATGCCAATAGTGAGAGCGAAGTTTTCGCTTTGCTTAAAGAAGAGGTAAATCCGCTTCTAAATCATTTGAATACGAAAATACCGGAACTTAAAAAGGCTATTGATAATTATAAAACAGCCATAAATAAGGATACCGGCCTCATTTACGAGAATCGTAAACATTATGATGAGACGGTTCAGCTTATTAATCAGAATCTGGCGACTTTTATAGACCGCAAACAACAAGAAGCACAGGAAATTTTTCCGCATTATTTTGAGCGTTATAAAACCGATGGTGTTGATCACAACATTTACATTGGAGCCTCTATGACGCCCACCAGCGCATTTAATGAGGTTTATCTGTACAACTTAAGATTGTGGCAACTTTCTACCATGTGTGAGATGGAAAATCATTTCTACCACAAACAGGAAGGGGCAGAGCTTCAGCTGGATGCAGCTTCCCTTATTTTGGTATTCAGCACCACACTTTCTATCCGCTATAGAATGGATGAGAAGAAATTTGATGTTGACGGTACTTACAATGCGCGTTATGAAATAATTAAAAAACGCATTGACAAAGCATGTATAAAGGGAAGCGATGAGCGCGTCACGCAAAAAGGTAAAATCGCCATCGTTTATTCACAGGATTCCGATGCTGAAGAATACACCCGCTATATTAATTACCTTCAACGCAAAAAGTACTTGGGTCAGGAAGTAGAATACGTAGAGCTTGAGGATGTACAGGGTGTTGTAGGGCTAAAAGCCATTCGGGTAAATGTGCTTTATACTTCAAAACTACCCAGGTCTAAAGAAAATCAGACCATCACGTATGATGATCTGATGGAAGTTTTAGACTCGTAAACCGGTTTTACTACATTATTGAAAATGCAATAATAAAGCTGATTACCGAAACAATAATCCCCACCATAAATACGGTATAGGTGCGTCTCAACAGCATATACTTTTTATTGAGTACCACACCAAGCAGGTATAAATCTTTAGTAAGGGCTTCATAGATGTAGTCTTTATCGTAAATAATTTCATTAATAGCCCATTGGTACTGGTCGTATTTCATTTTGTGGAAATTTCCAAAAAACAAAATATTGACCTGCTTTTTCTTAACCTGTTCCCGGGTAAACTCACCTGAGGTTACATTTGGTCTTGTTGAAAGAATAGACATAATTATTGAAGCTACACTAAACAGAACCAAAATCAGGGTAGGAAGTAACAAATGGCGATTACTTGGGGCATCTAATTTTGGAATCATATTAGACAGCGCAAGCGAAATAATAATTGCATTTACTGACAGCAGGATGTTTGCTTTGGTATCAGCTATATCGCTCAATTTTATATGGTTACGCAGGGTCGTACGATAAAGCGTCTGCACCCCTCGATCGGGACTTTCATCTTTATATTTGGCTTTAAGTTTGGCCTTGATTTCTTCTTTCTTGTATTTTTTCTTTTTCTTCTTCTCTTTTTTAAGAAGCGAAATCAGATTTTCATCTTTTTGTGATTTCCAGTTGCGGGCTGCATAATCGGTATAGAATCGATGTTTATTGGTAAACATGTCTATGTTCTCTTCCCGCCATTGAGCAGGGGAGAAGTCTGCACTTCCGGTTAGCATTAATTCCTGGCGTAAGAACTCACTGGTTTGCTTATAATAGTCTTTGGCAAAATGAGAATTATCAGCATCTTTCAAAATGCGTTCCATTTCATTCTGAGGTTCAACACCCATCTTAGTAGAAGCGATCAAATCAATCACCATCTGCTGAATTTCAGGATCTGTACCTTCCTGCTTCATATAGTCTTTGGCAATATCTATACTCGCATCTTCATGACCTTCACGGGTCACCGTATAACCGGTGTCATGCATCCATGCGGCCAGTACCAGTGCCTCTTTCTGTTTAACATTAATTTCAGAGTTATCGGCGATTTCTTTAGTACTTTTAACCACTCTGACCGTATGATCATAGTTATGATACAGATAACTATTTGGAAGTTTTTCCTTAAAAAGTTCAAGTACAAATTGATCTGCTTTTGAGATAGATTTAGATTCCTTTTCTGCAGTTTCAGCCATGTTAGTATTGATTTAATCAAGTTATGAAAAGTACAAAAAAGAATCCCGAATATAATTTTCATGATAAAAAATAACATACTTCTAACACTTGTTAGCCTCCTGCTTTTATCGGCTTGCGCCACTTATACAAATCGATACCGTGACGGTGTAGAGGAGGAAGTTTATCCTGAAGGGAAAGAAATTGAACGCACGTTTTACCTTATCGGCGACGCTGGAAATGCAGAGATGGGTGAGAGTACGGAAGGGCTTTTGATCTTTAAAAAAATGTTGGATCAGGCTAATGATCCTAACGCGTTTGCAATTTTTCTTGGTGATAATATTTACCCGGTTGGGATGCCACCAGAAAACACACCTGAGCGGGCTCTTGCACAACATCGTATTGATGTTCAGGTTGAGGCTTTTGCTGATTTTGAAGGAACACCTATTATTATACCCGGTAACCACGATTGGTATAATGATGGTCTTAACGGCTTAAGTCGTGAAGAGGAGTATATTAAAGAAATCACAGGCAAGAATGACATTTTTTTGCCACAAGACGGTTGTCCTTTGGTTAGTTATGATGTAAGTGATGAGGTGCACCTAATTCTATTGGACACACAATGGTATCTTGAGGATTGGAATAAAAACCCTAAAATCAATGATAAGTGTGACAACATTAAAGACCGTGAAAAATTCTTTATTGAGTTTCAAAATGAGCTTAAGAAGAATCAGCAAAAAACGGTGATTATTGCAATGCACCATCCTATGTTTACCAATGGGGTACACGGGGGGAAGTTTGCTTTAGACAAACACCTTTATCCCTCGCAGCAAAAGCTTCCCCTGCCTATTCTTGCATCTTTGGTAACTCAAGTACGTACTCAGGGAGGTGTATCAAAGCAAGACCGTTTTAATGAGAAGTATAACGAACTGATGAAACGCCTGCGCCTACTGGCAAAAGATGTAAAAAAATCAGTCTTTGTTTCAGGTCATGAGCACGGCCTACAGTACATTGAACACGACGAAGTACGTCAGATTGTTTCTGGTTCAGGATCTAAATCTTCATATGCTTTTCTGGGAAATGACGGACTTTTTAGTAGCGACTATGAGGGCTTTGCACGCTTGGATATTTTTAAAGATGGCTCTTCCTTTGTGCGTTACTACGGCGCAAATCAGGAAACAGGAGAGCTGGATCTTTTTTTTCAGAAGCAGGTTTATGCTCCCGATAAGCTGGTAGATTATTCTAATCTGACTACTGAATATGACAGTACCGTTCAAGCTTCGGTATATAGCGTTGAAGAAACTGAACGCTCAGACCTCTTTGAAAATGTTTGGGGTGAGCAGTACCGTGATATTTACGGTAAAAAAGTTACCGTACCAGTTGCTATTCTAGACACGTTGTACGGAGGACTTAAAGTAATACGACCCGGGGGCGGAAAACAAACAACCTCATTACGTCTTGAGGATAAAGACGGGAAGGAATACAATATGCGATCTCTGCGTAAAAGCGGGGTTCAGTTTTTACAGAATACAGTTTTAAAGCAAAATGAAGATATGGAAGAAGATCTGGAAAACAGTCTTCCTCAAAGTCTTATTCAGGATTTCTATACTTCAGCACACCCGTATGGGGCTTTTGCCATTCCTACTCTGAGCAAAGCAGCTCGTGTGCTGAGCACAACTCCAGAATTATTCTATGTGCCCAAACAACCTGCTCTGGGAATTTATAATGCAGATTATGGAGATGAACTCTATATGATCGTAGAACGCCCCGCAGAAGAGTTTGATGGAGCAACATTTAATTATCCGGATGACATTGAAAGTACAGATGATATTCTTGATAAAGTACGCAGTGATGAGGAGAATGTTGTTGATGAAGTAACATACATACGCGCGCGTATTTTTGATATGCTTATAGGGGATTGGGATCGCAATAATGACCAGTGGCGTTGGGCGGAATATAAAAATCAAAATGGGCAGGATGTTTTTGTACCTATCCCTCGTGATCGGGATCAGGTTTTTACCAATTTTGACGGTACCATTTTAAACATTGCTCAGACTCTTTTTGGCGCAGCAAAGCAATTTCAGGCCTATGATAAAAATCTGAAAGACATTAAATGGTTTAATAAAGAAGGTATAAAATTAGACCGGGCTCTTGCACAAAAGTCGGGCCGTGAGGTTTGGCTTGAAGAGGCTCGCTCCCTACAAAACCAAATTACAGATGCTGTTATTGAAGAGGCGTTTGATCAACTACCTGAAGAGGTACAAGGAGGTAAATCAATAACCAATATTAAAGAGAACCTCAAAGGGCGGCGGGATAATATTGTTGAGATAGCCGAAACTTATTATGAGTATTTGGCCGAATTACAAATGGTTATTGGTACAGATAAAGATGATTATTTTGAAATTACACGGGGCGATAATCAGACAACCGTTAAAGCCTGGCGTATAAAAGGAGGTGAAAAAGCCGATCTGCTCATCAATCGAACCTATTATTCTGACGAAACCAACCAATTATGGATTTACGGTCTGGATGATGATGATGTCTTTGAAGTAAATGGAACCGGAAAGAAGCCTATTTTCATACGTATTATAGGTGGGCAAAACAATGATATCTACCGCATCTACAACGGCGAAGAACTAAAAGTTTATGATCATGAGACCTTGCCCAATACCATCGAGTCTCGTGGTGGAGCAAACTTCAGGTTAACAGATGTCTACGATTACAATACCTATGATTACAAAAAAGATATTTTACGTTATAACGCTATAACTCCTGCAATAGGTTACAACCCTGATAACGGTTTGACTCTTGGATTGAATGATGTCTATACAGTAAATGGCTTTATGCAAAACCCATATAGTCAACAGCATCGTTTTAAAGCTAATTATTTTTTTGCAACTCAGGGGCTTGATTTGAATTATGAAGGGGAATTTGCAGGAATTCTTAACGATTGGAACCTGGTACTCCACGGCCGATATACAACACCTAACTATACCCGTAACTTTTTTGGTTTTGGAAACGAAAGTATCAATCCTGATGATCAACAGGGTTATGATTATAATCGGGTGCGTGTAAGTGTTGCTGAGGTTTCCGTGGGACTCCTACGCAATTCAGATTACGGGAGTACTTTTTCAGTCAAGGCACTTCTTCAAAGTTTTGCGTTACAGGAAAATGCTTTGCGATTTATTGAGCAGGCAAATGTGATTGAGCTGGAAGAAGCTAAGTATTTCGCCACGCTGGATGCGACTTATGAGTATCACAGTAAAGACAACAGTCTCGCCCCGACACGTGGTATGGACTTCATCTTAAATGGTGGTTTTACTAACAGCCTTAGCAATACCGGAAATCGTTTCTTATACCTGAACCCAAGTCTGGGCTTTTACAATGCACTCAATGCAAATCGTAAGCTGGTTCTCAAGACTACAGCCCGTGCTCAGTTTAGGTTTGGCGATAACTATGAGTTTTATCAGGGAGCCAGTCTTGGAGAGAATAACAACTTGCGAGGCTATCGTTTTGACCGGTATATTGGGGGTGAAGCTTTTACCACTTCGGCAGATTTGCGATATGCTTTTGATACTTTTAAAACCGGATTGATACCCCTGCAAATAGGTGTTTTTGCAGGCTATGATGTAGGTCGTGTTTGGTATGACGGAGATATAAATTCAGAGAAGTGGCACGACTCTTACGGTCTGGGTTTTTGGGTTAACAGTGCAGACGCTCTTAGCGGAACCTTTAATATGTTTAGAGGTTCAGAAGGTTTTAGAGTATCCTTTGGTTTCGGTTTTAATTTTTAAAAGAACAATTCTTAAATACATTATGAAAGAAGTAGAAAACGCAGATAATATCGACAAGCGGGAGCGTGTAGATACCATTAATCTTGAATATTTAGATATCAAAGATTTTCAGGAATTGAAGGAAATTATGATCGCGGTTTATCCTTCTATTCCAGATCCCTACTGGGAGAAAAAACATCTCAAAAAACTGGTTACAGTTTTTCCGGAGGGTCAGGTCGTGGTTAAGGTTAATGGAGAGATAGCCGGTTGTGCCTTATCCATAATTGTAGATTATGATAAATTTTCAGACAAACACACGTACTTGCAAATTACCGGTAACGAGAGTTTTAGTACACATACCCCAAAAGGAAATGTGTTGTATGGTATAGATATTTTTATTTCGCATAAATACCGTGGAATGCGTATAGGTCGCAGACTTTATGATTACCGCAAGGAGTTATGCGAAAACCTCAATCTGGAACGGATAGTTTTTGGCGGACGTTTACCCAATTATCATCAGTATGCAAAAGAATTGAGCCCGAAGCAATACATTGAAAAGGTACGTACCCGTGAAATCAATGATCCCGTTCTAGATTTTCAGCTAAGTAATGATTTTCACGTAAAACGAATTATTACCAACTACCTGGAAGGGGATAAGCAGTCTAAGGAATACGCGGCGCTTCTGGAGTGGGATAATATTTACTATCAAAAGCCCGAAAAGCGACCTGCAAGTGTCAAAACTGTAGTGCGTTTGGGGCTGGTACAATGGCAAATGCGTACCTACAAGAATTTTGAAGAGCTCATTGAGCAGGCCGAATACTTTATAGATACCATTTCCGGTTACCGCTCTGACTTTGCCTTATTTCCTGAATTCTTTAATGCGCCACTTATGGCGGCCTATAACCACCTTTCAGAACCCGATGCGATACGTGAGCTTGCTAAGTATACCGAACGCATACGGGATCGGTTCTCAGAACTCTCAGTAAGCTATAACATCAATATCATTACCGGTAGTATGCCCTATATTGAAGATGGGACGCTTTACAATGTGGGATTTCTATGTAAACGGGATGGTACGATTGAGAAGTTTTACAAGCTTCACGTTACTCCTGATGAAGCAAAAGCCTGGGGTATGAGCGGAGGCGAAAAGCTCAAAACCTTCAATACCGACTGTGGTAAGATAGGTATTTTAATTTGCTACGATGTAGAATTCCCCGAGCTGGGACGTCTACTGGCAGATGAGGGTATGGATATTCTTTTTGTTCCTTTCCTTACCGATACTCAAAATGGGTACAGCCGCGTAAGGCACTGCGCGCAGGCACGTGCAATTGAAAATGAGTGCTATGTGGCCATTGCAGGTAGTGTGGGGAATATTCCGAAAGTACATAATATGGATATGCAATTTGCCCAAAGTATGGTGCTTACACCCTGTGATTTTCAGTTTCCTACAAATGGAGTCAAGGCTGAAGCTACACCAAATGCCGAAATGATTCTGGTAGCTGATGTGGATCTTGATTTGCTAAAAGAACTCAATCAATTTGGTAGCGTGCATAATCTGGTAGATCGCAGAAAAGATTTATTCACGTTAAAGTGGAAGAATAGGAAGTAGTTAATCTCGCGGAAGTAGTTGATAATTTTCATCATCTACTTCTACAACCTGATAGGTTTTAAACAACCATTCGCTTTGATCTTTGTTGAGCTGCATCACAGCATCGTGTTCAAAATTTTTATGCACACGTGCATTTTTAAAGATGGCGTCTTTAATTACAGTTTTGACCAGGCTTGCATTGCGCAGGTCACTGCCTGTAAGGTCTGCCTTAGCAAAATCGGAACGATCTAAAATGGCGTTTTGTAACTGTGCATTTTCGAGATCAGCTTCATTAAAGCTGGTATAACTTAGGTTGGTGTTTTCCAGGCGCGCACGAGTTAGTTTGGCATTTTTAAAATCGGTACCTGTAAAATTAGAGTTTCTTAAATCTGCATTAGATAGGTTGATTTCCAGCAAATCTGCTCCCTTAAGCGTGATGTCCCTCAGTTCTGCATAGGTAAAATCAAGACGGTTTATAAGTTTTCCGTTGCTGCGACTGCGGGAAGTAGCGTTGAGGTTTATGCCAGTTTCGAGTAAGGAAACAAGCAGATATCCTCGCTCCGGACTAATAACCTGTTTAATGAGGCTGTCATTTTCCAGATATTTATAGGGTTTAAGCATCTTACTTAAAGAGATCAATCTGCCTGCAGTAGCATCATTGATGTTATTTTGCGGGTTAGACCGCACATCATCGCTTATTTCTTTCAGCATGGTATCCATTAGCAAAAGCGTTTGTCCACGGCGTTCAGCTTCCTGAAGATAGGTTTGCTGGTCGAGACGGTTATTCTGCTGCTTAAACATTTCGCTTTGCCCGGTTATTAATTTGTTTTGCTGCGAAAGATAATAGGTTTGAAAAATGAGTAGAATTGAGGGGAGAATAGCTGTAATAACCAGTAGAAAACCCACCCGTGTAAGTCTAATGATGATTGCACTGAGCAAATCTGACAACGTTTCCCTTGAAACACGCTGCTGTTCTGAAAGTTCTTCGAGAAAACGTTCAATACTTTTTTTGAGCTTTGCACCCAATATAAAACCTGAAGATTGCTTGAGGAATGTCCACCCAATTCTCCTACGTTTCTGTTTAGACTGTTGTTGTTTTTCAAGTTTGGCTTTTAATTTTTGATTTTCGGCCTGTAAGCGTTCAAATTCTTCGGGACTCATATAATTAAACTAGAGGTATAAAAGTAGTAAAACGAAAATCAATCAGACATCTTATAAATAATTCAAATTTAAAGTCTGGTGTGTCAATTTTTTTTTGACAACAAAGGGGTTTAGATAACTGCATAAAAAAAACCGACTTCCTTTCGAAAGCCGGTTTTTAGGAATTTTCAAACTATTTTTGATTTTATTCTTCAAAACTATTATTTCCTGAATTTGCAATAGTAAGGGTTTCTGAACGAAATTTGTTTTTACCAAAATCCAGCGTACGTATGGGGAATGGTATGTTAATGTCATTAGCATCAAAAGCTTTCTTAATTGCAATTATTGCCAAATCCTGAGCAACGAGCATATCTTTTCGTTTGGTAACAGGCGCCCAGAACCGAGCTACAAAATTTATAGAACTGTCACCGAATCCTTCGAAAAAGAATTCAATTTCTTCAGAACCTTGTTGCTCAAATTCCTTTTTTAAGGTTTCTAAGGTGAGTTTTTTTACAGCCTCAAGATCACTTTCATATCCCACTCCACAACTTATGAAAATACGGCTTCTGGCTGTTTGAGACCAGTTTTTAAATGGTGAATCTACGATACTGGAGTTGGGAACAATAACATAATTGTTATCTGATTGTCTAAGGGTTACATTACGTAAGGTTATATCTTCTACAAAACCGGAATAATCGTTGGTTTCTACCCAGTCGCCTAGTTGTAAGCGTGGCATAAAACTTAATATTACACCACTAAAGGTGTTGTTTAAAGTTCCCTGTAATGCCAGACCTATAGCCAAACCTACAACACCGGCCCCGGCAAGTACAGAAGTAAGAACTTTATCAAGATCCATTACGCCAAGAGCAATGAAAAAACCAATTAACACCGTGATGGCAAAGGCCGTTTTACCCCCCATTACCCGAATGGAGTCTTGTTTTACACCACGCATAATCACATTGCGCACCAGTTTTGACACGTATTTGGCCAAAAACCAAAAAACACAAAAAACCAGTATGGCAATAATAAAATTAGGCAGTTTAAGAATAAGGCTTTCGCCCCAGCCCTGTAGTTTTTCAATCAGTTTAGAAAAATCAAAATTCCATTTAGAATCTGAAGCTGATTCTGTTTGTAAAAAGAATATCATATATCAAGGTTGGTTAGTTAGGGATTATTTTTTATGGTTTTCGGTCTTATTCATACGCCAGGTGTCCAACATCCAGCTTGTTTTTTCAAGCTCTCTAATGTAGGCTCCAAGCAGATCAATAGTACCTTCATCACCTCCCTCATCTGCGGCCTTTAAAGCTTTCCGCATTTGAATTAATAGCTTTCCATGATCCTCAAGTAAAATGTGAATCATCTCAATATCTTTAGTTTCACTTGGCGACTCTGATATATTCGAAAGTTCCAGATAACGAGTTAGATGGCTTTCGGGTTGATGACGCAATGTGAGTATACGCTCTGCTAGTTCATCAATTTTGATGAGCGTATCGTTATACATTTCTTCAAATTTAGCGTGAAGATCAAAGAAGTTTTCACCAATTACATTCCAGTGAAAGTTTCGAAGCTTCTGGTAATAAATGTGGTAATCTGCCAGAAGAATATTCAGTTCAGTAACTGTTTCCTGTGTTTTATCTGCATCCAGATTAAGGTAATTCATTTTAGTATTTCTTTTTCGTTTTTTGTTAAAATTACTAATGTTTTGATGCTAATAGTAGAATTTACAGGCGTTTAGTATAAGTTTAACTTGTGAAAAAGCCTTTATAAGAATTAAATTGAAAATTTGTTAATAAAACCTTAAATTTTATTAAATTCTTAATTTATCTTAGAAAAAAATACAAAATCCCTATGCAAGCGTCTACTCCCCCTAATTTTGCCGGTAAATGCATTTTAGTTACCGGAGGAGCCGGTTTTATCGGTTCTCACTTAATAGAAAATATGCTGGCTCTTGGAGCCTACGTAAGGTGTCTTGACAACTTTTCAACCGGAAAACAGGAAAATCTGCAATTTTTTAAAACCAATCCTAACTTTCAATTGCTTGAAGGAGATATTCGGGATTTTGAAGTTTGTAAAGAAGCAGTAAAGGATTGTGATGCGGTTTCACACCAGGCTGCTTTAGGCTCCGTGCCAAGAAGTTTAAACGATCCTATAAGTTCTCATGCGGTTAATGTCTCCGGATTTTTAAATATGCTCGAAGCAAGTCGGTTAGAACAGGTCAAACATTTTGTTTACGCAGCGAGTTCTGCAACCTATGGGGATGCTAATGCGTTACCCAAAATTGAAAGTGAAATAGGGGAGCCTCTTTCTCCTTATGCTGCGACAAAACTGTTTAATGAAATTTATGCTGGAGTATATTTTAAAAATTACGGTTTCAATACCATTGGTCTTCGTTACTTTAATGTTTTCGGACCCAGACAGGACCCTGAGGGGGCGTATGCTGCCGTTATCCCAAAGTTTATCTCCAGTTTAATGGAATGTGAATCTCCGGTAATTAACGGAGATGGTTCTTTTTCCAGAGATTATACTTATATAGAGAATGTGGTTCAGGCTAATTTATTAGCTTTGACCGCGACTAAAAAGCGAAGTTTAAATGAGGTATACAATATCGCTTACGGTGAACAAACCACGCTCCTGGAGTTGGTGCGAGAGATTAAAGAACGGCTTCTTAATTACAATCAGAAGGTAAGTGAGGTAGAACCCATTTTTGGTCCTGAGCGTAAGGGTGATGTGCCGCATTCATTAGCATCAATTACCAAAGCACGACATCTTTTGGGTTATGATCCCGGGTATGACCTTAAAACAGGTTTAACAGAAACAGTAGAGTGGTACTATAAGAATTTGAATTAAAACGGAATTGATGAAAATTGGGGTTATCGGCCTGGGATATGTAGGTCTTCCGCTGGCGCGACTGTTTGCAACACAATACGATGTGGTAGGTTTTGACCTTATAAAAGAGCGTGTCAAAAATCTGCAGAACGGAGATGATCATACAGGAGAGGTCGAGCCTGAGCAACTTAAGGCAGTTCTAAAAGAGGTTAATTCAAGTAAAAACGGACTGTTTTGTACTTCAAACCCTGACGAACTGAAATCCGTAACCATTTTTATAGTTACGGTTCCCACACCTATAGACCAAAATAACAATCCTGATTTAAGCCCTTTAATCAGCGCTAGTAAAACGGTAGCAACTTATCTCAAGAACGAAGATGTGGTTATATATGAATCTACGGTATACCCCGGTGTCACTGAAGAGGTTTGTATTCCTATCCTCGAAGAAAATTCGGGGCTTCAATTTAATGTTGATTTCTTTGCGGGTTATTCTCCAGAGCGTATCAATCCCGGAGATAAAACTCATACAGTTGATAAGATTAGAAAAGTGACCTCGGGCTCAAACGCAGCCACCGCAGATCTAGTTGATAATCTTTATGCTTCGGTGATTAGTGCCGGTACGTATAAAGCCGCATCCATCAAAGTAGCCGAAGCTGCAAAGGTGATTGAAAACTCGCAGCGCGATATTAATATTGCCTTTGTAAATGAACTGGCGAAGATTTTCAATCTTTTGGAAATAGATACCCAACAGGTACTTGAAGCTGCTGGTACAAAATGGAATTTTCTCCCGTTTAAACCAGGTTTGGTAGGTGGGCACTGCATTGGTGTGGATCCTTATTACTTGGCACAAAAAGCCAAGCAGGTCGGTTATCACCCCGAGATTATTCTTGCCGGCAGAAGGCTCAATGACAGTATGGGTACCTATATCGCATCTCAGATTGTAAAATTGATGGCTCAAAGAGACATCAAACTTAAAGATAGTGCGATTCTGGTTTTGGGTATTACCTTTAAAGAAAACTGTCCCGATGTACGTAACACACGTGTAGTTGATATCATTCGGAATTTGGAAGAATATGGAGCTCAGGTTTCGGTTTATGATCCGCAGGCAGATGCAGCTTTAGTTCACGAGGAATATGGTTACACATTGATTCCAAATTTAACAGGGAAAAGATTTTCAGCAATTGTACTTGCAGTAAGTCATTCAGAATTTGCAGAGTTTAATCTTGAAGAATTAAAAGCAGAAAACGCAGTGGTTTATGACGTTAAGGGCTTTTATAAGAATGGAGTAGATGGGAGATTATAAAGGGCGAAAAAAAGTTTTATTTGTATTCGGAACGCGTCCTGAGGCGATTAAGCTCGCTCCTGTAATCAGACTTTTTCAGTCAGATAAAGTTTTTGAGACCCGTGTTTGTCTTACCGCACAGCATCGGGAGATGCTTGATCAGGTTCTGGATTTTTTTGAAATACGAGGAGATTATGATCTGGATCTGATGCGAAAAAATCAGGATCTGTTTGATCTCACAGCGCGAATTCTTACGGCACTTAAAGAGCCTTTGGCAGATTTTAAGCCTGATTTGGTTTGTGTTCACGGCGATACCACAACAACTATGGCAACAAGTCTGGCTGCATTTTATGCAGGTTGTAAAGTTGCGCATATTGAAGCCGGTCTTCGCACATTTAACAAGCATTCTCCTTTTCCCGAAGAATTAAACCGTCAAATTACGGGTCGTATTGCAGATTTTCATTTTGCACCTACATCTAGAGCTTCAGCCAATTTGGAGGCTGAAGGAATACACAGCGAAAGTGTTTTTGTGACTGGAAATACTGTTATAGACGCCCTGCAACTCACCGTTAAAAAGGTAGAAACACTGCAGCCGGCTTTTGCAGCATCGATTCCATTTCAGGAAAAAAAGATCATTCTAATCACAGGTCATCGCCGGGAGAATTTTGGCAAGGGTATGAGGCGCATTTGCGAAGCTTTAAAAAGTTTGGCGCAGCAGCGTCCAGATATTCATTTGGTCTACCCCGTGCATCTCAATCCCAATGTGAAAAATACCGTTTTTGATATTTTGGGTGAACTTAAAAATTGCTCCCTGATTGAGCCGTTACAGTATCCTGATTTTGTATGGCTAATGAATAAATCCTTCCTTATTGTGACTGATAGCGGAGGGGTTCAGGAAGAAGCACCCTCACTGGGGAAACCGGTACTCGTCACGCGTGACACCACAGAGCGCCCGGAGGCTGTAGATGCGGGCACAGTTTTACTTACAGGTACAAACCCCAAAAAATTGAGTGAAGGTATCTTAACTTTGCTAGACGATAAAGCGCATTACAATGCGATGAGCAAAGCCCATAACCCATATGGAGATGGCAAATCTGCCCAGCGTATTTTAGAGCTGTTAAAAGATATGCTATGAATATTTTAATTACCGGAGGAGCTGGTTTTATAGGATCTCACGTCATTCGACTGTTTGTGAACAACCGGCCGGAAGATGTCATTTTCAATCTTGATGCCTTAACTTACGCTGGTAATCTTGAAAATTTAAAAGACCTTGAAGATGCTGATAATTATCAGTTTTTAAAAGTAGACATTACTGATGCGGCAAAGCTGGAGGCACTTTTTGCGGCCTATAATTTTGACAGGGTCATTCATTTGGCGGCAGAGTCTCATGTAGACCGCTCGATCAAAGATCCGCTAGCTTTTGTAAAAACCAATGTAATAGGCACCGTGAACCTTCTGAATGCATGCTTAAAATTTTGGGAAGCTCCATTCACCAACAATCTGTTCTATCACATCAGTACTGATGAGGTTTATGGCTCCTTGGGCGAAGACGGTTTATTTACAGAGACCACAGCCTATGATCCCAATTCACCTTATTCGGCTTCAAAAGCGAGTTCAGATCATTTTGTTCGCGCCTACGGCGAAACCTACAAGCTCCCTTATATTATAAGCAATTGCAGTAACAACTACGGGCCTAATCAGTTTCCTGAAAAATTACTACCGCTTTTTATAAATAATTGTATCGAAAATAAATCACTTCCGGTTTATGGTGATGGTAATTATACCAGAGACTGGTTGTATGTACTTGATCATGCCCGTGCTATTGAACTGCTCTTTAATTCCGGTAAAATAGGCGAAACCTATAATATTGGTGGTTTTAATGAATGGAAGAATATTGAACTGGTTAAGCTTCTGTGCCGGGTTATGGATGAAAAGTTAGACAGACCAGAAGGCTCTTCTGCTGAATTGATTACTTATGTAAAAGACCGTCCCGGTCATGATAAACGCTATGCCATCGATGCGTCTAAAATAAATAGGGATTTCAACTGGCAACCTTCAGTTACTTTTGAAGAAGGTTTGCGTTTGACTGCAGATTGGTATCTTGCAAACCGTGATTGGCTGCAGGGAGTGACCAGCGGCGCCTATCGTGAATATTACGCAGAACATTATTTAGAAAAGTAACTTGTAGTTATGAAAGGAATTATCTTGGCAGGAGGTTCGGGAACCCGCTTATATCCTCTTACGGTGGCGGTAAGTAAGCAATTGCTTCCGGTTTATGATAAACCCATGATTTATTATCCGCTATCGACCTTGATGCTGGCGGGTATTCAGGAAATTCTGATAATTACAACTCCACAAGACCAGCAGGCTTTTAAAAATTTGCTGGGTGATGGTAGCGCTTTGGGTTGTAGTTTTACTTATGAAATACAGCAGGAGCCTAATGGTTTAGCGGAGGCTTTTATAATTGGAGCTGATTTTATTGGAGAAGATTCTGTGGCTTTAATTTTAGGAGACAATATTTTTTATGGTAATGGTTTAAGTAAAATGCTTCAGCAACAAGCCCACTTAAACGGAGGTTCTATTTTTGCGTATCCTGTAAAGGATCCTAACCGATACGGAGTTGTTGAATTTGATAAGGATGGAAAAGCGATTTCTGTTGAAGAGAAACCTCAGAATCCAAAATCAAAATACGCGATTCCCGGATTGTATTTCTTTGATAATCGTGTTGTTGATTTTGCCAAAGAGGTGAAGCCTTCCGCCAGAGGCGAAAAGGAAATAACCAGTATCCAACAACGCTATTTGGAACTCGAAGAATTGCAGGTTGCGGTAATGAGCCGTGGAATGACCTGGTTCGATACGGGAACTATTGATTCTTTAAACGAAGCGACTGATTTTGTGCGGGCCATTGAACACCGCCAGCAATTTAAAATAGGATGTATTGAAGAAGTCGCATTCCTAATGAAATACATCAATACAAATCAGCTTAAAGATTTAGCTGATAAAAATGCCAACTCTCCTTACGGAAACTACCTAAAAACACTTGTTTAATGCAGTTTATTGAAACCGGTTTTAAAGATCTATGGCTTATAGAGCCTAGTATATTTGAGGACCAAAGAGGCTATTTTTTTGAAGCTTTCAATGCCCGTGAATTTAAAAAGGCAACCGGCATAGAAGCAGTTTTTGTTCAGCAGAATCAATCAAAATCAACTAACAAGGTTTTGCGCGGTATGCACCTGCAAATAGGTGAAGCAGCCCAGGCAAAGCTGGTACACATTCTCAAGGGTAAAGTGCTTGATGTGGTGGTAGACCTACGCAGAGATGAACCTACTTTTGGTAACTATTATGCAGCTGAATTAAGTGGGGAAAATCAAAGACAATTATATGTTCCTCGGGGAATGGCTCATGGCTTTCAGGTACTTGAAGATGAAACTTTATTCACGTACAGTTGTGATAATTATTACAATCCCAAGGCTGAATTGACTCTGAGATTCGATGACCCTGAAATTCAAATTAAGTGGCCAAAATGTGAAGGACTGAAACTTTCGGCTAAAGATCAGGCGGGTCTTGACCTAAATGAGGTGTTAAAAAAAATGTATGGCTAGCGATCAACTTTCTGTATTGGTTACCGGAGCTGGAGGCCAACTTGCGCAGTGTATACAAAAACTGCAGCCAGATTTTGATTACGCGTTTTACTTTAAAGATAGAAAAGCTCTGAATATTACAGATGCGGCTTCAATTAATTCCGCTCTGGATAAGCTAAAGCCTGATGTGATTATAAATACAGCAGCCTACACGCAGGTTGATCTTGCAGAAACCGAAACCGAACAGGCTTTTAACATAAATCATCTGGGCGTTGCAAATCTTGCTGCTCGTTGTGCAGAAAGAGTTATTAAGCTCATACATATTTCAACAGATTATGTTTTTGACGGTAAATTAGACCGGCCTTATCTGGAAACCGACCCTACAAAACCTCAAACTGCTTACGGCAAGTCAAAATTAGCGGGAGAACACTCGATTCTGGAAGCCAAATTACCCGCATTTTGGATTCTGCGAACTGCCTGGCTCTATAGCATTTATGGGAAGAATTTTTATAAAACCATACTTAATCTGGCGCAATCCAGAGACGAACTGAGCGTAGTAAATGATCAGACAGGAGCACCCACTCAGGCTTTGGACTTAGCCCGATTTATACTGGAGAACTTACCGAAGCTTAATAAACAAAATTCAGGAATTTACCATTATGTAAACTCAGGCCAGGCAACCTGGTTTGACTTTGCAAAGGCTATA
The DNA here is from genome assembly GCA_002708845.1 of Leeuwenhoekiella sp. Classification (GTDB taxonomy): domain Bacteria; phylum Bacteroidota; class Bacteroidia; order Flavobacteriales; family Flavobacteriaceae; genus Leeuwenhoekiella. The sequence goes on from PAPI01000001.1 coordinate 95,133, forward strand.
ATTGCTGAAAATGGCCTCATGACATCCGTAATCCCTGTTGCCAGCAGTCAGTATCCAACAGCGGCAAGACGGCCTGAATATAGCGTTCTTGCTAATTCAAAGATTCAGGAGACTTTTAATTTTTCAATAAGACATTGGAGTGAGGCTTTACCGGGTCAGGCTCGTGTTTAAATAACTTTAAAGGCTAAAAATCTTTCTTACCTTTGACACATGGATTTTTCATCAAAATTATTGGAGCAGGCGGTTTATGAGATGTCGCAATTACCAGGTATTGGTAAGCGTACAGCCTTGCGATTAGTGCTACATCTGTTGCGTCAAAATGAAAACCAAACCCTGCAACTTGCCGAAGCTTTGACCACTTTGCGTACCGGTATTAAATTTTGTAAAAACTGCCATAACATTTCAGATACCGAATTGTGTGAGATTTGTGCCAACCCAAACCGCGAGGCCTCAATTGTATGTGTGGTTGAGGATGTGCGTGATGTGATGGCTATAGAAAATACCAGTCAATATCGCGGTCAGTATCACGTTTTAGGTGGAAAAATTTCTCCATTAGATGGAATAGGACCTCAAGATTTAACCATTCAGTCTTTAAAAGAAAAAGTAAAATCTGGGGGAGTTGAAGAGGTGATTTTTGCTTTGAGTTCAACGATGGAAGGCGATACGACCAACTTTTACATTTACCGTCAACTTGAAGAATTCAACATTAAAACATCTACAATAGCCCGAGGAATAGCCGTGGGTGACGAGCTCGAATATGCAGATGAGGTCACTTTGGGCCGAAGCATTTTACACCGCATTCCCTTCGAAAATTCACTAAAAAATTAATTCATGCGGCTTTCGGTGATTATTGTGAGCTACAAGGTGCCCCATTACCTGCAGCTCTGTCTCGAAAGCGTGACGCGTTCCCTTACTGGTATAGATTCTGAAATTATCGTAGTCGATAACGCTTCAGAAGATGATACGCTTGCAATGGTCAAAACTGCTTTTCCGCAGGTAAAATGCATCGCAAATACCAGAAATGTTGGGTTTTCTAAAGCAAACAATCAGGGCGTGGCATTAGCTTCCGGAGAATACGTTTGTATTTTAAACCCGGATACAATGGTATCGCAGTCATGCTTTCAGGAAGTTCTGGCTTTCGCCGAAAACAAAGAAAATTTAGGAGCTGTAGGCGTAAGACTCATTGATGGTACAGGTAATTTTCTCCCGGAAAGTAAACGCAATCTTACCACGCCAAAAGTGAGCGTACAAAAACTATTGGGCAACAGTAAATCGTATTATGCCAACAATCTTGATGAAGCAGAAACCGGAAAGGTAGCTATTCTCGTTGGTGCTTTTATGTTTCTGAAGAAGCAGGTTTATGATGAAGTAGGGGGCTTTGATGAGCTTTTTTTTATGTATGGCGAGGACATTGATTTGAGCTATGCCATTACTCAAAAAGGTTATGATAATTATTATTTAGGAACTACTTCGGTTTTACATTTTAAAGGCGAAAGTACGGTAAAAGACCGGGAGTATGCGCGCCGGTTTTATGGGGCAATGCGTCTTTTTGCCCGAAAGCATTTTCATAACAGTAAGCTTATTGATTTGTTTTTAAATTTTGTGACCAAAAGCATCAGTTATACCTATGATAAAGCTAAACCTGTAAAGAAATCAAATGCCGGTTTTGCAAAGCAATTTTGGGTAAGCGATGCCAGTAGCCTTCCTGAGGCATTGAAAGGAAAGGCTGCGGTTCTCAAGTGGAGTGAGTTAACCGATTGTTATACAGTTAAATGGATGAGTACACGTTTTATTTTTGACCTTCAGGGAAGCTCAACTTCCCAGATTATTGAAATTATGCAAGGGTTAAAAAACCGTCAAAATACATTCCGCATACGCCCTTCAAATTGTAATTTTAGCTGCGGCAGTGATTCTGCTGCCGGGCGTGGCGAAGTGGAAAAATGGGTGTAATTGATTAATTCAAAAATATATCTGTTTATTTTTATTAAATTCGCAAAATATATCAACCAGAAACTTTTCTATTAATAATATGGCAAAATTTGAACTTAAGTTACCCAAAATGGGAGAAAGTGTTGCGGAAGCTACAGTGACTAATTGGCTCAAAGAGGTTGGGGACACCATTGAACTGGATGAACCCGTTGTTGAGATTGCCACAGATAAGGTAGATAGTGAAGTGCCCAGTGAAGTTTCGGGTATTTTGATTGAAAAGTTTTACGAGGCAGATGATGTGGTTAAAGTGGGTGAAACATTAGCGATTATTGAGATTGAAGGCGATGATGCCTTGTCTGAATCCGACTTTGAACCCGAGCCATCATCTGAATCAAATACTAAACAAACCGAAGAGACAGAAACCGGGGAAGTAGAAGAAGCAGAAGCTCTTGTCAATAAAGCCATGGATACGGCCTCCAAATCTTCCATTTCCAATTCCGAAGATCGCTTTTATTCTCCTTTGGTTAAAAATATTGCCCAGCAGGAAGGTATTTCTCAAGAAGAATTAGATACTGTAGATGGAACAGGCCTTGAAGGCCGGGTTACAAAAGATGATATTTTGGCTTATGTTGAGTCACGTAAATCCGGTAAAAAATCGGAAGCAAAGCAGCCCGAACAGCCTAAAACCGAATCCAGGCCAGCCGCTCAATCCCAGGCAACTCCGGTAAGTGTAAATGGAGGTGATGAGATTATAGAAATGAGCCGAATGGGCAAGATGATTGCCAAGCATATGGTTGCTTCGGTACAAACATCAGCTCACGTGCAGTCGTTTATTGAGGTAGATGTGACCGCAATTGTAAAATGGAGAGAGCGTGTTAAGAATGAATTTCAAAAGCGGGAAGGTGAAAAACTGACGTATACACCCATATTTATGGAAGCTGTGGCTAAAGCCATTCGCGATTTCCCAATGATCAATATTTCGGTAGATGGCGACCGTGTTATTAAGCGCAAAAACATCAATTTAGGAATGGCTGCCGCCTTACCTGATGGCAATCTTATTGTTCCTGTTATACGAAACGCAGATCAGCTTAACCTTGTAGGTATGGCCAAGGCGGTGAATGATTTGGCAGGTCGTGCCCGGGCTGGTAAGCTTAAGCCAGACGATACTCAGGGAGGCACCTACACCGTGACCAATGTGGGAACTTTTGGCAGTGTAATGGGCACTCCCATTATCAATCAGCCGCAGGTAGGAATTTTAGCCCTAGGGGCCATTCGCAAAGTTCCAGCTGTTATTGAGACTCCCGAAGGTGATTTTATAGGCATCCGTCATAAAATGTTTCTATCGCACAGTTATGATCATCGTGTAGTAAATGGTGCTTTAGGCGGCCAGTTTGTGCAGCGGGTAGCTCAGTACCTTGAAGATTGGGATAGTGATAGACAGATTTAAATCATTAGCTAGTACATAAATTTCAAATCCCTCTTCCTGCAAGAGGGATTTTTTATGGAATACAGTTCGTATCTGGGGTGTGAATTTCCTGATTTATGGAAATCTATCCCTCTTCTAACGCTGTGCTTAATTAAAAAATCGTTTAACAACAGATAAATCCCGACGATTTAAATTGGGTAATGTACTTTTGCAGAAACAACCACATCTATGAATTTAAATCTCTCCAGACCTATTTGTTTTTTTGATTTGGAAACTACCGGAATCAACGTTGCAAATGATCGAATCGTTGAAATTTCAGTTTTAAAGGTTTTTCCTAACGGAAAAGAAGAAAAGCATACCTGGCTGGTAAACCCAACAATTCCTATTCCGCCGGAAACTACGGCAGTTCACGGTATAAAGGATGAAGATGTCGCAGACAAGCCTACCTTTAAAGAATTAGCCAGTGAGATCAACAACCTGATTAAAGATTCAGATCTGGCCGGTTTCAATTCCAATCGTTTTGATATTCCTTTATTAGCCGAAGAGATGCTTCGTGCCGATATTGACTTTGATATGAAAAACCGAAATGCGATTGATGTGCAGACCATTTTCCACAAGATGGAACAACGCACACTCAGCGCGGCCTATAAATTTTATTGTGATCAAAATCTGGATGATGCTCATAGTGCCGAGGCAGATACTATAGCAACTTACGAAGTGCTAAAAGCCCAGCTCGACCGTTACGAAGGCCTGGAGAACAATATGAAAAGTCTGGCAGAATTTAGTGCCCGTAAGAAGTTTGCAGATTTTGCAGGCTTCATTGCCTTTAATAAAGAAGGGGAAGAAGTGTTCTCTTTTGGAAAGCATAAAGGCAAAAAAGTGGAAGAAGTGCTTGACAATGAACCCGGCTATTTTGGCTGGATTCAAAATGCTGACTTTCCGCTATATACAAAAAAAGTACTTACCGGTATCAAGTTGCGAAAATTGAATACGAAGCTTGGGTAGCGATGCGTTTCAGGCTGATTTTCATACTTGGGTTTTTATTGACTTCGCTGCTTCAGGCTCAAAAGATTGAGGTAAAAGCTCAGGTGCTCGATGCCGATTCTCAGCAGGGAATACCTTATGTTAATTTGTGGTTTGTCAATCTCAAAAAGGGAACTTCAGCAACGGAGCAGGGTTCGTTTCAGTTTTTGGTAGATGCTGCCCTGTTAGGGGAATTGGTGGTGCTGAGTTGCGTAGGCTACAAACGGGATACCCTCTCTGTACAAAAGCTTATGAATAGCGCTGTTTTCATGCAAAAATCTACAGATCAGCTAGACGAAATACGAATTCTACCTATGCGAGGCGATAGCCGCAAACGCGTAAACTCATTTAGAGGTAAGCGCATAGTAGGATTAGGCAATTTTAGCGGGGGCGCCTATCCTTCGGCATTGGCTCGATTTTATGGTAAACCAGAGGATTTTGATGAGGTCTGTTTCCTTCAGGATGTAGAGGTGCAGTTTTACCAGGTTTATGGAGCGCTTAACCCTGCAGGAAAATTTCGATTACGGGTTCTTGAGGTAGCAGAAGACGGTAAGCCGGGTAAAGATTTATTAAGTGTAAATAAAATTATTTCGCGGAGCGAGGAGCAGCGAAAATTAAAAATAGACTTAACTCCTTACCGTTTAGAGATTCCAGACGAAGGGATATTTGTAGCGGTGGAGCATCTTTTTATAGAAGAAAATGCATTTATTGAGAAAGTACCGGTTCGATTAAATGACACTGCTGCCGTGACAATGTATGAATTAACCCGTTACGGACCCATTTTTAAAGGTGTTGAAACCAATGCCAACGAAGCAGATCAACGTGCTTTTTACCGAAGTATTGAGGGCTGGAAACCCGTAGATTTACTCAATACCAAAGGGAGTACTTTAGACGGAAAATTTCCCGCTCCTGCATTTAAAATAACCTTTACAAATTAGTCTATGAAAATCATTTGCATTGGTCAGAATTACAACGAGCACGTTAAGGAGCTCAACAGCAAACCGACGGGCGAACCATTATTTTTCCTCAAGCCCGATTCTGCGGTTCTGCTCAGTAACCATCCGTTTGTAATACCTGAGTTTACAAATGAGGTGCATTATGAGGTTGAAGTTTTGATACGCATTAACCGTTTAGGTAAATATATTGCGCCTAAATTTGCACATAAATATTATGATGAGATAGGTCTGGGCATTGACTTTACGGCACGTGACATTCAACGCAGCTGCAAAGAGAAGGGACATCCCTGGGAAAAGGCTAAAGGCTTCGACGGCTCTGCCGTCATAGGTAGCTGGATGTCCAAGGAAAAATTTAAAGATTTAAGAAATATCAATTTCCATTTAAAAAAAAATGATGAAATTGTACAGCAGGGAAATACAGGTGATATGATTTACGATATCGCGACGCTTATTGCTCATGTTTCCCAATTTATGACCTTAAAAATAGGAGATGTCCTCTTTACCGGAACCCCGGCTGGAGTAGGACCTGTTGACATAAACGATCGTCTGACTGGCTTTCTGGAAGATCAGGAGCTTTTTAGCGTTAATATTAAATAACCCAAATTGAAGGATTATGCCCAAACATTATGACCTTTATCAACTGGAAGACATGTCTGGTGGAGATAAAGAATTTATGCAAACCGTTGTAGAAACGTTTTTAACTGAAATTCCCCCAGATCTTCAAAGTATGAATATGGCCATTGACAACGACAATCACCGTATGGCTTATCAATTTGCACACAAGATGAAGCCAAACCTGGAGATGTTCGGGATTGATTTGATTCGAGAGATATCGGCGATGGAGCGCTGGGCAGACAGCACCAAACCTACATCTGCTATCAGGCCACAGCTTGAAACAATTAACAAAATGGTTTCTGATGCCATCGAAGAGATGCGCAAAGACTGGAAAATGTAATGCAGGCACACATTATTACAATTGGTGATGAGATTCTCATAGGCCAGATTGTAGATACAAACTCTGCTTTTATTGCCAAAGAACTTGATAAAATAGGCATTGAAGTTTCTGAGATTTCTTCAATTTCAGATAACAAGCAGCACATCATTGAAACCTTAAATGCAGCCAAAAAGCATTCTCAGGTAGTTTTAATTACAGGCGGTTTGGGGCCTACCAAAGATGATGTAACTAAGCATACTTTCTGTGAGTTTTTTAACGATAATCTTGTTGAGGATGCCTCTGTGTTGGCTAATATCGAGCGTATATTTAAGCATCACGTAGGTAGGACTATGCTTCCGGCTAACCGATCTCAGTCTTTAGTACCCAGTTCATGCACTGTGTTGATGAATCAAAACGGTACCGCGCCGGGAATGTGGATGAAAATGGATGATACTGTTTTTATATCGATGCCAGGCGTTCCATTTGAGATGAAAGCCCTAATGACTAGCGAGGTGATCCCGAGGCTTCAAAAAGAATTCAGCAGGCCCTACATTCTTCATAAAACCTTACAAACCTATGGCAGGGGTGAAAGTGAGATCGCGGCAAACATTGAAGAATTTGAAAACAATTTGCCTGCAGATATAAAGCTGGCTTATCTACCCGCTCTAGGGAAGGTGCGTTTAAGACTTTCAACGAAAGGCCCAGACCTGAAAGTTCTAGAGCAGAAATTAGCAGATGAAATTGCCAAGCTTCAAACTTTGATAGGAGATATCATCGTGGGATATGAAGATGGCGAACTCATTGAAGTGGTCGTAGGCAATCACTTTAAGCAAAAAAATAAAACCCTGGCTGTAGCTGAAAGCTGTACCGGTGGTCAAATAGCGGCAGCTATTACGTCAATTCCGGGAGCTTCAGGCTATTTTAAAGGCGGAATGGTCACGTATGCCACACACAGCAAAGTAGAGCTTCTTAAAATTGATCAAAAACTGATTGACACACATTCTGTTGTGAGTGCTCCTGTAGCCGAAGCCATGGCAAAAGCAGTTCAGGAGTGGTACAAATCAGATTATGCAGTTTCAACTACTGGCAATGCAGGTCCTTCAAAAGGAGATTCTGATGCGGATGTGGGTACGGTTTTTATAGGAATAGCGACTCCCAACGGCGTTTTTTCGCAGGAATTTAAGATGGGAAGTCAGCGTGAACGCGTGATTTCTAAAAGTGTAAATAAAGCTTTTGAACTCCTGCAAAAAGAAATTTTAAAAAACTAGGCTTTTGTGTTGGTCAACTTGTTTTAGTTGTGTAAATTTGCACCCTGTTTTTCAGTAACACATTATAAAGTTAAGAATCATGTCAAGAGTTTGTGAGCTTACGGGCAAAAAAGCAATGGTAGGAAACAATGTTTCTCACGCGATGAATAAAACAAAACGTAAATTTGATGCCAATCTAATCAAAAAGCGTTTTTATATCCCTGAGGAAGATAAGTGGATCACACTTAAAATTTCTACAGCCGCTCTTAAAAATATAAATAAGAAAGGTATTACCGCTGTGCTTAAAGAAGCTCGCGCTAAAGGCTTTCTTACAAAGTAGTAACGGTATAACGATTAGGAATTATGGCAAAGAAAGGCAATAGAGTACAGGTAATTTTAGAGTGCACAGAGCATAAAGCTTCCGGAAAACCGGGAACTTCTCGTTATATTACCACTAAGAATAAGAAGAACACCCCAGATAGAATGGAGTTGAAGAAATTCAACCCAATCTTGAATAAAATGACTGTTCACAAAGAAATAAAATAAGACATGGCAAAGAAATCAGTAGCAACATTACAGACCGGATCAAAACGTTTGACCAAAGCCATTAAAATGGTGAAATCTCCTAAAACAGGTGCTTATACATTTGTTGAGTCTGTTATGACTCCAGAAATGGTAGGTGACTTTTTAGCAAAAAAATAAAACATTTTAAATGTTTGACTTGAGCCGTTGCACACTTGTGTAACGGCTTTTTGTATTTTTTTGATTTTTAGTGGTTTTGAAATCCTGCTAAAGGGAATACCTTTGCGCAGCTAACCAATGCATCCTGAATACGATGAGTTTTTTTAAAAATATATTTTCCAAAGAGAAAAAGGAAACGCTAGACAAGGGTCTGGAGAAAACAAATACCAACTTTTTAAGCAAACTTGGTAAAGCCGTAGCTGGTAAAAGTAAGGTAGATGATGAAGTGCTAGATGACCTGGAAGAAGTACTGGTGTCTAGTGATGTGGGCGTTGCCACTACTATCAAAATCATAGACCGTATTGAAGCTCGCGTAGCCAAAGATAAATATTTGGGTACCGAAGAATTGAATTCCATTTTGCGTGAGGAAATCGCGGGTTTGCTTAGCGAAACCAATGCGGGTAATGCGACTGATTTTTCGTTACCTGCAAAAAAGCCATACGTGATTATGGTGGTTGGTGTTAATGGGGTGGGTAAGACTACGACCATTGGGAAATTGGCCTACCAGTTCAAAAAGAAAGGGCTGAGTGTGGTTTTGGGTGCCGGTGATACGTTTAGGGCAGCAGCAATTGACCAACTTCAGATTTGGGCAGATCGGGTAGATGTACCTATTATCAAACAAAAAATGGGTAGCGATCCGGCTTCGGTTGCCTTTGATACGGTACAAAGCGCTGTAAAAATGAATGCCGATGTGGTGATTATAGATACTGCAGGTCGTTTGCATAATAAGGTTAACCTGATGAACGAGCTGACCAAAGTAAAACGCGTGATGCAGAAAGTCGTAGACGATGCTCCTGACGAGGTTTTATTGGTTTTAGATGGTTCTACCGGTCAAAATGCGTTTGAGCAGGCAAAACAGTTTACAGCGGCAACAGAGGTTACCTCGCTGGCAGTTACAAAACTCGACGGTACAGCAAAAGGTGGTGTCGTTATAGGCATTAGTGATCAGTTTCAGATTCCTGTAAAATACATTGGTGTAGGTGAGGGAATTGAAGATTTACAGGTTTTTAATAAGATTGAATTTGTAGATTCCTTTTTTAGAGTTTAAAAATTAGCAAATACATCAAAATATAAAGGCATCCACCATTGTGAGATGCCTTTTTGTATTTTAGGAGAAAATTTATATTCAATGAAAAAAGCACTACTTCTACTTGCATTAATTCTGATATTTTCTTGTAAAGAAGAAAATGAACAAGCAACTACTTCCACAGAAGAAATGGAAACCCCTTCAGATTCCATTCCCGAACGGGAGTATGCCGTTTTGGATTCTCAAGTTTTAGATAAAGATGCACTGTGGGCTCCTTTTGCTAAAGATTTAGAGAAATTTTCAGAGGCAGATTATAATCGGGTGAAGTCTTTAGCTTTTGAAAAAGCAATTCCACAAATTCAGGAAGCGGTTTCCAACGGAAAATTGAGTTATGAAGAACTGGTTCTTTTTTACTTAAGCCGAATTAAAAAATACGATCGGGACAACGCCCTGTCTTTAAATTCGGTTATCGCATTGAATCCTGATGTGGTTGCACAAGCCCGAAAATTGGATGAGCAGGATCACATTACAAAAGACTATTATTCAATCTACGGAATGCCGATTTTGCTGAAGGATAACATCAACGCTGCAGGAATGCCAACTACTGCCGGAGCGGTGGTTTTTGAGGACAATAATGCTGAAGATGCCTTTATTACCCAACAGCTAAAAGAAAACGGAGCTTTAATCTTAGGAAAAGCCAACTTAAGTGAGTGGGCGTATTTCTTTTGTAATGATTGCCCAAGTGGCTATTCTGCGATAGGTGGTCAAACCTTGAATCCATACGGACGTAAAATTCACGATACCGGTGGTTCCAGTTCAGGAAGCGGAGTTTCTATGGCAGCTAATTTCGCCGTTGCTGCGGTAGGTTCAGAAACCAGCGGCTCCATTTTATCACCATCCAGTGCTAACTCGGTTGTGGGGCTAAAACCCACTATTGGTTTGCTTTCCAGAGGCGGAATTGTACCTATTTCAAGTACGCTCGACACTCCCGGACCGATGACACGATCTGTAATTGATAACGCCATTTTGCTTGAAGCTATGACCGGTCTGGATTCTGAAGATTCTAAAGCAGTAGCACTTAACGCACCAAAAGCCGACTATGTTTCCGCCTTAAAAGATTTGGATGCCAAAGCATTTCTTAGCGAAAAGCGATTGGGATATTATAAAAGCTATGAGGATACCTTGTACGTGCAGGCCGTAGCTGCACTGCAAGATGCGGGTGCGACTTTAATAGAACTCGAGCGACCTGAAATTGATTTACCCAATTTTCTACGGGTTTTGAATTTGGATATGAAAGTTGATTTGCCGGCTTATATCGCAAGCTACGGTGCAAAGGACTTGGCTGTAAAAGATCTGAATGATATAACAGCATTCAATAAAGAAGATTCTGTAGTGCGTATGCCATACGGGCAGGGCTTACTTTATGGAGTGCTTAAGGATTCCGCTACTGAAGAAGAATTTACCGCGATTAAAGACACTTTAGAGCGCAACGGAAGGGAGTTTTTTGACGAACCCTTGAAAGCTAATAATCTGGATGCCGTGCTGTCTATCAATAATTATATGGCGGGTTATGCTGCTGTAGCCAAATATCCCGCAATTACTGTACCTATGGGCTATTCAGAAACCAATCAGCCAATGGGATTAACATTTATCGCACCGACTTTGTCAGAAGATTTACTGCTTCGGTTGGCGTATGCTTACGAAAGCGTTTCGCAAAAGCGAAAAGCACCTGCTGATTTTCTGAAATAATAATAGATATTTAAATGACTATTTATAAGCAACCTTTTAGGAATTTCTTTATCTGATTATAAAGTAGTCTTATGAGGATAATATATTTTTTAGTTTTTTCTTTGATCTGCATTTCTTGTTCCAAAACGGAAGATGAAAATACTGAGTTTGTAGGAGTTTGGATATGGGAAGAATCCTCTGGGGGAATAGATGGGAAAACAATTACCCCTGAATCTTCAGGTATTAATCGAGAAGTATACATCACACACGATTCACTTCAACTTATAGTAAATGGAAATCTGGAATTCGAAACCGGGTATAGTATTGAAAATCGGGAGTCTATTATTTTTAATGAAGTTAAAAAATGATTATTTATGAAGAAAACAACTTCAGACAAATCATTGAACTAGATGGAGATACACTCTACCTGATAGGTGACTGTAATGATTGTATGATTAATAAATATACCAAAGATTAAAATTCAAATACCTCCTTCAACTTTTCCCACAATTCATTGTCATAATTGGTAGGTCCCAGATCTTCGTCAGATGCTGCGGGCCCTAGTCTTACAACAACCAGGTTTTTAGAAGGAATCACGTAGAGTTTTTTGTCATTCGCTCCAAGACCTGCAATCAGATCATCTGGAGCATTGGGAATTAGATTTCCGGTGAAACCTTGCTCAATACTGGGTAGCTTAAACTGATTTTTCCCGTTGAGCCACCAGAGATAGCCGTAAGCCTGATTGAGCGGTTGTGAGGTGTTAGTCATTGCATCCCAATAATCTGTATTCAGCAGCTTGTTTTCGCCCCAGCTTCCTTTATTTAAATTAAGGAGTCCAAAACGCGCCATCCCGCGGGCTGTGCTAAAATAGACGTTATTATAGCCCAAACTGACCCAACGCCCGTCCATACCTATTTTATCTTTCAGCTCTGCTTCAAAAAATTCATCAAAACTATTAGGAGCCGCGGCATCAAGTACCGGTTGAAGCAGGGTGTAATAGGCGTTGTAATAATACCATTCAGAGCCGGGGTCGGCTCGATAGTAAAGGCATTCGGGATCATAACAATGAATATCGCCGCGGGTGAAATCACCACCCGAAGTCATAGTAAGTTGATTTTTAATAGTAATCGCATCTTCCTGAGCCGGACTCATCGACGTCCATCCGCTACCCAGATAATCGGTAGTTTTATCATTAAGTTCAAGAAGTCCTTTTTGTTCTGCAAGTCCAACGGTAAAAGCAGTGAGCGTTTTTCCGGCAGAATTCCACGGGAAAATAGCGTTTGCGGTTTTATCGTTATAATATGCTTCAAAAGCAATTTTTCCGTTATAAAGAATAAGGAATGCTTCGGTGTTGCTCTCGATTAAAAACGTATTCAGTTCTTCCAAACGGTTTAAATTCCATCCTAAATCAGCCGGATTCACAGTTTCCCAGGCGTTTCCGCTTAAAGGAGGAAAATACAAAGTTGCGTCAGCTTCTGGATTTTCGCCATCATCTGATGCGGAAGAGCAGGAAAGGGCCAGAAATAGCACGCAGAGAGATACTATAAATCGCATGAGCTTAAGTTTTCAAGATTAGACCAATATAAACGATAAACGTTTAAAAAACCGTATCTTTGCGCCCCAAAAATAATGCTGCTATGCGTACCAAAACCCTCAAAAAAAACAAGATTAATGTAGTAACCCTGGGTTGCTCAAAAAATGTATATGACAGCGAAGTCCTGATGGGGCAGCTGCGTGCCAACAATAAAGAGGTGGTACACGAGGAAGAGGGTAATGTAGTGGTAATCAATACCTGTGGCTTTATCGCTAACGCCAAAGAGGAATCGGTTAATACGATTTTAGACTACGTGCAGAAAAAAGAGGACGGTATTGTGGATAAGGTTTTTGTTACGGGCTGTCTTTCTGAGCGCTACAAACCCGATTTACAAAAGGAAATTCCTAACGTAGATCAGTATTTTGGTACGACTGAACTACCCGGTTTGTTGAAGGCTTTGGGTGCAGATTATAAGCACGAACTTATTGGCGAGCGCTTAACAACCACGCCCAAAAATTACGCGTATTTAAAAATTGCCGAAGGTTGCGACCGTCCATGTTCCTTTTGTGCCATTCCGTTAATGCGTGGTGGACACAAGAGTACACCAATTGAAAACCTGGTTATTGAGGCGGAAAAACTGGCAGCAAATGGTATTAAAGAACTCATTTTAATCGCTCAGGATCTTACCTATTATGGTCTGGATTTGTATAAAGAGCGGGCTTTGGCAAAATTGCTACGCGAATTGGTAAAGGTAGAAGGCATTGAGTGGATTCGTCTGCATTATGCATTCCCGACCGGTTTCCCCATGGATGTACTTGATGTAATGCTTGAAGAGCCTAAGGTTTGCAATTATATCGACATTCCGCTGCAACATATTTCGACCAAATTGTTGAAGTCGATGCGCCGTGGGACAACTTATGAGAAAACCAATGCCTTGCTAAAAACCTTCCGTGAAAAAGTTCCGCAAATGGCGATAAGAACCACGTTGATCGTGGGGTATCCCGGCGAAACTCAGGAGGATTTTGAGTTGCTGCGCGATTGGGTGAAAGAAATGCGATTTGAGCGTTTGGGCTGTTTTACCTATTCGCACGAAGAAAATACACACGCGTACAATCTGGAAGATGATGTTCCGGAGGAGGTGAAGATGGAACGCGCCAACGAAATTATGGCGTTGCAATCACAAATCAGTTGGGAATTGAATCAGGAGAAAATTGGGAAAGAATTCCGTATTGTGATTGACCGTAAAGAGGGCAATTACTTTGTGGGACGTACCGAATTTGATTCACCCGATGTGGATAACGAAGTCCTAATTGACGCTTCGCAACACTATTTAAAAACCGGAGAATATACCTGGGTGAAAATAACCGATGCGGAAGATTTTGATTTGTACGCAGAGCCGGTAAAACAGAATTAACCTTTCTACCTTGAAACGTATTACTTCCAGACTTCATAAAAAACAGCGTAATGCCATCCTTTTCTTTGGGTTGAGTTACGTCACAGTGGGAGGTATTGATTTTTTAATCAACGGATCTGCTACGTTAAGGTGGTTTTACATTTTAACCGGTCTGTTTATGCTGGCGGTCTTGAGCTACCAACTGTATAGCAGGGCTTTATTTTCAGAAATAGGCTGGGATGAAGAGGTGCTTTTTATCAGAAGGATTTCCGAAAAACCTGTTTTCTTTAAACGGAAGGACATCAAGACTATTAAACTTACTGATAAAAGTTTGACCATTAATGCCGGAATGGGAGATGGCGAACTGATCGATCTGGATTATTTTAAGAAAAAGGATTTAGCGTTTTTTAAGCAGGATTTTGTGGAAAGTGAAAGTGTTTCAGCAACATCTTAAAGCTTATAATTAAGCGGAAGCATATTTGCGATGCGCCGTATTCCCATATCTCCTCCTATAATTATTGCTGAAGGCGGAAAATGATTTCCGAACTTATCAATCTGAAAAGGCCCTTTAGTTGTAATGCTTGACTGTTGTTCATTATCAAAGAGAATTGAAAGTTTATCAACGGTCTGTTCTACGTGCATATTTTCTTCTACCTGCTGCAATTTAAAATACTGATAAGGCGGTTTCTCAAAACTTTTATAAAAAATACGGAACCCATTTTCCCGAAGTTTTTGATTGGCCAAAGACCGCATAAAATGTAGGGTCGAACCTTCAAAGGCTTCATCGCGATGCTTTTTAAAACGCCGCGGAACCTTAGATTTAAGTTCGCGGTAAAAGCTGGTGCCTTCGTAATAGACCATGTAAACCAGATTTAAATTAGAAGTGAGGCTCTTTTCATAATCTGCGTAAAAATCTCCCAGTTCGTATTCAATGATATAGCCCAGGTATTTGTTTTCGATTTGAATGGGTTTAGTAGCCCACGCGACCAACCTGTTTTTTGAAGCACTGTAATGCAGTTTTATAACATCTTCATTGAGGATTTTTACATTTTGAGATGCCTGAGTTCTGCCTAAAAACTCCCGTTTAAATTCACGCATTTTATGCTCCCGCGACCAGGGATCTGTTTCCAGAAAAACTTCGCCCAGTTGCTCGGTACTTTCGGTTAGAAAAACCGGAGGCAGTTCGCGGCTATTTCCGTAGTTACTAATATACACCGGGTTATATCCCAACATACTAATCACCAAAGCGCTTTTCACCCCCGGCTGAATTGCAATGGAGTAGTGGCCGTTTTGATTGGTAATAGTGCCCAAAGTAGTGCCGTCAAAGTAAATGGAAACATCTGCTAATGCTGTCGAATCCCTGGCACTATAAACATTACCCGAAAGTTTATCCTGGGCAGAGCCCGAAAGCGAAACAAACAGCCAAAACACAAGTACCAAATACCTCATAAAAATAAAAACTATTAGTATAGTTATAAAACTACACTAATAGTTTTCAAAAATCGAAAATTCCGAATTTTATTTTTTTAAGGCCTGCTGAGGTTCCAGATTTTCATCTACGAGCTGTACTTCAATATCCAGTTCCTTCACTTTTTGAAGTTGGGTTTTAGCATCTCCCACGATGATAAAAATTAATTTATCGGGATCTGCATAGGTATTTGCCAGCGACTTAATTTTATCAAGTGTGATGGTTTTCATGGTTTCCTGTTGATTCAGGATGAAATCAGGCTTATAGTTAAACGTGGCTATTTCGCCCAGATAATTCAACTTGGCGCCTGGAGTTTCAAATCCGCGGGCTTCACTTTTTAAGTAATAGCCTTTGGTGAGTTCGAGATCTTCTTCATCAAAGTCTGTAGCATAGCTGCTCATAATATCCCGTACGAGTTGTGTGCTTTCAGCCGTTACATTGCTGCGTACGCCACTAGTTACTAAAAAAGGACCGGGCAGGGCAGAGCCTTCAAAACGCGAACGAATACCGTAGGTATAGCCTTTTGTTTCGCGCAGCATCTGCGTGAGTTCACTGGCAAAACCACCACCGCCCAAACGGTAATTCATCATTTCAGCGGGCAAATAGTCGGGGTCTGATGCAGCAAGAGCTACATAACCAAATCGCAACTGAGACTGCTTGGCATCGGGCACGTCCAGAAAATAAATAATCGGTTTTTCGGGCTTTTTAGAAAACTCGGGAGTTGGGATATTAATTTCTTTACGCTCCCAGTTGGTGACAAGCTGTTCTAATGCCGAAAGAATAGCAGATTCATCTAAAGCTCCCACAACCTGAACATCAGTCAGATTAGGAACCAGATTGTTGTAGTAGTTTTTTAAATCTTTAAGCTGAAGCGCTTCAACAGACTGCGTGGTACCCAAGATATTTTTGGCCAAAACATGATCCTTACCATATATCGCTTTCGCGAAAGCGAGATCAGCAATACTTCCGGGATCTGCTTTTTGCTGCTGGATACGGGTAAGCACCTCTTTTTTCTTTAACTCAAATTCTGAAGCATCCCAGCGCGGTTGTAAGAGAATTTCAGATACGAGATCCATTGTCTTGCCAAAATTTCTGGCTAGGGTTGTTCCTCTCAAGGTGATGCCTTCAGAGCCTGCATACACATAAACCGAAGCACCCAGTAAATCCAGCGCTTCTTCAAGCTCGGCCGTGGTTTTAGATGCGGTACCTTTAGTCATCAATCCTGCAGTGAGGTTTGCCACCCCATTTTGATTTTCAGGTTCGATGAGCAAACCGCCTTTAATTCTAAATTCAAAATTGACCAAAGGCACTTCGTCACTAAGTATACCATAAACCTGAAGTCCGTTTTCTAATTGCTGAGACCAGACATCAGGAACTTTGATTTCGGGTGATTTACCATAAGGAGGTTCTATCGTGCGGTCAAAGGAAGAAGGCGTACGCTCATAATCGGCAGCCAATGACGGGTCAAAGCTTTCCTCTGCGCCGTTTACGATTTCTTCTTCAACCACTTCTGCAGGTTTTGCTCCTTCAAGAGCCAGGACAGCTTCTCCTTTTGGAACAAAGCTGGTGACCACATAGTTTTTTCCTTTAATGTACTTATCATAAACAGACTTCACATCAGCAGTTGTAACAGCCTGTATTTCCTTTATATCTTCATTAATATAACCGGGATCTCCTGCGAAAATCTGGTACTGTGCAAGCTGAAAGCCTTTACCTAAAACACTGCTTAGACTGTTGAAGAAACGGGTTTCCTGTGTAGCTTTTATGCGTTCTAAATCCTGCTCGCTGATACCGTTTGCTTCAAAAAGAGCGAAAGCCTTTTCAATTCCGGTTTGTACCGAATCGAGATCGACACCGGCATTCGCGCGTACTGTTAGGCTCACTTCACCAGCCAGTTCAGATCCTGAATAGCGCATAAACGGGTTTGTCGCCAGTTGAAGCGTATCTACAAGTATCGCGTTAAGTGGTGCTTTTTTACCTTCAGAAAGATAGGTTGTTAGCACGCTCAGTGCATAAGAATCTGTAGTATATTCTGGAGGAGCCGGCCAGGTCATCGTAAGTTGGGGCAGGCGTGCAAAATTGTCTTCGTAATACAGGCTTTTCGTCGTTTCTAAAGTTGGAATTTGCTTTTCAAGCGGGGTCACCTCTTCGCCACGTGGAATTTCACCAAAATACTTTTGTACCCATTCTTTAACCTGAGCAGAATCAAAATCACCTGCGATGCTTAGGGTTACGTTATTGGGTACATACCAGCGGTTGTAAAATTCTTTCACATCTGCCAGGGTTGCATTTTGCAAATCTTCAAGCGAACCGATTACCTCCCAGTTGTACGGGTGATCTGCAGGATACAGATTTTTATGAATCACATAACGCTCGTGCCCATAGGGACGGTTATCATAGCTCTGGCGTTTTTCGTTTTTAACCACCTGCTTTTCTTTAGCTAAAACCGGTTCGGTAACTGTGTTTATAAAATATCCAAGCTTGTCAGCTTCCGCCCAGATCATTTTTTCAAGTGCATCGCTGGGTACGGTCTGAAAGTAATTGGTGCGATCACGGTTGGTTGAACCGTTTGCACCGCTACCGCCCACGCGTGCACTCAGTTTATCAAGACCGCCTTTGCCCAGGTTTTCAGATTCTAAAAACAGCAAATGCTCAAAAAGATGTGCAAAACCCGTACGCCCTTCTTTCTCGCGGGCAGAACCCACGTGTGCGGTTAGGGCTACAGCTACGACAGGGTCTGAGGTGTCTTTATGCAGAATTACGGTAAGTCCGTTATCTAAAGTATATTCTTCATAATCTACTTCAAAGTCAGACTTGGCTTCTTCAGGTTTTGTTTCGGTTTTGCAAGCAGTAAAAGCACAGGCAATGAGTAACAGGGCGGTGATTTTCTTGATCATTTTTAAGGCATAAACAGGTTAATCTTCAATTTGAGAACGGTTGTCTTCGCCGTCATCTTCGTCTTCAGTAGGGTTTTCTTCGAAAAATTCTTCGGGCTTCATAATACGCATGGTTTTTTGAGCAACTATGGTATTAGCAAGCGTATACACGTGGTTGTCTTTATTTCGCAGATGCAAAAAGAACAACGTAATATTTTCTACCCGGCCGGCCATCGGGATATCCTTATCTACGATTTCTACATAATCCCCGATCTTTAAAGGATGATTGAAAAAGAGAATAAGTCCCGAAGTGATATTGCTTAACAAGGACCACTGTGCAAAAAATGCCACTCCCAATATGGTTAAGATGGAGCCAATACCCGCAATAATCTCATTGCCATCAAGACCCCAGATCATTGCCAGAGAGAAACCTAACACCACAAAAAAGATAATGTTAAGTATCTTAATGGTAATCTGTTTGCGGGTAATATCAAAGTTAGCGCGCAGATAGCGCCTCACGACTAGTTTTGATACGGCATAGCGCACCAGAAGCAGTACCACCAGCAGAATTATACTTTCTAATATTTTGAGTTCTAAAAAATTCACAGCAAATTAATTTCTATACGATGAAGGGTTAGCTATAAACAAAGCGTTCGCAAAAAAGAGTTTTCCATTTTCCCAAAAAGCACGGAACAACGGATCATCTGCTAAATAAATAAAACTACCGCGTCCCATAGGCTCCTGACCAAAAATCAGGGAATTTTTTAAACCGGCCAAAGCATCAGCACCCGCAAAGCCGGAAACATTTTTAGGTTTTTCACCCAAATAGGCAACATTATAACCATTGTCTAGCAAAGCGTAAGCCTGGTCGCCAATTTTAAGACTGTAATAGGTATCACCATAGCCAAAAGCCAGGGGATGTGAGTTGTCTACCTGAGTTTCAAAAATACTTCCGCTAATCAGATCTTTAGAGCTTTGCATTTCGCGGTCTTTATATGGAATCAGTTTTGAAGCGATTGAATCTTCGGTGTTTTCTTCGGAGGTTTCGGCTGTTTTTAGGCTAAAACCTTCCCGGTCTGCAAAAGCTCTTAGAGCACCCCGTATGGCAATCACGTTACCTCCCGAGCGAACCCAGCTTTTAATTTGGTCTAACGCATCATCTGAAAGCGAATACCTTCCATCGGGCATTACCAAAACATCATAATCATTCAGATTGACGCGGTTGAGTTCGTCTGTACGTATCGAAGTCACCGGGTACTCCAATTGCTTCTCAAAGAAATGCCAGGTGGCACCGTAGCTCAACGAACTGGTTTGATCGCCGGTAAGCATCGCGATTTTAGCTTTGTTGATGAGTTTTACATCCGGTGAACCAAAATCGGGTCCTGAGCTGGCAAAACTGGTGGTTGCGGGAGTTAAGCTTCGTCCAAATTTATTAGCGATTTCAATAAGTTTTTGATCAAATTCTGAATTGTTCAAATTGTCGCTACGGGTAATGACCAGGCTTCCGGCAGGATAGTCTTTATTCTCAAGTCTGAATGCTTTTTCGCTAAAGCGTACTTTGATATTTTCTTTCAACAAAGCGGCTAGAAAACGTGCATCTTCCATACTGTTCCACTTGCTTATATAGCCTGCAGCATTGGTTTTTACCGTATTGGTCACTGCATTTAAAGCTGAATCTGTAGACGGCGATTTCGCAGAACTACTTGCAACGGCATCAAGCCCATATGCGTAGGGCAAGCTCCAGGCTGTAATATCATAGGTTAATGGAGTGGAAAGTGCAGCCTCAGGTTCCAGTAATACATGAACCAGTTTACCTTTAGGTTGATCGGTACTGACCACCAGAGCCCGGTCGTAGGAGAGGCTTTCATTTTTTTGAGAAGTATAGTTGTATCCGCTGGTTTTACCTTTTCCAATAAATTGATATTTGATCTCGTGAATATCAAATAAATCGGCTAAGGCCTGCAAGTGATCGGCTTCGCCGCTAAGGGTAAAGCTTTTATAGGCGACATCAGGTGAACTAAAATATTTTTTGAATTCGGTATTGAGTTTTTCAACATTTTGGGAAGCCATCTCAACAGTTGAAATTCCCGTTGTAAAATGATGTTGCACACGGTCTACAAGAGTAAGTATTGCACCATCTGCCTTTTTGATTCCCAGACCGGCATCACCGTTACCGGCCTGCTCGTACGTCATCCCAATAGCCCCGGTATAGGTAGGATAGGTATCTCCATAACTGGGGTACAACAAATCAAAACGCTCACGGGTAAAAAATAACCACCCGTTTTTATCAAAGTATTTAGCGTGATTAGCACCAATTTGCGTTTGAAAATCCCGCTGAAACGGAGTTATGATATCGTGAAAAGGCTCTGCAGCTGGGGCAAAGTAATAAGGTTGGTTGATGCCCTGCTCGTGAAAATCAACGTGAATTTGCGGCATCCACATATTGTAGATTTTTAGTCGTTGGCGGGTTTCTACCTGCGTGGCCCAGGCCCAGTCACGGTTAAGGTCAAATAAATAGTGATTGGGACGACCACCCGGCCATGGCTCGTTATGTTCAATGGCGTCGGGGTTGATGTCATAAGGACTTGCTTTAACCTGATTGTACCAGTTAACATAGCGATCTCTGCCATCTGGGTTTACACAGGGGTCTATGATAACCACCGTATTTTTAAGCCAGTCTTTTTTAGTAGTGATTAAATCGTAAATAGTAAGCATGGAAGCTTCGGTACTGCTGGCTTCGTTACCGTGTACGTTATAGCTGAGCCATACGATAGCCTTATCTGAAGAAGCTGTACCGCTCTCTAAACCGGCATTTTTTAAGTGATTGTTACGTATGTTTTCAATATCAGCAAGGTTCTCGGGTGTTGAGATCACCGCATAGGTAAGGGGTCTACGTTCGTTTGTTTTTCCATATTCCTGATAGGTTACCCAATCAGACTGCTCTGCTACCTCCTTAAAATAAGAGATTACATCAGCATGGCGGGTGAACTCGGTTCCAATTTCGTAGCCTAAAAATTCAGATGGACTTTGAAGGTTTTGTGCCGACAGTATCGTACACGTGAAGGTAAACAGGAGGAAAAAATATCG
Source organism: Leeuwenhoekiella sp. (assembly GCA_002708845.1). GTDB lineage: Bacteria > Bacteroidota > Bacteroidia > Flavobacteriales > Flavobacteriaceae > Leeuwenhoekiella. Next base: position 116,502 of record PAPI01000001.1, read on the forward strand.
AATCATTAGCGTTGTATTTATAGCGGTTTAAAACTACTAAAATTAGAGCTAAGTCATCTGTGTGAATTAACGTAAATTTGGGGCTAATAAAGCCCTATTCGTATTATTTTACCCTGTAAAACACAGTAAATGTCCACGCATAAAATTCCCTATTCAAATACCGGTTACTTTTCTAAACTTATTTGCGATTATTTGGATGAAAACGAGAATCTTTCGGGGTTTTATGGGCATTTTCCCAATCTTGAAAATTTTAAGGCTCAAATAGAGCAGAAGGATTTCTCTGCACAGAATCGTAAAGTTTTGGTTTCCGCCTTGCGCAATCAATACGATGCTCTTGAACATACTCCCGAAACCGAAGAAGCACTTAATCTTTTAGCACAACCCAACACCTATACCGTCACAACGGGACATCAGCTCAATTTGTTTACGGGACCTCTTTATTTTTTATATAAAATAATCAGCACGATTACGCTTTCGCGAAAGCTTAAAGAAACCTATCCCGATAGTGATTTTGTGCCGGTTTATTGGATGGCAACCGAAGATCATGATTTTGATGAGATCAATTATTTTAGACTTCACGGTAAAAAAATACAATGGAATAGGGAAGATATTTCAGATAATGATAAAGGTGCGGTTGGTGTATTGAATAATGAAGGCCTAGCCGCTGTTTACGAGCGCTTACAGGCGGAGCTGGGTAACACGCGCATCGCGCAGGAGTTGGCTCAACTTTTTGAATCTGCTTATCTCAAACAAGATAATCTTGCCGATGCCACACGTTTTTTGACCCACCGACTTTTTGGGGAATATGGTCTTGTAATTTTAGATGGAAACGATCGCGATTTGAAGGCTGTTTTTGCACCCTATATGAAGCAGGAATTGCTGGAACAGAAGGCCTTTGAACTGGTGTCTGCTCAGGCTGAAAGAATGGAGCAGATGGGGTATTCGGTACAGGTGAATGCCCGGGAAATAAATTTATTTTATTTGGCTGAAGGGCTTCGTGAGCGAATCATTAAGCAAGACGGAAGGTATTTTGTAAACGATACTGAGATTCAGTTTTCGGAAGCTGAGCTTTTAGAGAAACTACAAGCAAATCCGGAAGCTTTCAGTCCAAATGTAATTATGCGACCGCTTTATCAGGAAGTGATTTTGCCTAATCTAGCTTACATAGGTGGAGGAGGAGAGATCGCATACTGGCTTGAACTCAAAAGCTTTTTTGACGCAGTTGGTGTTCCTTTACCGATGTTGATGTTGCGTAATTCGGCGTTGTTGATTACGGAGAAACAAAAAGAAAAATTAGCGAAACTGGATATAAGTCTTAGCGAATTGTTCCTGAATCAGAACGATTTGGTCAATCGTAAAATCCGAAAAATTTCAAATATAGACATTGATTTCTCACCCCAGAAGCAGCATTTGGTAGAGCAGTTTGAAGCTTTATATGAACTGGCAGAGCAAACCGATAAATCTTTTATTGGAGCGGTAAAAGCGCAGGAAGTAAAACAATTAAAGGGTCTTGACAACTTAGAGAAGCGTCTGCTAAAAGCTCAAAAGCGAAAATTAAGCGACCACGTACAGCGCTTTACTTTGATTCAGAATGAACTCTTTCCGGCTCAGAATTTACAGGAACGCGTGTTTAATTTTTCAGAGTTTTATGCGGAATATGGGGCTGATTTGCTTCCGCAGTTATTTGAAGCTTTAGATCCGCTTGATTACCGGTTTACAGTTATTATCCTTTAAGAAGTCTTTTACCTTCAATACTTATCTGGGAACCGTCCATACATTGAATACTGTCTGGGTCTCGGGTAGAAAGTTCATCAAACTGAGAACCGTAGAACATTCCGAAGTCGAAAACAATCTCATAGTCGAGGATGTCGTAGCTTTTCCAAAGCGGGTGTTTAACTTCATACTCCCAACTTTGGGTATCAGACTTTTTGCTATACCCCCAAAAATGCTCTGTAATAAAGGCCGTGATACTGTTAGGGTCGTAAGTTTTTGGTTCTGGGGCTGTGGCGACCTGCAAAAGATTCCAATGGTCTTCTACGTGAATTCCGTAACTGAAAAAATTCTCTTCTGTGGTCAGGTCGTGTTTATAGTGCATCTTGTGTACACTGTATTTTTCGTTGTATAATGTGTTTGCAACCCAGGCGATTGCCGGCTTGTTCACTATTTCAGAAATGAAAACAGTGCCCCGCTTGTATTCATTTCCCGTTTTATACCGTACATAAAACCGAAGATTAATCTCTTCAAATTGCCGGTGAAAGGGAATAGGAATACCTTTCAATTTCACCTTATCAAACAAGAAACCCACGAGGCTTACATAACATTTACCTTCGTAGAAATCCAGCTCTGTATGAGGAGGAAGGTATGGCTCTAATATCGCGGGATCGATTGCGTAATTCGCAAAGCACAGGTTTTTCCAGTGTGCGGTAAGAAAGCTCATCTATTTTTTGAAATATTTAAGCGGCGGGACGAGCATTCCAAAACATTCCCCTTCTTCTTTGCCAAGATGTTTGTGGTGAATTTTATGCGCTCTGCGTATGCCTTTTGCATACCAATTGTTGGCATTTCTAAAAAGCTTAAAGCGCTGATGTATAAAGATATCATGAACCATAAAATAGGTTACTCCGTAAGCGAATATACCCAGACCAATGGGTAGACCTATCCAGACATTCTCATATTGCCATAGCAGGAAGCAACCTATACTTACCAGTGCATAAAAGATAAAGAAGAAGTCATTGCGCTCCCACCACGAGCCGTGATCTTTGTGATGGTGATCCCGATGTAAAACCCACAAAAAACCGTGCATGACGTATTTATGTGTGGCCCAGGCCAAAAATTCCATCACTAGAAAAGTAATTACAAAAACAGCAATCCAAAGTAATGCTTGCATGTTAAATAAGATTTAATCGGTATTTTACATAACTGCGCGCCAGGAGAGAAGCCTTAACATAATTAGGTACTCGAATACGCGCATTTTTAATTTCGAGCGAGGGTGTACTCTTTAATTTACTGAGCAGTTTTTTATAGTAGCGATAAGCCGTATAAACACCAAATTTTGCTTCAACTGGCAATTTACAAATACCCGCAAGACCTCTAGCAAAATCTTCTTCAATTTCCGCAATAATGCGTTGCTTGGAGAGTTCGTCTAATTCATTAAGATTGGTGTTGGGAAAATAAGTGCGACTCAACTCTTCATGATCTGCTTTAAGATCTCTTAGGAAATTTACCTTTTGAAAAGCTGAACCCAGACTCATCGCACAATCTTTGAGTTCTTCATACTTCTCCCGGTCACCTTTCACAAAAACCGTAAGACACATTAGACCCACAACATCTGCAGACCCGTATATGTAATTTTCATATTCTTCTTCAGTAAGGTATTTACTTTTACTCAGGTCAAGGCGCATACTGTTCATAAACGCATCAACAAGGTGCTTTTCAATGCCGTAGTTGTGGTATGTATGCTGAAACGAGTTTAATATAGGGTTCAGACTGATGCGATCGTTCAATGCATTTTCAAGATCGATTTCAAAACGCTTGAAAAGGGTTTCTTTATCGTAGCTGTGAAAGGTATCAACAATCTCATCTGCAAAGCGCACAAAGCCGTAAATATTATGTATATCCTTGCGTATACTAGGGGCCAGCATACGTGTAGCTGTTGAAAACGAAGTACTGTAAGAGCGAGTAACCGTTTCTGAACAGGCAAGAGATACGTTATCAAAAATTTGTTTCATTCTTTTTCAATTATGCTTTTTGGTAATTAGTCCTGCAGTAAGTTTCCCCGAAATTAATGCAGGTGGCACTCCGGGACCGGGCACGGTTAACTGACCGGTAAAATATAAATTAGCAACTTTTTTACTTTTCAATTTAGGTCTTAAAAATGCCGTTTGCAGCAACGTGTTCGCCATTCCATAAGCGTTTCCTTTATAGGAATGATAGACTTCCTTAAAGTCATTTACACAAAAAGACTCTCTAAATATAATATTTTTTTTAAGCTTTTGACCGGTGATCCGTTCAAGTCTGTTGATGATAATATCAAAATATTGATCTCGCAATTCCTGAGAATCATAAAGACCCGGCGCTAACGGAATTAAGAAAAAACCGGCTTCTTTGCCATCTGGAGCCATCGTAGCATCTGTCTTTGACGGGAAATTAGCGTAGAATAAAGGTTCGTCCGGCCATTCGGGCTGATCGTAAATATCTCTGGCATGTTGCTCAAAATCTACATCAAAAAATAAGGTATGGTGATCCACATGTTCAACCTTTTTATCAAAACCTACATAAAAGAGCAGGGAAGAGGGGGCAAAAACACGGCTTTCCCAGTATTCTTCGGAATACTGTCTTAATTTTTGAGGTAGTAGGGTTTCGGTATGGTGATAATCTACTCCACTTAAAACAATATCTGCTTCAACAGATTTGTTATTGACTTCGATGCCTACCGCTTTGTTGCCCTCCGTGCGAATTCGTGATACTTCGGCATTAAAATGAAACTGAACACCCAGCTCTTTCGCAAGACTAGTCATCGCATCCACTACAGCGTGCATACCGGTTTTGGGATGAAAGGTTCCAATGCCAAAATCGGCATAATTCATAAAACTATAGAATGATGGAGTATCCTGAGGTTTGGCACCCAAAAACAACACCGGAAACTCTAGAATTTGTATCAGCTTGGGGTTTTTAAAGGACTTGCGTACATCCTTACTTATCGTGCTAAAGAAACTTCCTATCTTTTTAATTGTAGCTGGTGTAACCAGCTCAAGTGGAGAAACACCCGGCCTGTACACCAAATCTTTAATCGCTACATCATAGTTCTTACCGGCCTCATCTATAAAATGCTGTAGTTTCGCACCGCTTCCGGCTTCTTCATTTTCAAAGGTAAGTTTGATTTTTTCAAGGGTATCGGCTATACTGATGTATTCATTTTCACCAAAATAGACGCGGTATGCAGGTCCTAATTTTTCAAGTTGGTAATAATCTGAAGTGGTTTTTCCAAAATCATTGAAAAAACGCTCAAATACATCAGGCATCCAGTACCAGGATGGTCCCATATCAAAAGTGAAACCTTCGCGTTTAAGCTGCCTGGCCCGACCACCTGCTGAACTGTTTTTTTCATAGATGTGGACTTCATGACCTGCTTTGGCCAAATAGGAGGCTGCAGAAAGGGCAGAAAATCCGGATCCTAAAACAGCAATTTTTTTTGACATGGTTTGTATTAGTTTAAAAGTGTCTGAAACGCTTCGATGGTTTTTATGAGTTTCACATTTGGCGGCATATCTTCCTGCTTTTCTTCCTGAATCAAGCGACCTAATAAATATAATGGCACACGGTCATCATTAACGTCCTGATTAAACTGCTCTGCAAATTCCAGAATACTCTTACCGCTGCTGTTTATGGTGAGGTAGCTTACAAAATTGACATTATTTAATGTGGAAACCAGATATTGCAGGCTTTCTGTTTGAATACTTTGTCCCAGATAAATGCATTTATACCCCTTGGAAGCTACCTCGTAATGCAGGAATATCAAACCGAGATCGTGAATTTCATTTTCAGGTAAAAAAAGTACAAATGTTTTTGAGGAATTTAAAGCTTGTGAAGCTGTAAACTGCTCAATCTTTGCCTGCATTTTTTGTTTAATGAGATTTGAGATGAAATGTTCGTGCGCTGGGTTAATTGCATTTGATTGCCAGAGTAAACCAATCTCTTCAAGTAGGGGAATAAACACCTGAAAGAAAATTTTCCGAAAATCCATTTTCTCTGCGAGGGAGTCGTATGTTTTTGTAAACAGATGATGATCAAAATTCATCATTGCTATTTTAAACGAACTGATGACGTGGTAATTACTCCCCAGCCGATCTTTTTTCACAGTCTTTTGAACCAAATCGGAGATAGCGGTAGTACTATGCTCGGCTATTTTTGAGATTTTGTAATCGTGTTGCAATAAGAAGGTGACATTGAGCAATTTTTGTAAATCGCCCAGATCGTAATATCGGATGTTAGTAGGAGTGCGCTTTGGCTCTAAAAGATTGTATCGCCGCTCCCACATTCTTATGGTATGCGCTTTCACTCCTCCGAAACATTCTAGATCTTTTATACTGAAAGTAGATTTTACTGCATCCATAATTGGTTTTAAACCGAACAACTTTCAAATTTAAATGTTTGTTCAATAAAATGGATTAAATCTTATACAAAAGCATCAAAATTGGCAGTAAATTAAGATTTACCTGAGTGTACAAACATTTTTGTTAAGAAAATGCCAATTTAAATTCGTGAGGAATGCTTGTTTTAAAGTTTAAAAGTGAAACCTTCTTCAATTTTCTGGTCGTATTTTTGCTTATCAAACTGATATAGGTAAGAGCCCTTGCGGGATGAAGTCATGTCTTTTTCATCGAGTTTGATAAGTATATCAAGTGCGTTTACTTTGTTAATGAAGTTGCGTTTATCAAGCTTTTCATCTAAAATAGCTTCATATAATTTCTGAAGCTGAAGCATTGTAAATTTTTCGGGAAGGAGCTCAAAACCAATGGGTTTCGAAACTGCACGGCGTCTGAGTCTTAAAATTGCCTTTTCAACCATTTCGCCATGATCAAAAATAAGATTTGGTGCATCTTCTATATTAAACCATTGAGCAGAATACGCACCTTTAGCAACCTGTGTGTGGTTTTCACTATTTATTAAAGCATAATAAGCCGTAGAAAGTGTACGTTCACCCGGATCCCGATCTACTTCACTAAAAGTATACAACTGTTCCAGGTAAATATCATCTAAACCTGAAAGATGCTGAAGGATACGGTTTGCAGCTTCATCCAGAGTTTCAGTACGTTTTAAAAAACCACCAATAAGAGACCATTTGCCCTTTTCAGGCTCAAAATCCCTTTTGATCAATAAAATCTTGAGTTGGTGTTGGTCAAAACCAAAAATAATACAATCAAGAGCCAGTAGGACTTTATCTGCGGTTGAATAGGTGCTTAGCATTTTCAATATTTTTCCAAATATAGAATTTATTAAGAAATCACGATTTAGTATGTATAAATTGCAAATTGTCAAAATAGATAACTTTTCAAAGTATCCGAGGTTTGATTTTTAAGATTTTTTTACGTTTATTTGTTAAATGTGATTTAGACACTTAAATTATTCCAGAATCGCGAAAACGATTTCAAAACTTGAACTATATGAATTCTTCCTTCTCTTTTAAAACCATTCTGATTTTACTACTCACTCCGGTAATCTCAATGGCACAAGCTACAGTATCTCTAAAGCCTGCAGACGAAGCGCCGGTAATTGACAAAAATATTTACGGTCATTTTGCCGAGCATCTGGGACGTTGTATTTACGACGGTCTTTATGTTGGTGAAAAAAGCAACATTCCAAATACCGAAGGAGTACGTAATGATATTATCAATGCGCTTAAAGAACTTAAAATTCCTAATCTACGCTGGCCGGGAGGTTGCTTTGCAGACACCTACCACTGGAAAGACGGGGTAGGGCCGCAAAGTGAGCGTCCTACAATCGTAAATACCTGGTGGGGTAATGTAACCGAAGACAATAGCTTCGGTACGCATAACTTTTTGAATTTATGCGAAGAGCTTGGTGCTGAACCCTATCTCGCAGGAAATGTAGGAAGTGGAGAAGTGCAGGAATTAGCAGACTGGGTACAGTATGTGAATTTTGACGGCATAAGCCCAATGTCTGACTGGCGGAAAGAAAATGGTCGCGACAAGCCCTGGGGTGTAAAATACTGGGGAGTAGGTAACGAAGCCTGGGGATGTGGCGGAAACATGAGAGTAGAATATTATGCAGACATCTACCGCAAGTATGCAACATTTATGTCTGATGCCGGCCTCGAAGGTGGTTTGTATAAAATTGCTTCAGGAGCTAGCAATGACGATTATCACTGGACCGAAGTGTTGATGCGCGACATTCCGCATAACTTACTTCAGGGGGTTGCGTTACACCACTATTCGGTGATAGACTGGAATGCTAAAGGGCCTTCTATTGGTTTTTCTGAAGAGCAGTATTTTAAAACTATGGAACAAGCCTGGTTGATGGAAGAACTGGTAACCAAGCACGTTGAAATTATGGATAAATACGATCCTAAAGGTAAGGTTGATTTAATAGTTGATGAATGGGGCGGTTGGTACGACGTAATGGAAGATACCAATCCCGGATTTTTATTTCAGCAGAACACCATGCGTGATGCGATGATTGCCGGTATGACGTTGAATATCTTTCACAATCACGCAAGACGTGTAAAAATGGCCAATCTGGCTCAGGTGGTAAACGTGCTTCAGGCTGTTATTCTTACAGAAGGGGAGAAAATGATTTTAACGCCTACGTATCATGTGATGAAAATGTACAACGTACATCAGGATGCGCAGCTGATTCCTATAGAACTGGACACGCCAGATTATGAGTTTAATGGTGAAAAGCTTCCGGCGGTAAATGCTTCGGCTTCTAAAGATGCTGAAGGTAAAGTTCACATCTCTCTAGTAAATATTGATTCTAAAAAATCAAATACAGTAAGCGTTGATGTAAGTGCTTTAAAACTGAAAGATTTCACCGCAGAGATCCTTTCTTCAAAAACACTTGAAGATCACAATACCTTTGAGTCTCCGGAAAAAATTCAGCTTGAAAAATTCAAAAAATTCAAGCTGAAAAAAGGAACTCTTGAAGTGGAGTTACCTCCGTTTTCAGTAGTGGTTCTTGAAGGAAATTAAAATTTGGCCCAAGAGCGTAAAGATCCAAAATGAGTAAAAGTCAAAGAATATCATTTTTTTTAAGTCTATACTTTGGTCTAGTTGCACTGGGCTTTGCTCAGGATCAGCAGCGTGGAGAAGAATTGTTTAAAAAGCTTGAAAGCTCCGCCAACAACCCTATTATTACCGATAAATACACGGCAGACCCAGCAGCTTTGGTTCACGATGGTCGGGTTTATTTATATGTTGGGCACGATCAGGCTCCTGATACTGAAGAGCGTTACATTATGAATGAATGGTTGCTGTATTCTTCAGATGATATGATCAACTGGAAAGAGCATCCGGTACCTTTAAAACCCACAGATTTTCACTGGGCGATCCATTCGGCATGGGCAGCTGAGGTTGTAGAAAAGGATGGTGAATTTTATTGGTTTGTTACAGTTGAGCACGATGATTCTCATCCAGGTAAAGCCATAGGTGTTGCAGTGGCAGATAGTCCCGAGGGTCCCTGGAAAGATGCTCTAGGTAAAGCCTTAATTACAAATGATATGACTTCCCAGACTGATATAAGCTGGGACGATATAGACCCAACCATTTATATTGACGATGACGGGACACCTTATTTATATTGGGGAAATCGGGTATGTAAGTATGTAAAGCTCAAAGACAATATGATTGAAATGGATGGTCCCATCCATACAGTAGATTTGCCAAAATTTACAGAGGCTCCATACATACATAAACGCGGTGATTGGTATTACCTGTCTTACGCCTATGATTTTCCGGAGAAAATAGCCTATGCTATGTCTAAATCTATTACAGGTCCCTGGGAGTTTAAAGGGATTTTAAATGAAGTTGCCGGCAATAGCAATACCAACCATCAGTCTATTATTGAGTTTGAAGGGAACTGGTATTTTGTGTATCATAATGGAAGCATACCCACCCACGGAAGCAGTTATCATCGTTCGGTTTGTGTAGATCGCCTGTATTACAATGAGGATGGAAGCATCAAACGCATTGTAATGACCTCAGAGGGAATTCAACCGGATTAAACTATGAGAAACTACCTTGCACTTTTACTAATCCTTTTCAGCGGAAGCATATTCGCACAGGACATACGTGTGCACGATCCGGTGGTTATCAAGCAGGGAGATACTTATTATTTATTTTGTACGGGAAGAGGAATTTCTGTTTTTAGTTCGACAGACCTTAAAAATTGGGAACGTCAACCACAGGTTTTTACTGAAGAACCGGTCTGGGCAGATGAGGTAGCAGCTAATTTCAATAATCATATTTGGGCGCCCGATATTAGTTTCCATAAGGGTAAATACTATTTGTATTATTCGGTTTCCGCATTCGCGAAAAATACTTCGGCGATTGGTTTGACTATAAATACCACATTAGATGCTGATGATCCCAATTACAAATGGGAAGATCAGGGAATTGTTATTCAGTCTGTACCCAATCGGGATTTGTGGAATGCCATCGATCCTAATCTTGTTTTTGATGATACAGAGACGCCATGGTTGGCTTTTGGTTCCTTCTGGGGTGGTCTTAAAATGGTAAGGCTTTCTGAAGATTTAAAATCCATAGCTCGGCCGCAGGAATGGCATACCATCGCTCGCCGAGAGCGCTCCTTTGATTTGGCAGATGCTAATCCCGGGGATGCCGCTTTAGAGGCTCCTTTTATATTCAAGAAAGACGGTTGGTATTACCAGTTTTTATCCTGGGATTTGTGTTGCCGTGGTGAAAACAGCACGTATAAAGTTGTCGTAGGTCGTTCTAAAAATGCGATCGGTCCTTATGTTGATAAAGAAGGAACATCGCTCAATAATGGTGGCGGAACGCTTATCATTGAAGGCAATGAGAACTGGTATGGTGCGGGACACAACAGTGCTTATACTTTTGATAGTAAGGATTATATCGTTTTCCACGCCTATGACGCCAGAGATAATGCCAGCCCAAAGCTTAAGATAGCTGAGTTGTCCTGGGATGAGCAAGGCTGGCCGGTTTTAGATGATAATATATTAGAATAAGATGAAAAAGATACTGTTAGGATTGGGATTACTGAGTTGGAGTCTTTCGGCTCAACAGGCTGTTGAGCTGTTCCCACTGGATCAGGTTTCTGTTGATTCAGGTGTTTTTAAGGAAGCTGCTTTGACCGATTTTGAATATATCAAAGACCTAGAAACAGACCGCCTGCTAGCGCCATTTTTGCGTGAAGCAGGTCTTGAACCTAAAGCCAAATCCTATACCAACTGGGAGAATACGGGACTTGACGGGCATACGGCCGGGCATTATCTTTCTGCCTTGTCTATGTATTACGCCTCTACGGGCGATCCGGAAGCTAAAGAATTATTAGATTATTCACTTTCTGAACTGCACCGTGCGCAACAAGCCAATGCAAATGGATACGTAGGCGGCATTCCGGGAAGCAAGGAATTATGGGGCGAAATCAAAGCTGGTAAAATCAATGCCTCAAGTTTTGGGCTTAACAACCGTTGGGTACCTCTGTATAATATTCACAAGACGTTTAATGGACTGAAGGATGCCTGGGTACACGCCCGGAATCCGCTGGCCAAAGAAATGCTTATCGATTTGACAGATTGGTTTATGGCCACTACGGCAGATCTTTCGCAGGAGCAAATTCAGGATATGTTGCGCTCTGAGCACGGCGGACTTAATGAAGTCTTTGGTGAGGTTTACGCAATCACCGGCGATAAAAAATACCTGAAACTCGCTAAAGACTTTTCGCAGTTAGCTTTATTGGAGCCTTTAGCAGCCGATGAAGACATTTTAACCGGAATGCACGCCAATACGCAAATACCCAAATTCATCGGTTTTGAGCGCATCAGTCAATTGGAAGAAGCCAAAAAATACCATCTGGCAGCTTCTAATTTTTACGATAATGTAACTTCTAAACGTAGCTTGAGCATTGGAGGGAACAGTGTACGCGAGCATTTTAACCCCATTGATGATTTTTCTTCAGTAATGAGCAGTGAGCAGGGGCCAGAGAGTTGCAACACTTACAATATGCTTAAGCTGAGCAAGCTTTTATTTGAAGATACGGCCGATGAAAGCTATATGGAGTTTTACGAGCGTGCGTTGTACAATCACATTTTGTCTACTCAAAATCCGGAGGGTGGCTTTGTGTATTTCACTCCGATGCGTCCCGGTCATTACCGGGTGTACTCGCAGCCAGAAACCAGTTTTTGGTGCTGCGTAGGTTCGGGACTGGAGAATCATACCAAGTATAACGAACTTATTTACGCTAAGGCTGACGACAAGCTTTATGTAAACCTGTTTATTCCTTCTGAAGTAAAATGGGAGGAGAAACGGGCTTCTTTAAAGCAGGAAACCAATTTTCCGGAAGCCGATTTTACAGAAATGATTTGGCAAAGCCGAAAAAAAACTAAAGCAACCCTGATGTTGCGTTATCCGGAATGGGTTAAAGCCGGAGAATTAAAAGTTTATGTCAACGGAAAACTTCAGCAAATAGCGGCAACTCCGGGTTCATACATTCCGCTTGAGCGCAAATGGAAAGACGGCGACCGCGTGAAGATGGAATTACCGATGCACCTCAGTCTGGAGCAAATTCCTGACGAATCGGGTTATGTTTCGGTTAAATACGGTCCGCTGGTTTTAGCTGCGGTAACTGGAGACGAAGATCAGAAAGGATTATTTGCAGACGACAGTCGCGGCGGGCATATCGCTAACGGGCCATTTCTTCCTATAAACGAGGCGCCTACATTTGTTGCAAAGGCAGGAACTTCTATACTTGATCAGATTAAACCGGTCCCCGGTAAACCCCTGCGGTTTACGGCTTCGCAGCTGCTTTATCCAGATGCGTTTAAGGACTTGGTGCTTCAGCCTTTTTATAAAATTCACGAGAAGCGCTACACCATTTATTTTAAAACGGAAACCCCGGAAACTCTTGCAGAAATGCAACGCAAGCTTGAAGAGCGACAAAAAGCAGAAGCTTACCTGAGGTCTATCACGCTCGATTATGTGGCTCCCGGTGAGCAACAACCGGAATCTGATCACGGATTTGATTCTCAAAATTCCAATAGTGGGGTACACAAAAATCGCCATTGGCGGGACGCGACGGGTTGGTTTAGTTACGAGCTCAAAAATAAAGAGGCAGAGGCAAAAACCCTGCGTATCACCTACTACGGAAAAGACTCCGGACGCAATTTTAAAATCCTGATTAACGGAAGTGTTATTGCTACTCCAGAGTTAATAGGAACACAGGGAGATGTTTTTTACGATGTAGATTACCCGTTGCCGCAAGAACTGGTTGAGGAAAACGAAATTCTCAACGTTCGTTTTGAAGCACTGCCGGGCTCTGTAGCAGGCGGAATTTATGGCGTTCGTCTATTGAATGAAGAAGTAAACTAAAATAGTTAAAATTATTTTAAATGTATCTTTTACATTTTTACTATGAAAATAGTAGATTTGTCAGATAACAAGTGATTGTTTTATGAAAGAATATGTCATTGGCTTAGATTACGGTTCAGATTCTGTACGGGCTGTTTTAATAGATGCTGCTAACGGTCAGGAAATTGAAGCCGAGGTGAGCTATTACCAACGTTGGAAAAAAGGATTGTTTTGCAATCCTTCAGAAAATCGTTTTCGTCAACATCCTCTAGATCATTTAGAAGGTCTTGAAAATACTATCAAAGCGGTGGTTTCTCGCAGTGGAGTAGAAGCCGCAGCGGTTAAAGGCATTTGTATCGATACAACGGGATCGTCACCAATTCCGGTAAATGAAGCGGGAATTCCCTTATCATTAACAGCAGGTTTTGAAGAAAACCCCAATGCGATGATGGTGTTGTGGAAAGATCACACAGCTATTGATGAAGCAAACGAGATCAACGATCTCGCCCGAAGCTGGGGAGGTGAAGACTTTACAAAATACGAGGGTGGGATTTATTCGTCAGAATGGTTTTGGGCCAAAATTTTACACGTAGCCCGCGAAGATGAGGAAGTGAAACAAGCCGCATATTCCTGGATGGAGCATTGCGACTGGATGACTTATACCTTACTTGAAGGTGTTTATCTTGAAGATTTTAAACGTAGCCGTTGTGCTGCAGGTCACAAAGCAATGTGGCACGAGAGCTGGGGCGGTCTTCCTCCCGAAGAATTTCTTGGAAAATTAGACCCTTATTTGGCACAATTGCGTGACAGACTTTATACGGAAACTTATACTTCAGATGAAATTGCAGGTACTTTAAGTGCAGCCTGGGCTGAAAAATTAGGTTTAACTACAGACACGGTTATCGCTGTGGGTACTTTTGATGCACATGCCGGTGCTGTGGGAGCTAAAGTTGAAGAACATACTTTGGTGCGTGTTATGGGTACTTCTACCTGTGACATCAGCGTTTCAGCTCCTGAAGTTACCGCAAACAAAACCGTACGCGGTATTTGCGGGCAGGTTGAAGGTTCGGTAATACCCGGACTGGTAGGTCTTGAGGCCGGGCAATCTGCCTTTGGAGACTTACTCGCCTGGTTTAAAGATGTGTTGAGTTGGCCCGTGGATAACCTGGTATTGACTTCAGATATACTTTCCGCAGAGCAAAAAGAAGAACTAAAAGCAGAGATCGATTCAGATTTCATCAGAAAATTATCTGATGCTGCTGAAGCTATTCCACATAATGAGGCTATTCCCGTTGCTTTAGACTGGATTAACGGCAGAAGAACGCCTGATGCCAATCAGGAACTGGAAGCCGCTATTACCAACCTCAATATGGGAACCCGGGCACCACATATCTTTAAAGCTTTAGTAAATGCGATTTGCTTTGGCTCCAAAAAAATAATGGATCGTTTTGCCGACGAGGGTATTGAGATCAAAACCGTTGTAGGTATTGGTGGCGTTGCGCGTAAGTCTAAATTTATTATGCAATCGCTGGCTAACACACTTAATGTTCCTATTAAAGTTGCGGCTTCAGATCAGGCTCCTGCTTTGGGTGCTGCTGTTTATGCAGCTGTGGCCGCCGGTATATATCCCGATGTGATTACAGCAAGCCAGACTCTGGGAAGTGATTACGAAGCGGAATACCAGCCACAACCACAATATTTACAGAATTTTTCAGAACAGATGGAGCGTTACGAAGCATTGAGTGTCTTCGTTGAAAATTCAATCGTGAAATCAAAAAAGACATTAGAACATCATGTATAAATCCTTGAAAGAAGAATGTTACGAGGCAAATATGGAGCTAGACGCTTTAGGTCTGGTCATTTATACCTTTGGTAACGTGAGTGCAGTAGATCGTAAGAACGGAGTTTTCGCCATTAAACCAAGTGGAGTACCTTATGAAATCTTAAAGCCTGAAGATATTGTTATTGTAGATTTTGATAACGAAATCGTTGAAGGCAGCAAAAGACCTTCTTCAGATACAAAAACCCACGCCTATCTTTATAAGCATTGGGAAAATATAGGCGGTATTGCACATACGCACGCGACCTATTCGGTAGCCTGGGCTCAGGCGCAGATGGATATTCCGGTATTTGGAACCACACACGCAGATCATTTGACAGCAGATATACCCTGTGCTGAGCCAATGCACGACGATTTAATCGCAGGTAATTACGAGCACAATACAGGAATTCAGATTCTGGACTGTTTCAAAACAAAGGGGCTCGATTACACTGAAGTAAATATGGTACTTCTGGGTAACCACGGGCCATTTGCCTGGGGAGAAACGGCTGCAAAGGCGGTTTACAACAGTAAAGTTCTCGAAGAAATCGCGCGAATGGCGCAATTGACACTTCAGATAAATCCAAATGCACCAAGACTGAAGGATTCCCTGATAAAAAAACATTACGAGCGTAAGCACGGCAAAGATGCCTATTATGGGCAGGGCTGCTAATTTTTAATTTAACTTTTACATTTAATACTATGGGATTAATCACTTTTGCCGCATTTACACTACTGGTGGCGGTTATTTCGTACTTCGCTTCACGTACTACAGATGAGACCACCTCAGATGGCTACTTCTTAGGAGGCCGAAGTTTAACCGGACCGGTCATTGCAGGTTCATTGCTGTTGACCAATCTATCTACAGAACAAATTATCGGGGCTAACGGTATCGGCTTTAGCGAGGGTATTCTTATTGCAGCCTATGAAATCCTAGCAGCCGTTGCAATGGTTTTTACAGCTTTTGTACTGCTGCCTAAATACTTAAAAGGGGGTATTTCTACCATTCCACAGTTTTTAGAAAATCGCTACGGAAAACTCACGAAAACGATTGTGTCTATTCTTTTCCTGTTGGCATACGCAATTTCTATGCTTCCAACAGTTCTGTACTCCGGAGCTTTGGCAATTAATACGATGTTTGATTTGCCCGAACGTATGGGTATGTCTCCAGAATCTGCACTTTGGGTAACAGTTTGGGGTATTGGTCTTATTGGTTCAGTGTATGCAATTTTTGGTGGACTGAAAGCGGTAGCGGTTTCTGACTCAATAAACGCAATCGGACTTATTGTAGGTGGTTTATTGATTCCTGTCTTTGGATTAATGGCAGTAGGTGACGGCAGTATTATTGACGGTATGACCGTACTTAAAACAAACCTTCCTGAGAAATTTGAAATTCTGGGTGGTCCCAATTCTTCAGTGCCGTGGACGACTCTATTCACAGGTATGGTGATTGTAAACTTTTATTATTGGGGGACCAATCAGGCTATAATTCAACGTACGCTGGGAGCAAAAAATCTTGCTGAAGGTCAAAAGGGATTGTGTCTTGCGGCTTTTGTAAAAATCTTAGGTCCCATCATCGTGGTATTACCCGGTATTATTGCCTTTCAATATTTTAACGGAAACCTGGATAATGCTGATGAAGCGTACCCTATGCTTGTAAAAGCGGTTCTTCCTACTGCGTTTGTGGGATTCTTTGCTGCTGTATTATTTGGTGCGATTTTGAGTTCGTTTAACTCTGCGCTCAACTCGTCGGTGACGCTTTTTGGTCTGGATCTATACAAACAATATTTCAACAATAATGCTTCAGAAAAGCAAGTGGTACGTGCAGGAAAAACCTTTGGTATTTTACTTGCTGTCTTTTCGATGTTAATCGCTCCATTACTTTACGGTGTTGAAGGAGGCATCTTCAATTATCTGCAAGAGCTTAACGGTTCTTTCAGTGTGCCAATTCTTGCGATTATTCTGGTTGGGATTTATTCTAAACGTGTTTCAGGAAAGGCAGCCAATATCGCTATTGTATTTGCAGTAGTTTCCTATTTGGTAACGCTTTATATAATAAAACCCATTATTACCGGTAATGCGATTGCTGATGCAGAATTGGGTGGAGTTACAGATGCTTCTGAGCTTGCTCAAATTGCAAAAGAGGCCTTCCCAAGTTTCTTACATATAATGGGAATCATCTTTGTACTTGTAGTGGGAATCTTATTTGGTGTAAGTAAATTCTACCCGAGAGAGACCGATTATCTTCAGGAATATACCCGTCAGGTGGACATCACTCCTTGGAAACATATGAAACTAGCCGGAATCGCAATATGCGCAATGGTAGCTGCAGTTTATATCTATTTCTCATAAAGAAATTAAGCCTAATTAAATTTTTAAGAATACAATCCTTCTATGAATTACAATATTGATCAATACGAAGTCTGGTTTGTTACAGGAACACAGCATTTATATGGTGAAGAAACCCTAAAACAAGTTGCATCTCACTCTCAGGAAATTGCAAAAGGACTTAATGGTTCTCAAGATATCCCGATTAAAATCGTTTATAAAGATTTAGTAAAAACACCTAACGAGATTACAGACCTGTGTCTGGAAGCTAACGGTAATAAAAACTGTATCGGTTTAATCTTATGGATGCACACCTTTTCACCTGCAAAAATGTGGATTAAAGGTCTTAACCTGCTGACCAAGCCGGTTTGTCATTTGCACACTCAGTTTAATGCGGCGATTCCGTGGGATAAAATTGATATGGATTTTATGAATCTGAATCAATCTGCACATGGAGATCGTGAATTTGGTTTTATGATGTCGCGTATGCGTAAAAAGCGTAAAGTGGTTGTAGGCCACTGGCAGGAAGCTCGTGTACAGCAAAAGCTTGGTGTTTTTACCCGTGTAGCTTTGGGCTGGAATGAATTCCAGAATCTTAAAGTTGCCCGTATTGGCGACAATATGCGCGAAGTAGCAGTGACTGAAGGGGATAAGGTAGAAGCACAAATGCGTTTTGGTTTTACCATAAATGGTTTTGATTCTTCAGATATCGTTGCGAAAATCAATGAGATTAAGCAGGAAGATCTGGATGCACTTTTGAATACTTATGAAACCGAATACAATTTAGCCGATAAAATAAAAGAAGGTGGCGAGCAACGTCAATCCTTAGTTGATGCAGCCAAAATTGAATTGGGACTTCGAGCTTTCTTAGAAGAAGGTGGTTTTGGAGCGTTTACAGATACGTTTGAAAACTTAGGAGAACTGAAGCAATTACCCGGTATCGCAACGCAGCGCCTAATGGCAGATGGTTATGGTTTTGGCGGGGAAGGCGACTGGAAAACAGCAGCGATGGTGCGCGCTATGAAAGTGATGGCGATAGGTCTTGAAGGTGGAACTTCTTTTATGGAAGATTACACCTATCACTTTACACCAAAAGGTTCCTACGTTCTTGGATCACACATGCTTGAGATTTGTCCTTCTATTGCTGATGCAAAGCCCAGTTGTGAAGTACACCCACTTGGGATAGGTGGTAAGGAAGATCCTGCTCGTTTGGTATTTAATTCACCTGGAGGTCCTGCAATTAATGCTTCATTGGTTGATATGGGTAATCGTTTCAGACTTATTGTAAACGAAGTGGAAGCCATAAAACCGGAAGCTGATTTGCCTCATTTACCTGTGGCTCGTGTGCTTTGGGATTGTAAACCCAATCTCGATATTGCTGCTACCACCTGGATTTTAGCGGGAGGAGCCCACCATACGGTTTACAGTCAGGCGGTGACTACTGAATTTATGGAAGATTTTGCCGATATTGCAGGCATTGAACTTGTGGTGATAGACGATCAAACGCGGGTGCGTGATTTTAAAGACACGCTTAATGCCAATGAAGCTTATTATCATTTGTTTCAGCATAGAATGTAATTAACAACCTAGCATCTTAATGTTTATGAATGTAATTAAAAAATTAATGGTCGTTCCCGTCGTGTTGGGAATGGCTTTTACCGCGGTTAATTGTAAAAACGAAACTAAAAAAGACGAGACCGCTGTCGTGGAGGAAATGCCACAGGCATCAATTACCAAGTCCGATTTTGGAATGTTTCAGGACAGTATACCGGTTGAGAAATATGCTTTAGTCAACGCAAATGGAATGGAAGTAGATGTCATCACTTACGGTGGTATCATCACCAGTTTAAAAGCACCAAGCCAGGACAGTACGTTTCAGGATGTGGTTTTAGGCTTTGATAGCCTGGATCAGTACGTTGAAGGTTCACCGTATTTTGGAGCAATTATTGGTCGCTACGGAAACCGAATTGCTAAAGGAGAATTTAAGCTGGACGGAGAAACCTACAAGTTGCCAGCAAATGATGGCGAAAACAGTCTTCACGGTGGAACCGCCGGTTTTGACAAAGTGGTTTGGAATGCCGAAGAAGTAAAAGACGGCGATAACGTAGGTTTAAAACTTACCTATTTAAGTCCTGATGGCGATATGGGATACCCGGGTAATTTAGAAACTACCGTGACCTATACCTTACAGGCAGATAATACGTTGATGGTAAAGTATGAAGCTACTACCGATAAACCTACAGTGGTTAATTTGACACAGCATTCGTATTTCAATCTTTCCGGAGATTTTGACAAGACTATTTTAGATACCGAAATAATGATCAACGCAGATCAATACCTGCCTGTTGATGCCGGTTTAATCCCTACCGGAGAACTTAAATCTGTTGCAGGAACACCTTTTGATTTTAATAAGCCAAAGAAAATTGGTGCTGAAATCAATGAGGAAAATGATCAATTGAAAAAAGGATTAGGTTACGACCATTGCTGGATTTTAAATGGAACCGGTGGCGAAATGAAACTTGCAGCTACTGCTCTTGATCCTGAAAGCGGAAGGTTTATGGAAATTATGACAACCGAGCCTGCTATTCAGTTTTACACGGGTAACTTCTTGGATGGAACGCTCACTCAGAAGGGTGGTGAAGGCACCTACGCGTATCGTAGTGGTTTTTGTTTAGAAACTCAGCATTATCCAGATTCACCAAATCAGGCTGATTTTCCTTCAACGGTTCTTAAGCCCGGTGAAAAATATGAAACTACAACTTCCTTTAAGTTTTCTGTTAGGGAATAATTCGAGATTAGTGTTTAATCTAAAAAATCCCGTTGCCATTAGGTAACGGGATTTTTTGTTAGGAGCGTTTCTTGATATTTTTAGTACAGAGTTCTACGATCTCCACAATACGCTTTTGACGGGTCTCTTCACGTTTCGCCTGATTGAGCCAATAGAGGTAACTCTTTCGATAGCCTTTTGAAAAGCCGAGGTAGTTGGCATAAGCTTTAGGGTTTTTATCAAAAGCTTTTTTCAAATCACGAGGGATAATGCCTTTTTCAACATCATCCAGTAAATTCCAGGCGCCATTTTGTTTTGCGGTCTCTATCGCTTCCAGTCCGCTACTGTGCATTAGTCCGGCTTCAGCGAGTTGAGCGACATAGTCTTTATTGATTGCGCTCCAGCCGCTGTTAGGCTTACGCTTGCAGAAGTATTGCTTTCGTCTTTTATCGTCAATGGGGCGCACGGTGCTATCAATCCAACCGTAGCAAATCGCGACCTGCACCGCTTCTTCCCAGCGCATGCTTTCTTCTTCACAATCCACTTTATAAAAAATCAATTCAACGCCCGCACTGGTTGCGTGATTATCGTGTAACCACGCCCTCCATTCCTTTGTATTTTTAAAATAATGAAGAGGTCTTTTAGACATAGGCAGTTTATTTTAACTTTTCAGATTCGATATAGAAATTTCGGTCTATGGCAAATTCTTCAATAGGGGAATTTAAAGTTTCACTTTTCCAGGCTGCTGTTGGATAGATCCATTTTTCAGTCTCATTGAGTTGAACTTTTACCGGCATATCAAAGCCTTCCACAATATCCGCATAGCGGAATTTCAACGTATTTCCTTCGATCTTGTATTCGAGTTCGGGAATCATGGTTGTTCTTAAATACTGGTCCCAGAATTCGGTTAAATCAATCCCACTCTGGTCACTGATGTATTTTTCAACCTGTGCTGAAGTCACCGTTTTATGATAAAATTCCTGATTCAATCCACGTAAAATTTGGCGCCACTTTTCATCATCTTCAATAAGCTGGCGTAGGGTGTGCAGGACATTAGCACCTTTATAATACATATCGCCGCTACCTTCACGATCTACCCCGTAAGTCCCTATAATTGGGCGGTCATTGCGGATGGCGTTGCGTGTGCCAATCACATAGTCTGCTGCAGCCTGTTTCCCAAAATGATAATCCAGATACAGATTTTCTGAATAGGCTGTAAAACCTTCGTGTACCCACATGTCAGCAACATCTTTATTGGTGATGTTATTTGCAAACCACTCGTGACCGCTTTCGTGAATGATGATAAAATCAAACTTTAGACCCCAACCGGTTCCTGAAAGATCACGGCCCAAATAGCCATTCTCATAACGATTGCCGTAGGTTACATTGCTTTGGTGTTCCATACCTAAATAGGGGACTTCTACCAGTTTATAACCGTCCTCATAAAATGGGTAAGGGCCAAACCAATGTTCAAAGGCTTCTAGCATCATAGGTACCTGCTTGAACTGGTTTTTAGCTTTCCCCAAATTCTCTTTCAACACATAAAAGTTTAAATCAAGTGGTCCCTTTTCGCCCTCATAAGTATCTGAAAAGTGCGCATAATCAGCAATGTCTGCACTCACTCCATAACTGTTAATAGGGTTTTTTACTGCCCAGTGATAGGTTGAAGTAGTTGCAGTTTGAGAACTATCTACAAGTCTCCCATTACCAACTGCCATAAGACCTTTGGGTACGGTGATACTGAGATCAAGGCTATCTACCTCATCGTAGGGAATGTCTTTATTTGGCCACCATATTGAAGATCCTATTCCCTGATTTGCATTAGCTGCAAACGCATTACCGGAAGCATCTTTTTGCCAGGTCCAGCCGCCATCCCAGGGTAGGCGTGCACCCACTACCGGTTTACCTTCAAAAACGAGTTCAATAGTATTTACTGCACCTTTTTCTTGCTTTTGGTCAAGATTTATAAAATGCGCTAGTCCGTTTTTTTCAATTGCTAAATCCTTCCCATTTTGAATAGCTTTAACTAATTGCATGGGTTCCTGTAGGTCAATCTGCATAACTTGATAAGGTTTTAAAACCGTATAGGTAACCGTATTTTTTCCGGAAATAAATTCCTGATCGGGATCAATGTCAACCTTTAAATCGTAATGATTCAAGTCCCACCAGGCTCGCTCTGGCGTAATACTTCCTTTTAGGGTATCTTGTTGGGTAAAATTTTGTTGCAGCGACTGTGCTTCGGCACAACTGCAAAATAAAAGACCACAGATGGCGCTTGTTGTTAAAAGCTTAGTTGAAAATGCGTTTATCGAGCGGAAAGCTGCTTTTTGATTGAATTTTAATGTCTTTAGCATCGGGATGATTGAGATTGATTAAATAATTAAAGTCGCCCAGAACAACTGCTGAAGGTACTTTTAAGATTGCAAATTTAGCATCAGTTACAAACTGATCACCAAATTCCTTAGTATTTAAATTATAGGGAAAATCGTTCCAAAATTCTGGAAGGGCGTTATTTTTTAGTGTTTTTATTTTTAGCGTATCGGGAATGAAGATTTCAAGCATCATAAAATCGGAAGGCAATGCAGCAATACTTAGATGAACAGCCACTTCGGCAAGTGCCAACGCCCGACTTTGAGCAGTATACACAAGTTCTACACCTTTACTGTTCCAACGAGCTCCACGCAGTGCAGCACCTTTCCCCGATAGGGAATCAGCATATTTTTTTCTAGATAGCCGGTAAACAAGCATTAAGCGAAAATACCCTGGTCAATATGATGCAACTCGTTTAACACGATGTTTTTACCAAATGAATTACTTAAAAGATCTATGGGCTTGAAGCTACCCAAAGCAAAGCTGGGTGTATTGAGCCAGTCGTAAAATTGCTTACGTGAATCAAAGACCTGAGCACCAAGCTGTGTTACCTCTGCGAGTTCAAAAATTTTCTCGGCGTGAGCCGGTTTAAAAATATGATCACCTGAAGCTTTAAAACGATCTAATGAACGCCTTGAAATATTTAAAAAATTTGCCCATTCATCATCGTCAAAAGGAGATTCTTCTTTGATAAGCTTAAAAATACGATAGGGAATGCCACTATTAATGGCATGTACCACGCGCATAGGACTATCTAAAAAAGTATCATAAGCGACAGCGGGCTCATTTACCTGCCCTGTATTTTCTGAAAGACCGGAGTAATACTGTTGTATCTCCTGATCTAGTTTTTTATATACATCATTCATAATTGACAAATTTCAGTAAAATTAAGACATTTGTCTAATATAAGCAATTTTTAGCGCATAATTCCATTTGGGAAAACAACCGGACTTTCATGACCATTTGCTCCCACAGCTGAAACTCCAAAGAAAAAATTGTCTATCACAATACCTTTGAGCATCGTTTCGGTAACATCACCTACATAACGGCTGTGATCCCAAGTGGGAGAGGTGGTGTCCCGCCAGTAAATTTTGTATCCGACAGCTCCGTCTACTTTGCTCCATTCTAGTTTTACATCAGCTTCCACAATACCACCTATTTTTACCGTTTCTGGTGCCGGTGGTGCCCAGGCAAGACCCGCCAGATTAATCGCATTTACAGCGGTGAGTTTTGCAGCATAGGGGAAGTTTACGTGCTCAACGGTATCTCCGTAATCAATACCATCCTCGGTACGTATATCTTGATGCTGCTGGGTATAGTTTTCGTGAGCCTCCATGATTCGAATTCCGGCGAAGCCAAGGTCATTAAAAGGACGATGATGCCCGCCACGACCAAAACGATCCAGGCGATAAATCATCATGGGGTTCATCTCGGGCATATATTTTTTGACATTACCATAAACATAACGCGCCAATTGGCGAGAGATACCATCAACTTCGCCACCATAAAATCGACGTGCATTGCGTTCTCTTTCACTTTCTTCTTTTGCTGTTATAGGCTCAGAAAAAATTCTAAAATCCCGATTGCTGATTACGCCATCTACACCTTTTATGTTTCCGATCATATCATTATTGAGAATACCGATGATATCCCAATCTTGTTTTACCGCATATTCAGCCAGTCCCTTCCCTCCAAAGAGGCCTTGTT
Organism: Leeuwenhoekiella sp.; assembly: GCA_002708845.1. Taxonomy (GTDB): domain Bacteria; phylum Bacteroidota; class Bacteroidia; order Flavobacteriales; family Flavobacteriaceae; genus Leeuwenhoekiella. The sequence continues at coordinate 140,557 of PAPI01000001.1, forward strand.
CTTCACCGCTCAGTCCTACGTAAATAATGCTATTTTCAAATTTATATTTGGAAAGAACCCGTGCAGCTTCCATCGTACCGGCCATTCCGCTGGCATTGTCGTTAGCGCCTGGAGCATCGGTTTCAAAATCCATGGTATTGCTGGCTCTGGAGTCAATGTCCCCGCTCATAATGATATAGCGGTTGGGATATTTGGTCCCTTTTTGAATCGCAACAACATTTACCACATAAGCTTCTTTAGGAATACGGCTTCCCATATCTGGTGTTACCAGATCCTTTTGATAAAAAACATCCAGACAATCCCCACAGTTTTGTGAAGTTTTATCAAACTCCGCCTTTATAAAGCGCCGTGCAGCACCAATGCCGCGCGTATCACTTAGTGTATCGCTAAAGGTGTTACGCGTACCAAAACCGGCAAGAGCCCGTACATCTTTTTCAATGCGATCTGCAGATACGGCATCAATAATACCATAGATGCGCAAATCGGTTTCAGCAGGTACATTGTTTTGAGCTTGAAAGCTCTGAATACCAAGCGCAATAAGCAATAGGGGGAAAATCTTTTTCATATATTTTTAGGTGAATTTAAAGAAAATTGAAAATTAGTTGTTTGCAAAACGTTTGAGTAAATCTCGTACGCGATCGGTATCGTCTACATAGAATCGTGCAGCTGTTTTTTGTAGCCCCACTTTAACGCTGTAGGTATCTTCCGGTAAATCCTGAAACATATATTCATCGGTCCAGTCGTCTCCAATGGCAAATTTAAAGTCGTAGTTTTTATCGAAAATGTGCTTGGTTGCTGCCTTACCTTTATGAATGGTACTGTCTTTAATTTCCAGCACTTTATTACCGTCTAAGACGCCCAATTCGTTATTGGCCGAAAGTTCTTTTAAAACCGTAGACAATTCACTGGCGCGTTTTTCACCTAAATCGGGGTCTGCATTGCGATAATGCCAGGCCAGAGAGTAATTTTTTTCTTCTATAAAAGTACCGGCGGTGCGATCTACAAATTTCTCCAGAATGGGTTTTACAGTTTCCATCCAATCATTTTTAAGAGCTTCGGTTACTGCCCATTCACCGCCAATAGGGCGTTTCCAAACACCGTGCTCGGCAATAAGCGTGATAGGTACATCCTGCCACCATTCGCCTAAAGTATGCCGATCTCGACCGCTGATGATTACTACTTCGGTATTTTCCTGACTTTCTATTTTACGAACCAGTTCAATAAGTTCATCATCCGGACTCGCATCATCGGGGTTATTTACAAAAGCTCTTAAGGTTCCATCATAATCCAGGAATAGAATCCGCTTTTCAGCTTTTTTGTAGTCTTCAAACATTTTATCTTCCCGATCTTTTTGCAAGTGTTCAGCTTCTACAATATCTGATTTGTGTGTGGTTTCGTAGAGTGCGTGCATAAAATCTTCGGCCCATTTTTCTACATTGTAACGCTTCAATCTTTTTTGCAGGAATTTATTGCGCTTAACCTGTTCAGCTTCGGGCATTTCGATTGCTTGTTTTAAAGCATCGGCAATTTCTTCAAAATTATTTGGGTTTATAATCACGGCTTCGCTCATTTCCTGTGCGGCACCAGCCATTTCGCTCAAGATTAAGACACCGGTACCGTGTGATCGTGTTGCAACGTATTCTTTGGCAACCAGATTCATCCCGTCACGAATTGGGGTAAGTAAAGCCACCTCACATGTCGTGTAAAGATCTATTAGATTTTCAAAGGGCATCGAGCGGTAAAAATACCAAATCGGCGTCCAGCTTACGGTAGCAAACTTACCATTTATGCGACCTACGAGCTCATCTACTTCTTTCTTTAAAAGCTGATATTGAGGCACGTTTGAACGTGAAGGAACCGCCAGCATCACCAGACGAACTTTTTCTTTGAACTGTGGATATTTCTCTAAAAAATATTCGTACGCCCGGATGCGGTTTGCGATTCCTTTACTATAGTCCAAGCGGTCTATAGATAAAATCATTTTTGCATCTGGGGTAGAATCGATGTGCATGTCGAGACGACGTTGCAATTCAGACTGGTTTTTTGCCGAGTCGTGCTTTGCTGCTGCATCAGAAAACTTTTTGTAGTCAATCCCCATAGGAAAGGAGTTAACGGTGACCATTCGGTCTTTTAAGGTAATCTCGTTAAAACTGACTTCGTGTCTTAGAATCCGGGAAACCGAACTTAAAAAGTGACGTTGATAATCATATGTATGAAAACCTATAAGATCTGAACCGAGTAAACCTTTTAAAATTTCTTCCCTCCACGGAAGGATTCTAAATACTTCATAGGATGGGAAAGGGATATGCAGAAAAAATCCAATCTGTACATCGGGACGCTCTTTTTTGATTAATGCGGGTAACAGCATAAGCTGGTAATCGTGTACCCAGACGGTATCGCCTTCTTCAATATTATCAAGCACCACTTCGGCATATTTCTCATTTACTCTTTTATAGCTCTGCCAGCTCTCTTTTTCAAATTCGGCATACTCAATAAAATAATGAAATAGCGGCCAGATGGTACGGTTGGAGAAGCCGTAGTAGAAGCCATCAATATCATCCTGATTTAAAGAAACCGGGACACACTGTTCTTTAATTGTTGCTTCTACCACATCGTCAACAAGATCTGCGGGAATTTCTTCCTCGGTTAGTCCGGTCCAGCCAATCCACACACCGTTGCCATCTCGGTGCACCGATTTCATCCCGGTAGCAAGCCCACCAACACTGGGTGTGGCTTCTATTTTTTGGTTTTCGATTTTTAACTGGAGTGGAAGTCTGTTAGATATTATGATCGTTTTGCTCATAAAAAGAGTTAATGGCGGGTTAGATTTTTCGTTAATGCTTAAATTTCGGAAAAACTAAGCGGTTACGCCACCCGTTTAATAGAACTTTAGAATTTCAAACGTTATATGAATAATTTAAACTACGGTATTATAGGGAATTGCAGAAGTGCAGCTCTAATTTCAGATAAAGGTTCAATAGATTGGTGTTGTTTGCCCAAATTTGACGCCCCTTCGGTTTTCGCAAAATTACTGGACACTAAAAAAGGAGGCTCTTTGGCTTTTGAGGTTGATGAAGACTATACGATCACCCAAAAGTATATGTGGCAAACTAATATTTTGCGCACTATGTTTGATGATGGCAGCAATGCCTTTGAAGTGTTTGATTTTATGCCACGCTACGAGAAGCGGGGCGGCAAGTTTTATGCACCGCCAGATGTCATCCGTTTTATAAGGCTGGTTAAAGGGAAACCGGTATTTAAAATTATTTACGATCCCAAGCTTGAATATGCCGGCTGTGAAACAATCACGGAGGATAAGGGCGGTTATCTCGAGAGTTTTACGGAAGAGGGCAAGTACGATTCGGTTTATTTATACAGCAATATTGAGAATCAAAAAATCCTGAATCAGCAGTCTGTTGAGATGACCGATAATGTGTATTTGCTGTTATCCTATCATGAAAAACTGGTACCTCAAAGCCTGGATCGCGCCTATCTTAAATTTCAGCGCACCAAGGTCTACTGGATGAATTGGAGTGATGCGACTACTAAATATCCCAATTATCAAAACGAAATTATGCGCAGTGCTTTAGTATTAAAAGCACTTACCTACGAGAAGTCTGGAGCTGTATTGGCTGCTGCGACAACTTCGTTGCCGGAATCTATTGGTGAAGAGCGTAATTGGGACTATCGTTTTTGTTGGGTTCGGGATGCTTCGATGGTAATACGCGTAATTTCCGGTTTGGGGCATACGAAGTCTGCACGCAAATTTTTACAATTCATCATTGACACCATTCCTGATAAGGACGAAAAAATACAGATTATGTATGGGATTAATGGTGAAAAAACCCTGACCGAGCATACACTTGATCATCTGGAGGGTTATGAAGGGTCAAAACCCGTGCGTATTGGCAATGCGGCATATACCCAACGGCAAAATGATATTTATGGCATTTTGATGGAAGTGATTTACCATCAGTTTGTGAAATTTGAAACCAGTCTCGAAAACAGTGAAGCCTTGTGGACCATTGTGCGAGGTATCGTCAAGATTGTAGAACAACATTGGCAAGAACCTGATAAAGGTATCTGGGAACTACGTACCGAAGACAAGCACTTTACATTTTCAAAATTGCTGTGTTGGGTAGCTGTAGACCGAGCGATTAAGATTGCTGACGTTATCTCCAATACGCGTGACACGGAACATTGGAAAGAATTGCGTCAGGAGATTTTTGAAGACATTTGCGCAAATGCCTGGAATGAGGAAGTACAGGCCTACACTCAGGCATATGGCTCTAAAGATTTAGATGCTTCAACCTTATTGATGGAGCAATATGGTTTTCTCGATGCTACAGACCATCGCTATGTATCTACCGTACAGGCTACGGAACGCGAGTTGTGCCATGATGGACTGATGTATCGCTATAAAAATGAAGATGATTTTGGCGAGCCCAGCAGCTCATTTACCATTTGTACCTTTTGGTTGATTGATAGCTTATATAAAATAGGGGAGTGCGATAAAGCCAAAGCGTATTTTGATCAACTGCTTTCCTATAGTAACCACCTGGGATTATTCAGTGAAGATATTGATTTTAAGACCAAGCGTTTGCTGGGTAATTTTCCGCAGGCTTACTCACACCTTGCGCTCATTAAAACTGCAGAGAATTTTTCAAAGACGACTAAACTTGAAGAACCCTTCAAATCGATTTTCTATTAAACTAAAAGGGCGATCTTTAAAGACCGCCCTTTTTAATTAGTATCTGGCGTCAATGATACGCTTCATACTCATATCCTCGTAATTCCGTTTTACAAAGTCAAGAGCGGTTTTTACAATTTGCCCCATAGACTTTGCTCTTTTAAACTTCATATCGTGTGTATATTCATAGAGTTGTTTTTTGAGGGATTTCAGATTTTCTTCAGTTGAAATGGTATCGTTTGTCATGCATTTAAGCAGCCGGCGCAACCGGTTTTTTGAAGTGATAATCCGTTTCGCAAGTACGGCGCGTTCTTCTTCGCGATATTGCTCTATGGAATTGTCCCTTAATCTATTAGAGACTAGCTCTACCATTTTAAAGTTCTCTTTGAAAATGTGAGGCTTGTACACCTTATAATTGCCTTCATAAGCTTGCTGGTCAAAGTCTATTGCGCGTATTTTATATTTAATATGGTCAAAATCGTGTGTGGGGATTACCACATAATTATAAGATCGCATATCGCCCAAAAGTAAAATCATGCAGCGTTCATTAAACTTTACAAATTCTTTAGCTAGCTGAGCTTTGCCCACATCATCGCAATGCGGAAGGTATTCAGAAATAAATACATCTCCGGGTATACCGTGTATATGCTCTTCAATAAGCGTGTCTTTGTAGACCAAAAAATTGATTCGATTGGGAGATAGAATGTGCTCGAGATCAAGCCCGTAAATACGGCTTGCATCTGCTTTTTTTACGTAGAAATAGGTATAATTATCATTAAAAATATTGTTGATTTTTATGCGGAAGGGTTTCGAATTTCCAAATGTACAATAGTCGATAGATGCGACTTTAAGGAAAGGCAAAATATTTTCGCTTCCGTCAGAATGCAGAATGGCGTAAACCCGCTTGAGGCTTTCTTCTATCTCATCACGCTCGTGTTCCGGATAATATACACTAATCCATAAAGTGTCGTTATCGTTTTTATCGTAGATATTAATTCCGCCCGAAAAGCGTAATAAATCATCATAGAATACCGGGATTTTTATTTCCCGGTTGTATTTGGTTAAGTACTCCTTCAGCCTTTCATTAATAGGGTATGAAGGTTTTTTCTTAGACATTAATTTTTCTTCCATCGCAGTGGGGTTTCGCATAAAGGTAAGAAGCTTTTGTAACAAAACCAGCGGCTCACCGTCTTGTTGATGTACGTTAATTCTAAAAATACACTTTTGGAGACAATTCTTACTTTAAATAATCTTACAAAACATTACGGCAGGGTAAAGGCGGTAAGCGATCTCAGCTTTACCATCGAAAAAGGTAATGTCTACGGCATTCTGGGACCTAACGGTAGTGGAAAATCAACCACGCTTGGTATGGTACTTAATGTGGTCAACGCTACTTCAGGTAGTTATTCCTGGTTTGACGGTAGTGACAGTACGCATAACGCTTTAAAGAAAGTTGGTGCAATCATTGAGCGGCCTAATTTTTACCCGTATATGACGGCTGCGCAAAATCTTAAACTGGTTTGTACCATCAAGGGAATAGATCCTTCTAAAATTGATGAAAAGTTAGAAACCGTACACCTTCTTGATCGTAAAGACAGTAAGTTTAGCACTTTCTCTCTCGGGATGAAGCAGCGTTTGGCCATTGCTTCAGCTTTGCTCAACGATCCCGAAATTTTAATTCTTGACGAGCCTACAAACGGACTTGATCCTCAGGGGATTCATCAAATACGCGAAATTATCAAGAAAATCGCGTCAGGAGGAACAACCATTCTTTTAGCTTCGCACTTGCTGGATGAGGTTGAAAAGGTTTGTTCACATGTCGTGATTATACGTAAAGGAGTCAAGCTGTATGCCGGTCCGGTAGATGAACTCAATGCCAGTCATGGTTTCTTTGAATTGCGCTGCGAAAAGCATCAGGATCTTCTTCAGGCTCTGGAATCGCATCCTGATTTTGCCTCTTTAAAGGAGGAAAACGGTTTGATAACTGCTTTCCTGCAAAATCCGCTTTCAGCACAAGAACTTAACCGTTATCTCTTTGATCAGGGAATTGTCCTGTCGCATCTGGTTATGCGTAAGCAAAGTCTTGAAGAGCAATTTTTACAACTTACTTCCCAATTAAACTAAGCCTTTTATGTTACGACTATTAACTATAGAATTTTACAAACTCAAACACAGCCGTTCTTCAAAGGTTTTAAGTATTGCCTATTTTGTTATACTCTCTTTTATTGCGCTTATCGCTTCAATTGAATTTAATATAGGGGACATCCAGATACGTATTGCAGATCAGGGAATTTTTAATTTTCCATTTATCTGGCATTTTAATACCTGGGTTGCAGCTACCTTAAAGTTTTTTCTGGCGATTGTGATTGTCTCGATGATTTCAAATGAATACAGCAACCGCACTTTAAAGCAAAATCTTATTGACGGACTTAGCAAAAAGGAATTCATCCTTTCTAAGTTTTATACTGTGGTAGCTTTCTCTCTACTTTCTACAGTATTCATTCTGATTATGACGCTGATTTTGGGTTATTCTTTTTCAGATTATACCGAGTTTAGCATCGTTACGCGCGAAATGGAATTTTTATTTGCCTATTTCCTGAAACTGGTAGGTTTTTTCTCGTTCTGTTTGTTTCTGGGAGTTTTGGTTAAGCGATCGGCTTTTGCATTAGGCTTTCTATTCGTTTGGTGGATATTTGAAAATATTACCTATGGTATTTTACGCTGGAAAGTTTCTGAAAATCTTGCTGATAGTGTGGTGCAATTCTTTCCGCTTGAGTCTATGAAAAACCTGATTAATTTACCCTTTCAGCGTTTAAGTTTTATAGAGACCGCAGCAAATCAGTTACAAGCAGATATATCCATAGATTATGCGGTGCATTGGTATGAAGTTGTTATCGTTTCGGTTTGGATTTTCATATTTATATACACTTCGTATGCTCTATTAAAGAAGCGGGATTTGTAAAGCTGATTTTGTCTGAAATATTTAAGCTTTCGTCTAGAGGCTTTTAAGTTTTGATACTTAAAACGTACCTTAACCGAAAATTGCAAATTTTGAAATTGAGAAAGCTGCCTAATTGGTTTAATGTATTTTGTGCCTGTATGCTCTGTTCTTACGGAAGCATATTTTCTCAGGGTCAGGCCAATAACTGGTATTTTGGTTATGGCGCCGGTTTGAACTTTAGCACAGGAAATCCCCAAGCTCTTACAGATGGTAGTCTTTACACATTAGAAGGTTGTGCCAGCATCTCAAATGAAAATGGAAGTTTGCTGTTCTATACAGACGGCATTACTGTTTATAGGGCAGACCATAGTATTATGGAAAATGGGAATGGCCTTTTAGGGAATCCTTCAAGTACTCAATCTGCCCTAATAATTCCACAGCCTGATACTCCTGGGATTTACTATATTTTTACAGTTGATACATCAACTTCAGCAAATGATACCAATGATGGTATTAACTATAGTATAGTTGATTTTACGGTAAATGAGGAAGGTGTTGTCAGGAATAAGAATACGCGTCTCTTAAATTTTGCAGCTGAAAAGCTGAGCGCAGTTATTAAGAGTTGTACTGATACTAGTGTCTGGCTGGTTACATTATCGTCGGATTCGGGTAACGCAGGTTTTATAAATACTCTATATGCCTTTCAATTAACTTCGACCGGTCTTAATCCCGTGCCCCAGAAATCTAGCGCAGGTTTTGATGTTGACGACCCTCGAGGTAACCTGAAATTTTCTCCTGATGGTACCAAGCTTGCTATCGCAAATGTAGCAGGTGGATTATACCTCGCAGATTTCAATTCCAGAATAGGGAGGATTTCGAATTCTCGACGTCTTTTTATTTTTGGCAACAATACGGCTCCCTATGGAGTTGAATTTTCACCAAATAATCGATTTCTTTATTGTAGTAGTTCCAATAATGCTGAAGCACAATTACCGGCTGGAAACCATTTTTCCTCTTTAGTGCAATTTGATACAGAGTCAACAGATATTTCCAATACTCAAGTTCTATTAGACCAAAAAGGTTATTACAGAGGAAGTCTTCAGCTTGCTCCAAATGGCAAAATATATAGAGCCTTAAGCCTCGCGTATCAGGAAGGCCTTCCCTATTTGGGTGTAATTGATGCACCAAACGAATTGGGAGTAGCTGCAGATTACCGTGATAGAGCTGTTTTCCTAGAAACAGGTTTAAGCTTTCAGGGATTACCACCATTTAATCAATCGTTGTTCAATGAACTTGATATAATACAAAATGACGAAAGTTCTAGACAGCTAGCTTTATGCGATGGAGAAACTTATACTCTGCAATATGAATCCGTTGCGGGAGCGAATTATTCCTGGTATCGTAACGATACCCAGTTGCAAAATAAAAATGATTATTATTTAACAATACGTCAACCAGCAGGAGTAACTTTACCATATACAGAAACTTATAAGTTTGTATTAGACTTAAATGATGGAAGCTGTGAAAAGGTTGGTATAGCTGAAGTTACTTATTATCCCTATCAACGTTCGGTGCCCGACGTCAGGCTTATACAGTGCGAGGATTCTGAAACGGCAGATGGATTTAGTATTTTTAATTTAAATCAGGCCAACGACCAACTTACGGATGGTCTTGAACAATTTGATGTGACCTATCATTATACGCAGAATGATGCAATCAATGATCGCAATGCCATTGATCCTATTGGTTATCAAAATACATCAATTAATGAAGTATTATGGGCTCGTATTTCTAGTCCTGCCGGATGTGCAACGGTAAATTCACTTACTCTGGAAGTTAGTTCGACTCAGGCTTCCAGTGCTTCAATTGAACAGTGTGATTTAGTAGATACCGGCTTTGCCGAGTTTGATTTAAGTCTTGCTGATGATCAGGTACTTGGAGCAAGTAGCGGCACTTTAGATGTTAACTATTATTTCTCAGAACGAGGTGCACTTCTTGAAGATGAAGATGAATTACTTCCTGTTATATATTCAAATGAGAAAGCTTACGAGCAGGAAATTTTTGCTCGTGTAGAGAATAATAACGCCTGTTTTGCAATTAGTTCAGTTAATCTTCGCGTATTGGCAAGACCTGAATTTAGCCTTTCTCAAAATCAATATTACTGTGCCTCAAATTTTCCGGGATTACAGACTTTTAGTCCGGACTTTTCCAATTTAGATAAAACCCAAAACTACAGTTACGAGTGGATGCCGGAAGGGCAGACCACACCCGAGTTGTCTACTAATCTTACCGGCGAGCACACGCTGCGTGTGACCAATCTTGCCACAGGTTGTTTTCGCGAAGAAAGCTTTGTGATTGAAGAAAAAGAGCTGGCAACAATTGATAATATTGAGGTCACAGATGCCACTGAAAATAATACTGCCATTATCTCTTTCTCCGGAAATGGGGAGTACGAGCTCACGCTTGATGATCCGCTTGGGCCTTATCAGGAGGATGGTACTTTTGAAGGTTTGCAACCGGGTTTTCATACGGTTTATATTCGATCAAAAGAAGGCTGCGGTATTGTAGAACAGGAATTCAGCATCATTGGTTTCCCAAAGTTTTTTACTCCAAATGGCGATGGGTATAATGACTATTGGAATGTAAAGGGCATTAGCGATCTCGTTCAGCCGGGAACTTTGGTTCTTGTTTTTAATCGCTATGGTAAACTGATTAAAGAATTAGACCCTACATCTTCTGGTTGGGATGGTACGTTTGTTGGTCAAAACCTTCCAGCAGATGACTACTGGTTTAGAATTCTACTTGAGGATGGCCGGGAATTCAAATCGCATTTTACGCTCAAGCGATAATGTCCATTTTATCTTTTAGTATTTCTTTTCGGCTTTAAAAAGCTAAAGTCCGTAATTTTAAACAGCTTAAAACCGTTTGTTTTTTCGGTTTTGATGTAAGGTTTTCGTCCTGCGGCTTACTAATTTTTAAAATTCAGCATCTTGAAATTCAATATACAATCCGAATTTAAACCTACCGGCGATCAGCCTTCTGCCATTAAACAATTGGTACAGGGCATTGATTCCGGCGAACGTTATCAAACCCTTTTAGGAGTCACCGGTAGTGGTAAAACCTTTACCGTAGCCAATGTCTTGCAGGAAGTGCAAAAACCTACCTTGGTTCTTGCACATAATAAAACCCTTGCCGCACAGTTGTACAGTGAGTTCAAAGCTTTTTTTCCGGATAATGCAGTAGAGTATTTTGTTTCCTACTACGATTATTATCAACCGGAAGCCTATATCCCAACATCCGGGACTTATATAGAAAAAGATCTTTCCATAAATGAGGAGATCGAAAAATTACGTTTGAGCACCACTTCTTCGTTGTTATCTGGTCGTCGTGATATTATTGTCGTGGCCTCGGTGTCGTGTTTATATGGTATCGGTAACCCGGTGGAGTTTCAGAAGAATGTGATTTCGATCGAAAAAGATATGGTCATTTCCCGCACGATGTTGCTCAAGCGCCTCGTACAAAGTCTCTACAGCCGAACCACCGGTGAATTCAATCGCGGAAATTTCCGCATAAAAGGAGATACGGTTGATATTTTTCCCGGGTATGACGATCACGCTTTTCGGGTGCATTTTTTTGGTGATGAGATTGAAGATATTGAAGCTTTTGATGTCACTACTAATGAGATATTGGAAAAATATGACCGCCTGAATATCTATCCGGCCAATATGTTTGTAACGAGTCCAGACAGGTTGCAGAATGCGATTGATCAAATAGGCTTTGATATGGTAAAACAGGTTGAATATTTCAAAGAGATAGGAAAACATCTGGAGGCCAAAAGATTGGAGGAGCGCACCAATTTTGATCTCGAAATGATTCGCGAACTGGGTTATTGTAGCGGGATTGAGAATTACTCACGCTATCTGGACGGAAGGGAGCCCGGTACGCGGCCGTTCTGTCTTTTAGATTATTTTCCGGATGATTATTTGATGGTTGTGGACGAAAGTCACGTGACGGTTTCACAGGTAAGCGCAATGTATGGCGGAGACCGAAGTCGTAAGGAAAATCTTGTGGAATACGGATTTAGACTTCCTGCGGCGATGGATAACCGTCCGTTGAAGTTTGAAGAATTTGAAGCTTTGCAAAATCAGGTGATTTACGTGAGTGCAACTCCGGCAGATTATGAATTGCAAAAGTCTGAAGGTACGTATGTAGAGCAAATCATAAGACCTACCGGCCTGCTGGATCCCATTGTTGAGGTACGACCCAGCTTGAATCAGATTGATGATTTGATTGAAGAAATTCAAAAGCGAGTTGATAAAGACGAGCGCACACTGGTTACGACCCTTACCAAACGTATGGCCGAAGAACTGACTAAATACCTCACGCGAGTAGATATCAGAACGCGATACATTCACTCAGATGTAGATACACTTGAGCGAGTAGAGATTATGTCTGACCTGCGTAAAGGTATCTTTGATGTGCTGGTAGGCGTGAACCTTTTACGAGAAGGTCTGGATTTACCTGAAGTTTCACTGGTAGCCATTTTAGATGCCGATAAAGAAGGCTTCTTAAGAAGTAACCGTTCACTGACGCAGACAATTGGTCGCGCTGCTCGGAATATAAACGGTCTTGCAATTATGTATGCAGATAAAATTACCCGAAGCATGCAGGAAACTATTGATGATAGCGAATACAGAAGGCAAAAACAAATTGCTTACAACGAGAAGCACGGTTTAAAACCGATTGCCATCAAGAAGTCCCTTGAAAGTGCGCTTGCTAAGAAAGAGAAATTTAAGTTTGAAGCAGAAGAACTTACCAATATGGCCGCTGAACCTGACACAGCCTATATGAGCAAACCTAAACTTGAAAAACTCATTCGCGACACCCGTAAACAAATGGAAACTGCAGCAAAAGAACTTGATTTTATGGAAGCTGCCAAACTACGTGACCGTATTAAGACCTATCAGGAACAGGTAAAGGAATTAGCTTAATTCAAAAATGAAACCTCACCGGTCTCCAATACCTGTGAGGTCTTATCAATTATTCATATTTAGCCAAAAACTGAATCACTGCGTCCCGATAACTGCGACTAATGGGTAGAGTTTCACCTTCAATTTCAATATGCTCGGACGTGTAGGCTTTGATGGCCGAGGCGGCGACAATAAAAGAGCGGTGAATACGTAAAAACTGATCGGGAGGTAATTTGGATTCAAAATTAGAGATGGTCTCACGGGTGACGTGTGTTTCCGTTTGGGTGTGAATTTTAATATAATCGCTTAGACTTTCCACATAAATGAGATCTTCAAAATCAATTTTGATCATTTTACGATCAGCACGAACAAATACAAACGGATTTGGAGCTTTATCAAGTTCCACAGTCTTTTCGGCAGTTTGTTTTTCTGCCTGCTTGCCGGTGCATTTATAAACTGCTTGCAGCAAGCGGTCAAACGATATGGGTTTGAGCAGGTAATCTACAGCCTGCAATTCAAAACCTTCTACCGCATACTCCCGGTGTGCGGTCGTAAAAATGACTTGAAGCTCTTTTTGAACCAGTTTTGCAAAAGAGAGGCCGGTTACTTCGGGCATATTAATGTCGAGAAAAACGATATCTGCGGGATTGTTTTTTAAAAACGAAAGTGCGTCAATGGCATTTTTAAATTCCCCCTGTATTTCTACTTCGGGAATACGTTGCAAATGGGTTCTCAGGATCTCACGTGCAGCCGGTTCGTCGTCAACGATTAATGCCAGAAGTTTGTTAGTCATTTAACCTGATTTTTAAAGTTACCGCATAGCGGTTTTTAGGAGTTTCTACCTGCAAATCATAATTATCAGGATATAACAATTCGAGGCGCTTCCGTATGTTTGCCAGGCCAATTCTCGATGTATCGCTTTCGGTTTCCTCACTTCGGGTGGTGTTTTCAATAGTAAAGTATAATTGCTTAGTTGAAACCTCAAATTTCATATGAATCTGAAGTTTTCCGTCTATAATGTGGCCGTGTTTAAAGGCATTTTCCACAAACGGAAGAAAAAGCATCGGAGGCACCCGGATACTTTCGTCAAAATCATTTTTAGCGATAGCTACCTCAAGTGTATCCTGAAAACGGATTTGCTCAAGACTTACATACTCCTCAATATGATCGAGTTCCTGTTTAAGAAAAACTTCTTTTTCAGTGACCTGATACAGGATGTAATCAAGAAGGTTAGACAATTTTAGAATGATATCAGGAGTTTGCAGGGATTGTTTGAGCGCAAAACCGTAAATGGTATTTAACGCATTGAATAAAAAATGAGGGTGAATTTGTTTCTTCAGGTAATGCAGTTCCTGATCTTTCAGATGCAACTGGGCATCAAGAATTTTGTTTTCAAGACTTTTATTACGGGACAGGGTGTTGAAGTTATGATTGAGTATGTATACAAAGCTCACCAAACCCACAACCAGATAGATGAGAATTAATATAAACACCAGATTGCGGCTCATCACTGGTGTATTTTCGACCTGTAAATTGGAAATGAATATAAAACTCCCAATCATCGTAACTGTAGTCAGGAAAGCCGTGAAAATGGCAACATACGTACTGTAAAGTCCAAATAACCAATATTTACGAATCATCAGATACCGCGGAATCAGGTAATAAACCGTGCTGTATGTTGTGAGCATGGTGATGGGAAGCAATATGCTTGAGAACCAGGTTACGTAAAGCGTATTGGTGGTATTGTAGCTGAAGAAATACACATAGAAAAACCAGACGCCTACCCACAATAAAAAGTGCGAGGCAAAGAGTTTGGTCTGGTTAAATTTCAGCAAATCCATAGCTGCAAGATGCTAAAAAAGCAGGGAATTCGAAGCATTTTGAGACGAATGACTGTTTTTGTGGGGTTTTTAACAGCGTCGTTTTTACTGTTGAATCCCGATAAAAACCAGTTACCCATCGCAAATAAAAATCAGCTAACTTTAATTCTTCTAGTTTTGAAGGGTAATCATTAAAATATAGAAGTATGTTATTAGACAGAATTCAGGAAGGTGGTCCTTTTTTCATGTGGCCTATTGTCATTGTGTTTATTGTGATTGTTGCGCTGTTTGTGCGCCAATTCCTGACCAAAGCAGATAAAGCACAAACAATTGTCTTAATCAGCAACATCAGTTTGTTTATTCTAAGCTGGGGAATTTTAGGCAGTGTTATAGGTCTTATCGAAGCTTTTGATGCGGTTGAAAGTATGGGAGATGTGTCTCAGGGTATGATGGCCGGCGGATTGAAAGTGGCTTTCCTGACTACAGTTTTTGGTCTGGTTACTTTTATTTTTGCCCGTTTGTTTATCCTGATTCTAAATCTTCTGAAAGGCTAATTGGTAACCAAGAAAAAAGCCGAATGTTCCATTCGGCTTTATAGTTTTAAGATTTTTGTTCTTTATTAAAATACACCAGGTAATAATACATCTGGCGTTCTTCATCCCAACCCTTTTCTACAAATTTTTCGGCGCTCTCGGGATTGATAAAATCCAGCTTTATTTGAATATTGGTATCAAGTTCAATCACGCTTTTGATTTTTTTACGCGCTGCAGTTACTGCAGTATTTGAGATGGGGAAGGAGGTAAGGTCTTCAATCTTATATTTAGGAGCTTTTTCTATTTTGTAATTGTTGAATTCCGGGATTAGCGCAGGGTTTTCCATTACTTCATTCATAAAGTTCTGTTCTACAAACTCATCATTTTTGGCAAAATGATTTACCGCACGGTTCATAAACATCACTTCTTCTTTCTTGTCTTCTGCCGGAAGTACCACGTCTTTAGCGAAGTCCTGACAGAATTTTAAATACTTTTTGGTGTGGAAGTTTTCATCGGCCAAAATATCTACGCCTAAAAAGCTATCGAGCCAGTATTTCGCATCGTAACGGTTAGAATCTATGGAAAGAATTTTATAACCCTCATCAGCATTCTTATTAAAGATTAAGCAGCCTTTATCGAGCTTGTTCAGGCTAACGCCTTGCTCCAAATGCATATTGAGGTTGCTTTCACCTTCTTTAAACTGCAAAAAATCCTGTTTTAATTCCGATTTAAAAATCCCTACAGCATCTACTTTTTCATTGTCAAGCATTACATTTTCAATATGTGCAACATAGACTTCACCCGGTTTGATGTGTGGATGTTCAGACTGCTCGTAAAGGAGTTTTGCAATGTCTACAGAAACCTCGTGGGAGCGTGAAGGATTTTCGAAAATTGATTTTACAAGATTTGATAACTCGTGGAACTCCAGATCGCTCTCGTGTACAAATTGATAGTAATTTTCCTCTTTATCGCGAAAGGGTTTAAAGAAAAATTCTTTGATAAGCGGGGTAATCTCATCGTTAAGCTGGTAGCGTTCTTTAGATAAAAAAGCGCCTTCAGAACGACTTTTGTTACCTACGCGATGTATAGAAAGTGACTCAATCTGAGCCGAATATAAGTTGATCATATAATTATAAGTAAGATTTGAGATGTTAGACTTGAGATTTTAGATTAAAGACTTTTAAAAGAATCTTTTGTCTCTTCTTTAATGTCTAAAGTCTATTCTCTATTTAATTCCAGTTTTCGTCAAAGTCAAGGCCTTCATAATCTTCGATGTCGTAGTCATCCTCATCGTCGGCAAAAGGATCATCATCAAAATCGTCTTCATCACCTGAAAAATCCGCTTCAGGAGCCTGCGCGGGGATTTGACCGTGAGCAAACATCAGATTGGGGTAGGACTGCCCGTCATTTGCTTCAGTGATTTCTGCGAGTTCTACAAAAAAGGTCCACAAATTAAAGAAGTCATAAACGTAGATCATTCGGGTTTGATCTTCTGACAATACATCCTGTAAAAGTGTTTCGCTCATCGCACGAAGTGGTTTTTCAGATTCACTCATATCAAAAAGAGCGATTTCCTCTCCCTGGCGCCATTCATCATCACTGATGTAGAAGGATGCCATCTCGGTCCCGTCAAAACCAAAACTCTGGGTTATAGTATTATGAAAATCCTCGCAGGTAGCGGTTTGTTCAATTTCAATATCTCTGAAAATATCTTCCTGAGTGTCTAAGATGACTCGAAAACGGTAAATCATGGTCTCAATTTTTAGGGCGACAAAGATACAATTTACTGTAAAGATGTGCTTGAGAGCGCTTCTTTTTCTTTAAATGCTGTGAGCAGTATATAAAACTGAAAACCAAATAATATAGAAGCAATTACCAGATGTAGCGGTTGTGTTAAAAATGGAAATTCAAAATAGTTCATCAGTACACCGGTAAAAATCTCGGCGAGAATTAATATCACTACCCATTTTAGGTTTTTGTGCCCAAGAATAAAGCGCTTATTTCGAATAAAAAGCCAGGCATTAAGTAGCAACACCAGTATAGAAAAAGAACGGTGTATGTAGAAGGTAACAACCGGATTTTGGAGCCAAAGTTCTTTAGCCTCATAACCCACAGCATCTACGGTTTCATCAATATGTTGCCGAACCTGTGTGCCGAGTACGATCTGAATCAGGGTTAAGATTACAGCCACAATCATTCCGTTTTTAAAAGCCTTGTCAAACTTGAAGCTTTTGTTATACGGACTCGCTTCAATAAGCATATAAATCAAAAGCGCCACAATGAGCAAGGCAATTACCATATGTATGGTAATACGCACGGGGGAGAGTACCGAGTAGACAACGGTGGCGCCAATCCACCCCTGAAAACCGATGAGACCAACCGCTAAAAGTGAGAGGAAAATACGTTTAAACTTGCGCTCTTTAAATAGGGCGATGCCTAAGGTTACCAAAAATGAAAGTCCCGCAAGTGCTCCCAGAAGGCGGTTTATATATTCAATCCAGGTATGCCACGGGTTGAAAATGGCGTAGCTGTGTTTTTCGTAACCGTTCCAGTTTTGAGCTTCAAATTTATCACCAGTTGTAAAGTCAGTTTTAGCTACACGCAGGGTCTCATCAACAATAATAACCTGACCTTCTTCATAAGATTTTTCCGGAGTCCAGATTAATTCGGCTTCGTTAGTAGGAGGGATGATGTAGCCAAAGCATTTAGGCCAGTCTGGGCAGCCCATTCCGCTACCGGTCATACGTACTACAGCACCGGCAATTATTACCAGGTAAATGAGAACAAGCGAGATGAAAATCGATTTTTTGTACAACTTTTATTGCTATTAATATTGTTATTATTATTTCAATTATAATTGTATTTACATTTTTAAGATACTTTGGGCGCTACTTTACCTTATTTAAGAGCCATATTTCGCAATAAATAAGGAACTGTATTTATCATAAATAAAAAATAAGAATGATAATAACAATAGCTTAAGCTATTAATCCCAGCTCTGCGCCTTTTTCAAGCATAAAAGCGTGTGCGGCATCGTATTCATTTGGGATTTCACCTTCTAAAATAGCTTCTTTGATTGCCTCCTTAATAATACCTATTTCGCGGGAAGGCTTTAGGTTAAAGGTCTCCATTATTTCCTCTCCACTTACCGGCGGCTGAAAATTACGCACGTGGTCACGCTCTTCAACTTCCTCAATCTTTTGACGAACGGTTTTAAAATTGTTATGGTACCGTTTGTAGCGTTTTGGGTTTTTGGTCGTGATATCGGCTTCGCAGAGCGTCATTAAATCCTCCAGATAGTCACCGGCGTCAAAGATAAGCCTACGTACCGCACTATCAGTCACAAAATCTTCAGCTATAACAATAGGGCGCGAACTCATTAAAACCATTTTCTGAACAAATTTCATTTTTTCGTTCAGAGGCATTTTCAACCTTTTAAACAGTTTAAAGACCATTTTTGAGCCTACAAACTCGTGTCCGTGAAAAGTCCAACCGATTTTTTTGTCAAAACGTTTGGTAGGCGCTTTACCGATATCGTGCAGCAATGCTGCCCAACGCAACCAGAGATCGTTTGTATTTTCTGAAATATTATCTACAACTTCAAGCGTGTGGTAAAAATTGTCTTTGTGCTTTTGACCTTCTTTTTCTTCAATGCCTTTAAGTGCGGTTAGTTCGGGAAGGATATAGCGCAGTAAACCGGTTTTCTCAAGTAGTAAAAAGCCTACTGAAGGCTTCTCGCTGAGCATTATTTTATGGAGCTCGTCAACAATGCGCTCGTTTGTGATGATTTTAATACGCTCTTTGTTTGCTGTAATTGCTTCCAGTGATTTTCGCTCAATGCTAAAATCAAGTTGAGATGCAAAACGTATCGCCCGCATCATACGTAACGGATCATCGCTGTAGGTAATATCAGGATCAAGGGGAGTTCTAATGATTTCGCGTTCCAAATCACCGATACCGTTAAACGGATCAAGCAGGTTACCAAAGCTTTCTTTGTCGAGGCTTAGTGCCAATGCATTTATGGTAAAATCCCTTCGGTTTTGATCATCCTGAAGACTACCATTTTCTACCGTGGGATTTCGGCTATCTTCAGAGTAGGACTCTTTACGGGCACCAACAAATTCAATTTCGGTATCACCATCGCGTAGCATAGCCGTTCCATACGTTTTAAATACTTGTACCTTAGGTTTATGTGGAAGCAAGGAAGCCACTTTTTTTGCCAATTCAATTCCGCTTCCTACAGCAACAATATCTATGTCTTTAGCTTCGCCGCGTTTTAACAGAAAATCGCGAACGTAACCGCCAATAACGTAGGATTCCAGATTCAATTCTTCCGAAGCCTGAGCAATTACCTCAAAGATTTTCAACTCTAGAGCTTCCGGAAATTTTAAAAGGGCCATGTACTTTTATTTGCGTAAAATCTTCACCTGACCGTCACTGCTAAGACGTATTACGGTTGAAGATTTAGTCGATTTGTGTTTGCGCTGCAAATTTACGACATAGTCCACTCCTTCCAAAACCGCCGCACTTATTTCAGGATACCGCATTGGTGTGGGCTCCCCACTCAGATTTGCAGATGTAGATACCAACGGTTTACCCAGTTTTCGAATTAAAGTCTGGCAAAATTCATCTTGTACGATGCGAATACCTAGCGTATTATCTGCTCCTACCAGATTTTCTGCAATGCGAATCGGGTTGTCATAGACAATTGTCGTGGGCTGATCTGCATATTTCAAAATATTATAAGCCACTTCGGGAATGTCTTCCACATATTGTCTGAGCATTTTAAGGTCGCTTACCAAGCAGATTAGCGCCTTGCTTTCCGGACGTTTTTTGAGTTCATAAATTTTATCTACCGCCTCAGCATTGGTAGCATCACAACCTATTCCCCAGACGGTATCGGTAGGGTAGAGCAAAAGTCCGCCACGTTTGAGAACCGGGAGTGATTCACTTACTTCATCAAAAATGCGCTGATCGTATTTTTTTTTTAGGCATAATTTATAGATTGAGGTAATTACCTGCTTTTTCGTAGAATTGAGTGTTCAAAGTTCTACATTCTTCCAATATTCCGCTATAGGCCGTAGCTTTTTTTATATCGGAAAGAGCATCTTCAAAATTGGTAAAGACCGGCTTGTATTTAAAATCGTAGAATTTGGAACTATTGGGAACTACAGCTACCTTTTTACCCAGCAACATACTCCAGTACATCGCGTGATAGCTGTCTGTAATTAAGGATTCTTTAGAGCCTATAAAATTGAGCAGCTCTTCAAGATTGGTGGTGTTTGAAGTGCTGGGATAATCTGCAAACTTGTTTACCAAATCATTTTTTTGAAACGTATCTCTGTGAAAAATGATGCCTATTTCGTCAGTTACTTCGTAAGATTTATCAAAGAGTTCGTGCATACAACTTACACAGGGCACGTACTCTCCGGGCATCGAATAGTCGCGCGTTCCCACAAGGCCAAATTTAGAAACATCCGTTGAGTATGCGGTAATCTTTCCAAAATCTGAAGTGTTTTTTGAATTATGCCCCAGGCCCCAGAGTACGGTTTTCTTTCCGCGATCTGCAAGATTCTCAAAAAGGTCTATCGCAAACTGAAAGGCATTACGGTTAAGCAAGCCTCCGCCTCCAATGATGAGTTGCTTTTGAAGCAAATCATTAAGGTATATCTGGTTTCTGTTGTCTTCGGTAACATAATAATCCCTCAGGTCAATACCGGTATTCTTAAGTTTTTCAAAATAGTTATGCGGGGCACAGAACAAATCTCCCACATTATCAGTATCCAGACAATGTGAATTGACTACCCCATCATTATGAATAGGCTGATTGCTCAAAACCCTTTTGGCTTGGGCTCTGGTGGTTTTTCGATGCCAGGATTTTTTAATTTTTTCAAACATGAATTGCGCTTGCTTTTACCAAATTAGTTTTCCTTAAAAAGGAAATCGTCAGATTTATCATTTTGATCCAGATAATCTAAAAAGGATATTAAATCCTGCGTATTTACGGTAAGGTCAAATTCTTTCCCCGTGGCCTGTGAAACAGCTTTTGTAAAATACGGAACAACGAGATTGATGAGTTCGGTGTTTTTAATGTTAGAAACATTCTTTAAATGATGCGGCACATATTCCATATAAAGAAAACGTGCAGACTCTAAAGTTGTTTTCATCCCCTGCAGGGCAAAATATTCAGCACCCTCTATGTCCATCACAATACCGTCTGCCGCAGGAAGGGCAAGCTCTTCTTTATGATTATCGAGGGCGACCATATCTACCTCAATTTCTTCCGGGTTATCAAATTTGTATCTAAAATCGTTGATTATGGGCTTTACTTTACTACCACCGGTATTCATTCGGTTTTGAATAAAACGCATTTTCTTTTTGGAATCACCTACCGCCAGATTAAAGAGTTCTACATTTTCCAGATCGTTGAAAACCACGTTCTTTTTTAAAAACCAAAAGGTCTCTGGGTTGGCCTCATAACCTATTACTTTTTGGCAGTGCGTGGCGATAGGAATCAATAAAGTTCCCACATGGGTGCCTATAAAATAAATGACATCTTCAGATTGCACTATTTTTCTTAACGAATGAATCTCTTTAGAATTCCAGGAGCCCTTTCGTCCTAGGCTTTTACCAATCATCATGTCTTCGTGAGACATCGCGATAATCCCGTTTTCGGTATTGTAAATAATACCTTTAGTGTAGGGGGCAAACTTTTTACGCCGGTGGTCAAACTTTTTACGTTTGATAAAATATTTTAGTTTTTTGAGCATCAGGTTAGTTGTTTGATCTTAAAGTGCTTTATAGACTTTAATATAGTTTTTTGCGGTTTCAAGCCAGTTAAAACGTGCAGCGTGGGCTTTTACACGGTCAGTATAATTAGGATCGTTTTTACTCTTTTCTAAACCGCCTTTTACGATTTGAGCCATATAATCGGGGTCGTAATGATCCCAGTAAAAGGCATCGCGTCCACCAATTTCGGGTAAAGAAGTGTTGTTGGATAGGAATACCGGTTTCCCAAAAGTCAAAGCTTCGATTGGTGGTATGCCAAAACCTTCGCGCAGCGATGGAAAAACCAGCGCCTCGCAATGCGCCAAATAATACCGCTTGGTATCTTCATCTATTTTACCAACGATGTGAATGCGATCTTCGAGCTTATATTCTTTTATGACAGATAGGAGTTGGTCGTGATAAGGACGGTCTGTATTTCCTGCTAATATCAGGTCGTAATCAGGTAGATTTTTTAGCATAGGGACCAAAACACCAAAGTTCTTACGTTCTGTAAATTCACCAATACTAAAGAAATACGGACGAGAAGGTACTTGTTTGGGCTTAAAATCTAGCGGAAGCTCCGTATCAAGAATGGTATTGCCATTATAAATCACATACTCCGGAACTGCGGGCACTTCAAAATGCGCGTGTGTATCCTTTTTTGCAAATTCAGATATATACACAATCGCAGAGCTTCTTTTAAGTTTTGATTCAAAGCGTTGATTAACTTCAGGATCCGGGTCGCGATTCTTTGCAAAATGAATGTCATGAACCGTTAGGACATAGGGTAAATTCCGTGCGGGTTCGATCTTAATATTTTGATTGAGGCTGTGCCAGGCGTCGTATTTTTTACGAATGCGAAAAAGTGGATAGCGTGAAATAGACCGGTATTTTCGGTAATCAAAAGTATCACCAAACTCACTCATCAGGCGTTCGGTGTCTTTAGCATGAAGCGTAAAGCGAATCTCAGGATCGTTAAGTTGGGCAAAAGCTTTAATTAAATGATAATTAAACTGGCCAAACCCAAAATAAGGATTCTTGATATTATGCGACTCTAGAAATACGTGTTTCACGCTTTTGATATTGGATTTAGTATAAAATGCTTTTTTGATTTTTAAAACTACTTAATGTGCCGTTGCATCAACCACACTTTAAGGAACTTTTCGGCTTGTGCAAAGCCCTGTAAATAGGCCTTAATATATCCCTTTTTACCTTTAAAAATCAAACCTTTAATCAAAAACTGATACCAGAATTGACCAAAAGGTTTCAGCATAAAATCTATAAAATCAGGTTTGAAACCTTTTGTGTACAAATCCTCTCCGGCTTTATGACTGTTTTTATGCAGGTTTTTAAGGTAAGCTTCATAGGTTTCATTCAGCTCAAAATCAACGTTATCTACTTGACTAATTTGCTTGTCCTCTGTAAAGCCGTTTTGTAATAAAAGCAGTTTGACATAACGCTGAAAAACGCCGTAAGCATTAACTGTAGCTACTGCAAAGCCCGGAACACCATCGCGCAAACCTCCTTTTAATACCAGTGAACTAAAAAATCGAAAAGCGGGTTTAATACTGAGTTTAAAGAAAGATACCTTTTCATTTTTCGCAAAACGCTGTCTGGCCTGAAACCAGGCATAAGAATCCTTTTTTGCGATGTATGCCTCGAGCCCTTTATAGGTATAGTGCAAAACGGGATTGTTTAAGGCTTTTAATTTGCCTTCAACCATCAGCTTCTCGTGAACATTTCCTTCAAAACGGGCATTTTGCCGCCGGGCCACACGTAATACAGTGTCACTGTGGTGGTATAAAAACCGGTTCATATAGAAGTGGGGAAAATTCAGTTTTAGACCATCGTATTCACCTTCCTGCAGCGTATGTAACAATTCCAATTTAAGGGAATGCGTGATGCGCTCATCAGCATCCAGGAATAAAATCCATTCAGAGGTAGCATAGTTGAGCGCAAAGTTTTTTTGAGCGGAAAAATTATCAAAATCCCTAAAGAGTACCCGGGCTCCAAATGCTTTAGCTATTGCGGAGGTACCATCTTTACTATTGCTGTCAACGACGATGATTTCATCTGCAAAATCAACCGATTTTAAAGCATCTGCGAGGTAGGCTTCCTCGTTAAATGTGGGAATAATTACCGAAAGTGTTGACATCGCGCAAATCTACAAAAACTTATCTTTGCGGTTATGAATGCACGAGATACTTCTATCATCATAAGCACCTACAATTCGACCGAATGGTTGGAGAAGGTTTTATACGGTTACGACAATCAAACCTATCGTATGTTTGAGATTGTTATCGCGGACGATGGCTCTGATGAGCGGACTAAAAACCTGTTGGAACGTATGCAAAAGGAAGTATTTTACCCTATAGTGCACGTATGGCATGAAGATGATGGGTTTCAGAAATCTAAGATTTTAAACAAGGCTATTGAAGCCTGCGCTACCGAGTATATCATTATGAGTGACGGGGATTGTATTCCCAGAAAAGATTTTGTTGAACAACATGTAAAATTTCGGGAAGAAGGGTATTTTCTTTCAGGTGGCTACTTTATGTTGCCACTTGATATTTCTAAAGCAATTACAAAAGACACCATTTTTAGCGAAAAATGTTTTGATATAAAATGGTTGAAACAGCACGGTCTTAAAAGCAGTTTTAAGAACAATAAGCTTACCATAAGTGGTATCAAAGCTTCGTTTCTCAATTTTATCACACCCACAAATGCCAGCTGGAATGGCCATAACGCTTCCGGATGGAAAAAGGATATCGTGGCGGTTAATGGTTTTGACGAGCGTATGCAGTACGGCGGTCAGGATCGTGAACTCGGCGAACGCCTGTTTAATCTGGGAATAAAAAGTAAACAGATACGCTACAATGCTGTGGTGATTCACTTAGATCACCCCCGTGGGTATAAAAATGAAGCATCTATTAAAAAGAATAAGGCTATCAGAAAATATACACGCGATCAGAAGGTCGTTCGTACACCTTATGGCATAAATCAGGAGGCTTAATTCTTTTTGAGCGGCAAGTTTCGATTTTTGAGGTAGGGTTTCAGCTTGTGTAAAATAAGTTCCGGTGTAAGTTGCTGGTACAAATACTCCGGATTTTTTTCAATTTTTTTGGTGGTTTCCCGATCAAAGCTGTTATAAAGTCTCGGTTGTTCTTCTTTGAGGTGAACCGATTGGTGAAAGCTTCCGTCTTCAAAGCTATTCCAGGCGTCTTTATCAATGTAGGGCGAATAAATAGTAAACGTGGGTTTGCTTAAAGCTTTTGCGATATGAACACTTCCCCCTTCATTGGCGATTAAAACATCACATTGCTTCATTAAAACAGCGAAGTCCCTTATAGATTCGGCATAAACATCAAGGTTAATGGCCTCCTTATGTGTACACAATTCATAAATACCCAGCGCATCGGCTTTTTGATGTGGTGCATAATTAAACAGAACCGTAACCTCATAGGTTGAGGTAACGTAATTTACAAGCTCTGCGATATAGGTTTTAGGCATAGACTTTTTAGGTACACTGCCTAACACACCAAACATAACCACCAGCTTTTCTCCAAGTGCCTTGCTATTTCGGTTCGATTCTTTTTCGGTAAGAAAAATACGTGGATGATAATCAGGGGAAGGCAATTCAAAAGCCGTTTCAATCATATTGATGCGATCTTCGATGGCTCTTCCGCAAGGTAAAGTTGCTTTTTCCTTAAAGTTTACCGCTTTGGTGTAGAAGGGAAGTTTCAGCTTTTTGTTCTTTCGCTTAAAACCCAAACGTACAGATGCACCGCTAAACAAGCACATCATTTTACTTTGAAACTTGGCATACGGATCAAAAATAACATCATATTTATTTTTGCGTACATGTAAAAGGGTTTTTAAAAAATAGGCCTGAATTTTTAAATCCTTTTCGTTAACCAGCCATAATTCATCAATATTGGGGTTGTTTTCCAACACACCCGAAGTATAATCATAGGCAAAAAAAGTCACCTTGCTTTCGGGAAACACCGTTTTGATATTGTTAGCAATTACCGAGGTAAGCAGGGCATCGCCTATTCTTTTATTCTGAATGATGAGTATGTTAGTCGCTTGCATTACCTTCGCAAAGTATTTCTTTTTTAAGAGTTATTAAAATTTACATGCGCATCAATTTTGTTCTAAATCCCGATTTTGAAAGTTATCGTGAGCAACTTCTCGAAACCTTACAGGATTTTGAAAATCGAGGTGAATATGTAACTAAAGGCAAGCGCAACACCATCAAAAAGGTAATTCTTAACGATGCCGTTTTTAACATCAAGCAGTTTAAAAAACCTTCCGGATTCAATGCCCTTATATATAGCTATTTTAGAGCCGGCAAAGCCAAAAGATCCTACGACTACGGCCGTTATTTAATTAAGAACGGACTTAATACTCCGATGCCGGTGGCATATTACGAGGAGTTAGGTGTAGGTTTAGGCGAAAGCTTCTATATTTCTTTACATCTGGATTACGATTTTGACTTTAGAGATTTGATTCATAATCCGCATTGGCCCGAACGGGAAACGGTACTGCGTCAAATGACCGCGTTTACCTATAAATTGCACGAGAAACAGATTCTTTTTAAAGACCATTCACCTGGAAATACTTTAATAAAAAAGGAATCTACTGGCTCTTACCAGTTTTATTTAATTGATTTAAACCGAATGCGTTTTAAGAAATTAAATTTAAAAGAGCGCCTTCATAATTTTAGACGGTTGTGGCTTTCAAAAACGATGATACGCGTTATGGCAAAGGAATACGCTTTGTTATATGGTACTTCCCCACAAGTTACTGAGGACCTTCTTTTAACATCAAGCAGGAGTTTTCAGCGAAAGAAGATCAAAAAAAAACGCTGCAAGCAGCGTTTTAAAAAGATATTTTAGAGAAAGGAAGGGTTATACCGCAACATCATACTCTCTAAGAGCATCATTCAACGAAGTCTTCTTGTCTGTACTTTCTTTACGAGTTCCTATGATCAGTGCACAGGGAACATTGTATTCTCCGGCAGCAAATTTTTTAGTATAACTTCCCGGGATTACTACAGAACGTGGTGGTACGTAACCTTTAGTTTCTTTTGGTTCGTCTCCGGTAACATCAATAATTTTAGTAGAGCCAGTTAAAACCACGTTAGCACCTAAAACCGCTTCTTTGCCTACGCGTACGCCTTCAACAACGATACAACGAGAACCGATAAACGCATTGTCTTCAATGATCACAGGAGCAGCCTGCAATGGCTCAAGAACTCCCCCGATACCCACACCACCACTTAGGTGTACGTTTTTACCTATTTGCGCACAGCTTCCTACTGTAGCCCACGTGTCAACCATAGTTCCTTCTTCTACGTGTGCGCCAATATTTACATAACTAGGCATCATGATCACGCCTTTTGAAATATAGGCTCCGTGACGAGCAACTGCATTAGGAACTACGCGTATTCCTTTATCCTGATAGCCCGTTTTTAGCGGCATTTTATCGTGGTATTCAAAAATACCAACTTCAATTTTTTCCATTTTTTGAATAGGAAAATACAGTACAACTGCTTTTTTAACCCATTCGTTTATCTTCCAGTCATCTCCATCGGGTTCTGCAACGCGCAGGGTGCCGCCGTCTAAAAGTTCGATTACTTCGCGTATCGCATCCTGTGTGACTTTGTCCTGTAATAAGGAGCGATCGTCCCACGCTGCTTCAATAAGATTTTTTACCTGTTGCATGTTTAAGGTCGGTTTAATATTTAGCTATTTATTTTGCGGGGCTAAAGATAACCCAGAGGCGTTGAAAATCCCAAGATAGCTAACATAAGTTTGAACACTTCTCGATCTGGAAGCACTTCTATTTATTTTGAGCGATAGGAGCGGAGTTTTTGGTGCATCTTAATCGAATACCTTATTTTTGCCAAAAAGTTACATGGCGCGCATACTGGCATTAGATTATGGTACCAAACGCACAGGGATTGCGGTAACCGATGAGTTACAGCTTATCGCTTCGGGTTTGACGACTGTAAATACAAATGAACTGCTTCCGTTCCTGAAAAAGTATCTGGAAACTGAAGATGTGGCATTAATC
This sequence comes from Leeuwenhoekiella sp., assembly GCA_002708845.1. Lineage (GTDB taxonomy): Bacteria > Bacteroidota > Bacteroidia > Flavobacteriales > Flavobacteriaceae > Leeuwenhoekiella. The sequence goes on from PAPI01000001.1 coordinate 168,357, forward strand.
CTTTTAGGAGAGCCAAAACGCCTGAATAATGTAGCCTCTGATGTAGAAGTGAACATTCAGAAATTTCGTGAAAGCTTAGAAAAAATGACCAGCATACCTATCAAACGTGTGGATGAGCGGTTTACTTCTAAAATAGCAGCACAATCTATGCTCGATAGCGGAATGAAAAAGAAACAACGTAAAAACAAAGCACTTCTTGATGAAATAAGTGCAACCATTATACTTCAATCTTATTTGTACAATCAATAAGCCTGAAGCGCACCTAAGGTGTATTTAAAATAGAAGCAGTAGATATGATTTTACCAATAGTGGCTTACGGAGATCCCGTACTTAGAAAAGAAGCAGAGCCCATTACACCAGATTATCCCGGTCTTGATGAACTGATCGAAAATATGTTTGAGACCATGTATGGTGCCAGCGGCGTTGGTTTAGCCGCTCCGCAGATAGGCAGATCTATAAGAATATTTGTTGTAGATGCAACGCCGTTTTCTGACGATGAAGACCTAAGCGAGACAGAACAAGAGCGTTTAAAAAATTTTAAGCAGGCCTTCATCAATCCGGAGATATTAGAAGAAACCGGAGACGAATGGGCATTTAACGAAGGTTGCCTGAGCATTCCTGGTGTTAATGAGGATGTTTTCAGATGTCCTAATATCAAAATAAAATATCAGGATGCAGATTTTAAGGAGCACGTTGAAGAATTTGACGGCTTACTGGCGCGTGTGATTCAGCACGAGTATGATCACATTGAGGGCGTACTGTTTACAGACAAGTTGAGCAGTCTTAAAAAACGAATTATTAAAAACAAACTGGGAAACATCAGCAAAGGAAAAGTAAATGCAGATTACCGCATGCGTTTCCCAGACATCAAGCTGCGATAGTTAAAATCTTCTGGGTACGCTTTATTTATTTTGAAAATTAAAAAAGACCCTAGATATTTGCCGCCTTATTCAATATAGCACTAACACATTAATTCCGTTTCTAACGGCTAAATAAAACCTATGAGTTTAGATAAAATAGTTTCAATTTCTGGTAAACCCGGTTTATACCACCTGCGTGCACAAACCCGCACCGGCTTCATTGCAGAATCTCTTACAGACGGTAAAAAAATGCCGGTTGGATTGCGTCACAATGTGAGTGTACTTTCAGAAATTTCTATTTATACCTTAGATGGTGAAACGCCTTTACGCGAGGTTTTTGCTAAAATAGCGGAGAAAGAAAATGGCGGTAAAGCTATTGATCATAAAGGTTCTAAAGATGAACTGGAGGCCTATTTCTTTGAAATTCTTCCAAATTTTGATGAAGATCGTGTCTATGCCAGTGACATTAAGAAAGTAATACAATGGTATAATTTATTGCAGGCAAATGATTTGCTTCCTGCTCAAAAGGAAGAAGAGCCGGCTGCTGAAGAAGCAAAAGAGAAGCCAGCGGCAAAAGCAGCTCCTAAAGCTGAAAAAGCCAAGCCTGCTGCAACCAAAGCTGCGCCAAAATCATCTTCGGCTAAAAAGGGAGGCACTGCAAAAAGTACGGCAGCCCGCAAAAAATAAGTGTTCTTAACGCAGTAATAAACCACAATCTGAAACTTTCAGGTTGTGGTTTTTTTTTGAAATGAAATGTCGTTGAGAATTGATTTGATTTCAAGGAATACCAAAGCTGCAGGATGTTTAACTTTACCGATATCTAGATTAAATGACCTGGGATTCTTCCCGGAATAACTTTCCATTTATGAATACAAGACAGGATCAACTTCAGGCTATTGACAGGCTGTTAACTATAATGAATGAATTGCGGGAACAATGTCCCTGGGATCGCAAGCAAACGCTGCAAAGTCTCAGACATTTAACCATTGAAGAAACCTATGAACTGGGTGACGCCATTCTGGATAATGATCTTGAAGAGGTAAAAAAGGAACTGGGTGATTTGCTACTTCATATTGTCTTTTATGCCAAAATAGGTAGCGAAACAGGCGATTTTGACATCGCTGATGTGGCAAATGGAATCTGCGAAAAATTGATTTCCAGACACCCACATATTTATGGAGATGTAGATGTGGAAAACGAAGAGGATGTAAAACGCAACTGGGAAAATTTAAAGCTGAAAGAAGGGAAAAAATCGGTTTTAGAAGGAGTTCCTAAATCCTTACCCGCTTTAGTAAAAGCCAGTCGTATTCAGGATAAGGTCGCCGGTGTAGGTTTTGACTGGGAAGAACCCCAACAGGTTTTTGAAAAATTGCAGGAGGAGCTTGCAGAACTTCAGGAGGAGGTAAATGCTCAAAATCCTGAAAAAATGGAAGCGGAATTTGGCGATGTCATGTTCTCGATGATCAATTATGCGCGTTTCTTGAAAATAGATCCGGAAAGCGCGCTCGAGCGAACCAATAAGAAATTCATTAAACGTTTTCAATATTTAGAAGCTAAAGCCAAGGAAAATAACAAAGATCTCAGGGATATGACGTTGAGAGAAATGGATGTTTTCTGGGAAGAGGCTAAAAAGTTATAACTTCTATAAGTGACTAAATATCAGAATATAAAGTGATATTTCAGAGAGGCTTTCTTCAATTTTAATTAGCCGATGTGATTGAAAATTGAATATTTCACAAAATTTTAGGATTTATCGGTTAATTTGATGGAATTGTGCCGCGCATTCGGTATGTTTAGCGTCTAAGCCCACTTTATGGATTTCACAAACCCGTTGATTTACGGAGTTCCCTGTTTTTTAGGATTAATTTTAGTCGAGCTCACCTACAGTAAGCATAGCGATCACGACCATATTTATCATTGGAAGGATCTTGCTGCCAGTCTCACCATGGGTGTGGGTTCTACGCTTATTGCTCCGCTCATAAAAACTATAACCGTTATTTTGCTTTTTAACTGGGTGTATGAATTATTCAACCCTATGGTTGAAGGCGTTCGCCAGAATATTATGGGATGGGAATCCTTTGGCTATGCCTGGTACGTGTGGGTATTATGTCAGTTGGCAGATGATTTTTCCTATTACTGGTTTCACCGTCAGAATCATATGGTCCGTTTTTTCTGGGCAGCACATATCGTTCACCATTCTTCAGATAATTTTAATTTAGGAACTGCCGTGCGTAACGGCTGGTTTACCATTTTTTACAAGCCCTTATTTTATGTATGGATTGTCGCTATTGGCTTTCCACCCGAAATGTTAGTGGTTTGCCTGGGGATTGAAGCCTTATGGCAATTTCAGCTGCATTCACAATATGTACCAAAACTGGGTATAATCGACAAAGTATTCAATACGCACACGATGCATCAGGTACACCACGCCCGTAATCTGGAATATATGGATAAAAATCACGGTGGTTTTCTGAATATTTTTGATCGCATGTTTGGCACCTTTAAAGAACTTGATGAGGATATTGATATAGAATACGGAGTAACACACGCGCCCAACAGCTATAATCCGTTAATTATTCTCACCCACGAGTATAAAGACATCTGGAACGACACCAAAAAGTCACCGAAACTGCGCGATAAATTTATGTACATCTTTGGCCCTCCGGGGTGGAGTCACGATGGCAGTACACTTACCATAAAACAACAGCGCCGTCAATTGCGCGAAGAACGTAGACTTGAACAACTGGAGTTGGAGTTAGCGGAGTAAGGAAAGTTCTTTTCAAAAGTGAGTATAGTACAAGAAATATTTACTTCTCTTTTTGCAATGGGATTTATCCTATTATGGTTTATACTGGTTAGAAAATCGATAGGAGCTCTCTTTTTTTATTACTCAAATCATTTGCAGGAAGCTATTAAATATTGTGAATCACAAAATTTAATTCTAATCGAATTGAATACTCCAGATTCAATCAGTATGAACAGAAACCCTTTTAAACTAAAAAACAGACCTCCAATTTATATAGGTATTTGGCCCAGAACTACTTTTATAGATCACAAAGTTCTTATCTGTAAATCAATGGATGATAAAGATGTCTTGATTTGGAGGCAAACCTATGCTTCGGTATTTGGCAAGAATCATTTTAAGTACAGTAGGGAAGCTGAACAATTAAAGGCTACCGCGTAGTTTGGCAAATTCTTCTTCAAGCTTGAGCAGTTTTTCTTCGATGCCGTTAGTAACTTCAGGCACCCGTTTTTGAAAAACAGCGACAATGCGCCAGATCTCACACACCTCAGAACGGTTAACCTGAATTTCCTGTACATTCTTATGATCGGCACGTAGGATGATTTGCTCGCCCTGAACGTAAGCGCGTCGTAAAATCAACTGGTTTTTAGTCACTAAAAGCACCATTTCGCCACGTTTTAATTTATCAAGCTTACCAAGTTTTACCCGCTCTCCTATAACCAGATCTTTAGGAAACAAGCCCTGATCCTGATTGCTCATTTCAAGACTTTGAATAACATAACCACGCAATTCAGCTTCCGATTCTATAGGTAAGGCCAAACTAACCATATCCTGAATAAAACTTTCCTTTTCAAAAAACTGCAAATAATCAGAAGCATTGGTGTCTGTTATGCAAGGAATTGCAGGGAATTGTTCTGCAGAAACAACTTCAAACTGTTCAGTCAACGAACTTTTAAATTTTAGCAGTTCATTCACGGTAAGTTCACGAGTAAGTAAGTCATCTATAGGAATGCTAAAATAATTAGCAATAGTGATGATGGTTTCTATTTTCGGTTCGCTTCGACCCTCTTCGTAAGCACCTAAAGTGCCTCGTTTTAAGTCAAATAGCTCTGCAAAAGCCTGCTGGCTTAAGGTTTTGACGCTTCGAATCTTTCTGATGTTTTTTCCAAAAAAGGACATATATTGCTAATATTATTTGCAAATAATAATTTTATTCGTAAATTTATCTAACAAAATTAGCGAAACGAATTTAATTCAGCTAATTTTTTTAGTAGACACTCTGATCACGTGTTATAGTTCAAACAAAACATCAATTAAAAACAAGCAATTATGGTAGTACTAATTCACACATTATTGACACTAATATTTCCTGTAGTTTAAACATTTATTGTTTAGATTTTGTATTATTAGCCTTTAGAAAATTTTAACACCTCGCTAACCAAAAGCCGATGAAAGATCATTTTTCGATTACCAAGAACTTTTTACTGGAGTTGGACTTTAATATAACCTTTGAGAACACGCAAGATGGCATTCTGGTCGTACAGAAAGAGTCTTCGGGTATTAAGAACCTAATACTGGGCGTCGCCCCGCCTATCTTGATTATGGAACAGTTCATTTTTAAGATCAACAACCAGTCAGAAAAAATTTTTAAGAGTCTGCTACAAAAAAACCGCGATATCATTCACGGAGCTTTTGTTCTCAACGAGACAGGCGAAAAAGTCATCTTTAGAGACACCTTACAGATTGAAAATATGGATTTGAATGAACTCGAAGGTTCGCTAAACTCCTTAAGTCTGCTGATGAGTGAATACTCAGATAAAATCATTGAATTTTCAAAATATTAAAACCTAGAACTCATGAACATTTTTAAACGCTTATTCAAAATAGGAGAGGCAGAAGCTAATGCCGCAATTGATAATATGGAAGATCCCATAAAATTAACCGAACAGGGAATCCGTGATATGAAACACGATCTTGATAAAAGTCTGGAAGCTTTGGCTCAGGTAAAAGCTTTGGCCATACGTGCCAAAAACGATCAGGAAGAGTTTCAAAACAGGGCAGAAGATTATCAAAGTAAAGCTATAGTGATTCTTAAAAAGGCTCACAATAAACAGATGGATGCTGCTGAAGCCGACCGTTTGGCTAAAGAAGCTCTGCTCAAAAAAGAGGAGGCCGAAAAGCAGGTTGCTCAGGCAAAAACCGAGTCGGAAAAATTTGATAACAATGTGGCTCAATTGCAGAAAAACATTCAAAATATCAAGGCAAACATCAGCAAGTGGGAGAATGAGCTTAAAACCCTTAAGGCCCGTGTAAAAGTGAGCAACGCGACTAAAAGCCTTAATAAGCAAATGGCCGAGTTGGATAGTACGGGTACGGTATCTATGCTGGAACGTATGAAGGAAAAAGTTGCTCAGGAAGAAGCTCTTGCAGAAGCTTACGGCGATATTGCCAATGCATCAAAATCAATCGATGATGAGTTAGACAAGGCGGCTGATACCAGCACAGCAAAAGCTGAAGACGAACTCGAAAAATTAAAAGCACAATTAGGTCTTAACGACTCAGAAAAACAGGGATAAACGTGAACGCAACGCTTACAGAAGTACTTTTTTCGGAGGTAAATATCGTCCTCACAATCTTACTCATCATTTTGATCCTATACTGGATCGTCACGATGATAGGAGGAATCGACTTTGATCTCGACATTGATGTAGATGTCGACGTTGACGCTGATGTTGACCTCGATACAGGTCTTGAAGGTGGAAATATGGACTTTGAAGATGTTTCAAACGTCGAAGTAAACAAAGAACATGTGGTAGGAAAACGACGTAAGCCATTGAAGGCCTGGCAGATTTTCCTAATCTACTTCAACTTTGTTGGACTTCCGTTTATGTTCACCTTTACTTGTTGGATTTTTATCTGGTGGTTGATGACGACTTTGACTACTGCCTTAACCTTCACCTATGATAATGTTTTTGGCTTTGTAGTTATGCTATTGGCGTTATTTCCGGCATTAATCGTGAATAAATTGTTTACCACACCCTTTAAAGGTTTTTTCAAACACCTTAATAAAGATGGCGATGTAGCTGTTGATTTTTTGGGAAGAAAAGCTACCCTGCTATCTTCAATTTCCGGAGAAAAAATGGGAAATGCCGAAGTGCTTGCAGACGGGAATGCGATGTCGGTTTATGTGAAATCGCTTACCGGCGAAGCGCTGACCTATGGCAGCACCGTACTCATTATCAAACAATCTGCAGATCAGAATTATTACCTAGTAGAGAATTATAACGACTAAATAAATCAATCAAAAATGAATCAAGTTTTACCAATTATTGGAATTGGATTGGGAGTTCTTTTGTTCCTAATCATCGTTTATTTCGCGATCATCGCGATGTTTTACAAAAAAGTGCATCAGGGTCAGGCACTTATACGTACCGGTTTTGGGGGTACTAAAGTGGCAACAGACAAAGGTCTGTATGTCGTTCCGGTTTTCCATAGAGTTGAAATTATGGATGTTTCAGTAAAGAAAATCCAGATTGAACGTCTCGGTGTAGAAGGCCTTATTTGTAAAGACAATATGCGCGCCGACATTAAAGTGGCATTTTTTGTTAGGGTAAACAATGATGTGGCTTACATCAAAAAAGTGGCACAAACCATAGGTGTTGCTCGTGCTTCACGCATAGAAACCCTTGAAGATCTGTTTGAAGCCAAATTTTCAGAGGCTTTAAAAACGGTGGGTAAGAAATTTCAGTTTATTGAGTTATATGAAGCCCGACGGGAGTTTCGCGATGAAATCGTAGACATCATCGGCACCGATCTTAACGGGTATACCCTTGAAGATTGTGCGATCGACTTTTTAGAGCAAACTCCGGTGACCCATCTTAAACCCGATAATATTCTGGATGCCGAAGGGATTAAGAAAATTACAGAGCTCACTGCAGCACAAAACGTAAAAGCCAACCTGATCAAGCGCGATGAGGAAAAAACCATTCGCAAGCAGGATGTAGAAGCTCGTGAAGCCATTTTAGAGCTTGATAAGCAACTAGCGGAAAAAGAAGAACAGCAAAAACGGGAGATTGCTAACATTAAAGCTCGTGAAGAGGCTGAAACCCTGAAAGTTGCCGAAGAAGAACGCTTAAAGTCGGAGACTGCGCGTATCGCTACTCAGGAAAAAGTTAAGGTGGCCGAAGAAAACATGGAGCGTCAGATTATCGTAGCTGCTAAAAACAAGATGCGTACCGATGTAGTAGAAACCGAGCGTGTTGAAAAAGACCGTTTGCTTGAAGCTACTGAACGAGAGCGTGTAGTTACCCTTGCTCAGATCGAGAAAGAAAAAGTAGTTGAGGTTGAGAAGAAAAATATTCAGGATGTGATTCGTGACCGTGTAATGCTCGAAAAAGGCGTGGTAGAAGAGCAGGAGAGTATGAAAGACATTCAGGCCTTTAAGACTGCAGACCGGGAGAAGCAGGTTAAAATTACGATTGCCGAAGCTAATGCTCAGGAAGATCTGATTAAAACCATTAAGGCTGCAGAAGCACAAAAAGAAGCAGCAAAGCAGAAAGCCGAAGAAATCAATATCGAAGCGCTTGCTCATAAGGAAGCTTCAGAAAAAGAAGCTCAGGCGCGTAAGATATTAGCCGAAGCACAAGCTAAAGAAGAAGCAACTGTGGGTATGTCTGAAGCTCAGGTTATGCACGCTAAGGCAGATGCTAACGAGCGTCAGGGAATTGTTGAAGCTTCAATTATCGAGAAGAAAATGAAAGCTGAAGCTGCCGGTATGGAAGCTAAAGCCGATGCAAAACGTAAAGACGGTCTTGCAGAAGCAGCGGTGATCAAAGAGAAAGCGATGGCCGATGCCGCTGGTATTGAGGAGAAAGCCAATGCGATGAAGAAACTGGATGGTGTAGGTAAAGAACACGAAGAGTTCAAACTACGTCTGGATAAAGAACTTCAGGTAGATTTAGCGCACATCAACATTCAGAAAGATATTGCCGATGCTCAGGCGATGGTTATAGGAGATGCGCTTAAAGCTGCCAAGATTGATATCGTCGGTGGTGAGACCATGTTCTTTGATCAAATTATTGGTCAGATTACCAGAGCCAAAGGATATGATCGTCTGGTTGCAAATAGCACCAATATTCAGGATGTGAAAAATGCGATTCTGGGCAGTGATGATGTTAAAGGCAATCTGCTTGAAAAAGTGAAGGAATTTGCAGATAAATACGGTGTTTCTTCAGAGGACATTAAGAACCTGACCATTGCTAACCTGTTGATGCATCTCAAAGAGCAATCTCACGATAGCGAAGAACAGACCTTGTTCAGCAATTTGTTCAACCTGGCCAAAGGCCTGGGTATTGACAGCAAGAAGTTGAAGTAATAAGCTTGTTTAGAATTAGCTTCCTTTTGGAACATGCAAAAGGAAGCAATTCTTAATATACCTTTTCGATTGATTATTTCGATCTGATTTGTCGTTCAGATTATCCAACTGCTTTAATCGCATTATTTTTCAGACCACATTCCATGGCACTAGAGTCACAAAAAAAATCTACAGATACTAAAGAAGCCTCCACACAGGATGCTCTTGATGGCGGAACCTACGCGATCATTCGCGGCCGTTTGCAAAAGCAAAAAGAGGAGCTTCAGCAAAAACTTTCCGCTTTAAACGAATCCCGGAAAACGGTTTTTGGTTCATTGGAAACCAAATTGATAGCCAATGACCGTATCAATACCGAAAACAATTGTATTGCACGAGATATCGTTTCGCTGGGTGACACCTGTATTTTTGGGTATAATGTACATTTTGGGCTGCGCACAGAAATCAAACTTTCAGATGTTTTCAGTATGTATACCTTTACTGAAAATCGGTTTGAACCCATACCTCTTGATCTGCTTGATGATGCTACCTTTAAGACCGACTTTTCCAACCTTTATAAATATTACCGCAATACAATCTTTTCGCGCTTTACGATTATAGGCAACTATTTGCATATGGTTTTTCAGCTTAGCGAAAGCGTAAGCGATATCAAAACTTTTAAGTGGCTGATTAAGGAAAATAAGCTAGAGTATGTAGATAACCGGAGCGATCACGAATACCGTTTTCCTCCGCAGCACGAGTTTAAATGGCAGGAAGTTACGCGCGATATGCACCGCTATGGTGTGCACTCCCATGTTTCGATTTTAGACCGTGTTTTTGTAGAAACCATAGGAGGTGATCTTACCATAAAGATTGAAGACAATACCGAAGACGGCAAGGGCATCTTCTCAGAACCAGTAGAACAAACTGATCAGACGCTTGACGATGGGCAGTACCGCTTCGCAAATTTGGGCAATCTTATCGCAATAGAAATCAAACCCTTTCAGGAAGCATCACGTTATTTTGTTTACAATCACAAGATTAAAGACGTCCATAAAATTCAAAGTATCGGTGTGGCTGCAGTTTTGCTTCCCGATGATCAGGGAATCATTTTTCCTGATGGGTACTATCTGCAAACCGGGGAATATAAAGTATTTGATGACGGACTTATCAATCTGAAATTTCAGCAGAAAATAAGTTCGCCTAATGGAGAAGATTTTATGTACATCTTCTACGAGCCCGGCAAAGGTTTGTACAAACTGATGTCGTATAACATCATCAGTCAGGAGATTAAAACGCCTATAGTTTGCAGTGGTTTTACCCTTTTGGAAAACGGTGAACTCTGCTATTTTACTGCTGAAGAAAACCAGACCAAGCACCACGTGGTTCAGATTTGGCAAACACCTTTCCTTAAAGGTGATTATATGCCGTCGCAACATACCGATACGCTGCTTTACAAAATAGGGAACAAGGACATTGTTAAGGCGATGGCCGAATCTCAGGCGCTGATTACGTTGCTCAACAAAGAGGATAACTATGATGGTCTTTACTCAGATATCGCCAAATCTGCAAAAGATATTCAGGATGCCTATTATTGGCTTAATGAAGATGAAACGCAGCGCTTAGATCTTCCGCTTCGCGAAATTAATAAAGCGGCAAATGCTGCGATTGACGAGTTTGAGAAAGTTACCGAACTGCGCCGGCACGCCGCACAGCAAACTCAGGAAATACGCAAGGAAGCCGAAGCTTTATTTGGAAAGATCAAGAGTACTTCTTTTAAATCAATTAACGAGTTTGTTGCTTTACTAACCCAGTTGCGTAGTTTACGCGGAAAAGTGATTAGTCTGCGAGAAGTGCGTTATGTTGACCTTGATTTTCTCAATACGCTTGAAACAGAAATAGGGGAGCAAACGCAGAAAATATCGCGTCGTTGCGTTCAGTTTTTACTCGATGATAAAGCCCTGCAGCCGTATCACGATCAGGTTGCCGAAAAGCAACAGAAGCTTGATTCGGTTAAAAAAGTGATAGAGGCTAAAGGCCTGGAAGAAGAGGTAAATCAGATTGCAGCAGACCTTGAATTGTTGATCGATATTGTTACCAATCTGGAAATTGAAGACACTGCACACGCCACGCAGATCATTGATACTATTTCACTGATTTTCGCTACGATCAATCAGTTGAAGGCCGCGTTGAAGAATAAAAAGAAAAGCCTGGGAAGTGCCGAGGCTCATGCCGATTTTGCTGCTCAGTTAAAATTGATCGATCAGAGTATCATCAACTATCTGGATATTGCAAATACTCCCGAAAAGTGTGATGAGTTTCAAAATAAAATTTCGATCCAGCTTGAAGAGCTCGAAGGCAAGTTTGCAGATTTTGAAGAGTTTGTAACGCGCATCATTGAGAAGCGTGAAGAGGTCTATGCCGCTTTTGAAGCGCGTAAAAATGCTTTGGTTGAAAAACGTAATAAAAAGGCTCTTGCTCTTCAAAATGCTTCTGAGCGTATCTTGAAAGGCGTGGTAAAACGCGCGCAAAGTCTGGGTTCTGCAGACGAGATTAACGGTTATTTTGCATCAGACCTGATGATTAACAAGGTGCGGGATATTATTGATCAGCTCAACAAGCTGGATGATAGCGGGAAGGCTGAAGAACTGGAGACCGCGCTAAAAGTAGCTCGTGAAGATGCGCTGCGCAAGCTTAAAGATAAACTGGATCTGTACGAAGATGGTGAGAATGTCATCAAGCTGGGGAAACATAAATTTGGGGTTAACCGTCAGCCGCTAGACCTTACTATTGTTTTAAAAGATGGGGTGCTGGCTTATCATTTAACAGGTACCGATTTTTACCAGCAGCTTGATAATGCTGTTTTACTCAATTCCCGTCAGATTTGGGATCAGGAATACGTCTCTGAGAATGAAAACGTCTATCGCGCTGCTTATTTGGCTTATAAACTATTTAAGACCGAAGCTTTCGATAAGCTATATAATGCGAGTGATGCAGAACTCTTAGAGCACGTACAGCGTGTAAGTAACTCCAATTACAGTGAGGGTTATGTTAAGGGCGTTCACGATCAGGATGCAGCACAGATTCTAAAAGTTTTGGTACAAAAACACAAGGATTTAGGCTTATTGATTTACAATCCGCAAATACGAGCGGGTGCGCAATATTTTTGGAACAGTCTGGAAACTGAGGTGCAGAAAAGTATCAATTTAAAGCTGAAAGCTTCCGGAGAAGTCCTGCAGTATTTTCCAAATAATCCGGAGTCCAATTTCATTCTCGATTATCTAATTACAAAACTGAATCATTTCGCGGAAATCAGCTTGCTTTTTGAGCCTGAAATGAGTGCGTCTATCGCATCTTACCTGTTTGCTGAACTTCAAAGCGACGATCTTTTTACGCAGAGCGCTGTAGCTGTTGATTTAAAGGAAGCCTTTCTTAGCGATCTGAAAAGCAGACAGGCCGATATTCGATTCAAAAATAGTTATGAAAATCAGGCAGATTATGAATCAAAAATTGCACTCATACGGCAGTGGGTGACTGCTTTTGTACGTGCAACTACTGAAGCATCGCCAATAGAACTGCAGCATATGCTTTCGTATGTTGATGAGGTCGTGTGTCTCATTCTGTTTGAAGACGATTCGGTTTCAGAGATCAATTCGATTTCTGCCTCCGAGGATATAAGCGGTTTAAAAGGTGATCATCAAAGCATTACAGAGGGTGTTTTTAAGTTTAATTACCATCAGTTTACGACAACCTTAGAGCGTTTTATCCGCGAAGATGTCGTAGCCTTCGAAGCGTTCCGCAAAGCGAAACATGACGTAACTGAGCGCCTTAAAGAAGAACTGAAACTTGAAGAATTCAAGCCGAAAGTGCTTACTTCTTTTGTACGTAACAAATTAATTGATCAGGTTTATTTTCCGCTTTTTGGAGACAATCTGGCCAAGCAATTAGGGACGGTAGGCGATACCACACGTACCGATCGCATGGGGATGCTGTTGCTCATTTCGCCTCCGGGATATGGTAAAACCACTCTGATGGAGTATATAGCAAACCGGCTTGGACTCATTTTTATGAAGATTAACGGGCCTGCAATAGGACACGAGGTTACTTCTGTAGATCCTGCAGCGGCTACCAATTCCGCTTCGCGTGAAGAACTCAAAAAACTCAATCTTGCCTTTGAAATGGGAAACAACGTGATGTTGTATCTTGATGATATTCAGCATTGCAATCCTGAGTTTTTACAAAAGTTCATTTCGCTCTCCGATGGTACCCGTAAAATTGAAGGTGTATATCGTGAGAAACCCAAAACCTATGACCTGCGCGGTAAGAAATTCTGTGTAATTATGGCGGGTAACCCGTATACGGAGAGTGGGGCAAAGTTTCAAATTCCCGATATGCTGGCCAACCGTGCTGATATCTATAATCTGGGTGATATCATTGGCGATACCGAAGATTTATTCAAATTGAGTTTGATTGAAAATTCGCTTACCGCAAACCCGATTTTACAGCAATTGAGCAGCAAGAATTTTGATGATGTATACACGCTGCTTCAACGTCTGGAAACCGGAAATCAGGAGCTTCAGCTTAAAGGAAATCATAGTACTCGTGAACTTGAAGAATATAATTCTATACTCGAGAAAGTTTTAAAAATTCGGGATACAGTGCTTAAAGTCAATGCAGCTTATATCAGGTCTGCCGCAATGGAGGATGCCTACCGCACAGAGCCACCCTTTAAATTGCAAGGCTCCTACAGGGATATGAATAAGCTAGTGGCCAAAGTGGTGCCTATAATGAATGAAAAGGAGTTACAAACCTTATTGCTGTCCCATTACGAGAGTGAATCACAAACACTTACAGCCTCAGCTGAAGCCAATTTGTTGAAATATAAAGAATTGATCGGTTCAATCTCTGCGGAAGAGCTTGACCGCTGGGCATCAATCAAAGAGACTTTTGTGAATAATAACAAGCTCAAAGGTTTTGGCAATGCTAACGAAATGGCACAGGTTTTAGCCCAAATGATGCAATTTTCAGAAAATCTGGAGGGAATAAAACACGTGCTGGAACACGGGATTAAAAAGATGTAACTACGATTTTTTAGCCTTCAACTTTTTATAGTGGTGCTTTAAGCTGTCTTTGTTTTTATCAGCATATCTCACAGCATAATAACCTATTTGCATAGCGGTTGTAAAAAGAAAAAAACGTTTAATGAGTTTGTGGCCTTTCATAGTATTTATTTTTAGTTGAATCAATATTAAGGGTTTAGAATTAGTCTTTAGGTTAAAGAAAGGCCAAGTTTTGAAATCGTATTTAATTATGTATTTTGTTCACTTTGTCTACTACATTCCAATTTTTGTATGAAACACTTCTACTTTTCTTTAATATTTATTTCTTTTCTAAGTTTATCCTGTACTTCCGAAAACCCAGTGATTGAGGAGACTTTAGAGCAGGAAACAAATGATTTGGACCCTCCTGTAATAAGCGCTAAGAGTTTTGAAATCATTAGCGGCCTAAAAATTTATGATGAGACACTTTTAGAATTAGATATTCAGGATGAGGGTTCTGGGATAGCTAGAGTAGAAGTGCTGATAGATGAAGAAAAAGTTTACGAAACTGATGCGTTAACTAACATAAAATATTTGCTAAAACCCGAAGAATTAGCCGTAGGTAAACACAAATTGGCACTTCAGGCTTTTGACGTCAATGAAAATAAAGCTAAAGAGGAAGTAGATTTTGAAGTAATTAGAAGGTTTGTTAGTCTAGAGTTTCCGGATTATTTTACACGTGAGGGTACAGACGAAGTATATATTTTACTATCTGATTCTGAGGGAAATTTATTATCCCAATTTCGGCATAATGATATAGCGGAAACTATAGATATAACTCTGGAACGTAACATCACAGAAAACGAAGAATTTATGTTGACTTTTGTTGAGGTCTTTGATGAGTCTCTCTATGATTTTACAGTTTATGCTAACCTGTCTGTCAGTACTTTGGGAAAGAAAATAACTTTTACAAAGCGTTCACTTCCATTTAATTATCCCAAGTTTTTTGACTTTGAAGTACCTTTTTACAATCCTGATTTTTACTTAAGAGCATCCGGAGATGACTACAGTGCTGTTTTTGTTCATAATAAGTTTTCAGGACATCAAACCCAGACCTTACCTAATGGTGAAGAGGGAGCCGAACAGCTTTTTGTTCAATATCACAATACTAAAGCCCTTGATTCATACAGGTATGGTTATTTTGAGAATTTTCACGAAAAGACAGGACTACTGGAGGAAGATTTAAAAAAAGATGTTACCCACGGTAGATATCGCATTAAAAATAACCGGGCGACACCGGCATTAATTTTATGGGGCTTTGAAGATTCTGAACATTTCAATAGATTCAGTGGACATATGGTTTATACCAATTACTCAACTCCTCGCCTTATTGATGATGATACATTTTTCTATTCTTATCCTACAGATCTCTTTTCACATTATCTATATGATATCAAGCTAAGTAATTTTAATAAAACAGGGCTGGGTAAACCTGAGATTGTTGAAGTTCCGCAAGAACAAGTCAATTATAATCTTAGTTCCCCTACATCAATGAATTTTTTTGGGATCGATGAGTATGAATTGGGGCGCCTACGTATTTCCGTCGATGGAAGCAATCCCAGCCATATGAATTTTGTTTTTGACGGAACAAGCACTCAGGTTATTGTGCCAAAATTGCCCTCAGACATTATTCCTGAACGAATAGCGAGTGCATTTAATTCGGGTAATTTCAATATCCTTCAAGGGGCTGCCGAAGATAACGAGACATTTGATACCTATAAAGATTATATCAAGAATGTTTTTGTTACTTCTAAACCTTTCCTTCTTTCAAGCCCTTCTCGTAAGCGTATTTTTAAGTCTTCAATAAGTCATCAATTATTACCAATTCGGGAATTCCCTTATAATTTTAGTTTATAATATTAAATATGGATAATTGTGATAATATATTAGAGCCTCAAATTCTCGAAATTGAGCCACGGAAACTTATAGGCAAATGTGTTACTACCACGCTTTCCTTTGATGACACCGCTGCCCTGTGGAAGGATTTTATGAGTAGACACAAGGAAATAATTAACCGTGTAGACTCCGGGTTTTATTCGATGCAGGTCTACCCATTTGGTTTTAAAGTGGAAGATTTTACCCGGGAGACTGAGTTTGAGCGCTGGGCAGCTGTGGAGGTTGAAAATTTTAATATGGTACCTGAAGGAATGCAAACCAAAATTCTGGCCGGTGGACTATACGCAGTTTTTACGCACGTGGGGCCGGTTAAACAATTTGTAGAAACTTCAAATTACATCTATGGGACCTGGCTTCCGAAATCTGATTACCGGCTTGATGATCGTGCGCATTTTGAACGTCTTGGTGACAAATACTACGGTCCTGAACATCCGGAATCTGAAGAGGAAATATGGCTTCCTGTTGAGCTTAAGGATTAAGACTCATTGAGCTGCTTTAAAGATTGAACCACTTTGTTTTTCCTTCTGCACGCAACATTTATAATTCCGAAATTAACTTACTGCCAATTGAGACTGCCCACTGCGACTGCCAACTGTTAGTGCCCACTACAGTTAATCAATAACGTTTATCGATGATGGTAGGGTTCATTTTTGAGAATGGTAAAAGCTCGATACACCTGCTCGGTCATAAACAGTCGAATCATTTGATGTGAAAATGTCATTTTAGATAGCGAGACTTTTCCGCGAGCTGCGTTGTAAATCGATTGTGAAAAACCATAGGGACCGCCAATTACAAAAACCAGTGTTTTAATACCGCTATTCATTTTCTTCTGAAGATAATCGGCAAACTTTACACTGCTAAAATCTTTTCCATTTTCGTCAAGCAGGATTAATTCATCAGTAGACTGAATTTTACCAAGAATCAATTCACCTTCCTTTTCTTTTTGTTGTTCTTCCGATAGGTTCTTCGTTTTTTTAAGATCAGGAATGATTTCGAGTTCAAAATTCACATAAAACTTCAGCCGTTTGGTATAAATGGCAATAAGTTCTTCCAGATTACGATCGTCGGTTTTGCCGATGCAGAGCAGTTTAATATTCATAGGGTAAAAATACCATTTTTCAATTTTTGGAAACCGAATAAATGCGAAGTCACGCTAAAATAGAATGTGGAGTTGTAAATTGAGGGCACGTTTCCCTAACTTAGCATAAACAGAAAACCAGTAATGATTACAGAAGCTCAGCTTGATTTAGAGGTAGATAGAATTATTGAAAACGCCATTCGGGAAGATGTAGGCCCAGGTGATTACAGTTCATTGGCTTGCATTCCTGCAGATGCCACCGGTAAAGCCAAACTGTTAGTAAAAGAAGCCGGTATTATCGCCGGGGTTGCTTTTGCTCAAAAGGTGTTTGCTTATGTAGACGCAGACCTAAAAACTGAAATTAAGATTGAAGACGGTAGTGCAGTAGCTGTTGGAGACATAGTTCTATATGTAACTGGGAGTTCTCAAAGTATCTTAAAGGCAGAACGTCTCTTATTGAATGCAATGCAACGTATGAGTGCTATTGCTACCAAAACAAGAAATTACGCAGATCTGTTGAAAGGCACGGGAACTAAAATTTTAGACACCCGTAAAACCACTCCGGGATTCAGGGCTTTAGAAAAAATGGCCGTAAAGATTGGAGGAGGGGAGAACCATCGTTTTGCATTGTATGATATGGTAATGCTTAAAGACAACCACATTGATTTTGCTGGTGGAATCACCAAAGCCATTCACAAAACGCAGAGCTATTTAAAGACTAAAGATCTGGATCTTAAAATTATTGTAGAAGCCCGGGATCTTAAAGAAGTACAGGAAATCTTGGAAGCCGGAGGCGTCTACCGCATTCTGCTTGATAATTTTAATTATGAAAATACCCGCAGGGCGGTTGAGCTTATAGGTGATCAATGCCTTACCGAATCTAGCGGAGGAATTAATGAGGAGACTCTTGTGGAATACGCAAAATGTGGGGTAGACTACATCTCAAGCGGTGCGCTAACCCATTCGGTTTATAATATGGATTTAAGTCTAAAAGCAGTCTAGATGAGCGACGAGTTTGATGACAAGCTGCTTACAATAAAATTTTTGCTGCCTGTTGTTAAATGGGCAAAAACAGTCATTATTCCCGGTTTTGAAGGTTTATCACTTTACGACTTTTGGGAGCTTTATGCGGTGGGCATAGTCAAAGGTACTTTTGCAACACGAGCCAGTGCTATTGCCTACAGCTTTTTTATGGCGCTTTTCCCTTTCTTTTTATTTATTCTTAACCTAATTCCCTATGTGCCCATAGATGGTTTTCAAACAGAATTATTAGGCTTTATTGACCGCTTGTTGCCTCCTCAGACTCAGGATTTTTTCGAACCTATTTTACTGGACATTGCTGCAAACCCACGGGCTGGTTTGCTTTCTCTTACCCTTGTTTTTGCTATTTTTCTAATGGCCAATGGGGTAAACGCTATTTTCACCGGTTTTGAATACAGCTTTCACACTGTTGTTAAACGCGATTTGTTTAAGCAGTATGTTGTAGCACTGGGGGTTTCTATAATGTTGGCATTGTTGTTGTTACTTGTAGTAATAGGAATATTATATTTTCAGTTTTACCTACAGGAGCTCTTCTCTATGGAAGAACTTAAAAACAGGGATAAAGCAGAAGATACAGGTTCATTGACGTTAATTTCTCAGTTGGGAAGCTTTTTAGGATTGCTCATTTTGATTTACGGTGTGGTAGCAAACCTCTATTATTTTGGAACCAAAGAAGGAAAGCATTGGAACTTTTTTTCAATTGGAGCCACGGTAACCACCTTTTTGTTCATCCTGACAACCTATTTGTTTGGTTTGTACATTAATAACTTTTCAACCTATAACGAGCTATATGGATCGTTAGGAGCTTTGCTTATATTAATGGTTTATATCTGGCTGAATTCGAATTTACTGTTGCTTGGATTTGAACTTAATGCTACAATGTATCGGCTTAAAAGAAGAAGAGATTCGAAAAAATCGGTTCCAAAGCCAAAAGATGCGACTGATAATAATTTAAAATAGTGTATAATTGTTGTATGTATAATAAAGATTTTAAAATTTAATTAACCCTTAATTATTAGATATGAAAAAAATAACTGCTTTTATAATGTTTGCTTTGTTTGCAACAGCCGGGCTTTTTGCTCAGGATGTAACCGGTAAGTGGAAATCTATTGACGACGAGACCGGAGAGGCAAAATCAATTATAGAAATCTATAAAAAGGATGGCAAGGTTTACGGTAAAATCGTAGAAATTCTAAATAAAGATCGTCAGGATGCCAAGTGTACCGAATGTGATGGTGTTAATAAAGACAAACCAATCCTTGGAATGGTGATCATGAACGGTCTGGAAAAAGATGGTGATGAGTATGATGGAGGAACCATCCTTGACCCGCAGAGCGGCAAAGTTTATAAATGCCTTATTGAGCTTGAGGAAGCAAACAAACTTAAAGTACGAGGTTATATTGGCTTCTCCCTTTTGGGAAGAACTCAATACTGGACCCGCGTTCAATAAGCATTTAAATTACCTTAAACTGAGGGCTGTTTTCAATCTTGAAGACAGCCTTTTTTTTATCTTTACCCGGTGTATTTTGTAGATGTAATTTTACCCATTCCCGTTGAGCAGGCGTTCACCTATCGCATTAGTGAAGCAGAGTACAGTTTTATTAAACCGGGCATGCGGCTTGCCGTACCTTTTGGGAAAAGCAAAATATATACATCATTAGCCGTACGCGTACATCAGGAAGAACCACGTATTTACGAAGCCAAAGAAATTGAGCAGATATTAGATGAGACCCCTGTTGTTGGATTGGCTCAGCTTAGCTACTGGAAATGGATGGCTGGTTATTATATGGCTACGCTAGGCGAAGTGATGCGGGCAGCTTTGCCGGGAGCTTTTCTTTTGGAAAGTGAGACCATCATCAGGAGACTGGTTCAAAATATTCCTGAAGATATCGATATTGAAGATGAAGATGCACGTGCAATCCTCGAAGCTTTCGAAGGAAGAACCATTTTACGCATCAACGAAGTGATGCAGCTTTTAGACCGTAAGAAAGTATTGCCTATTATCAATAAATTGATTGATCAAGACCTTGTCGCAATTGATCAGGAAATTTACGAAGCCTATAAACCCAGACTCATAAAATATGTGCGCTTAGCGGAAGCTTACAAAAGCGAACAGAAAATGCACGAGGCTTTAGACGATTTAGATCGCGCTCCTAAACAACGCGAAGTACTTCTTACTTTTTTTTCTTTACAGGCTCGCTCTAAAAAGCCTGTGAAAGCCAAAGAATTACAAGACAGAGCGCAGGCCTCATCTGCTCAATTAAAAGCACTAATTGATAAGGGCATCTTTGAGTATTACGAAATTCGTCAGGATCGTATTTCTTATAAAGGAGCAGATGATACGGAAGTTAAAAATCTTAATGAAGCGCAGACTGCTGCCTTGGAAGCTATACAGGACTCCTTCAATCATCACGATGTTTGTCTGCTTCACGGCGTTACAGCTTCGGGTAAGACTGAGGTTTACGTCAATCTCATAAAACGCTATCTTGATCAGGGAAAGCAAGTTCTCTACTTACTACCGGAGATTGCACTTACCACTCAGCTTGTTTCTCGCTTACAGGAGTATTTCGGTAATAAGTTATCAGTTTACCATTCAAAATATACGGTGCATGAGCGGGTAGAAGTCTGGAATAATGTATTGCATCAGGCCGATAAAGCTCAATTGATATTAGGAGCCAGAAGTGCTTTGTTTTTACCCTTCAGCAATCTGGGTCTTGTCGTGGTTGATGAAGAACACGAAAATAGCTATAAGCAATACGATCCGGCTCCGCGCTATCAGGCAAGGGATGCAGCTATTGTTCTTGCCCATCAGCAAGCAGCAAAAGTGTTGTTAGGTTCGGCTACTCCTTCACTGGAGACCTATTATAATGCCACTACCGGTAAGTATGCTTTGGTAGAGCTTAAGAAGCGATACGGCAACATTTTAATGCCCGAAAATACTATTATTGATATTCAGGACCGGCATCGTAAGAAAAAGATGAACGGTCATTTTAGTGAAGATTTGCTAGGTGCTATAAACGATGCTCTTGCGGAAGGTGAACAGGTTATTTTGTTTCAGAACCGAAGGGGGTATTCGCCAGTTTTGGAGTGTAAAACCTGTGGTCATGCGCCCCAGTGTCCTAATTGCGATGTGAGCTTAACCTATCACAGGCATCGCGAGCAGTTGCGTTGTCATTATTGCGGGTATCATATCGCGATGCTGCAAAAGTGTATGGCTTGTGGAAGCTCTGAACTAGATACCAAAGGCTTTGGAACAGAGCAGATAGAAGCAGAATTAAAGGATCTTTTTCCAGATCACAATATTGGCCGAATGGATTCTGACACCACTCGTGGTAAATTTGGTTTTGAAAAGATAATTACGGCATTTGAACAGGGAGAGATCGATATTTTGGTAGGAACCCAAATGTTAACGAAAGGTCTTGATTTCAGAAATGTAACGCTTGTAGGAATTCTCAACGCCGACAATATGCTTAACATTCCGGACTTCAGGGCTCATGAGCGTAGTTTTCAGTTGATTCAACAGGTTTCCGGAAGGGCTGGACGCACTCAGAAGCGCGGTAAGGTTCTGATACAGAGCTACAATCCGCATCATCAGATTCTACAACAAGTATCTGTGAATGATTATGAGGGTATGTATCACGAACAGCTAGAAGAACGTCATATTTATAAATACCCACCTTTTTGCCGTCTTATAAAAATCACCCTGAAACATCGGGATTTTCAAAAAATTGAAGAAGCTTCAGCGTGGATGGGCCAGGCTCTTAAGAATGTGTTTAGTGATCAGATTCTGGGCCCTGAGCCGCCACCCATCTCCCGTATACGTAACGAATACCATCGTAACATTTTGGTTAAGATACCGCGTAAGCAGAGTTTAGAAAAAACCAAGAAGGCTATTTTAAAAGTACGCACCACCTTCTTAAGTATAGCTCAGTTCCGTAGCGTAAAAATTGTTCTGAACGTAGATAACTATTAGGCATAAAAAAACCCGTTACCACAGGTTTCTTATTTTGTTAGAGAAGTCTTTTAGTTAGAAAGAGCTTCCATAAGTTTGGTTTTTTTATGTCTGCTTAAAGGTATTTTATCTCCTTCAATTTCAATATTTCTACTGTTATACTTTTCAACTTTATCAAGATTAATGATATACGATTTGTGTATACGCATAAATCGCTCCGCAGGAAGCTGGGCTTCAAAAGCCTTCATAGTAGAAAGAACAATAATAGGCTCGTTGTAGGTTACCAGCTTAACGTAATCACCCAAAGCTTCAATAAACTTGAGGTCATTAAGAAAGACTTTTTTCTTTTTAAGATTGCTCTTTACAAAGATATAATCATCATCTTCCACATTTCCTTCCGTTTTAAGGCGATGTAGGTTGATGGCTTTATGTACAGCATTTAAAAAACGATCTTTAGTAAGCGGTTTTCTTAAATAGTCTATAGCATTGTAGTTGAATGCCTTATAGGCGTATTTGGTCTTTCCGGTTACAAAAATAATTTGTGGTTTGTGAACCAAATCATCCAGAAGATCAAAACCGGTAAGGATAGGCATTTCAATATCCAGAAAAATTAAGTCAACCTTGGTTTCCAACAAACCGTTTTTGGTTTCTATAGCATTGTTGTATTGAGCAGCTAGTCTAAGGTTGGGATGATCTTTGATCATCTTAACAATAGCCAGACGTTGCAGGCTGGAATCATCAACAACAGCACAGTCAAGTATAAGTTCTTCCAAAATTATTTTTTAAAATAATGTTAATACAGACAAATCTAAATAGAATTACCATATAAACCAACTTTTTTGTGTAGTTCGTCGATTAAATTATAGTATACGTTTTTATTTCATTTATTAGGTACTGTTTCTTGTCGATTTAAGTGAACTAACTTTTGTAATTTCTATAATTTAAACTACTTTTGCACTCCTTTTAAATAAACTATAAATATGAATCATTACGAAGCTGTTTTCATTTTGAATCCCGTTTTATCTGATGATCAGGTAAAGGAAACAGTAAAGAAGTTTGAAGATTTACTTGTTTCCAACGGTGCCAAGATGATTTCAAAAGAAGATTGGGGGCTAAAGAAGTTAGCCTACACAATCCAAAACAAGAAAAGTGGTTTTTACCATCTTTTTGAATTTCAGGTACCCGGTGAGGCTATCGCAACATTTGAATTAGAGCTAAGACGTGACGAGCGCATCATGCGTTTCTTAACGGTTAAGCTTGACAAATATGCAGTAGAATGGGCCGAAAAACGTAGAAAAAGAAACAAAGAAAAAGCATAGTTATGGCATCATCTATTGAGCAACAAGCAAAAGCTAAAAAAGATGGGGAAATCAGATATTTAACCCCATTAAATATTGAAACCTCCAAGGCAAAAAAATACTGTCGTTTTAAGCGTTCAGGTATTAAGTATGTTGATTATAAGGATGCAGACTGGTTGGCCTCATTTGTAAATGAGCAAGGTAAATTGTTACCTCGTCGTCTTACCGGTACTTCTTTAAAGTATCAGCGTAAAGTGAGTGTTGCCGTTAAACGCGCACGTCACCTGGCTCTTATGCCTTACGTAACTGACTTGTATAAATAAAAACTAGATAAGAGATGGAAGTTATACTTAAAAAAGACGTCGACAATCTAGGATTTGTTGATGATTTAGTAACCGTGAAAAACGGTTATGGACGTAATTACCTGATTCCTCAGGGTTTTGCTATTTTGGCAACTCCTTCGGCTAAAAAGGTTTTAGAAGAAAACTTAAAGCAACGCGCTTATAAAGAGAAGAAATCTGTTGACGCTGCTAAAGCGCAGGCTGAAAAATTAAACGGTCTTGAAATTAAACTTACTGCGAAAGCAGGTGAGGCTGATAAACTTTTTGGTTCTGTAACCGATGCAGATCTATCTGATGCTTTGGCTAAGGAAGGTGTTGAGATTGACAGAAAATACATCACTATCGCTGGTGGTAACATTAAGCGTTTAGGGCAATATGAGGCAAGTCTTCGTTTTCACCGTGATGTAGTTGCAAATCTTACTTTTGACGTAGTAGCAGAAGCTTAAGACGTTTAAATTTTATAGAAAAGCTTCCGTAAACGCGGGAGCTTTTTTTATTTAAAAAATTTAATAATGAAATACATAAGACTAACAAAAGAACAACTTGATGAGATGCATCAGGAGTTTATTAATTTTTTAGCAGCACAATCTATAACCGCTGAAGAATGGGAGTCTATAAAGCGTGATAAACCCGAAGTAGCAGAACAGGAACTGGATGTCTTTAGTGATCTAATTTGGGAAGGAGTTCTGAGTAAGGTTGAATATCTGGAGCATTTTTCGCCTCAACATATGTTTTTATTTAAGGTTGATTCGCTTAAAATAAGTATGATTTCGGTAGAGGTTGAAAATAAAAGTATTGATATCACCACCGCACAGGGCTATAAATGGTTGCAGGAAAATTTTATGAAAGATGAGGTTAACCTATATAACTCCAGCAAATTGCTTTCTGATGACCGAAATAATGATATTTTCGTATTGATCAGACAAGGTGCCAGTATCACTCAAGGTGATCTTTACAAATGGTTTGAGAAATTTGTAGACGTTGATTAGTCTCTTTTCGTTCTAAATTGTTATTCGTAGCGCAGCGACTCTACAGGATCTAGTTTTGCCGCTTTTATAGCGGGTAAAAGTCCGGCTACGACAGCAACTAAAAGCGTTACTGCTGTGGCGGAAAACATTGCCAACCACGGGGTGGTAAAATTGAAATTGGCAACCGTAGAGATCAGAATACCAATAGAGATACCTAAGATAATTCCCAGTATTCCTCCAAATTGCCCAATCATTATTGTTTCCATTAAAAACTGACCTGCAATGGTGGTTTTTTTGGCTCCTAAAGCCTTACGTACACCGATTTCTCGTGTTCTTTCGGTAACGGATACCAGCATAATGTTCATTAAGGCGATAGATGAGCCTAAAATGGTTATCAGGCTTATAACCCACGCGGCGATAGATAGGTATCCGCTTATTTCACTTATTTGATTGATCAGGTCATCACTGCGGCCTATACCGAAGTTATTCTCTTCAACGGGTGCGAGTTTTCTTATATTCCTGAAAGTAATAATAGCTTCATCCAGAGCTCCTTCAAAAGCATCTTTGTTGTCTACTTTTACACTTACCGAATAATTGATATTGGGTTGTGTGAAGAGCGAGCGGGCAACCTGAATAGGGATAATTACCCGTAAATCCTGATTATTTCCGAAGGTTGAACCCTTTTCTTCAAGTACGCCTACAACCTTAAATCGGGATCCCCGAATACTGATGGTTTTATTTAGCGGATTTACATTTTTCAAAAGTCCGTTAGGGAAATCACTTCCCAGAATACAGACCCGATTGTTATTTTGGATATCAAATCGTGTAAAATCACGACCCTGGGCAAGTTCAAGGCCCGAGTTTTCCAGAAAATTTTCATTAGCACCCAAAACAGTCACTTCCGGATCGGTTTCTTCGTTTTCATACTTTACTTCGGCAGTGGTTGTACCGGTAAAGGACACCGAGACCTGACTGGAGGGAAAAACGTAATTTTCTTCAAAATCTTTAACTTCCGTATAGCGAATTACCGGATTAATTTTCTGTTCTTCTCCGCTCCCGCGTCTGCGTGTCGTAAACTCATATTGCTGAATATTAAAGGTATTGGCTCCCATTGACGAGAAATCACTGCTTATGGTATTTTCAAGAGCTTTTACCAAACTCAGAATGGCTACAAGTGCAGTGATACCAATAGCAATAATCAATACAGTGAGTATTGTGCGTAGCAATTGAGTACGTATAGAATCAAAGGCGATGTGCACATTTTCGCGAAAGAGTGAAAACATAAGTCTTAGTTTGTGGCTATAGGTCTGCTAAAATTGTAAAAAGTTACCGTTTTATAAAATAAAGAAGCGCAAACCCTCAATTTTTAAGATATTTGCAGCCCCTAAAGGGCGTTTAGCAGATTAATTTTTTAAAGACGCATTCAATTTTACACAAAATGGCTCAAAAACCCAGTATACCCAAAGGAACCCGCGATTTTTCACCGGAAGAAGTATTACGACGAAATTATATCATAAATACCCTGCGTCATAATTTTGAGTTATTTGGTTTTCAGCCTATTGAAACGCCATCTTTTGAAAACAGCAGTACGCTGATGGGGAAATATGGGGATGAAGGAGATAGACTCATTTTTAAAATATTGAATTCAGGTAGCTTTCTTACTAACTTCAATGATTCTATTAAGTCAATCCTGACAGATTCAATTTATAATTTACTTGGCTTCCTAAGAGTTGAATCGAAAGACTGGAAACGTTTTAAAGATAGATTTTTAAAGGAAACACCCAATACAATTAGAACAACAAAAAGAATTCAGTTGTCTGAAGAACGTGTGGATTTCGATCAGTTGGCAATAGACCTATGGGAAATAATAGAGAATAAAATTTTGAGTTCAGAGAATGATCTAGAAATATTTATTAAAGAAGGAGAAAAAAGATTTCAATATTATTCACTTTTAGTATTTGGTGAGTTTTATTATTCCAAAGGGGAAAATTATTTATCAAAATATATTACAGAGAAAGCCCTGCGATACGACCTTACCGTGCCTTTTGCTCGTTATGTTGTGCAACATCAGAATGAAATTGAGTTTCCATTTAAGCGCTACCAGATACAGCCGGTGTGGCGTGCAGATCGTCCACAAAAAGGGCGTTTTCGTGAATTTTTCCAGTGTGATGCAGATGCTGTAGGTTCACAGTCGTTGCTTCAGGAAGTTACTTTTGTTCAACTATACGACGCAGTTTTTACTGATTTAGGACTGAAAGGCACCACGGTTAAAATGAATAACCGCAAAATTCTTTCCGGCCTTGCCGAAACAATCGGAGCTTCGGATAAATTGATTGATTTTACCG
This sequence comes from Leeuwenhoekiella sp., assembly GCA_002708845.1. GTDB lineage: Bacteria > Bacteroidota > Bacteroidia > Flavobacteriales > Flavobacteriaceae > Leeuwenhoekiella. The sequence continues at coordinate 195,328 of PAPI01000001.1, forward strand.
TAGCGCTTGACAAGCTTGATAAAATAGGAGAGGAGGGCGTTGTTAATGAAATGCTTTCGAAAGGAATTTCTTCCGAAGCCATTGAACGTGTAAAACCTATATTTAAGGTGACCGGAAGTTTTGCTCAAAAACTTTCCGTATTAAAAGAACTATTAGCTGATTCAGAAATTGGGAAACAGGGCATTGAAGAATTGCAATACATCAACGAGAAGATTGAAGCTCTCGGACTTAAAACGGTTACCCTTGATCTGGATGTAACTTTAGCACGCGGACTTAACTATTACACCGGAGCAATTTTTGAAGTTGCTGCACCAGAAGGTGTAAAAATGGGCAGCATCGGCGGCGGAGGTCGTTATGATGATCTGACTGGCATATTCGGTTTAAAAGATGTAAGCGGTGTAGGTATTTCGTTTGGTTTAGATCGTATTTATTTGGTGCTCGAAGAACTCAATTTGTTTCCGGAGCAGGCCATCAAAGGCACGCGGTTATTATTTCTAAATTTCGGAGAAAACGAAGCGCTTTATTGCTTAAAAGCGGTACAAAGTTTACGCGAAGCAGGAATTACTGCTGAGTTGTATCCGGATAGTGCTAAGATGAAAAAGCAAATGTCTCACGCAGACAAGCGTAATATTCAATTTGTAGTTCTAGCCGGTACTCAGGAAATGGCAGAGGAAGTATATACATTAAAAAACATGAAAACAGGTGATCAAAAACGTTTGGATTTAAAGGGCCTCATTGACGCATTAGCATAAAAAAACCGGGTCATTGACCCGGTTTTTTTCTTTAATTTCAGTTTATTAAGCTTCTTCCTGCTCAACCGCTGGCGGTGTATAGTCAAAAAGACGCTGATCTTTTATTTGCTGAGCAATTCCGTTAGGGAGCATCGCTTCCCAGCCCGGTTCACCATTTGATATCATTTTGAGCACCTGTCTGGAGAATACATTCAGAATATCGGGGTTATAGTCTTCAATATCTACCACACGACCGTTGTATTTAAAGAACTTATACAGTTCTTTCATACGTGGATGTACTTTGAGATTTTCGCTGGTAAAGAATTCTCCGGTTTCCGGATCACGCATAGGATAAAGGTATACGCGTAAATCTTTAAAGAAGAGTTTACCAAAGGCTTCCAGAATTCCACCACTGAGATGACGGTAGTACGACTCATCAAAAATATCAATCAGGTTATTAACGCCCATTGCAAGTCCCATACGTTCTTTAGTATAGCGTGAGAAGTACTCAACCAGTTTGTAATATTCCTGAAAATTTGAAATCATTACCGTATGCCCCAGATTACACAGCAAACGTGCGCGATCCATAAAATCTTCTTCGTCGATTTCTCCTTCGGCACGAAGGTTTGACAGAGTGATTTCAAAAATTACCTCAGTATTGTCTTCACTTACCCGGTTTTCATTTAAGAAGATTTGTAGCGATTTCCGATACATATCGGTATTTACCTTGGTCACCGGTCTAAAACTTCCGCGAAGCGCAAGAATATTCTTTTTATATAGAATTTTTGCGGCGAGAATATTATTGCCGTCAGAACCAAACATCACTGCATCCGTAAAGCCATTCTTTACCAGTTGTAAACTCATCAGGCGGTTGTCTACTTTTGCAAACTCTGGCCCGGAAAAGTTAATCATATCAATTTCGATCTGATCTTTATCGATATGATCATACAGGTAGCGCAGTAATTTTTTAGGTGAATCGTATTTGTAGTAAGCTCCGTAAATCAGGTTTACGCCCAAAGTACCCAAAGTGAGTTGTTGCAGTCTGGCATCGGTCTCGTGGAAACGAACGTGCAGGATAATTTCGTTGAAATCACCGCCCGGCTTGGTCTGGTATTTAATACCAACCCAACCGTGTCCTTTGTATTTTTTGGCAAAATCTATAGTCGCAACCGTATTGGCATAGGTAAAATAGATTTTGTTGGGGTGCTTTTCACGGGAAATCCGGTTTTCAAGGAGATTGGTCTCGTGTGCCAGCATCTTTTTGAGTCGGGACTCTGTTACATAGCGCTGATCTTCTTCAACCCCATATACAGCGTCGCTAAAATCTTTATCGTAGGCAGACATCGCTTTGGCAATGGTGCCGCTGGCACCTCCCGCTCTAAAAAAATGCCTCACGGTTTCCTGACCTGCACCTATTTCGGCAAAAGTACCGTAGATGTTTTCGTTAAGATTAATTCGTAGGGCTTTATTATTGATCGAAGGGATATTTTCAAACTCTTTGTCACCTTGAATCGTGATAGGCATAGCGCGTAGTTTTTGGGTGATTACTGGTCAATTTATTGACGGGTTAAAGATACCAAAATGGTAGGGCTTAGAAAAAATAAAGTGTAGTTTTGTGTTAAATTTCACAGGTTTGAAAATCACGTTTCTCGGCACCGGAACATCACAAGGAATCCCTATTATTGGCAGCACACACCCTGTATGTAAAAGCGATGATCTGCGTGATAAGCGTTTGCGCGTTTCGGCGCTTATTGAACACAACGGATTTAATTATGTAATTGATTGCGGACCAGATTTTAGACAGCAGATGCTTCGCGAGAATGTAACGCATCTGGACGCCTTACTTTTTACTCACGAGCACGCAGATCACACCGCGGGCTTAGATGATATTCGTCCTTTTTTCTTTAGACAGGGCGATATTCCTATTTATGCGCATCAACGGGTTATAGGCGAACTTAAAAAGCGCTTTGACTATATTTTTAAGACTGAAGACCGGTATCCGGGGGCTCCAGCCGTCGCAATCAGCGAGGTAGTTAATAATGAAAAATTTTACCTGAATGATCTTGAGGTAGAACCGGTAAATGTGATGCATGCAGATCTTCAGGTTTTTGGCTACCGTTTTGAGAACCTGGCTTACCTCACAGATGTAAAAACGATTGCTGAAGAAGAAAAGGCTAAGCTTAAGAATCTTGATGTTTTGGTTGTTAACGCGCTGCGTGAGGAACCGCATTACTCGCATTTCAACCTGGAGGAGGCACTGGATTTTGTTGCTGAAATCAAACCGAAAAAAACCTATTTTACCCACATTAGTCACTTGCTAGGTTTTCATACCGAAGTAGAACAAAAGCTTCCCGAAAATGTGCATCTGGCTTACGATGGACTAACACTAGAATTATAAGCACTATGCGCCGAAGCATTTTTTTGTATCTCTTTCTTTTTGCAGCCTTATGGATTGTCTTTCAATACGTAAACGCCAGTAAATCTTTTGATAGACAACAAGCTAAAATTGAGCGTCTTGAAGGCGAGTTAACAGCAGTTAAGGATTCTCTTGCTTCAATTGATTTGAATGCAGGGCGTTATTTTAAACTAACCGGTAATGAGAACGCGTACGATTATTTTGATCGTTTTGATATAGATATTACTGATTTAGAAAGTCGAATTGAGACTGCACTCATATCTAAAAATTCCACATCGGGCAATTCGTTGATTCCCTATGAAAATGCCAAAGGAGTTTTTCAAGTTAACAAGGTGGAAGTGCTCAATCACAAATGGGTGATTGCCGACTTTAGCGATGGGTCTCGCTGGGGCGAAATGATTTTACTTTATGATGTTGATTCAGACGGAACTATTAGTTTTGAAACATTACAAAGTGTGATTTATCCTTAATGCTTCAGTAGCCAGTCCCGCAAATCGTAAAAGTTCTGAGGCGCCACACCATGACCTACAGGATATTCACGCAATTTACCTTCAATTCCCAATTTCTCGAGATATGCTGGTACTTTTCGCGCAGCACTAACCGGAATAACCTGATCAACTGTTCCATGCGAACTAAAAACGGAAAGGTGCTCATAAGAACTCAAATCAGTCTGTGGCTGTGTGATTGCCTCATTGATGTAGCCGCTAAGACCAATTAAATTTTTCACCTTTTCAGGATAGGTGAGTGCCACGGCATAACTTAATATACAACCCTGACTAAAGCCAAGCAAGGTGACATTTGAAGCATCCAGATCGTAAGCATCAACCGCTTCATCTATAAATTTCACGATCAATTCTCGTGAATCTAAAGCCTCTTCATCATCAGACCATTTACCATCAGTTGCATCCCAGTGAATGGTGTACCAGGCATTGCCATAAGGTTGCATAGCTAATGGTGCTTTGGCAGAAATGATAAAATACTTTTCCGGTAGTTCTGGAGCGAAAGAAAACAAGTCTTCTTCATTGCTGCCGTACCCGTGCAATAACAGGAGTAAGGGTGGTTTTGAACTGGTTTGTATTTTGGGTTTCTGTATAAGGTGTTCCAGAGATAAGTTGCTCATGTCATTCAATAAATGTGAACCATTTTTGAAAATATTTGCCTAGTAGCGGTACCGGGACAGCGATGCCCTGAAATGCAGTTACAGCGCCGTAACCCAGTAATAAAATGATAAACAGGTAAAAGCCAGTAGTTGCGCCCCAATTATTAAAGTAAGAAACCATAAAGCCTAAAGCAAAAAAGGTTATGTATATTCCAAAGGCCTGTCTGATGTGAAATCGTGCAAATGGGTTTTTTGATTCGAGATTCATAAAAATCGCGATTACGGTACCTACTACGGGGATGTAGGCAATTATTGCAGTTGTTTTACCGGACTTTACATCTTCTGCTGTCATAGTTTACGACGCTATAAATTGATTATTGGCAATAATTCCGTAGACTTTTCCTTTAAGTTTAGCTCCCAGAAATGCTGCATTTTTTGATTTAGATCGAATATCCTCCTTCGTGAAAACCTGAGAAGCTTCCGTAGTAAACAGTGTGAGATTTGCAGGATTACCGGTTTTAATTTGAACTTTATTGCCAGTAAATCTTTCTCTTCCATTGGTAAGTGCTTTCACAGCTACTTCCGGTGAAACGAGTTGAAGCAGTGCGCCAAGTGTTGCTTCCTGAGCAATAGTACCAAATTTGGCGTGATCAAATTCCAATTTCTTTAACTCAATATCCAGCGGATTGTGGTCACTGGTAACCATATCTATCGTGCCGTCTTCAAGACCGGCGATCAGGGCTTTTCGATCCTCATCGGTACGAAGCGGAGGCAGTACTTTAAAGCGGGTGTCAAATTCTTCTAAAGCCGCATCTATAAAAAATAAATTACTTATCGCAACGCTACAGGTTACATCGAGCCCTTTTTCTTTTGCAGCTTTTATCAATGCCACGCTTTGAGCGGTAGAAACAGTTGGAATATGAAGTTTGCCACCGGCATATTCCAGTAAATACAGATCCCGAGCAATTTGCAAATGCTCTGCAAGGGCTGGTATACCTTTCAAGCCTAACTTAATAGCAGTTTCCCCTTCGTTAGCCATCCCTTTAATGACCAGATCATCTTCCTGAGGGAACGATAAGACAAGTCCATCAAAACCCTGAGTGTATTGCAAAGCCAGTTTTAGTAAGTTGGGATTTTTGATCGCGTGTTGATAATCTCCAAAAGCCACCGCACCTGCCTGCTGCATATCATACAATTCAGCCAGATCAACTCCTTCCCCATTTTGCGTAAGCGCGCCAATAGGATAGAGGTCTACCGCGTGACCTGCTGATTTATTTTTTAAATAACTAATAACCGAACTATCGTCTGCGACGGGTCTGGTGTTTGGGTTTACCGCAACCGCAGTAAATCCGCTTTTGGCGGCTACTTCGAGACCGTTTTTAAGAGTTTCACGTTCTTCATACCCCGGTTCACCCATACTTACACTGGAGTCGAACCAGCCCGTAGAAACCATTAAATTTTCAAATTCAAGTGTTTCTTCGTCACTTTTTGCAGAAAGCGATGTTCCAATTTCGGTAAGTGTCCCATTTTCTATGCGTAGATCCACTTTTTTACCGTGGAGTTCGTGGTTTTCGTCAAGAAGTGTGGCCTGGACTATGCGTGTGTTCATTTAAAGAATTTTAAGATGAGCATTTCGGCGAGAAATGCAAACAGTGCAAAAATAACAAACCATTTGGAAAGAAGATTAAGATTTGAAGCTTCCTGAAGCTCATTTATGAGTCCGGCCACTTCTTCAGAAGTTTGGCCATCTGTAAAGTTTTGTTCTTTTAGCGTACTTTCTGATCGGTTGTAATTGTAGGCGACAAGCGCCAACGTGTCTTGCTTGTACTTCAATGCATAAACCCCCGCTTTATCAAGACCTGGAGTTTCAGAGATTGTGATTTTTGAACCGCGTTTTTCCTGTAAGGGTATAATTTGAGCATCTTCACGCTCAAGAACTACCACCGCGTCCTCGGGTAAATCGGCTTCAATTTCAAATCCTGAATTGGTACCAAATGTATAATACAACTGTGGAACTTTTAGAGCTTCGGTAGCAATTCTATCAAAAGTGGGGACGATAAGTTGACCGTTGATAAAATTGCTGTTTTGGGTATTAAGAGCGCCGGTAAAAACGTAAAGTCCATTCCGGGCTGCAAGAAAGGCAGCTCCATTCTCAAGTTCCAGAATGGTTTCTGTAGTTGTTAGCGGAAAATAGGATTGCAGTACGTGAGATTGTAGGTTTGATGTTCTGCCGCTAAAAACATTTTGATATAGCGGGTGATCGTAATTTATAGTTGTGATGCGCTGTGCAGCGCTATTTTTTTCGCCAAATGGCGGAAAATCATAAGAACTAAGCAATGGGGTATAAACTTCTTTTCGGGCATCAGCCGAAGGAATCAAAATTAAAGTTCCGCCCTTCGAAGTATGAGCCTGAAGTAAATTGACTAATGCTGATGGGAGGTCATTAAGTTCATTAAGAATAATCAAATTTTGGTCTGCTAGTAGGCTATAGTCCAGATCTGCTGACTGAACCGAGGTAAGATCATAGTCCGGAGCACGGTAAAGTCGGTTTATAAAATCAGCATCGTTATTTGAAATGGCTAATACCTTCAGTGGTTTTTGTGCGCCGGTGGCGAAATAAAACTGATTGTCATAGGTGAGATTCGGGTCTTCGATGCTGAGTTTTCCCGCGATTTGATTTTGATTTTCAAGGCTGAAGGAAACCGAAGCCGTATCACTATTCTTGAAGTTGGCTGTAGCTTTAGTAAGAAGTTGCTTACCGTTAAATACCGATACCGGAACCTGAGTCTCAAGCGGCACGGAAGCTGATAATGCAACATTAAATTTCAAAACCGACGATTGTAGCTCTGAACTCAGGCTATCAATAGAAAGATTGTTGTAGTCCACAGGTTTCAGTTGAATGTTGTGAATAGTTAAGCCTGTGGAATCTGGATCTGTTTGAGGTTTCAATTCCTGAAAGTCACTCAATAGAATTAATTGCTTGTTAGTCGTGAGGTCATCTGAAAATAAGGATTGCAATTGCAGCATTAGATTTTCTTGAGAAATAGTTGTTGGAGCATACTCTAAATCCAGTAATTCTGAACGGTCTTCAGCCGGGTCAAAGTTTTTGTACGGTCGATCCCAGGTTGCAAGAGTGAGCGATTGACCCTTGGGTAAAGCAGTTATCAAATCCTGCTTAATTTCGTTCAGGAGGTTTCCTTTTTTACCTTTGGCCTGCATACTGAATGAATTATCAATAAACAAAACGGTTTCCTGTTTCTTTAAAGATGTATCAGTTTCAGGTATAAAAGGTTGGGCAAAGGCAAATACAATACCGGATAGCGCTAGAAGTCTGGTGCATAGAATAAGCCATTTTTTTAGGGTGTTACTCTTTCGGGTATTTTGTATCACATTTTCTAAAAAAACAACATTTGTAAACGCTGTTTTTTTAAAACGCCGCAGCTGAAATAGGTGAATGAGTATAGGAATAAGCAGTAAAAAAAGAAAGTAAAGAATTTCAGGATTTTTAAACTGCATAGAGCGGGCAATTGACGGATCTAAATTAGGGTTTTTAAATTAGGATAATACTTTTTTAATCGTAAAATCGAAGGTAGCACCATTTCCCTCCTCGCTGCTAACACTTATAATACCACCCAGAGATTGAACCAGATTTCTCACTGTAGACAGACCTATACCATTTCCTTTTTTCCCTTTATTGTCGGCTTCGGTAGCAGTACTGAATAAGTCAAATATTATTTCCTGTTTATCTTTAGGAATACCTTTGCCATTATCAGATACCTGAACGTAATAGTAGGCTTGATCCTGCGTGCATTGAATAGTTATAATCCCGGTTTCTTTGTCATTGTATTTAAGACTGTTAGTAATCAAATTCAGTAAAATCTGGTTAACGGCGGATTTGTTGGTAACCAGTTCCATCGGGTTTTCAGGCAGATTGATAATGTAGTCTTCGTTGATATTAAGCAGATCAATCAGATCTTCTAGCAAATCCTGAAGGTCAAAAGCCTCTGCTTGTTCTACTGATTGTTCTTCACTTTCATAATAGGAAAGTAGGTTGTCTATATAGTCGCTTAGAGAAAAGGATGACTGCTTTAAGTAAGACAAATAGTTATTACCCTGAGCATCGAAATGAGGAGCATACTTGGCTCGTAAAATATCGGTCGTGATAATCATATTTGCCAGTGGCATTTTCATGTCGTGTGAAACCGTACCTGCAAATTTACGTAGTTGTTCATTTTTTTTCTGCAATAACTGTTCAATCTCCAGTAGTTTGAGATTATTTCTGCGCAACTCAAAAAGATTTTCTACCTGGCTTGCCAGGTCACGCAGTGAGTTTATTTGAGAATCTGTTAATGTTTTTGGTTTACTGTCTATTACGCAAAGCGTACCTAATGGCTGCCCTTTTTTCGTAAGCAAAGGCACCCCGGCATAAAAAATCACCGGATTCTCCTGAGTGGTCAGCGGATTATCCTTAAACCTTGGATCTTTACGGGCATCATTTACAATCGTGATTTCCCTTGGCTTCAAAATTGCGTGAGCGCAAAAGGAAATATCTCTATCGGTATCACAGAGATCTGTACCTATTTTTGACTTGAAGTGTTGCTTTTTAGCATCTAAAATTGTTATTAAAGCGACGGGGGTTTCACATATTGCAGAGGCCAGGCGGGTAATAACATCATAATTAACATCAGGCTCGTACGAAAGCTGAAGTTCTTCCAGTTCAATAAGGCGTTCAGGTTCAAAAATAGGTAAAGCCGGTACTTGCATAATGTTGGTTGGTTAAAGCGGTTCCAGTCTTTCTAAAATTATGCCACATAAATCAATTAGAGCAATAGTGTCACACTTTTCTTTCTGAGCTTTGGTTTTTAGACTTTAGAATAGTTCCTTTTCAAAGGCGCTTAGGCCAAATAACGCAAAATCATATTTTACAGGATCTTTTGAATCAAATTTTCTCAGATTTTTATCAAGTTCAGCCAAAGCTACGGCGTCATTTTGTTTGCGTTTGAGCAAACCCAGCTGTCGTGCCACTCTGCCAGAATGTACGTCAAGAGGGCAGGAAAGTAGAGCAGGAGAGAGGCTTTTCCAAATCCCAAAATCAACCCCGGCGTCAGCAGGACGCACCATCCACCTTAAAAACATATTGATACGCTTGGCTGCTGATTTCTTTAATGGGTCGCTCACATGTTTGCGCGTACGCGGAAGATGGTCCACTTCAAAAAAGCGATTTTTAAAATGATGTATAGCGGTTTGCAGATTCTTGTTTGCAACGTTATTGTTGAATACAGATTCTAATCCATCGTATTTTATATAAATGTGTTTAAGAGCTGTGATAAAAGTAGACAGATCTTCACTATTAAAGGTTCGGTGTACAAAGGCTTGCAGTGATTTTAAATCTTCCTGAGAATGGTTGATTACAAAATTGTAGGGATCATTTTCAAGCAGTTCAACCAGTTTGTTGCTGTTTGTGATGATGCTCTTGCGGTTACCCCAGGCAATCGTTGCCACTAGAAAACCTATGATCTCTATATCTTCCTTTTTGCTAAACTGATGTGGAATCTGAATAGGATCTGTGCCTATAAATTTTGGATTCTCATAGTAGGCAGCCTTTTCATTTAGAAATTCCTGAAGTTCACTTCTTTTAAGTTTAAGAGATGATTTTGCCATCTACCATAGTAAGTTTACGATCTGCCATTGCTGCAAGATCTTCGTTATGTGTTACGATTACAAAGGTTTGATTGTAGGTATCGCGAAGCTTGAAAAACAAATGATGCAGGTTTTCAGCAGATTCGCTGTCCAGATTTCCGGAAGGTTCGTCAGCCAAAATCAGAGCAGGTTCGTTTATCAATGACCTTGCAACGGCCACCCGTTGTTGTTCTCCCCCTGAAAGTTGCCCCGGTTTGTGGTCTATGCGATGTGCTAAGCCCAGAAAACCCAAAAGTTCTTTTGCACGTTTTTCAGCCTCGGCTTTACTTTTACGGGCGATGAATGCGGGTATACAGACGTTTTCAAGAGCTGTGAACTCAGGTAAAAGTTGATGAAACTGAAAAATAAATCCAATATTCAGGTTTCGGAATTTACTGAGTTCTTTCTGATTTAGTCCCGGGATATTCCCATTATTTATCAGCAATCGGGTATCATAATGGGGGTCTGCTCGGTCAAGTGTGCCGAGTATTTGTAATAGGGTAGTTTTACCTGCGCCACTGGCACCAACAATAGATACTATTTCACCTTCAGCAATTTGTAAATCTACTCCTTTGAGTATTTGCACATCTCCATAGGATTTATATATGTTTTCTGCTGTAATCATCAAATGCACGTTTGTTAGGAAATCTAAAGTTCGATGTCTGCTTAGTAAGTTTACAAGGCAGCATACGACTTAGCATCGGTTACTCAAACCGCTTTTATTTCGGGACTAAAGATACTATTCAGCATATTAATTATAGTTGCATATGCGGTTTTTATCCTATTTTGTTTAATCTTTTAAAGAAATGTATTAACAAAAGGTTAAACTCGTTTTAACCTGTTAGTGAGGTTTTATCTTTGTTTGGCTATGAAAACAAATTTACTAAAAGCTACATTCGCCAGCGGTTGTTTCTGGTGTACTGAAGCTGTTTTTCAACGATTTACCGGAGTTCATAATGTGCGTAGCGGTTATACCGGTGGTCAGATTAAAAATCCCCCTTATCGTGAGGTCTGCCAGGGCCGTACCGGCCACGCCGAAGGAATTGAGCTTGAATACGACCCCAGCCTTATTTCCTATAAAGAATTACTTCAAATATTTTTCACTACACACGATCCTACAACTTTGAATAGACAGGGGAATGATGTGGGGACTCAATACCGAAGTGCAATCTTTTATCATGATGAAAGTCAAAAAAATGAAGCTGAAAATTTCATTAGGTATCTTGAAGAAGAGCAAATCTTTGATTCGAAGATAGTGACCGAAGTATCTGAAGCTAAACCGTTCTACTATGCAGAAGAGGAACATCAGGAATTTTATAATAACCATCCTTTGCAGGGCTATTGTCAGTTTATAATAGACCCCAAAATCAATAAGATTAAGAAATTATATCAGCATAAACTATTGCCTGAGTATCGCTAAAATTTAGTCCCGTTAAAGCTTTAAACCAAAAAATATGTCACCCTATCAAAAATTTGAAGAGTATAACATCGAAGTTCAGGAAGATGTTAAAGCCCGTTATAAATCCATAATCGCTGATTTAGGAGAAGATGTTAATCGGGAAGGAATAGTTAAAACTCCTGAGCGTGCCGCGAAAGCCATGATGTACCTTACCAGTGGCTATGATGTAGATGCTTCCGAAATTTTGAAAGGAGCGATGTTTAAAGAAGATTATAATGAAATGGTTATTGTGAAGAATATCGAGTTGTATTCCTTGTGTGAGCATCACCTTTTGCCTTTCTTTGGAAAGGCACATATTGCCTACATTCCAGATGGCTATATTGTAGGTTTAAGCAAATTACCCCGAATTGTAGATGTTTTCGCGCGACGTTTGCAGGTTCAGGAGCGTCTTACTCACAACATTCTCGAGTGTATAAATCAAACTTTAAAACCTCAGGGAGTAGCTGTGGTAATTGAAGCTTCTCATATGTGCATGATGATGCGTGGGGTTCAAAAGCAGAATTCAACAACCACGACTTCAGGATTTAGAGGACAATTTGAAAATAATGAAACGCGTAATGAGTTCCTTAAATTAATATCAAATGATTTGTCTTAGACTTTGGCAGGTTTTTTGGTACTTAGAATATAAAAGAAACGAACATGAAAGTACTTAATTATAACTTACTATTTAAGGGGATTTTATTTGACCTTATAGGTATGGCAACAATGTCAATACCCGTTGTAGGTCCTTTTTTAGATCTGGCGTGGGCTCCATATGCAGCTAAAAAAATGGGTGAAATGTATCCCGGCAGAAATGGAAAAATTGCTTCGGTATTGGTTTTTATTGAAGAGATACTACCCTTTACAGATATTATTCCTTCATTTACTTTAATGTGGGTATATACCTATCTTATTAAAACCGAACGTGAAGTACGAACGATACCCATTCGCGTAAAAAATTAGTAAAATAAAAAAAGGGATGCTAATTAGTATCCCTTTTTTTTATTTAAAATAGGATTTATTTGCTGATTCATCCATTCCATCGCTTCAGACTGGGTCTCGAAAATACCAAAAGGTTTTTTAAAGAATTGCCCTTCCAATTCTGCATTTCCTTTACCTAATTTGGAGTAATATACTACCGCAAAAGCTTTCAGAGATTCAACTTTATTCAATTCTGTATAAATCAACGGATTAATGCTATACGAATACGTTCATACAGAGATGTAGCCAAAGTGTTTTTCTTTAAAATGTTCTAAACAGGCATTTAAAAATAGTAAGCGTTCGTTTTGACCAAAATTGACGTCGGGGTTCACATGACCAATTACAAAATGATCGTAGAATTCTAAAACGCCAATTACTAGGTCAATACGTTTGTTCATTTTTGGTTCAGCGTTCACTTATGATTTGGCTTTATGAAATTACATAAAAAAACCGCCATATAGGCGGTTTTCAAACATTTTAAAAAGGATAACCTTATTAGGATTGTGCCGAGTTTTCAGTCTTCTCAATTTTAATAATCAATTCTTCTTTTCCATCTTCTATATCCATATAAATGGTATCTCCTTCCTGAAGATTTGAAGCTATAATTTCTTCGGCTAACGCATCTTCAATATATTTCTGTATGGCTCTCTTAAGAGGTCGTGCCCCATAATCCTTGTCAAATCCTTTATCACCTATAAAATCTTTGGCTTTGTCTGAAAGCTTAAGATTATATCCTAAAGCTTCAATACGCTTATAAAGTTTTTTAAGCTCAATGTCAATTATCTTGTGAATCTCTTCACGTTCTAGAGCATTAAATACAATCACATCATCAACACGATTCAGGAATTCAGGAGCAAAGGCTTTTTTAAGTGCCTGCTGAATAATTCCCTTAGCATTATCATCAGCTTGTTCTTTTCGTGCTGCTGTACCAAAACCAACACCCTGGCCAAAGTCTTTAATCTTACGGGCACCTATATTAGAAGTCATAATGATTACCGTATTCCTAAAGTCAATTTTTCGACCTAAAGAGTCAGTAATATAACCATCATCCAATACCTGTAGCAGCATATTAAATACATCCGGATGCGCTTTCTCAATCTCATCAAGCAATACAACTGAATAAGGTTTTCTGCGAACTTTTTCGGTAAGCTGACCTCCTTCTTCATAACCTACGTATCCCGGAGGTGCACCAATGAGCCTGGAGATTGCAAATTTCTCCATATACTCGCTCATATCAATTCGAATTAGCGAATCTTCGTTATCAAACAATTCTGTTGCGAGAATTTTTGCTAACTGCGTTTTACCAACACCGGTTTGACCTAAAAAGATGAATGAGCCAATAGGTTTTTGCGGATCTTTCAGTCCGGCACGGTTACGTTGTATGGCTTTAGCCACTTTTGCTACCGCTTCATCCTGACCTATTACTTTAGATTTTATAGACTGCGGTAATTCTGCAAGTTTATTGCTTTCGGTTTGAGCAATTCGGTTCACAGGGATACCACTCATCATAGATACTACGTCGGCAACATTGTCTTCGGTTACCGTTTCACGATGTTGTTTAGAGTCTTCTTCCCAGCTTTGCTGAGCAGTGGCAAGTTCTTTTTCCAGATTTTTCTCGTCATCACGTAGTTTAGCTGCCTCTTCGTATTTCTGTTTTTTGACAACAGAATTTTTACGCTCGCGCACCTCTTCTAACTGGCGCTCCAAATCAAGAATTTTCTTAGGAACATCAATATTGATTATGTGTACACGTGATCCTGCCTCATCTAAAGCATCAATAGCCTTATCAGGTAAGAATCGGTCTGTCATATACCGACTGGTCAGGGTTACACAGGCCTTGATGGCTTCGTGAGTGTAAATCACATTGTGATGATCTTCATACTTGTCTTTTATATTGTTAAGTATTTCAATCGTTTCTTCTTCATTAGTAGGCTCAACAATAACCTTTTGGAAACGACGCTCCAAAGCCCCATCCTTTTCGATATATTGTCTGTATTCGTCTAAGGTAGTCGCACCAATGCATTGGATTTCGCCACGCGCTAAAGCTGGTTTAAACATATTGCTTGCATCTAGTGAGCCAGTGGCACCACCGGCACCAACTATAGTGTGAATCTCATCAATAAATAAGATGATGTCCGAGTTTTTTTCAAGCTCATTCATCACTGCCTTCATACGCTCTTCAAACTGACCGCGATACTTCGTACCTGCTACTAGACTAGCCAGATCCAGGGTTACTACACGTTTATCAAAAAGAATACGGGAAACTTTTCGTTTTACAATACGCAAAGCAAGACCCTCTGCAATGGCAGACTTACCAACACCTGGTTCACCTATTAAAAGGGGATTATTCTTTTTACGCCTGCTTAAAATCTGTGAAACGCGTTCTATTTCTTTCTCTCGCCCTACAACGGGGTCAAGCTTGTCCTCTTCAGCCATGGCTGTTAAGTCTCTACCAAAATTGTCCAGAACCGGAGTTTTGGATTTTTTATTGGTTTTATTTCCAGGCGTATTGAAAGGATTTTCTTTTTGAGAGTCTGCAGTATTGTCGTCGTCGCTGAAAGATTCTCCCTTAATAGGCTCTATATAGTCGTCATCACTAGTCATCATAAGCTTAAATTGATCTTTAACATTATCATAATCTACTTTCAACTTGTTTAGTAATTTGGTCGTAGGATCGTTTTCATTACGTAACACGCAAAGTAGAAGATGCGCAGTGTTTATAGAAGAACTTTGAAAAAGTTTTGCTTCTAAAAATGTGGTTTTTAGAGCACGCTCCGCCTGTCTGGTGAGGTGCAGATTTTTCTTTTCGTTGCTGGTCATTCCTGTTCCCGGATTTGCGGGGCTCAGTATCTCAACCTTACGACGCAAATGATTGAGATCAACATCAAGGGCCTGAAGTATTTCGATAGCTTTACCACTGCCATCACGCAATAAGCCCAACATCAAATGCTCGGTACCTATAAAATCGTGACCTAGTCGCAAGGCTTCTTCTTTGCTGTAGGCGATTACATCCTTAACTCGGGGTGAAAAATTATCATCCATATTCGCTCCTGTCTTTTCTTAGGTTTTTAATAATTATGTCAAAAACCGTTCCGTTTGCAATGCTGTTAGTAAATTGACAAAATTACTTTGAAAGCTACAATGGAAGTTAAGCATACTTATCAAAAAGGAAAACTAATTTTTGTTAATAAAAACTAGGGATGGCTGTTGACAGGTTGCCCGAAAACACTGTCAAAATGCGTATATTGCCCCTTAGTGTTTAAACCAATATTTAAATAGAAATACATATGGCTGAAGGAGAGAAGTTAATTCCTATCAACATTGAAGATGAAATGAAATCAGCCTACATTGACTATTCAATGTCGGTCATCGTGTCACGTGCCTTACCAGACGTTCGCGACGGATTAAAGCCTGTACACAGGCGTGTATTGTTTGGTATGCATGAGCTTGGGGTGCGCTCCAATACGGCTCACAAGAAATCTGCAAGAATAGTTGGGGAAGTTTTGGGTAAATACCATCCACACGGTGATACTTCGGTATACGATACAATGGTTCGCATGGCTCAGGAGTGGAGTTTGCGCTACATGCTTGTTGACGGTCAGGGGAACTTTGGTTCCGTTGATGGTGACAGTCCTGCGGCAATGCGATATACTGAGGCACGTATGCGTAAAATCTCTGAGGAGATGCTTGCAGATATTGATAAGGATACTGTAGATCATACCCTTAATTTTGACGATACTTTAAAGGAACCCACCGTACTCCCAACCCGTATTCCTGGACTTTTAGTGAATGGAGCTTCTGGTATTGCTGTAGGTATGGCAACTAATATGCCACCGCACAACCTAACTGAAGTGGTAAATGGTATTGTTGCCTATATCGAAAATAACGATATCGAAATAGATGAACTTATGCAGCACGTTACTGCTCCTGATTTTCCTACAGGTGGGACGATCTACGGGTATGAGGGTGTGCGTGAAGCATTTAAAACCGGGCGTGGTCGAGTTGTATTACGCGCTAAAGCAACTATCGAGGAGGTTAAAGGTCGTGAGTGTATCATTGTGAGTGAAATTCCGTATCAGGTCAATAAGGCTGATATGATTAAGAAAACTGCCGATCTTGTTAACGATAAAAAAATAGATGGTATAGCGTCCATACGTGACGAGTCTGATAGAAAAGGGATGCGTATCGTTTATGTTTTAAAACGTGATGCTATTCCAAACATCGTACTTAATACCTTATATAAGTATACTGCGCTTCAATCTTCATTTAGCGTAAACAATATTGCTCTCGTTAAGGGAAGACCCGAAATGTTGAATCTCAAGGATATGATTCATCATTTTGTGGAGCACCGTCATGAGGTTGTAGTTCGTCGCACCGAGTTTGAGCTTAAAAAAGCTGAAGATCGGGCACATATCCTTGAAGGACTCATTATCGCTTCAGATAATATTGATGAAGTGATTGCGCTTATACGCTCTAGTAGCAATGCTGATGAAGCGCGTACCAAATTAATAGAACGTTTTGAGCTTACTGAGATCCAGGCAAGAGCGATTGTCGAGATGCGACTACGCCAGCTCACCGGTCTGGAACAGGATAAATTACGAGAAGAATATGATGAGCTTCTTAAAACGATTGAAGATTTAAAAGATATTCTGGCTAAAAAAGAGCGCAGAATGGAAATCATTGGAGAAGAACTTATCGAAGTACGCGATAAGTATGGCGATGAGCGCCGTACAGATATTGATTATGCAGGAGGGGATGTAACCATTACCGATCTTATTCCTGATGAGAAGGTGGTACTTACTATTTCTCATGCAGGTTATATTAAACGTACTTCTCTACAGGAATATAAAACCCAAAACAGGGGAGGTGTGGGTCAAAAAGGGTCTACAACCCGTAATGAGGATTTCCTCGAACATCTATTTGTGGGAACTAACCACCAGTATCTTATATTCTTTACCCAAAAAGGAAAATGTTTCTGGATGCGGGTTTTTGAAATTCCAGAAGGAAGCAAAACATCTAAAGGAAGAGCAATTCAGAATCTGATTGCTATAGAGCCAGATGACAAAGTCAAGGCGTTTATATGTACTAATGATCTTAAAGATGAAGAGTACATTAACAGCAGATATGTCATTATGGCAACCAAAAAAGGACAGGTAAAGAAAACTTCTCTGGAGCAATATTCGCGTCCTCGTACTAACGGTATCAACGCAATAACCATTAAAGATGGTGATGAATTATTAGCTGCAAAGCTTACTACAGGCGACAGTCAGGTGATGCTGGCAGTGAAGTCTGGTAAGGCTATACGCTTTGAAGAAGAGAAAACCAGACCAATGGGAAGAAACGCTTCCGGGGTTCGTGGCATAACTCTTGCAGATGATAATGATGAAGTTATAGGAATGGTAGCTGTTAATGATCCTGAGTCTAATGTACTTGTGGTTTCAGAGAATGGTTACGGTAAGCGTTCACTGGTTGAAGATTATCGGGTAACAAACCGAGGAGGTAAAGGAGTAAAAACTATTTCCATTACCGAAAAGACGGGAAGCTTAGTTTCTATTAATAACGTAACTGATGAAGATGATTTAATGATCATCAATAAATCAGGTATTGCAATCAGAATGGAAGTCTCTGAGCTTCGGGTAATGGGTCGCGCAACACAAGGCGTTAGATTAATTAATCTGAAAAATGGAGATACCATTGCTGCAGTGACAAAAGTGAAGAAAGATGAAGATGATATTGAAGATGAAGACGGAATTGTCGCTGAAGGAGATGAAAACGTAGAGAACCAAAACATTGAAAAGCCTTCTTCTGATGAAGAGGAATAATTAAAGTTGAATATAAATTAAGTAGATAATGAAGACTAAATCAATAGTTTTTGCGGCGCTTTCCCTTACAGCCGTAACCTTTGCGCAGAAAAAGGAAATTAAATCTGCAGAAAAAACCGTTGAATCTGGAAGTTATGCCCAGGCCCAAACCGAAATTGAAGCGGTTTCTGGTATGATGAGTCAGATGGACGATAAAGAAAAGGAATATTATTACTTCGTTAAAGGTAGAGCATATCTTGGAGGAGAGGATAATAAAAATGCTGACAAGCTATTAAAAGCTATGGAAGCATTCACTACGGTTAGCGAGTATAACGACGGTGATAAATATGGAGAAGAAGCTAAACAATTCAAGCAACAAGCTATGAATGCTGTTATTTCTTCTGCTGTTGATGATCAGAATGCTGAGAAATACGATAGTGCTGCTAATAAGCTCTATACTCTGTATACGCTAACACCTAAGGATACCTCTTATCTGTATTTTGCTGCATCGAATGCTGTAAATGGTCAGGATTATGCCACTGCTCTTAAGTATTATAACCAATTGAAAGATATGGGTTATACGGGTATAGAAACTCAATATACTGCAGTAAACAAGGAAGATGGTAAAGTCGAGAATTTTCCGTCGAAACAACAAAGAGATTTATTTGTAAAGGCAGGTTCTCACGAAGATCCTAAAACAACAGTAACAGAATCTCGTGCGGGAGAAATCGCTAAAAATATCGCTTTGATCTATGTTCAGGAAGGTGAAAATGATAAAGCGGTAACTGCAATTCAGGACGCCCTGGCAGAAAATCCTGATGATGATGCATTATTGCGTTCAGCTGCTGATGTTTACCTGAAAATGGATATGACTGAAGAATATGAGGCTGCTATGGATAAGGTAATTGCTAAAGATCCTAATAATCCAGGATTGTATTTTAATCTAGGTGTAGGTGCTGCTAAAGCCGGAAATACTGAAAAAGCTATGGGTTACTATAACAAAGCTTTGGAAATTGATCCCAATTATGGCGCAGCTAATCTAAATATTGCTGCCTTGATGTTAGGAAAAGACAAGGAAATCATTGAACAGATGAATTCTTTAGGAAATACGAAAGCAGATAATGCTAAGTATGATGAATTGAAGAAAGAGCGTATGAAGTTATATGAGGAGGCTGTTCCTTATCTTGAAAAGGCGATTGCAGGTGATGAGCCTAATATAGAAGCTGTTCGTACTCTGTATAACATCCATATTCAGTTAGGTAATACTGCTGAAGCCGATAAATACAAAGCACAATTAGATGCTATGGAAGGTAAATAATCAAAAAGCCTTATAAAAATAAAAGTCCGGTTTTAAACCGGACTTTTTTTATGATGTAAATTGAATGCTCAGTATTATTCTGTGCGCTGGTATTTTTCCATATAACGTTTCCAAAGCTCGGTTTGATGGCTTTCGAGACTTATTTCACGTCCTGATATCATCGCCTTGGTAAGGTTGTTTCCTTTCATTTCCAAAGCATTTCCGGTGCTCACAAATAAGGTAGCGTCTTTGCCGGCTTCCAGAGTTCCAAGTTGTTCTTCAACTCCTAAAATAATAGCGGCATTCTGAGTGATTAATTGAAGCGCTTCTTCAAAGCTTAATCCGTGAGCAGTCGTTTGCCCTGCATAAAACGGAATATTACGAGATTGCCAGTATTCTCCACTATTTCCTAAAGCCACAGTTACGCCTGCATCTGTAAGATCTTTTACCATCTTAAAGCTGATATCATAGTCATCATCTTCAGATCCCGGAAGGCTGTGCACACGTGTTAAAATCACGGGAATTTGTGCTTTCGCTATTTCATCTGCCACTTTATAGCCACGATAGGCACCTACAAGTACAACTTTGCTCAAATTCATGTCTTTCTTGAACTTGATGACGTCCAGAATTTCCTTTTCTGAATCCACGTGTATATACAGATTTTGATTACCGTTTAAAACATCCTGCATAGCAGCATAAGGTAAATTCATAACCGCTTCAGTATCGCCTTCAAAAGCCTGAGCCTGCTTCATGAAATCTTTAATTTCAAGAATATCAGAGGCATAGTCTTTATTAGGACTGTAACCCGGGTCTTCACCCAGCCACCAGCGACCACGTCTAAAGCTGTTGGGCCAATTGAGGTGAATACCATCACCGCGTTTAACTACAGCATCTTCCCAGTTCCATGCGTCCAGTTGAACTACAGATGACTCTCCTGATATGGTGCCGCCCTGAGGAACTGTTTGAGCTAGTAAAACCCCATTAGGGCGCATACTTTCTACCACTTTAGATTCGGCGTTATAGGCGATAATTGCTTCAATATGTGGATTGTATTCACCTATTTCGTCCTGATCTTCTGTAGCACGCACTGCTGCAATTTCCACAAGCCCTAGGGTAGTATCAAGGGCTATAAATCCCGGGTACACGTGTTGCCCGTCAATTTTTATAATTTCTCCACGTAAAGGTCTCTTGGTGGTTAGGGCATCATACACACCGGTTATCTTTCCGTCTTTAATAAAAATAAGGCTGTTTTCAATTACCTCACCATTACCAATATGCGCGACCCCCCCTGTAAGGGTTATTTCACCGCTAGAGGCAGGAGCAGGCGTTTGCTGCGCCTGCAGACTCACTGTGAGCAATAAAAACAATAGATATAGTTTTTTAAATGTTTTCATAATTAATTAAGTGTTTCTAAGGTGTCACAATCCAGACGTTGCTTTTCTTCTTTTTTGGCAGGCTGCGTTTTAAGACCTTTATTTTTATCTTTTAGCATTAGGGTACTGAGTTTATTTTTCTTTTCCTGAATGCTTTCGCGAAGTGCTTTGTCTTTTTCGAGATCAAAATATACAGCTCCTTCAATAAGTGTTTTTTCTGCAATAGCACTTACAGACATGGGATAGGTAGACCAAAGCACCAAATCAGCGTCTTTACCTTCTTTAATACTTCCTGTACGATCATCAAGATGGAGCATTTTTGCTGGGTTTAGCGTAACAAATTTCCAAGCCTCTTCTTCTGGCACTCCGCCATATTTCATTGTTTTTGCGGCTTCCTGGTTCAATCTGCGGCTCATTTCTGCATCATCACTGTTAATACCTGTGAGTACACCTTCGCTCCACATAATTGCAGCATTGTAGGGTATTGCGTCATTTACCTCATATTTGTATGCCCACCAGTCGCTAAAAGTTGAACCGGCAACACCGTGCTCTGCCATTTTATCGGCTACTTTATAACCTTCAAGAATGTGTGTAAAGGTGTTTATTCTAAAATCAAAATCTTCCGCAACTTTCATGAGCATATTTATTTCGCTTTGCACATACGAGTGGGATGAGATAAAACGGTCTGCGTTGAGAATTTCAACCAGTGTTTCCATTTCATAGTCTTTACGATAAGGCTCACCGCTATTTTTAGCTTTCTCGTATTCACGTGCACGCTGAAAATAGTCCGTATACATTTGCTGTACACCCATGCGGGTTTGGGGGAAACGGCTGTAACTGCCCCAGTTTGATTGTTTCACATTTTCACCTAGAGCAAACTTGATGAATTTAGTGTCATCTAAAACCATTTCATCAATACTCGAACCCCACTTCAGTTTCATAACAGCAGACTGCCCGCCAATTGGGTTTGCCGAACCATGAAGTAATTGTATGGTCGTAACACCACCGGCAAGATCCCTGTAAATATCAATATCATCAGGATTTACAACGTCTTTCATACGTACTTCGGCAGAAGAGTTTTGACCACCTTCATTAATTGAAAAAGCCGCGATATGCGAATGCTCATCAATAATACCACTGGTCAGGTGTTTACCAGTTGCATCAATCACTTTGGTACCACCGGAACTCAGATTTTTACCAATCGCAGCGATTTTACCATTTTTAACCAATACATCAGTTTCTTCTAAGATCCCGGCATCTTCATTGGTCCAGACCGTTGCATTCTTAAAAAGTATAGTTTCCTGCTTTGGTTTTTCATCATAACCGTAAGCTATATTGGGAAAGGTGAGCGGCATTACAAAAGGCTCATCATCTTCCTTGTCTTCGTCTTCCTTGTCCTCTTCGTCTTCCGTTGCATCCGTTTCTTTTTTAGACATAGTAAAAGATGTTTCGCTTCCGTCAGGCAAAATCGCCTTGCCACTCCAGGTTTGCGCATCAGAAACCTGGGTAACCACACGTGTATAATCTTTGCTTTCGGAATCTACAGCGGTAAACATAAGATTTAACCATCCGTTATCGTAATTGATTTTAGAGCCAAGCTTGGTATCACCACTTTTCACGCTCACCGAGGGTTTTTCTGTTGACTTGGATATAGTCACGTCGTAGGTAGAAGTGCCGAGGCTCAACGCGTAGGAGCCGTCAATATCCAAAACATTGGAGTCTTTTATGACCTGCTGATTTCCCTGAACCCAATTCTCATAAAGTACGGTGTCATCTTCAAACAATTCACCAGAAGTCACCAAAAAATTTGCCCAGGCATTTTCTTTTAAGGTTCCCAGTTCATCACTTTTTCCTAAAAGCTGAGCAGGAACTGTTGTCAATGCCTGAAGAGCTGTTTCTTTGCTCAGTCCATATTTAAATGCTTTTTTAAGCATGTCCATTAGCTTGTCTGGAGATTTAAGCGAATGAGCTGTTATTGCGAAGGTAAGTCCTGCTTCCTGCATTTTGGCAGGGTTGGTAGGCTCCTGATTCCACTCTAGCATTTGGCTAAGGCTCACATAATCTGCCTGATAGGGATCTTCCACATCATAGGCATCCTGAAAGTTTACTGGAATAATATACTGCGCACCTGTAGCTTTAACTTCATCAATGCGTTTATATTCGTCACCGCCACCCACTATAATAAAAGGAACGCCAGTTTCTTTAGAAAGACTTGAGATGCGTAAATCGTCATACAAACCTTCGCCGTAAAATATCTGAGGCAGATTCATATTGGCATTTAAAGCTTCTAAGGCAAGATCACGGGTTTCTACATTTCCCTTTGCATACCAGTCTGCATCTTCAAAAAGCTGACGAATTAGTGCAGTTGCACCCATTTTAGACGAAGGATAAGCCTGTGCGGAAAGATTGCTTTTATCAAAAGAGAAAAACTGCGCAGATTTTGTGTCTATTAAGCGATCTGCCGTATTCCCATCGGTGTTCAGGGCAACGAGGATTCCGTTACCTCTGGCGACTGCATCTGCTTTATGGGTGTTTACAGCTCCAAAGCCGGCTTCAACCAATTCTTTAGCAGCTTTACTGTCGTAATCAAAATCGGCCAGAGCGTCAGTTTCTGCACGCACATGATCATTCCAGTAGTATCCAGAACGTGAGGCTTCATACTCACCACTGCGGCTACCGCTCGAGCGTTCAGGAGTTTTTACCCCAAAAGAGGAGTACATTTCAATAAAAGAAGGATAAACATGTTTTCCTTTTAAATCGATAACAACCGCATTTGCAGGTTCCTTTACCGATTTACCTACGGAAACAATTTTCCCATCTTTAATCAGCATACTTCCGCCAGAGATGGTTTTTCCGGGGGTGGGATGCAGGGTAGCGTTTTTAAAGATTGTGTAATTAGAATTGACCGTCTTGACGCCGTCATTTACCGGGAAGTATTCCTGGGCAGCGAGTGTTAAACTCAGCAGAAATAACCATCCGGAGAGGAATAGTTTTTTATTCATAGTTAGCTAAAATTTGACTTTGTCTAAATTTAGCTGATATGAAGTTTCTTTATGAAAAATTAAGATTGTTTAAGAAATCTTTAACGATTTGCATCGTTCATTGGAATCTCTTGCAAAATATACATCTGACGATGTTCTATAAGAAACAATTTTAACAGGCTAATATATAAGAATCAAATTCAATTTTTATGAATTTACGCTGCTAAAAATTAACTAATTATGCTCATAAATTGATTAGGATGTTATTTTTTAGCCTTTTATAATCCTTTCTAAAAACGATTTTCATAAAATAAAGCTTGTTTTAAGACGAAATTCTCAAAAAGTTGAGAGGGTATTTTTCCCCTTTTTTTATATAGTTTTTCCCTTCTTCATTTTGTCAGATTGAACTTCGACGAAAAAAAAATTATTTACATCATAATTTACTTACATAATTTGATTGTGATTAGTACAAATCAACTTCTGAGTGGTCCTTAGGAGCTTGACAACTATTTTTTCATTCATCTTATTTAGTACATTTAACTATCTGAAAAGAAGCGTTTTAAACGATTGTTTTAAAATGTATTTAAGAGTTCAATTTTTTATTTAGAGTTATACTACAACGATTGCATATAAGCGATGGTTTTATCAATATGTATTTATTAACCAATTATATTTTATTAATTAAACACTTTTATTATGAAAAAAATGATTTTTACAGTTGGCGCACTCATGTGCGGTGCTATGATTTATGCACAGTCCAACACCAGTGATGTTAATCAGTCAGGATCAGGTCACAGTGCAACTGTGAGTCAGGTAGGTACTGTAAACAATTCAGATGTTGATCAGATGGGCACGTCAAACGATGCCGATGTAGATCAGTCAGGAGCTACAAACAACGCGATTACTTATCAGGATGGTGGAAGTCAAAGTTCTTCTATTGATCAATCCGGTGAGAGAAACACCTATCGTACAACCCAATTTGGTACTGGCAACTCTTCAGAAGCTTCACAGACAGGAAATGATAACTATGCCGGACCTCCAACGACCACTTGGGGAACATACCAATCTGGAAATGATAACATGTCTACCACAACTGTAGAGGGAAATAGCAATGGTACTGCGACACTACAGACTGGAGATAATAACACTGCATCAATTTCTCAGGTAGGAGACAATAACATTGCCATTAGTCAAACCAGTTTGAATTGGGGTATTCAGCAAAATGGTGATGACAATGCTGCTGAGATTACTCAAATTGGAGATGCTAACACCGGTTCTATAGAGCAACAGGGTAATGCTAATGATTTCGATATTGATCAAACGGGAGACAATAACTTTGCAAAATCCTATCAATTTGGTGACCGTAACTTAGGAGGGGGTGCCAGCTTAAATTGGGGTATTAACCAGCTAGGAAATAACAATGATGCTATTAATGATCAACAGGGAAATGACAATAATAGTGGAACTTTACAGTGGGGAGATGATAATACCTCAACAATAAGACAATATGGAGATGGAAACATCGCGAATGGATTATCACCTCTATCATATGGAACTGAGCAAAGAGGAGACAATAACAACTCTGATTTACTTCAGGAAGGTAATGGAAACAGCGGGTCTACCTACCAAAATGGAGGTCAAAACCAGGCTGATACGTATCAATTTGGTGATGGCAACTCTAGCTCTGTTTCTCAGCTAGGAACTCAAAACGATTCTGATGTAGATCAATTAGGAGATGGAAACTCAAGCAGCGTTAGCCAGGATGGTACTATGAATATGAGCACTGTTCTTCAAAACGGTACGATGAATATGAGTACGGTTTCTCAAACCGGAACGACACACATGAGTATGGTTACTCAAGTTGGTAGCTCTAACACTTCAATGGTAACCCAAAGCAACTAATTCAAATTTCTTTTTTCAGAAAAATCGAGAATGGTTTTTTGATAGCGGGGATACCTTTATGGTGTCCCCGTTTTTATTTTTGTGTAATGAGCTTTAGTTATTTATTAGATATAACTCTCATAATTTCAAGATATTAGTCACAAGTGCAACATGAGGTGTTGCACAGATTTTTGTTTGAGCAAACCTTTCTTAAATATGGTTGTTTCGTATCGCTTTACACTAAAAAAGTTCAATAAAGATTCATTTGGCAGTTCTAATTCAAGAATACTAGGGGGGTGTTTTCCCCCTTTTTTTTAATTTTATTTCTATACCCTGTTGCTTAAAATGTATTTAGCCGATCAAATCCTTATTCATATCCTCAATTATTGATTAGATCATATGATTAAGATTACAAATCGTATTCTTATTAATCGGGTTGCGCTAGTAAGTCTCTTTCCAACGAATTTTTAAACTACATTTAACTATCTGAAAAAAAGCGCATTGAGTTTATGTTTTTGGGAAAATTTAAGAATTTCATTTTTTCTCTACCTAACATACGATATCGATTGCGTATGGTCGGTTTGCTTACCCGAATATGTATTTATTAACCAATTATATAGTATTAATTAAACTCTTTTCTTATGAAAAAAATGATTTTATGTGCATCGGCCCTTCTTGTTGGAGCGGCTTTATCTGCACAAAGTAATGTAAGTACGGTAGACCAAAACGGTAACGGAAATGGATCTACCGTGGCCCAATCCGGATCTATGAACAACTCAGATGTTGATCAGGATGGAGATGATAATGGTTCTGATGTTGCTCAAGCAGGGGTCGAAAACAGGGCGATTACTGATCAGGACGGTACCGATCAAAGCTCTGTTATAGCTCAAACTGGTGAGCGTAACTCGTATGTTACTACTCAACAAGGAACTAATAATGTGTCGACAGCATCACAGTCAGGTAATGACAACTGGGCTGGACCTCCTAGAAATACCTGGGGAACTTTACAACAGGGCTCAGATAACTTGTCAACAACCACTGTAACAGGTAACAACAACGGTACTGCAACCTACCAGAGAGGAGATGATAACACAGCAAGCATCACACAAGTAGGTGATGACAATATTGCGACACTTCAAACTTTCTTAAATTGGGGCATACTCCAGTTGGGTAATGACAACACTGCTGGTATACGTCAGAATGGTAATGCTAACACCGGTTCAATAGAACAGCAGGGTAATAATAATTTAGGTGACTTACTTCAAGAAGGTGATACCAATTTTTCTGATACTGATCAGTTAGGTGATGAGAATACTTCTTATACTTATCAATTAGGAAATACCAATAGCAGTAGTGTTTTACAAAATGGGGATTCTAACTTTTCTGATGTAGATCAGCGGGGGAATGACAACCTGAGTACAGTTGTTCAAACTGGTATTGATAACGAGCAATACACGCATCAGGGTGTTACCGGCGATAGAAATACTTCTGCTACAATTCAAACAGGAAACAATAATTATGCCCACACCGATCAATATGGGAGATTAATAGGTGGAGGAAGTAATGACAGCCAGTCTACTATTACTCAGGTAGGAGATTTGAATGATGCTTTCACCTTACAACAGGGTAACTCCAATGGTTCTAATGTTTGGCAGTATGGTACTAATAATGATAGCGACGTGATTCAAACAGGTAATGGTAATTTTTCATATAATTATCAAGGAGCTCCTTTTGATGCAATTACTGCATCTAGTGATAATAACGTAAGTTCGGTTACTCAAACAGGAAATAATAACTGGAACGGTACAGATCAATACACACCAGCAGGAGATGGGTCAGATTTCAACAACAGTGCTGTAGCACAAACAGGAGATCGAAACTATAGTTTTACTGCTCAATTTGATGATAATCATACATCTACTGTAGATCAAACAGGTGATGATAATAGAAGTGAAGTGCGTCAAAATGGAGATTCAAATACCTCAGATGTAGATCAATCTGGAGATAATAACGTGAGTCTTGTTGGTCAGTCTGGTGATGGTCACAATAGCACCGTTCTGCAAGATGGTATGTTAAATATGAGCACGGTTACTCAAACAGGAATGACGCATATGAGTATGGTTACTCAAATGGGCAACTCCAATACTTCTACGGTAACACAGAGTAACTAATTCAATTACTTTTTTAGAAAAATCAGGAATGGTTTTTTGATAGAGCGGGGATACCATAAAAGGTATCCCCGTCTTTATTTTTAAGGCAATTCGCTTTTACTTTTAAAATAATTCACCAGCAGCGCAACTACATAATTGTAACTCATCATACCACCGGGTTGGTTATTGGCCCTAAGATAGCTCCCATAGAATTCAGCAAGAATGGGCTCAAGCGGATTCTGATACTTCAACCAGAATTCTGCTGATTGCCGGTAATTGGCTAAAATACCCGGTCTAATTTTCGCGACAAGCAATTCTCCGGCATCGGGATTACGCAGATACACATCACTTAAACAATAGCGCAAGGCGAAAATATAACCTGAGTATTTAAAATACGGGTCTGTATTATTTGTTGTTGCCATCACCGCGATAAAATTAGCTTCATTCTCTTTAGCAAATCCTAATTGATGAGCTTCTTCGTGGCAACTCACCAGAGGCCATCTGTGAGGCGGTTGCAGGCCATTTACCTGCGCTTCTTGAGTAATAGGATTCAGGTATCCGCCAAACCCCATATACGTAAGAGGAAGTCTAAAAAGCGAGTTTTTAATGCTTTTTGGAGAATATTCAAGTTTTGGGAAATTGTCTTCTACAAGGGCGTAACCCTTCGGAGATTTTTGAAAAACCTCCTGCAACGAGTAGGAGAACTCTACTGGAAGACTGTCTGTTTTCTGAAGCTGCTCGTGCAGCGTATTCGATTCTTTAATCAGGCGTTGTGTGAGACTGATGAGTTCTTCGGTCGTGTAGTCTTTATCGATATCAAGCGCTTGATGCAGGGGCAGGCGGTAGTAATTCAAGCCCCATAAGAGATGAAAACTGAAATAAATGATGTTTGCAAAAAGCAGGGATTTGCTAATGAATGCTATAAAATTACGGAAGCGCGTTTTAATGAGTTTAAATACCGAAATAATCGCGTAAATAATAAGAAAGCTATACATCACATCCCCAAAAGAGAACGGTATCCAGCCTAAAGCAAGTCGGAATAATTTGGAACTATACACATAAATCCCGTTGCTGTACCAGGTTTCGATAAACTGCGGAAACTGTGAAATAACTTTTAAAGCCAGAATCTGGAGGATCAACAGAAACAAATAGAGCACCGGCTTTTTAAATTTCATATACTACGGTTTAAAATACCTGGGATTCTGCCAATACTTCTTCATTCGTTATTGCGAGATGCTGCGGAAGCTTATTATCTTTAGGCAAGACCGCCAAATACCGGTCAAAGTTTGAAGTGTATACCAGTTTATACTGCGCTTTTATATCCAGATTTATTTTACGCACAATCTCCTGAATAAATTCCTGATGGTGTATCAGGTCATTACTTCCCAAATGAAAAATACCCGATAGGTTACGGTTGATGATATAATGTATTTGCTGCCCCAGCTTCTTGTCTGTGGTGGTATTCATAATGAGATGTGGAAACACTTCAATCTGCGCGTGAAGCAGTATGGCATTTTTAATTTCGCGAATGCGGGGCGAATTCGCTCCAAAAACCATTGGTAATCTGATAATCGCATACTGGCTTTCCGGCAGAAAATTCAGAAAATAATTCTCGCAACGTATTTTGAGCTTTCCGTATTTGCTTTCAGAAAGCGTTTTGTCAAACTCATAACTGGGATAATTGGTAAAAGCATCAAATACATTCGCCGAAGACAGATAAATCACAAAAATCCCAGTGCGTAAGGCAAAATCACACAAATCTTCGTGTGCTTCTACCTGACCTTCAAAATCTCCCCGCAATGCCGAAATCACCAAAGTAGGCCGTACCTGATTTAAAACCTCGTAAATACTATCCTGAGTGACATCAAAATGAATAAAATGCTGATTATCTGAATAGATTTTGCCGGTATGGTAGGTGCCATAGGTGTCGTAGTACCGGTGTAATTCTTTATACAGGGTGCCGCCCAGAAAGCCACTGGCTCCCAGGATGAGGATTCTATGTGATTGCGTTTGTGCGATGTAATTTTAAAATTATCCTTTGTAAAAAGGCAGTTTAACCACTTTTGCCGGGATGTTCTTGTTGCGCACTTTAATGAAAATCTCACTATCCGGACTTGCATACGCTACTTTGACGTAACCCAAACCAATTCCTTTCGAAAGGGAGGGAGACATCGTACCAGAAGTAACCACACCAATTACAGTGCCATCGGCATCAACGACCTCATAACCGTGACGGGGAATTCCGCGTTCAGTCAATTCAAAACCTACGAGTTTACGTTCGGGACCGTTTTCTTTTTCGGCTTTTAAAGCTTCAGAATTAACAAAGTCTTTAGTGAACTTCGTGATCCATCCCAAGCCTGCCTCAATAGGAGACGTGGTGTCGTCAATATCATTTCCATACAGGCAATAACCCATCTCCAGGCGCAAGGTGTCGCGTGCGGCAAGACCTATGGGTTTAATGCCGAAATCCTTTCCGGCTTCAAATACTTTTTCCCAGAGTTGCTCGGCATATTCGTTATGGCAATAAATCTCAAATCCACCACTTCCGGTATAACCGGTTGCACTAATGATCACGTGGTCTATACCTGCGAAAGGAGCTACTTCAAAATTGTAGAATTTAATAGCTGAAAGATCCGTATCAGTTAGTGACTGCATCGCTTCAATGGCTTTTGGACCCTGAATAGCCAAAAGTGAGAAGTTGTCTGAAATATTTTTCAGTTCAACGCCAAAGTCGTTATGGCTGCTGATCCATTCCCAGTCTTTTTCAATGTTTGAAGCGTTTACAACCAGAAGGTATTCATTTTCGCGAATGCGGTATACGATCAAATCATCTACGATTCCTCCATCATTATTGGGTAAACAGTTATACTGCGCTCCGCCGACTTTTAGCTTAGAAATATCGTTGCTGCACACCTTTTGAAGCAAATCGAGTGCTTTCTCCCCAATGGCCAGAAACTCGCCCATATGGGATACATCGAAAACCCCAACGCCATTGCGTACCGTTTCGTGTTCGGCATTTACACCTTCATAAGAAACAGGCATATTGTAACCGGCAAACGGAACCATTTTAGCTCCAAGACTCTCGTGTATTTTAGTAAGTGCAGTAGATTTCATCTGTGATTTTTTAAGAGCACAAATGTATCAAAACTGCATTTAAAACGAGGGAGACTAGCCCAACAAAAAAGACTTAAATTCTTCGTAGTTTTTAATGGCCGTAGCTTGCTTTTCCTTATGCATAACTTCTTCAATTTGCGGTGGAATCGCAATTTCTGCGTCAATAACCGGATTAACCACCGGTAAAAACTTCACAGGATGCGCGGTTTCTAAGAAGATTCCGTAGGCATCAGGATGGTCTTTGAGGTAGTTTTTAAGTCCTAAATAACCCACTGCACCGTGCGGATCTGCAACGTACCCGGTTTTTTTATAGATGTGCTGCATCGCCTCTTTAGTCTGCTCATCGTCGTAAGAGAACGATGATAATTTCTGCGAAAGGGCTTCCAGATCGTTATTAAAGAGTTTTTGAATACGAATAAAGTTAGACGGATCACCTACATCCATCGCGTTGCTTATCGTTGCTACTGAAGGTTTTGGTTTGTAAACACCGGTTTTTAGAAACTCAGGTACGATATCATTTCGGTTTACAGAAGCTACAAAATGCTTTACCGGCATCCCTAATTTGTGAGCAACCATACCGGCACAAATGTTTCCAAAGTTTCCGCTTGGCACTGAAAATACCAGTTCTTTCCCTTTAGATTTTGCCTGTTTGTAAGCAAATAAGAAGTAAAATAACTGCGGCAACCAACGCGCGATATTGATCGAATTGGCTGAGGTCAACTTGCGTTTTGAAGTGATTTCTTCATCCAAAAAGGCGGTTTTTACCATAGCCTGGCAATCATCAAAAACACCATCAACTTCCAGGGCTTTAATATTTGCACCAAGTGTCGTCAATTGTTTTTCCTGAATGTCACTTACTTTTCCGGTAGGGTAGAGGATCACAACATCTACACCGTCAACATTTAAAAAACCGCGTGCAACAGCGCCGCCGGTATCTCCACTGGTAGCCACCAAAACCGTAACCGGTTCTTTAGTCTCTTTTTGAGCTGAAAAGTACCCAAGGCAACGTGCCATAAAACGCGCACCAACATCTTTAAAAGCCATTGTTGGGCCGTGAAATAATTCAAGGGTTGCGATGTTTTCTTCCAGTTCGACAACCGGAAAATCAAAAGAAAGTACATCGGCGATGATGTCTTTTAGATCTGCATCCGGGATGACGCCATCTACAAATTGATGGATCGCCTGAAAGGCAATTTCGTTGTTTGAAAGCTCTTCAATATTCTCAAAAAATGAGGCTGGAAGGGGTTTGATTTCTTCCGGAAAATACAAGCCTTTATCCGGAGCAATTCCTCGTACAACTGCTTCCTCTAAACCTACTTCCGGGGCCTTTCCGTTTAAACTGTAATAGTTCATATTCTTATGGTATTCGTGCGGTAATTTTTTCTGAAAATTCACTTTTCCTACAACTAGGAATATTTCCGAATCAGACGATTTTACCGATTATTTTTGTTCTAAAATTCTATTTCCGTGCTTTGAAACCCGAGAGACGTAACTCTCACTCTTCATATTTTTTTCTTTCAGCGCCTTTTTTAATTCAAATTCAACTAAACCAGCATTTTGCAATCCTTTACTTAAGGTAAACATTGAAGGTCCGGAGCCGCTAATTCCAAACGCTAAACCGCCATTTTTTAATGCTGTTTCTTTGTAAAAGTCAAAATCTGGTATCAGATTTTTTCGATGGGGTTCAACCAAAACATCCTGGGTGCTTGATGCAATTAAACCGTAATCTGCCTCATATAATCCTGCGATTAATCCGGCCAGATTTCCGGTCTGTTTGATCGCATTTTTAAGCGAAACCTGCTCGGGTAAAATCTCCCGGGCCTCTTTGGTTTTGATGGTAATATGCGGATGAATTATGGTCACAAATAACTCTTCAGGAACCGGAAGCGAAACAATTTTTAAAGGTTCGTATCCGGTGATCAATGTGAAGCCTCCGTAAAGACACGGAGCAACATTATCTGCGTGTTCATTTCCGCTTGCAACAGCTTCTCCTTTCATTCCAAAAGCGGTTAGCTCCAGATTGCTGATAGGGGTTTCTAAAAACTGATTGATGCCAAAAACGATTCCTGCTGCACTTGCTGCGCTGCTTCCCACACCACTTCCTAAACGGATTTTTTTATGAATCTCAATTTCAAAACCAAAATCCAGATTTAAAGCTTCGACCATTGCCAAACCGGCAACGCCAACTACATTTTCTTTTGCTTCATAAGGCAATTCTGCGCCGGTAATTTTGGTGATTTTAATGCCTTTTTCAGCAACTTTACGTATGACCATCTCGTCACCAAGACCGTCTAGCGCAAAGCCCAAAACATCAAATCCGCAATTTACATTGGCCACCGTCGCCGGTGAAAAAACCCGTATTTCGTTCATCAGTTCAGTTTTTAAAAGGTTGCTGTTCTGATAATGTCTGCAAACAATCCGGAAGCAGTTACATCTCCACCGGCTCCTGCACCTTTAATCTGCATCGGTTGCTCGGGATAGCGGTCTGTAAAGAACAGCACGATATTGTCTGATCCTTTCAAGTCGTAAAATGGATGCCCTTCGGGTACGCTTTGCAAGCCTACGCTGGCTTTACCGTTGTCCAATTGCGCCACGTACTTGAGGCGGTGATTCTTGGCTTCGGCATCTGCAACCAGTTTTTCAAAATGTGCAGCATCTTCTTTAAGAGTTTCAAAGAAATGAGGCACATCGCTACTATTCAGGTTTTTATCAGTAAGGAAAGGCTCGTTGGTGATATCTTCTAGATTGATTTTTAGTCCGCTCTCACGTGCCAAGATCAATATCTTTCGGGCCACATCTACACCGCTTAAATCGATACGTGGATCAGGTTCTGTAAAACCTTCAGCCTTTGCGGCCTGCACTACATCGTGGAAACTTTCGCCTGATTTAAAATTATTGAAGACAAAATTCAAACTTCCGGAAAGCACCGCCTGAATGCGGTTTACGCGGTCTCCTGAAGCAATCAGGTTATTAAGCGTGTCGATGATGGGTAGTCCCGCGCCTACGTTTGTTTCAAACAAAAGCGGAGCGTTATACGCTTTGCTCAGGCGTTTCAGTTCACTGTATTTGGCATAATCTGAAGAAGCTGCAATTTTATTACAGGCCACAACAGCAACACTTTGCTTCAGGTATTTGCCGTACATATCGGCAACATCTGCATTTGCCGTGATGTCTACAAAAATACTGTTACGTTGATTCTGGTTGACCACAGCCTCATGAAAACCATCTAGAGTTGCAGATTCCCCGCCTTCCAACGCTTCTTTCCAGTTATTGAGGTCGATACCGTTTTCATCAATATGCATTTTTCGGCTGTTGCTCAGGCCTAAAACGCGCATATTGATATTGAGGTGCTTCTTGAGATAGTCCTGTTGCTGGTTAATCTGGTTCAGCAATTTTTCGCCCACATTACCTACACCCGTAATAAACAGGTTAAGCTGCTTGCGTTGCGCTTCAAAGAAACGCTCGTGAAGACTGTTTAAAGCCTTTTTAACGTCTTTTTGAGCGATAACCGCAGAGATGTTCTTCTCACTTGCTCCCTGTGCGATAGCGCGAATGTTTACGTTGTTTTTACCTAAAGTACTAAACATCTTCCCGCTGATGCCCTGATGACTTTTCATCTGGTCGCCTACTAGAGCGATGATGCTCAAACCAATTTCAAGATTTAACGGATCAATTTTATTTAGTGAAATCTCATACTCAAACTCCTCGTCAATCGCATTCTTGGCTTTACCGGCATCTTCTTCCATAACACCCAGACAGATGCTGTGTTCGCTACTGGCCTGTGTAATCAAAATGATATTGATGCCCTGATTGCTTAAGGTTTCAAAAAGACGCTTGCTGATTCCGGGGATACCTACCATTCCGCCGCCTTCAAGTGTAAGCAGTGCAATATTGCTGATGTTACTCAAGCCTTTTATCGGGTTTTCGCTTACACCTTCCTGATTGTGGATTAATGTTCCTGCATCTTCGGGAGCCATGGTGTTTTTAATGCGGATGGGGATGTTTTTGCTCATTACCGGAACAATCGTGGGGGGATATAACACTTTGGCTCCAAAATGCGAAAGTTCCATCGCCTCGTGATAGGAAATGCTTTCAATAGGTTTTGCCTGTTTTACCAGTTTGGGATTAGCAGTATACATTCCGCTTACATCGGTATAGATTTCTACCTGATCTACATCTAGAGCCGCAGCAACAATTGCAGCAGTAAAATCAGAACCGCCCCGACCTAAAGTCGTTGTTTCTCCATTTGCAGAACTGGCAATAAATCCGGGTAAAACGGTAATTTGTTGTTTCGCCTTTGCGAAATAATATTCCAGCTGACTGTTGGTTACTTTGTAATTTACACCTGCTTTAGTATGCTTGTCATTGGTGGTAATTAAATCCCGACTGTCTTTACGCGCTGCATCCAGACCTTTGGCATACATCGCACGTGCGATAATTGAGGAGGATAAAATTTCGCCGTAGGCTAAAAGCTTATCAACTGTTTTTGGAGAAAGCTCGTTAATGAGGTAAATCCCATTAAGCAGGGAGTTGAGATCGTCAAGCAATCCCTGAATTTCGTTTATAGCATCGCTATCGTCAGGAACCAATGCCTTTACAAACTCGAGATGTTTAGCTTCGATTTCGTTGAAGATAGGTGCGTAATCTTCTTTGGTGCTGGCTTGTATACCGCACTGCATCAGCAAATCGGTAATGCCGCCCAGAGCAGAAACCACGACCGTAATACGATCCTGTTTAGCTTCGTTAGAAACAATGTTGATGACTTGATTTATGTTTGCGACGCTTCCTACAGAAGTACCGCCAAATTTTAAAACACGCATGGGTTTTGTGTTTGAAAGGTTTTAAAAATGAGTTGTTTTCGTGTAAACACGAGCAGTTGCGAAGTTATATGTTTATACAATACCCCAAAGGGGTAATAATAATGAAAGCAATCGCAAGACCTGTGGTCGCGATAATTGAAGTAAACGTTGTGTTAATTGCTTTCATTGATACTTAACTGTTGCTGTCAAAAGTATTATTTTTACAGGGAAGCACAAGCTAAAAGCGGCATTTTTAGGGATTTATCAACGATCCTGTTTTAAACCGAAAAATCAACAATTAAACATCAACTTGCCGCTATTCCTTACGAATATTCTAAACATTATCCTTTTCCATGAAAATTCTTAGCAAAGATCAAGTCTATGAAGCCGACCAGGCTACGGTTAAATCTGAAGATATTCCATCAATTAATTTGATGGAGCGTGCCGGAGGTTATGCCTTTCATTATTTACACCAGCGTTTACAGGGACAGCCGGTAAACATTAAGATTTTTTGCGGGATTGGTAATAATGGGGGAGATGGTCTGGTCATCGCCCGTAACCTGATAGAACATAATTATACAGTTTCAGTTTATATTTTGAATTACAGCGAGCACCGGAGCAAGGATTTTTTGCTGGCGTTAGAAGCTCTAAAAGGGATGACCAAAAAATGGCCAGAGGTTTTGAAATCTGCTGAAGATTTCCCGGAGATTGCACCTGAAGATTTAGTTGTGGATTGCATTTTTGGTATTGGAATAAACCGTCCGGCAGATGGCTGGGTGCAGCAATTGTTTAAAAAGATAAACGCTAGCGGAGCCTACACCTTATCGATCGACGTGCCTTCAGGGATGGCGGTTGATCGTATTTTGCCTGAAGGTGAAGTCGTGCGACCCACCGTGGTATTGACCTTTCAAACGCCAAAACTGGTCTTTTTTCTTCCGCAAAGCGGAAAATACATCAACAATTGGGAAGTTTTAGATATTGGTTTAGATCGAAATTATCTGAATACGGTTAAGACCAAAGCGCAACTCATCGGCAAAACGGAAGCACAACAGATGTACCGGCCACGACAGAAATTCAGTCATAAAGGTACCTACGGGCACGCGCTCATCGTTGCAGGAAGTTACGGTAAAATGGGAGCTGCAGTTCTCTGTAGCAAAGCCTGCCTGAGTAGTGGTGCAGGCCTGGTGACAGCTTATGCTACGCGACAGGGACTTCCTGTTTTACAGAACTCGGTTCCGGAAGTGATGGTCGTTACAGACCGGCACGATGGGCATTATCTCGAGGAACTCAAATTTGATCTGGAACCTGATGTTATTGGTATCGGACCGGGATTGGGAACCGAAAAGCCCACCCAAAATGCCTTTGAAACCTTTTTAAAAGCAAATAAAACACCCCTGGTTCTGGATGCAGATGCCTTGAATATGCTGGCTAAAAACCAGGCACTTTTAAAATATTTACCAAAATATTCAGTACTCACACCACATCCTAAAGAACTGGAGCGTTTGATCGGGGAGTGGAAGGATGATTTTGAGAAACTGGAGAAAGCGGAAGCTTTTTCGAAGAAATACAACTGTGTTTTGGTCTGTAAAGATGCACATACCATTGTGGTTTTTGACGGAAATTACTACGTAAACAATAGCGGAAACCCGGGAATGGCTACCGGCGGAAGCGGCGACGTCTTAACCGGAATTATTACCGGACTTATCGCACAGGGTTACGATGCGTTGACGGCAGCGATTTTTGGATCCTACATCCACGGAAGGGCAGCGGACATTGCTATAAACCACACGGGTTATGAAGGACTCACCGCAGGAGTGATCATCGAATTTTTAGGTCAGGCGTTTCTGGATTTATTCAGCAAACCGGAACAGGAGAAAAAGCAAGAAATACGAAATATAGAAGGCTGAAAGAGTAAAAGGTGGAAAGTGAAAGGTAAAAAGTTAATAGTTGTTTTTTCTATTTCAATCTTTAAACTAGGAAGAGTGTCATTTCGAGCGCAGTCGAGAAATCGCATCTACTCTATTTTAATTTCTTATGGATAAACTTCAAAAAGCAAAACCGACGGTCGTCATTTCAAGCTTGAATGCTGAGTAATGCCGAAATACTGTCTAAAACCTATTTAATCTTTAAACATAAACCCCAATCCAAAGCGAGAAAGCATTTTCTTCTCAAATTGATAAAAGAATGCATACTGTCCAAAAATCCAGGCTACGATTAAAAGTAGAATTTGGTATAGCGGGAAAATAATAAGAATGCGAAGTGGCCAATAAAGAAAGCCTGAGATATCCTCTTTCCCCAAACCAATTAGATTCATTACCGGGCTGGAGATTTTTCCGGCGGTTGAGCCTGTAATGGCAAATACCATAAATACCGCAATAAATTGCCAGCGAAACTGTAAATCCCAACGATTTTTTAGCTTTCTAAAGCAAAACAGACTTACGGCTATAAAAACATAAGTCAGGATTAGACTTGCAATTCCGGTAAAAATGAATTGTTGCATGGGTTTACTTTCTAAAAAGCCATCAAACCTACTTGCGATAAGCAATGCAAAACCAAAAGTAAGCAAAACGCCCAGTACGGGATAGATGAGCTGCCAGTTTTGAGTAATTTCCCAGTTTTCTTTGAATTTTTTCACGCGGCAAATATACCATTCCACATAAGAAAAAAACAGGAATTTATTTAGATACGGGTGGGAACACTAAATCGCTGATTATATTGTCTGGCGAAATACACAAAGTAATTGTACAGTTTGTAATTTACCTCATAACCGTAATCAATCTGACTGTTGTAATCAATTTGCAGAGGATAGAGATTGGGGTCAAAGCGAAAAGGTTGCTGAACCCGCTGGTTGTATTCGGTTACCAAAAACTGATTTTTATTTTCTAAGTAAGACTGGGAGTAGTAACCTTCTGGTCGCGCAATAGAATTGAGAAACGTATTAAAGCCGGGCTCAATAATAATGATTTCATATTCCAGACTGTCGTTTGCAATACGTACGGTGTCATTTGCTGTAGCAACAGGGTCTGAAGTACCCATCTTTTTGTCATTTTGAGTACTGGCGCAGCTGTACAGAAATGCTGCTGCTATAAGGAAGTATATAAAGGTTCTCATAATTTTTTCTTTTAAATGTACAAAACTCAGGCCAAATTCAGGACGTAAAAAAAGCCGCTAAAAGCGGCTTGATAAATTTAATTAGTAAAATTCTTATTTTCCGAACAAGCCGCCCAGCATACCCCCAAGGCCTCCTTTTTTCTTATTAGATCCAAGAACCATATCTGCTACGTCATCAAGTACGCTTCCATCACCGTCAGCATCTATTAGTTTTTCGATTAGGCTTTGATTTTCCTGAGGTTGGCCTCCCAGCATACTTCCCAGGATTCCGGTTAGTCCGTCTGAGTCGTGTACATCATTTTGTTTGGTTTGTTTCCCGATCACTCCGAGAAGGATAGGAGCTGCAATTTTTAATATTTGTGCAACTGTACCTGCGTCAAGTCCTGATTTTTGGCTCAACGCATTTTCCACTACGGGTTGTTTTCCGCCAAGAACGTGGCCTAAAATTCCGGCACCGTCCTGCATTACATCCTGATCTACACTACCACCGCCTAGAATACTACCTAAATTATCAAGAATGCTGCCGTCGTGTTTTTCACTCAAAGCTCCCATAAGACCGGAAGCTCCTTCCTGAGTGGAAGCGTTTTTTTTCATTGCACCTAAAAGTACGGGCATTGCCATACTCAATACATCAGCTGTTTTACTTTCTGAAGCACCTGTTTGTGCACTTGCACCGCTTATAAGTTGCTTCCCTAAATCACTAT
Source organism: Leeuwenhoekiella sp. (assembly GCA_002708845.1). Lineage (GTDB taxonomy): Bacteria > Bacteroidota > Bacteroidia > Flavobacteriales > Flavobacteriaceae > Leeuwenhoekiella. The sequence goes on from PAPI01000001.1 coordinate 234,883, forward strand.
TTAATAAATCTAATAGGCCTGCCATTTTTGCGTTGAGTTTAGTTAGATGTTAAATATACGTCTCTTTTAGAAATATTAAAAACGTGTTAATATAGCGCATAAAAAAAGCTGAAACCGAATAGGTTTCAGCTTTTTAATTCATTTACAGTTCTATTATTTCAACAAGGTTGAAATTTGGTCTGCAAGTTCGGTACCAATACGATCCTGAGCTTCACCAGTCGCAGCACCAATGTGCGGAGACAGTGAAATTTTAGGATGCATCAGAATTTTAATTTCTGGTTTAGGTTCGCTTTCAAATACATCAAGTGCTGCAAATGCAAGCTTACCGCTATCAAGCGCATCAATTAATGCTACTTCGTCAACTACACCACCTCGTGCTGCATTAACAAGAGCAGCTCCGTCTTTCATTTTTTCCAATTCGGCTTTGCCAATTACATACTCTTTCTGTGCAGGAACGTGCAGGGTGATGAAATCAGCTTCTTTAAGCACATCATCTTTGGACTGACTCTCAAATTTAAAGCTCACTTCCTGACCGTCAAAAAAGTCTAATGTTACTTCGGCTTTTTCCATATACGGATCTGAATAAATCACTTTCATCCCGGCGCCTAAAGCAACTTTAGCTGTTGCCTGACCAATACGGCCAAAACCAATTACACCTAAAGTCTTTCCGCGTAGCTCAACACCTTTAGCATAAGCTTTTTTAAGTTCCCCGAATTTAGATTCACCCTCTAAAGGCATATTTCGGTTTGAATCGTATAAGAAACGTACGCCACCATATAAATGTGCAAAAACCAATTCTGCCACAGATGCTGAAGAAGAAGCCGGCGTGTTGATCACGTGTAAGCCTTTGTCTTTAGCGTATTGAACATCAATATTATCCATACCAACACCACCACGTCCTATAAGCTTTAGGTTAGGGCAGGCGTCGATTAAATCTTTACGCACTTTAGTCGCACTGCGCACTAAAAGTGCATCGATTTCATGTTCGTTAATATAGTTTTCAAGTTGCTCCTGAGCAACTTTTGTAGTAATCACCTCAAAACCGGCTGCTTCTAAAGCATCTACACCTGTTTGAGAAATACCATCATTTGCTAAAACTTTCATGTTTTACTATTTGAAATTTAGTTTTTGATTTTAAGCCTTACGCTCCAGTTCACTCATTACATCTACCAGTGTACCTACACTCTTTAAGGGGAGTGCGTTATACATAGATGCGCGGTAACCCCCTACACTACGGTGCCCATTTACACCACTAATGCCGGCTTCTTTAACCATCGCGTCAAAGGTTTCTTTGAGGTTATCTTCTGTAAGGTTAAAAGTTGCGTTCATCATAGAACGATCTTCTTTTTCAGCAAAACCGGTGAATAAGGGGTTAAGATCAATTTCAGAATAAATGAGCGTTGCTTTTTTCTCATTTTCTTCTTCAATTGCACTGATTCCGCCTTTACCCTTTAACCAACGCATAGTTAATAGTGAGGTATACACTGCAAATACCGGTGGAGTATTGTACATACTTCCTTTAGAAATATGTTGCTCATAACTCAAAATATTTGGAATCTGACGGGTTACTTTACCCAGGATATCTTCTTTAACTACTACAAGTGTGGTTCCTGCAGGACCCATATTTTTTTGAGCTCCCGCATAGATAATTCCAAATTTTGAAAAATCGATAGCACGTGAAAAGATATCACTACTCATATCGGCTACGAGCGGAGCATCGGTTTGAGGTACTTCTTTCAATTGCGTACCAAAAATCGTGTTGTTGGTAGTAACGTGAAGGTAATCAAGACCTGAAGGGACGCTGTAGTTTTTAGGGATGTAGTTGAAGTTTTTATCCTTAGAACTGGCAACTTCTACGACTTCGCCAAAAATTTTTGCTTCTTTAATTGCTTTATCACTCCAGGTACCGGTGTTTAAATATCCGGCTTTGTTCTCAAGTAGGTTATAGGCAGCCATTACAAATTGCGTGCTGGCACCTCCCTGAAGAAAGAGCGCTTTATAACCTTTACCTTCAAGACCCAGAAGTTCAAGAGCAAGTTCACGTGCTTCCTCCATCACATCGACAAAATCCTTACTGCGGTGTGAAATCTCCAGAAGGGAAAGACCTAGATTATTAAAATTTAATACTGCGTCAGAGGCCTGTTTAAGTACTTCTTGTGGAAGAATGCTTGGTCCGGCACTGAAATTATGTTTTTTCATGAGTTGAATATGTTGATTATTTGGTCTGCTTAACAAGAATTTTAAGGTCGAAAAATTACGGCTTTCTTAGCACAATACGTAAGAATTTACATAGGAATCTGTACAGATGCGTATCGTTTTAAAAAGCCATGCAAAGATGTGGAAAAGCACATCAAATAGGTCTAATAAATCGATAAATTATAGTGGATATTCCCTTATAATTTTAATAAAAATGCAACGGTATCGACACCATCTGCATAATCGTAAAGTTTGGGATGTTGAGCCTGCCCAAAAGCGATTTCATTCTCATCAAAACCTGATGCTACTATGCATTGAATTTGTTCACTTTTTGAATCCAGAATGCTCTTGAGTTTTTCAGCAGAATCATAATTTTCATAAAATACCACCGAAATAGGAGAGGAGAAGTTTTCATCCTCTTTTAAAATCATAAATTCATTGTCCAGAATAGGGAAGAGGCTCATTAAATACACCGCTTTGTTATAATCGTAGTTGTTGGCATATTTGTGATGATTGATAACTTCTTTATGTTCAAACATCGCTTTAAAAAAGGCATCGAAGTTATAATCATTTGGTACAAAAAGTTTAGAAACACTGCGGCATCCCATCCCAAAATACCCAAAGATATCAGTGCCCAATGCTACCAGTTGCTCGTGCGTTTCATTACCGGTAAGTACGGCCAGGGCATTTCGGTTTTTGCGTATGATATTGGGCTTGTTTTTAAAGTAGTACTCAAAATAACGAGCGGTATTGTTGCTACCCGTAGCAATTACCGCATCAAAATCAGTAAGGCGCTCTTCGGTGAAAGTTATAGCATCTTTAAACTCAGGTTCCAGTCGGGTTAATACTTTTGCCAGAAAGGGTAGCAATAACTTATCGTCGCTTGATAGTTTCGCTAAAAGTTTATGCCCGGTTACCAGCACACTTAAAAAATCATGAAAGCCTACCAAAGGTAAATTACCCGCCATAATCACTGCAATAGTCTTAGGTTCTTCGTTAACAATCGTATAATCGTCAAGCCAGTTTTCTAAAGATGTTTGTTGTATAGCTTCGGACCACGAGTGCAGCGCCATCTTAATGTGTTCTGGTGTAAACCACGCATTTTGACGGTAAGCGGTCTGGATTACCGCTTCAAATTCTTCGGTTAACTTTTCAAAGTCAGTTAGCTGAAGTTCGGTTTTTTGGCTCTTTGAAAGAAAATCAGTTAAAAATTGACCAAGCTTTGCGAATGCGGTAATTCTTTGTTTTAAATCCATAAATGGTTTGGTAGAGTTATACTCAGGTCTTAATTTTACACACCGAAAAAAGACTTAAAGCCTATTTATTAAGTAGGATTATAAAAAATCCTTTTTTAGAGTGCCTTTAGGCGTCAAAATTACACATTAGAAAACGATTATACTATGGCAATTATAATAACTGATGAATGCATTAACTGTGGAGCTTGCGAGCCGGAATGCCCCAATACGGCTATCTATGAAGGAGCAGATGACTGGCGTTATGCAGATGGGACTGATCTGGAAGGCAACGTAGTGTTACCTAACGGAAAGGAAGTAGATGCAGAAGAAGCGCAGGAGCCTATAAGCGACGAAGTCTATTACATAGCACCTGATAAGTGTACGGAGTGTATGGGCTTTCACGAAGAGCCTCAATGTGCGGCAGTATGTCCTGTAGACTGTTGTGTGCCTGATGAGGATCACGTAGAATCTGAAGAAGAGCTTTTAGGCAAACAAGCCTTTATGCACCACAAATAAGATTGTGATTAAAATTTTAAAAAGCCCGGCAAAACCGGGCTTTTTTTATGCCCGTATTTAAAATTTGTAGAAAATTGTCATTCTGAATTTATTTCAGAATCGCATTGCACGCTAAACTAAACACAAATGAAAACCTGAATCAATTTTAGGTTGACGAAAAGGAGTTAAAAAACAGGTATTATAAAAATTAAAAACCCAAATTAAACTCTTAAAACCCCTGTTTACACTATTTGTATTTATAGGAGCTAGTTTTAAAGAAGCTTCCTATATTTGCCGCTCAAAAATCGAGCGACATGAAAGCAGGTATCGTAGGATTGCCCAACGTAGGGAAATCAACACTTTTTAATTGTTTATCTAATGCCAAAGCGCAAAGTGCCAACTTTCCGTTTTGTACCATTGAGCCTAACGTAGGCGTTGTGAATGTTCCCGATCCGCGACTTTCTAAACTGGAAGAACTGGTTAAACCTGAACGCGTGGTTCCTGCAACTGTAGACATCGTTGATATTGCCGGTTTAGTAAAAGGAGCGAGTAAAGGAGAAGGACTAGGGAATCAGTTTTTGGCAAACATTCGCGAAACCGACGCGATCCTGCACGTGCTGCGTTGCTTTGATAATGACAATATTGTGCACGTTGATAACAGCGTGAATCCGGTGCGTGATAAAGAAACTATTGATATTGAGTTGCAGCTGAAAGATCTCGAAACAGTCGAAAAAAAGCTGGAAAAAGTAAAAAAAGCATCCCGTACCGGAAATAAAGAAGCTCAAAAAGAAGAGGCTGTTTTGGTACAAATTAAACAAGGTCTGGAGCAGGGTAAATCTATACGCGCGCTGGAGTTTTCTGAAGACGACTACGCCGATTATGTAAAGCCATTGCAGTTTATCACCGATAAACCGGTAATGTATGTATGTAATGTAGACGAAAATTCTGCGGTAAGCGGAAACGCTTACGTGGAGCAGGTACGTGAAGCAGTAAAAGATGAAAATGCTGAAGTTCTGGTACTTGCGGTAGGTACTGAAGCAGACATTAACGAACTCGACGATTATGAAGAGCGCCAGATGTTCTTACAGGACATCGGTCTTGATGAGCCGGGCTCTGCAAAGCTTATTCGTGCCGCTTATAAATTACTGAAACAACAAACCTATTTCACCGCCGGAGTTAAAGAAGTTCGTGCCTGGACGATCAATATCGGTTCTACCGCGCCGCAAGCAGCAGGCGTAATTCACACCGATTTTGAAAAAGGATTCATACGTGCTGAAGTTATAGGCTACGAAGATTACGTAAAATACGGTAGCGAAGCCAAAGTAAAAGAAGCCGGTAAAATGGGCGTAGAAGGAAAGAATTACATTGTAAAAGACGGCGATGTGATGCACTTCCTGTTTAACGTATAATTCAGTAGAGAGTTTGCAGTCACAGTCTGCAGTTTGCTGAAATTGATAGAATTGAAGAATCCCTTTGGTAGTGTACTGGAGGGATTTTTTTATGTTTAATCGTTTAAGGCTTGATTCGCGGAATTGTCATCTAATTTCTTAATTTCATTTTTGGGTAATTACTTTAAATTAGACTGTTTTATGATTTTTAGGAAAAGAAAGTTTAAGAGGAATGTTCAAAAATTAGAAAAATCTCTTGTTGACAAATTGGGCAGTCAATTTCCTAATCTAAAAGAAAATTCTAAAAACTGGGAGCTTGCGAGTTGCAATTACTTCAACCATCAGGAAAAATTTATTCTACTTCTACATCAAATTAATCCTGAGGTACTTTTAAAAATTAAAGCGAAGATTACATCTGACAAATATGAAGTCAAGGGCATTCAAATATTTAATACCAAAAGCAATAAAAGTATTGAGATAATTCTGGTAATAACGAATGATCTTATTCAGCAAATAAAGATTGATCTGGATAATAATCCACTCCGCGCATTAGACTTTAACAAGATTGAAATTGATAATATTCTTATTGAGAAAATTAAAATTGAAAATACAGACATTCAAATAGTTAGAAGAATTTTAAAAAATATAACCAAAGAAGAATCTAATTATTTCGATTTCAATAATACTATTGAAATCGAAATAGAAAATCTTTTTCTGTATACGGTTATTGATATGCAAGATGGAAATTATATAGCCGTAGATAAAAAAGGGCAAGTTTACAGGCTAATCCATGATCACGAGAAGCGAGCTAAAAGAATAGCTAATGATATTTCAATCTTCCTTTCAAATTATTCGGGAGACAAAAAAGATTTGGAGAATTATTTTGAATACTAGATTTTAAGCTGTGAAAACAAGGTTTTATTTCAACCTCAAACCAACTTACACCACCATCTCCTTCTCCAGCAACTGAATATTACTCTGAATACGTTCTTTTACTAAATTCATCATCCGCTTATTGAGTGCAGATGAGTTTTGAATATAGGTACGGTATTCATCAACGGTAAACTGACCGATGATCATTCCCTTTAAGCTGTTTCTAAACTTGATGTCTTTTTGAATCGCATTGGCAATGTACTCCATCCTGCGGTCAATCGTAAGATTGTAAAAAACGTTTTTATGCTTGGTGATGTAATTGCAAAAAGCTTCAACCAGTAAATCATTTTGAAGCTTTGCCACAGGTCTAAGCGTGCCATTTTGAAACTGTTCTTCGGTACTCATTGAGTCATTAACTCGGGCAGAAGCGATTTCGGGTCTTAAAGCGATTAATTGGGAATCTCGGGTTTCCATAACGTGAAGTTTTCTAAAATTACAATTATATAAGACGCTTCAATAATGACGCCAAAAGAGTTGTAAACGACTTATAAACATTTACTGTATAAATAGCAGCAAAGCCTCTTCCCTTTGAAGGGAAGGCAAGGTGGGATGTTCCGTTAAAGTGCTCTTAATCCAGCCCCGGCTTTAGCCCGTGCTTGCTAACTTTATAGGAATTAATAGCACAAAATAGTATGATTAAGTCCATAAACCCTTACAACCAGGAGGTTGTATTTGAAACCAAAGAATTTACCAAAAAGCAAACCGAAGAAGCCATAGACGCAGCTCACGAGCGTTTTTTGTCCTGGCGGAAAACTTCTTTTGCCGAACGCAGCAAATTGATGCAGGCAGCGGCAGACGAACTCAAAAAAAACAAACAGGATTATGCCGAGACGATGACACTTGAGATGGGAAAGCCTATTTCTCAATCTATCGCTGAGATCGAAAAATGCGCCTGGGTTTGCGAATATTATGCTGAGCATGCTGAGCGTCATTTATCTGATAAATCCATCAAAACCGATGCGACTGAAAGCTATGTGAGTTATGAGCCCATTGGTGTGGTCTTGGCGGTGATGCCGTGGAATTACCCATTTTGGCAGGTATTTCGCTTTGCGGCACCGGCATTGATGGCGGGGAATATTGGGGTACTTAAACACGCCAGCAATGTGATGCGCAGTGCAGACAATATTCAGAAAGTATTTGAACGGGCAGGTTTCCCTAAAGGTTGTTTTACGCATATGCCGTTGAGCAGTTCAAAGATTGACGACGTAATCAAAAACCCAAAAATCAAAGCGGTTACCCTTACTGGAAGCAAGCCGGCAGGGAGTGCGGTAGCGGCAACGGCAGGAAGCGAAATCAAAAAATCGGTACTTGAGTTGGGCGGAAGCAATGCGCTGGTCGTTTTTGAAGATTGCGGTATGGAAGAAACTTTGAAAACCACGCTGCAGGCACGTTTTCAAAATACCGGACAAAGTTGCATTGCGGGCAAACGTCTATTGCTGCACGAAAATGTTGCTGAAGCATTTACCCAGAAGTATGTCAAAGCGGTACGCGAACTCAAAAGCGGAGACCCGATGGAGGATGACACCTTTATCGGCGTCATGGCCCGTCCTGATCTCGCTGAAGAATTAGAAGAACAATTAAAAGAAAGCGTAAAAGCCGGAGCTAGAATCCTGATTGGAGGTAAACGGATGAACGCCTATTTTGAACCTACTGTAGTTGATGGGGTGACTTCGGATATGTCTTTATTTAAGGAAGAAACCTTCGGTCCGGTAATTGGCATTACTACCTTTAAAACCGAAGAAGAAGCGGTAAATCTGGTCAATCAATCTGATTTTGGCTTAGGGGTTTCCATTTTTACGGAAGATAAAGAGCGCGCAAAAAAACTAGTTCCTTTATTTGACGACGGAGCGGTGTTTGTAAACGAACTCGTTAAAAGCGATCCGCGGTTGCCTTTCGGCGGAACAAAAATATCCGGTTATGGCCGCGAACTATCGGAAGACGGAATTAAGGAGTTTGTCAACAAAAAAACGGTGTATTTTAAGTAAATCGGAAATAGAAAATACCAATTTTTAAGAGAAGTTATATCTTCCATTTGTACAATAGATATTTGAAATCTACAATAGAGTCATTCCCTTCTCTCCCGAGACTTCGGGAGGAGAAGGGTTGGGGATGAGGAGATTTTGATACTTTCCTTTAGGATTCCACGATTCTCTAATTACACAAAAAAGCAATAACTTTTAACCCTAATCTAAAATCCCTTAGAATGCCTTCTATAAATATTAGACGCGTAGAAAAATCAGATACTGACTTTATTTTGGAATTGCTTCCCAGCCTTACCGACCCGGAATTGCCGCACTGGCGAGATCCCGATGTAATGCTTGATATTGATCAGCGTATCTTAAAATCTGAAATCCACGATGGGAGTGAGGATAATGCCATTTTTATTGCAGAAGATGCCGAGAGCAAAAAACAGCTGGGATTTATTTTTCTCGAAATAGGCACCGATTATTACCATCGTGAACCTCATGGTCATATAGCTGACATCATCGTGTCACCCGATGCACGCGGCCGCGGAATTGGAAAAATGCTGATGGCCAAAGCAGAAGAATGGACCAAAGACTGCGGTTACAAACTACTTACTTTAAATGTATTTGACGACAATAAAAAAGCCCGGAAACTCTATAAGTCCCTGGGCTTTTCTCCCGATTTAACGAAATATGGGAAAATTCTGGAGTAAAAAATCGGAAATACGAAATCAGAAATACGAAATCAGAAATAAAACGCGTTTAGTCTTCAACGCTTCAGGAATTTCTGACACTAAATCTTTATATAACTCTCACCTTAAATAATAGCAATAAGAATATAATAGAGCCTACCACCTCTGATGTACATCAGCTTTGATATACTCCTTATAAATCGCGTTCATCTTTTTAATTTGAGCCTGAGTTAGTTTCTTGCGGTCAACTGCAGAGAGGTTAGACAGTAAGTGTTCTTCTTTTGATGCTCCGGGAATAATGGTACTCACTTCAGGATGGTTTAAAATCCATTGCAGTGCGATTGGTGCAAGATTGTCAACATCAGGAAAGAGTTCGTTTAATTCATTTACGGCCTCGATTCCTTTTTCAAAATTCACTCCGGAGAAGGTTTCGCCTTTATCAAAGGCTTCACCGTCGCGGTTAAAATTGCGATGGTCCTCTTTATCAAACGAAGTATTCTTGTCAAATTTTCCGGTGAGTAGTCCGCTGGCTAACGGAACGCGCACAATTATACCCACATTGTTTTTTTCCGCTTCGCGAAAGAATAACTCAGCAGGGCGTTGTCTAAACAGATTGAAGATGATTTGCACCGTCGTTACATTATCGTACTGCATCGCTTTGATGCCTTCTTCCACTTTTTCTACACTTACCCCCAGATTAGCGATTTTCCCTTCTTTTTTTAAATCTTCAAAGAGTCCAAAAATCTCCGGTCTGTAATAGGTATCAGTAGGAGGGCAGTGCAACTGAATCAGGTCCAGTCGCTCCAAACCGGTGTTTTTTAAGCTCGCTTCCACAAATTTACGCAGCGCTTTAGGAGTATAGCCTTCATCCACATGCGGATTGATCTGCCGACCACACTTGGTAGCCACATAAACTTTTTCATTTCTACTACGAACCACGCGACCTACAGCGGCTTCGCTTAGTCCATTCTCATAAACATCAGCCGTGTCGATAAAGTTCACGCCTTCATCAATAGCGGTATTGATGATGTTCTCAGCTGTTTTGTCATCAAAACCAGAGCCCCATTTACCGCCCACCTGCCAGGTGCCCAGTGAAATTTCAGATACTTTAAAGTTTGTTTTGCCTAAACTGCGATAATTCATAGAAAATGTGTTTGAGAATTTGCACTAAAAGTACAAAACCGCTCAATTTCTGCTAACAGAAGTATCATAAAGCACTCTTAAAATAATGGATTTTGAAAAATTGCAGGAATCCGGCTCTTTTTCAGCTTTTGCTAAGGCTAACCGCCAATTAATAAATAGTTTTACACCGTATGAAAAAACAAGTGGTAATCATCCGTTCTATTCGTGTCATCAAGCAAGCTTGATGCGGAACGGTATATATAAATCATAACCTTCCGCTAAGCGGAAGGTTTTTTTTTGCCGTGTTTTTTCAGATGAAAATCTACTTTTTTTGAGCGATTGAACATAGTAGTATTTTGTATTTAACTAATTGATATTCAGATAAATATTTTGTTTTTGAGATTTTTTGGTATATCCAAAGGTTTTTAAGACTAAAGCTGACAAAATGAATGAATAACTAATTTCGACTTAGAATGATACTAATGGAATTGAACAAATACAGTAAAACTGTTACCCAGGATCCAACATTACCTGCAGCTCAGGCAATGTTACACGCCATCGGTCTGACTGATGAAGATTTAAAGAAACCCTTTATAGGTATTGCAAGTACCGGTTATGAGGGTAATCCATGCAATATGCACCTCAATGACCTGGCCACCCACGTCAAAAAAGGCGCAGAGCAGGCAGATATGGTGGGCTTAATCTTTAATACGATAGGTGTAAGCGATGGAATCTCAAACGGTACTCCCGGAATGCGTTTCTCGCTACCTTCACGCGACATCATTGCAGACTCTATAGAGACGGTGATGCAGGCGATGAGCTACGACGGTCTGGTGACTGTGGTAGGTTGTGATAAGAATATGCCGGGTGCTTTGATGGCACAGTTGCGTCTTAACCGCCCTTCAATTTTAGTTTATGGCGGTACTATCGCTTCAGGATGTCATAATGGTAAAAAACTCGATATCATCTCAGCTTTTGAGGCCTATGGTCAAAAAGTTGCCGGTACTATAGATGAGAGTGAATATAAAGAAGTGGTACACAAAGCCTGTCCGGGTGCGGGAGCATGTGGTGGGATGTATACTGCAAACACCATGGCTTCGGCAATAGAAGCTTTAGGGATGTCTTTACCGTTTAACTCTTCTAACCCTGCAGTAACTGATAGCAATATAAAGGAGCAGGAATGTGTCAAGGCTGGTGAGGCACTCAAATTGCTTCTGGAAAAAGACATTAAACCTTCAGATATTGTTACCCGCAAATCGCTTGAAAATGCATTCCGTTTAGTAACCGTTTTAGGGGGTTCTACTAATGCAGTACTGCACTTTTTGGCAATTGCCAAATCTGCACAGGTTGAATTCACGCTAAAAGATTTCCAGAAAATTAGTGACAACACACCGCTTTTAGCTGACCTAAAGCCCAGCGGAAGATATTCGATGGAAGATTTACACGGCGTAGGTGGAATCCCCGGTGTACTGAAGTATATGCTGGATAACGATATGCTACACGGCGACTGCCTTACCGTAACCGGAAAGACGCTGGCCGAAAACCTGAAAGATGTGCCTAACCTGATCGATGGTCAGGATATTGTGCGCACCTTAGACAAACCGATTAAAGACAGCGGTCACATCCGTATTTTGTTTGGAAACCTTGCAACTGAAGGTGCTGTGGCAAAAATCACCGGAAAAGAAGGGCTTGAATTTAGAGGTACAGCCAATGTGTTTGACAGCGAAGCAGCCGTAAATGAAGGTATTAAAAACGGAAAAGTGAAAAAAGGCGATGTAGTGATTATTCGCTACGAAGGGCCTAAAGGCGGACCGGGAATGCCCGAAATGCTTAAACCTACATCTTCAATAATGGGGGCTGGTTTGGGTAAAGACGTTGCTTTGATTACCGATGGGCGTTTCTCAGGAGGTTCTCACGGATTTGTGGTAGGGCACGTTGCTCCTGAAGCACAGGTAGGTGGTAACATCGCACTGGTTGAAAATGGAGATATTATCGCAATTGACGCGGTGAAGAATACAATCAATATTGAAATTTCTGACGAAGAGTTAGAAAAACGAAGAGAAAAATGGACGGCTCCAAAGCTTAGATTTGAGCGCGGGGCACTTTATAAATATGCTAAAACGGTCTCGTCAGCTTCTAAAGGTTGTGTGACAGACGAAATGTAGAAGGCTTATGGAAACACAAACAATTAAATTGCAAGACACTGCTGTAGAAGCTACGCAGCGAATCACCGGGAAAGAGGCGATTATCAAGTGCTTGCTGGCAGAAGGAGTTGACACACTCTATGGGTATCCGGGAGGAGCCATTATGCCTGTTTATGACGAGTTGTATAAATACCGCGAACAGCTGCACCACGTGCTTACCCGCCACGAACAGGGTGCTACACACGCAGCTCAGGGATATGCACGCGTAAGCGGTCGTGTGGGGGTTGCAATTGCAACTTCCGGACCGGGAGCCACAAACCTGATTACGGGTATTGCAGATGCGCAAATCGATTCTACACCTATGGTATGTATTACCGGGCAGGTAGCATCACATTTATTGGGAAGTGATGCCTTTCAGGAGACCGATATAATAGGTATTTCTACTCCGGTAACCAAATGGAATCATCAGATTACCAGAGCTTCAGAAATTCCTGAAGTGATGGCCAAAGCTTTCTATATCGCAAAAAGCGGACGTCCGGGTCCGGTTTTGATTGACATTACTAAAGATGCGCAATTTGAAGAATTTGACTTTGCTTATAAAAAATGTACCGCAGTACGCAGTTACAAGCCGGTGCCTAAATTAGATCCAGATGCGGTTCAAGCTGCTGCAGATTTAATCAATTCAGCAAAGCGACCTATGATCGTTTGGGGTCAGGGCGTTATTCTGGGCAAAGCCGAAGAAGAATTTAAAGCTGTTGTTGAAAAATCAGGAGTACCCGCAGCATGGACGATACTTGGTGTTTCAGCAATCCCCACAGATCATCCGCTTAATGTGGGTATGGTGGGTATGCATGGAAACTATGGACCAAATATCCTTACTAACGAATGCGATGTATTGATTGCAATCGGTATGCGTTTTGACGACCGGGTAACGGGTAATTTGGAAACCTATGCCAAGCAGGCTAAAGTGATTCATTTTGAGATTGATCCTGCTGAGGTAAACAAAAATGTAAATGCAGATGTTGCCGTATTGGGAGACAGTAAAGAATCTCTGGCTGCATTACTACCATTGCTTGAGAAGAAAGAACATACTGACTGGCACAATCGTTTTAAGGAAATGTACCAGATTGAGTACGATAAGATTATCAAAAATGATATCAAGCCTGAAAAAGAAGGGCTTACTATGGGTGAGGTTCTTGAAGGCATTAATGAAGTTTCTAAAGGAGAAGCGGTTATCGTTTCAGACGTAGGTCAACATCAGATGATCGCGTGTCGCTATGCTAAGTTCAACAAGTCTAAGAGTAATGTTACCTCAGGTGGACTTGGAACAATGGGCTTTGCGCTTCCGGCTGCAATAGGTGCAAAAATGGGTGCTCCCGAGCGTCCTGTAGTTGCGATTATTGGTGATGGAGGTTATCAAATGACTATTCAGGAATTAGGTACGATTTTCCAGACCAAAGTTCCTGTTAAAATCGTGGTGTTAAACAATGATTTCTTAGGAATGGTACGCCAGTGGCAGCAGCTGTTTTTTGACCGTCGTTATGCCTCTACAGAGTTGATCAATCCAGATTTTGTTGCAATCGCAAAAGGCTATTTTATAGATGCAAAACGCGTTACAAAACGGGATGAACTTGAAGGCGCAATCGCCGAAATGATGGCAGCAGAAGGGCCTTACTTTTTAGAAGTAAAAGTAGAAAAAGAGGACAACGTATTCCCAATGATCCCTACAGGAGCTTCAGTTTCAGATATTAGATTAGAATAGTTATGAGCGAGACAAAAACATATACCGTATCTATTTATACCGAAAATAACATCGGATTATTAAACCGTATATCGGCCATATTTCAGCGTAGAAAAATAAATATTGAAAGTCTAAATACTTCCATTTCAGAAATTGAGGGCGTATCGCGCTTTACGATCGTCATCAATCTGACTGAAGAGCGTATGAAGAAAATCATCGGTCAGCTGGAAAAGCAGGTTGAGGTAATCAGAGCTTTCTATCATACGGATGAAGAGACCATTTTCTTAGAAACCTGTCTGTTTAAAATTAAATCAGACTTGCTTTTTGAAGAGCGTCAGATTCAGAATATCATCAAGGAAAGCAATGCACGCATTGTAACCGTAAACAAAGAATTTTTTGTTTTGGAAAAAGCAGGCCGTCGCAGCGAGATTGAGTTGTTGTACCGGGAGCTGAGTGCTTTTGGCATTATGCAATTTGTACGCAGCGGGCGTATCGCAGTAACAAAAGACGAAATGAAAATCTCTACGCTTTTAAAAGAGTTTGCAGAGTAACCACATAAATAGAAATTAACGAATCATAACCAATAAAATTAAAATCAAAATGTCAAATTACTTTAACACCTTATCTCTAAGAGAGCAGTTGGCTCAACTGGCGAAATGCCGATTTATGGAGTCTGATGAATTCTCAAACGGGATCGAAGCATTACGCGATAAAAAAGTAGTTATCGTGGGTTGCGGTGCACAAGGTTTGAATCAGGGTTTAAATATGCGTGATAGTGGCCTGGATATTTCCTATGCCCTGCGTGAAGGAGCGATAAAAGAAAAAAGAGCTTCCTATAAAAATGCAGTAGACAACGGCTTTACCGTTGGTACGTATGAAGAATTAATTCCTACTGCAGATTTGGTATGTAATCTTACACCAGACAAGCAGCACACTTCAGTAGTCAATACGGTTATGCCATTAATGAAAGAAGGAGCGACTTTAGCGTATAGCCACGGCTTTAACATCGTAGAAGAAGGGATGCAAATACGGGAAGACTTAACCGTTATTATGTGTGCGCCTAAATGCCCGGGTTCTGAGGTTCGTGAGGAGTACAAGCGTGGTTTTGGTGTTCCTACCCTAATCGCGGTTCATCCGGAGAACGATCCACAGGGTAAAGGATTGGATGAGGCTAAAGCCTATGCAGTTGCTACCGGTGGAAACCGTGCAGGTGTATTAGAATCTTCTTTTGTTGCTGAAGTTAAAAGTGACCTAATGGGTGAGCAAACCATTCTTTGTGGAATGCTTCAAACAGGATCTATTCTTTGCTTTGACAAAATGGTTGAAAAAGGAATTGACAAAGGATATGCTTCAAAATTGATTCAGTACGGTTGGGAAACCATCACCGAAGCTTTAAAACACGGTGGAATCACCAATATGATGGATCGTTTGAACAATCCTTCAAAAATAAAGGCTTTCGAACTAGCGGAAGAAATTAAAGACATTACCCGTCCGCTTTTTCACAAACATATGGACGATATCATCTCAGGTCATTTCTCTAAAACGATGATGGAAGACTGGGCTAATGATGATGCAAACTTATTAAAGTGGCGTGCTGCAACTGGTGAAACTGCGTTTGAGAAAACACCGGCAGGAAGTATGGAAATTTCTGAGCAGGAATTCTTTGACCACGGGGTATTGATGGTTGCTATGGTAAAAGCAGGTGTAGAGCTCGCTTTTGAAACCATGACCGAAGCCGGAATTATCGAAGAATCGGCGTATTACGAATCCTTGCACGAAACTCCGCTTATCGCAAACACCATTGCACGTAAGAAATTATTTGAAATGAACCGTGTGATTTCTGATACAGCAGAATACGGCTGTTATTTATTTGACCACGCTTGCAAGCCTATGCTAACCGATTTTATGAAGAAAATTGATACCAACGTAATTGGTAAAGCATATGCTACAGATAATGGGGTAGATAACAAGACCTTGATCGCGGTTAATGATGCAATACGTTCTCACGAGGTTGAAGAAGTAGGTGCGTGGTTACGTGAATCGATGACTGCTATGAAAGAAATTAAGACAGCAGCTGCAGAAGAAGCGGTTACTGCTTAATTAGTTCAATTAACTCAATAAACTAGACGCGTTTGACTTATAAGTTCAAACGCGTCTAGTCAATCAAAATAAATACATTTTGAGCGACTTAAAAACCACCTATTTTCCCGATCTGGAAGATGTTAGAAAGGCTGCACAAACCCTCAAGGGTGTTGCAGCCTTAACGCCTTTATTACCCAGCCTGAGCTATTCAAAACGTCTGGGAGCAAATATTATGCTCAAGCGGGAAGATTTACAGCAGGTACGTTCCTATAAGATTAGAGGAGCATTTAATAAAATCAGTTCGTTAAGTGAGGAGGATCGCGCCAAAGGTATTGTTTGTGCCAGTGCCGGAAACCACGCTCAGGGTGTAGCCTACGCCTGTGCGACACTTAAAATTAACGGTACGATATTTATGCCGGCTCCTACGCCTAAGCAAAAAATTGAACAGGTGGAAATGTTTGGCGGTGATTATGCCAAAATTGTCCTTACGGGTGACACCTTTGATGATGCTTACAAAGCCTCAAAAATAGAATGTGACGCCTTGGGGAAAGTTTTCGTACATCCGTTTGATGACGAAAAAATCATTGAAGGGCAGGCTACAGTAGGTCTCGAGATTATTGAGCAGGCTACCGAAGAAATTGATTATGTATTTGTACCGGTTGGTGGTGGCGGATTGGCCTCGGGATTGAGTACAGTTTTTAGCGTGTTGTCGCCCAATACCAAAGTAATCGGGGTAGAGCCCGAAGGTGCACCATCAATGAGCACGTCAATCTTCAATAAAGAAAATACGACGCTTTCATTGATTGAGAAATTTGTAGACGGAGCCGCCGTACAGCGAGTAGGGGATCGCAACTTTGCGATTTGTAAAGAAAACCTTTACAAAATGGTAACTGTTCCTGAAGGAAAAGTATGCCAGACTATTTTAGATTTATACAATAAAGACGCTATTGTGGTTGAACCTGCGGGAGCGTTGACACTTTCGGTTTTAGATCAATTTGCTGAAGAAATCAAAGGAAAGAATGTAGTTTGTATCGTTAGCGGAAGCAACAACGACATCACGCGAACCGCAGAGATTAAAGAACGCGCGTTGCTATACCGCGGGTTGAAGCATTATTTTATCATTCGGTTTCCACAGCGTGCCGGTGCTTTGCGCGAATTTTTAAATGAAATTTTAGGCCCCGAAGACGACATCACCTTTTTTGAATATAAAAAGAAAACGTCTCGCGAGGATGGTCCTGCAGTAGTAGGTATTGAAATTAAAGATCGCGCTGATCTGGACCCATTGATTCAACGTATGAAGAATCGCAATTTCTTTGGAGAATACCTTAACGATAAACCCGACTTATTTGAATTTTTAATCTGATCGTTTAAAGATAACCAACCAAACTATGAAAACTTTAACAACAGAAATACCTGCACAATTCAACGTGCAGCCTATAGAACAAAAAGCGTATCTCATCAATGGGAAGCTGCTCAACTGGGAAGGAAAAACAGCAGATGTTTATTCAAGTATTCATACCGATGTTGATGGCGAGCGCAAACCCACCCGTTTGGGTTCTATTCCCAGCTTAGGAGAGGAAGAAGCCATCGCTGCGGTAGATGCTGCACATCAGGCGTATGACCGCGGTCAGGGACTTTGGCCAACAATGAAGGTAGCAGACCGCATCAAGTGTATGCAGACTTTTGTTACCAAAATGAAAGAAAAGCGGGAGCTTATTGTAAAACTCCTGATGTGGGAAATTGGTAAAAATCATCCCGATTCTCAGAAGGAATTCGACCGTACAGTAGAATATATTCTTGATACCATTGAAGATTATAAGGAGATGGATCGGGATAGTGCGAAGTTTCACAAACAAGCCGGAATCCACGCACACATACGCAGAGGGCCGCTTGGTGTTGTGCTTTGTCTGGGACCTTACAACTATCCACTAAATGAAACATTTTGCCTGCTGATTCCAGCATTAATTATGGGAAACACTGCGGTATTCAAGCCCGCGAAACACGGTGTGTTATTGATTACGCCGCTATTAGAGGCTTTTCAGGAAAGTTTCCCTCCCGGAGTGGTAAACATTTTATTTGGTCGCGGTAGAGCAGTAGCCACACCTATTATGAAAACCGGTAAAGTGGATGTTTTAGCACTAATCGGTCACAGTTCGTCTGCTAATGCACTGCAGGCGTTGCACCCTAAGCAAAACCGTTTGCGTCTTGTTTTAGGTTTGGAAGCTAAAAATCCGGCGATTATTCTTCCGGATGCCGATTTAGATTTGGCAGTAGCCGAATGTATTGCGGGAACACTTTCGTTCAACGGACAGCGTTGTACGGCGCTTAAAGTAATTTACGTGCACGAAAATATTGCCGAAACCTTCAATCGTAAATTTGCTGAAGCAGTTGATGCGCTCAAATTTGGATTACCCTGGGAAGATGGTGTAAATCTTACTCCATTACCTGAACCTTCAAAACCTGAATATATTCAGGGGTTGATTGATGATGCAAAAGCTAAAGGAGCCGAAATTCTCAATGAAAAGGGTGGTGAGCATTCAGAGAATTTTATCTGGCCGGCAGTTTTATTCCCGGTAAATAAGAATATGGAAGTATACAAAGAGGAGCAATTCGGGCCTGTTATTCCAGTGCTAACCTTTAAACATATCGATGAGCCTTTAGATGATATGGCTGAGTCTAATTACGGGCAGCAGGTGAGTCTTTTTGGTAAAGATGTAAAAGCTTTGGCTCCGCTAATTGATACCTTAGTGAATCTGGTATGTCGTGTGAATTTAAACAGTTCGTGTCAGCGTGGTCCTGATGTGTATCCGTTTACGGGGAGAAAAGATTCAGCGGTGGGAACCTTGAGCGTTCATGATGCCTTACGTTCTTTTTCAATACGAACATTTTTAGCTTCAAAAGACAATGCATACAACAATGCAATACTCAATGAGCTGCTAGATACTAAGAAATCAAACTTTGTAAGCACCGATTACTTATTGTAATCGTTCAGAATCGAGATTTTGATTAAATAATAATCAGTGATCACAGTAATTTGGATAGAAATCTAAAGAAATCATAAAAAAGTAGATTTAGGTGACATTTCCCTGTAAAATCGGACGGTCATTTAAATCTACTTTGTATTTTAGCTGTACTAATGAAGGGAATTAAAAAACATATCATACAATTGAAAGAAGCTGTTAAGGCTGGTATTTCATTTTTGTATCCTGAAACTTCCAGGACTACAATGATATTAATTCCCGTACGCCGCCATGAGCGTCGCCGCCCCTAGTGGGTGCAGTTTTCTTGGGAACTTAGGTGAGTCCGGTTCCGTCTTCAATTCAAATTATTATTTCACTTTTTTTCTAACTTCCAATTCAACAGAATATGGAAATTGTTATTGCTAACAAATCCCACGCGGGATATGCACAATATATTTGCGACACGATCGCAGAATCAGCTAAAGTACGCGGCACAGGAATCGCCAAGCGTACTCCGGAATACGTCATCACAAAAATGGAAAACGGAAACGCCGTCATTGCTTTAGATGGTGAGAAGTTTGCCGGTTTTTGCTACATCGAGGCCTGGGGTCACGGTAAATTTGTCGCAAACAGCGGACTCATCGTACATCCCGATTTTAGAGGTAGCGGATTGGCCAGACAAATCAAAGAAGCCATTTTTAAACATTCTCGGGAAAAATATCCTGACGCTAAAGTTTTTGGTATCACCACAGGTCTTGCGGTAATGAAGATCAATTCAGATCTGGGCTACAGACCGGTTACCTTCTCAGAACTTACCGATGATCCTACCTTCTGGAAAGGCTGTCAAACCTGTCGTAATTACGATATCCTACAGCGTACCGAGCAAAAAATGTGCTTGTGTACAGGGATGTTGTATGATCCTGAAAAAGAGGAAAAGAAAAAACTAGAAGCGGCTAAGTCATCAGGTTCAGAAGCTAAAAAGGAAAAAACTATGAATCCTAAAGCCTTTACCCGTTTAAAGAGCATAAAGGAGCATCTGTTTTTAAAAAAAGATAAAAAAAAAGACGAATAAGAAAGTTACTTTCAGTTAAAGGAGTATTTCAGAATAAATAAGTATAATGAAAAAATTAGTTCTCGCCTACAGTGGCGGATTAGATACCAGCTATTGCGCTAAATACCTTTCCGTAGAAAAAGGATTTGAAGTTCACGCCGTGAGCATCAATACCGGTGGATTTTCTCAAGAAGAAATCAACGATATTGAATCTAAGGCATTAAAAATTGGTGCAAAAACCTATAAAAATGTTCAGGCGGTTGACCGCTTTTACGATAAAGTAGTTAAGTATTTAATTTTTGGTAATGTTTTGAAGAACAATACCTATCCACTTTCTGTTAGTGCCGAGCGTATCATTCAGGCGGTTGAGATCATCAATTATGCAAAATCTATTGGTGCCGAATACGTAGCGCACGGAAGCACCGGTGCCGGTAACGATCAGGTGCGTTTTGATATGATTTTTCAAACCTTGGCTCCCGAAATCGAAATTATCACGCCTATTCGTGATTTAAAACTTTCCCGTCAGGAGGAGATCGATTACCTTAAAAGTCACGGCGTAGAAATGTCCTGGGAAAAAGCTCAGTACTCGATAAACCGTGGACTCTGGGGAACTTCAGTAGGAGGTAGCGAGACCCTGACTTCACACAAAGGTTTACCGGAATCTGCTTTTCCATCTCAGGTAGAAAAAAGCGAAGCAGAACAGGTGACCTTAACTTTTGATAAAGGCGAACTTACCGCGGTGAACGGAAAATCCGGCACTCCGGTTGAAAATATTGAAACACTTCAAAAGCTAGCGGCTCCGTTTGGAATCGGTCGCGATATTCACGTAGGTGATACCATTATCGGGATTAAAGGCCGTGTAGGTTTTGAAGCTGCGGCTCCCGTGATTATTCTTAAAGCCCATCATTTGTTAGAAAAACATACGCTTACCAAATGGCAAATGCAGCATAAAGAGTATTTGTCTAATTTCTACGGAATGCACCTGCACGAAGGGCAGTACTTAGATCCTGCAATGCGTAATATAGAAGCATTTTTAACCGACAGTCAGAAGAATGTTTCGGGAGAGGTTTATGTGACCTTACAACCCTATCGTTTTACGTTAGAAGGAATCAAATCGGATCACGATTTGATGAATGCTTCTTTTGGCGCCTACGGCGAAATGAACAAAGGCTGGACTGCAGATGATGCCAAAGGATTTATTAAGATCACGGGGAATCAAAATAAGATTTACAACCACGTAAACGGAAATTCATGATTAAGGCAGGAATTGTAGGTGGTGCGGGATATACTGCCGGTGAATTGATTCGAATTTTACTGAATCACAAGTATGTTGATTTAAGTTTTGTTTTCAGTACCTCTAATGCCGGAAACCTGCTGAGCGATGTACACCAGGATCTTTTTGGTAGTACCGATATTCGATTTGCCGATGCTGCTGATTTTGAAGTAGATGTGGTTTTCTTGTGTTTGGGACACGGTAATTCTAAAGCCTTTTTAGAAGAAAATGTATTTACCGAAAGCACCATTATTATTGATTTAAGCAATGATTTTCGTCTAAAACCCGATGCAGAGTTTCAGGGGCGAGAGTTTGTATACGGTCTTACGGAATTAAACCGCGATACTATCAAACAGGCGGGTTCTATTGCAAATCCGGGTTGTTTTGCAACAGCAATTCAGTTGGCCTTACTTCCATTAGCTGATGCCGGGAAAATTGATTCAGATGTGCACATCAATGCAGTAACCGGAGCTACGGGCGCAGGGACTTCGCTTTCAGCGACCACGCATTATACCTGGAGAGATAACAATTTTTCGTATTACAAGCCCTTTACGCATCAGCATATGGGCGAAATCAATCAGACCGTTGGTCAGTTACAAGGCGGATTTGAAAAGGAGATTTTCTTCCTTCCCAACCGGGGAAATTTTTCAAGAGGAATTTTCGCGACAGCATATACCAAATTTGACGGGGATTTAGAAGCCATCAAAAAAGTCTATACCGATTTTTATGCCGATGCCCCATTTACGTTCGTCTCCGATAAAGACATCCATATGAAACAGGTGGTAAATACTAACAAGTGCCTGATTCATTTGCACAAACACAACAACCAGCTGCTGATAACGAGTTGTATTGATAACCTGCTTAAAGGCGCGTCAGGACAGGCAGTAGAAAATATGAACCTGATTTTTGGCCTTCCCCAAACAGAAGGATTGAATTTAAAAGGAAGTTATTTCTAACCTCTATAGAGGTATTAAAAACCATATTATTCTGAGCATAAGCCAAAGGGCGGAAATGAAAATAATATTTAAAAAATAAATCCAACTCCCCTCTCTTTTGGAGAGGGGCTGAGGGTGAGGATTATGAAAATAGCAATTATAGGTACCGGAAACTTAGGACTTTCCATCGCAAAAGGTTTGATAACCAACAATGCAATTACAACACTCTATATGACCCGCCGTAATCCGGAAGGTATTGCGTCGTATGCGGAGTATAAGAATGTGTTTGTGACTTCAGATAACGTTGAGGCGGTGAAGAAGTCAGACATCATCATTTTTGCGGTACAACCCGCACAGCTTGGAGCTATTTTGCACGATATCAAAGAGGAGCTTACTGATAAGCACGTGTTAATTTCAACCATTACCGGCTACCAGATCTCACAAATTGAAGACATCGTGGGCACCGATCAGTTTATTATCAGAGCGATGCCCAATACAGCGATTGCTGTAGGAGCTTCAATGACCTGTTTGGCGAGTAATGAAAAAGGGATGAAGCGCATCAAAATCGCCGAAGCCATTTTCAACCGTTTGGGAAACAGTCTGGTAATTCCTGAAAATCAAATGCAGGCAGCAACGGTAGTTTGTGCCAGCGGTATTGCGTTTTGGATGCGTCTGATACGCGCAACTACTCAGGCAGCAATTCAGCTTGGGTTTGATGCCAAAGAAGCTCAGGAACTGGCGATGCATACCTGTAACGGTGCTTCAAAATTACTCATCGAATCGGGTAACCATCCGGAAGAAGAAATCGACCGCGTAACCACACCTAAAGGCTGCACCATTGAAGGCTTGAACGAAATGGAACACAAAGGCTTGAGTTCGTCATTGATTCAGGGAATGGTGGCTTCCTTCAACAAAATTAATGTTATAAAAACAGACCAGAAATAATGAGTTTATTTGATGTTTATCCACTTTATGATGTGACGCCTATAAAAGCTCAGGACGTCTGGGTTTATGATGCCGCACCTACAAAATATTTAGATTTATACGGAGGCCACGCTGTGATCTCAATAGGTCACGGTCATCCCAAGTACATTGAAAATCTTACGAAGCAATTGCACGACATTGGCTTTTACAGCAATGCGGTGCACAATCCTTTACAGGAAGCTTTGGGCGAAAAATTACCGAAGCAGGCCAATTGTCCCGGTTACCAGTTGTTTATGTGTAGCAGTGGGGCAGAAGCCAACGAGAATGCGCTAAAAATGGCTTCTTTTGTTACCGGAAGAAAAAAGGTTGTAGCCTTTCACAACAGCTTCCACGGAAGAACTTCTGCAGCAGTTGCCGCAACCGATAACCCTAAAATTGTAGCGCCTATAAACGCGCAGCAGGAAGTGGAGTTTTTGCCACTGGGCGATCTCGATGCGCTTGCAGCGGTTTTAGCTAAAGGCGATGTATGTGCCGTGATTGTAGAGTTTATTCAGGGTGTAGGAGGTTTAGACATCAGCACTTCTGAATTTTACGAAGGCGTAGATAAGCTTTGTAAAGAGACCGGCACCTGCTTAATCGCAGACGAGGTTCAGGCGGGTTTTGGACGTACGGGTAAGTTTTTCGCGTTTCAGGAATACAATGTAGAACCGGAGCTGATTTCTATGGCCAAAGGTATGGGGAATGGTTTTCCGGTTGGTGGAATTCTCATTCATCCTTCAATCAAAGCAGAATATGGGATGCTGGGAACCACGTTCGGCGGAAATCACCTGGCTTGTGCTGCCGCACTTACAGTGCTTGAAGTTTTAGAAGAAGAAAACCTTATGGAGCATGCGCTGCTAGTTTCTGATCATTTTAAAGCAAAAACTACTGAAATTCCGCAGATCAAAAACGTAAAAGGCCGCGGACTCATGCTGGGTATTGAATTTGACTTTGATACCGCAGCTTTGCGTAAAAAGCTCATTTACGATCAGCATATTTTTACAGGAAGTGCCAAAAACAAAAACCTGATTCGTATTCTTCCACCTTTAACGGTACAGAATGAACATATCGATCAGTTTTTTGAAGCACTCAAAATCGAATTAGATAAATTATAAACCCAAGAATTTTAATTAAAATACTACTCAAGTTCCCCTCCCTATTTGGGGAGGGGTTAGGGGTGGGGAGAAGCAGAGATTTCGGCTGCTAAATATAAACTTTGACAGGAATCAACTAATGAAATGAGCCGTAATAAACACTTGATTTTTTATTGATTATCAAGGGCGAATTACATCTGACCATTGGGAAATAATGAACATTACCAGATGAAAAAATACACCAGTTTAGACGACATTACCGATCTACAGGAACTCATCGCGGAAGCTCGCGAACTCAAAAAAAATCCATACGCTTTTGAAGAATTAGGAAAGCGTAAGCGTTTAGTAATGTTGTTTTTCAACTCCAGTTTGCGTACGCGCTTAAGTACCGAAAAAGCAGCCTGTAACCTGGGGATGGACGTCACCGTGATGAACTTTAACAGTGACGCCTGGAAACTGGAATTTGAAGATGGCACCGTAATGAATGCCGACACTTCAGAACACATCAAAGAAGCTGCTCAGGTGATTTCGCAATACGGCGATGTGATTGCTGTGCGTGCGTTTCCTACGCTAACGGATAAAGCTAAAGACGAATCGGAATATGTAATTTCAAATTTTGTGAAGTACGCTTCGGTACCAGTTGTGAATATGGAAAGTGCAACCGCACATCCCTTACAGGCACTGGCAGATGCGATTACCATTACAGAGCTTTCTCAAAAGAAACGGCCCAAAGTCGTTTTGAGTTGGGCACCGCATCCCAAAGCCTTACCACATGCCGTGGCCAATTCGTTTATCGGGATGATGCAAAAAATGGATGTAGATCTTACGGTGACACATCCTGAAGGCTATGAACTCAGCGATGCGATTATCAAAGATACTTCAGTAAACTACGATCAGGATCAAGCACTCGAAGATGCCGACTTTGTCTACGTCAAAAACTGGAGCAGTTATAAAGACTATGGAAAAGTTTCGGCTACGCCGGAAACACATTCCGGTTGGATGATCACACCTGAGAAATTAGGAAACGCCCAATTTATGCATTGCTTACCGGTACGCCGTAATGTAATTGTTGCAGATGCAGTTTTAGACGGAAGCAATTCTGTAGTGATCGAGCAGGCCAATAACCGTACGTTTTCGGCACAGGTGGTTTTGAAAAAGATTTTAGAGAATCTGAATTAAAAAGGTAGTATGAAAAAGCTTAACGTCGTCAAAGTAGGCGGAAACATCATCGAAAAAGCGGAAGATTTACAGGCTTTTTTAGATGCTTTTGCGGCTTTACCTGAACCCAAAATTTTGGTTCACGGTGGAGGCAAATTGGCGACACAGCTTGCAGAGCGCCTTGATATACCCGTACAGATGACTAATGGTCGCCGCATCACCGATGCCGAAACCGTTGAAGTCATCACGATGGTCTACGGTGGAAAAGTAAACAAGAGTATTGTTGCAGGCCTTCAGGCTCGTGATTGTAATGCCATTGGATTTTCAGGGGCTGATGGGAATACGATTCTATCGGTAAAGCGGCCGGTAAAAGATATTGATTTTGGTTTTGTAGGCGATGTTGTTGCAGTAGATTCCACAATGATAGATAACTTGTTGGGTATTGGGATTACCCCTGCTTTTTGTGCAATTACGCACGATGGAAAGGGGCAACTCCTCAATACCAATGCAGATACGATTGCTTGCGAATTGGCGATTGGCCTTTCAGAAAAGTACGAGGTGACTTTAAACTACTGTTTTGAGAAAGCCGGAGTATTGTTGGATATCAATGACGATAACTCGGTAGTGAAAGACATTAATTCAGATAAGTATACTGAATTATTAAACGATAAGATTATAGCAGATGGGATGCTTCCCAAGCTTGAAAATTGCTTTTATGCGCTTAAAGGCGGCGTACACAAAGTACAACTGGGCAAACCCGAAATGCTAAAGAACACGAATACTAATTTTACAACCTTACGACTGTAATGAGCATAGAAACACTTACGCAAGAGGCGATAGAATTATTAAAAAACCTGATCGCAACGCAGTCTTTTTCTTCAGAAGAAGAGGGAACCGCCGCGTTGATCGAGAATTGGTTTAAAGCACACGACATCCCTTTTAAGCGACAAGCCAATAATATTTGGGCAACCAACAAAAACTTTGAGGAAGGTAAAACCACTTTATTGCTCAACAGTCATCACGACACGGTTCAGCCTAATAATGGTTATACCCGCGATCCCTATAGTCCGGATATTGAAGATGGAAAGCTTTACGGTTTAGGAAGTAACGATGCCGGTGGATGTTTGGTTTCGTTGATAGCTACATTTACCTATTTCTATGCTCAGGAAAATCCAAAATACAATCTGGTTATTGTAGCCAGTGGAGAAGAAGAGAGCAGTGGTCCGGATGGTTTAAACAGTATGTTGAAGGTGATTCCGCATATAGATGTTGCCATTGTGGGTGAGCCTACTTTGATGAATTTGGCAATCGCCGAAAAAGGTCTGGTGGTTTTTGATGCCAAAGTAAAAGGGACTCCATCTCACGCCGCGCATCCTAACGATAACAACGCGATTTATAATTGTATAGAGGTGTTACAATGGTTCAAGGATTTTGAGTTTGAGAAAACTTCGGAAGCTTTAGGCGAAGTAAAAATGACCGTAACCCAGATAAAAGGCGGGAAGCAGCACAATGCGGTTCCTGCTGATGTGGATCTCGTTGTAGATGTTCGGGTAAATGATAAATATTCCAATCAGGAAATTGCAGATATGTTGCAGGCTCAGGCACCCTGTGATGAAATTATACCGCGGAGTTTGCGCCTGAACTCATCTTCTATACCTCAGGAGCACGAATTGGTCAAAGCCGGTATTGCTTTGGGTAGAAGTACCTATGGTTCGCCTACGTTGAGCGATCAGGCGGTATTGACGTGTCCGTCACTTAAACTTGGACCTGGAGACAGCACGCGTTCACACAGTGCAGATGAGTTTATTTACGTCAACGAAGTCGAAGAAGGAATACAGATTTATATAGATTTGCTGAAAAGCATTTTGTAAGCCCCTTGGCCCCCAAAGGGAGAATGACTAGCTGGAATAGAAATAATACTAACACCTTTAAAATCGCCAGCGATTTTAATTTCACGAAATAGAAGTTCCCCTCCTTGGGAGGGGTTAGGGGAGGACAATAAGATTTCCGTCTTCACGGAAATATAAAAATTAGAATATGAAACTTTGGGATAAAGGAGCAAACATTGATGATAAGATCATCAATTTTACAGTAGGTAATGATCGCGAGATTGATACCCATATTGCGAAATACGATGTGCAGGCAACCCGCGCGCACGTAAAAATGTTGAATAAAATTGGTATTCTGACAGATCAGGAGCTTAAGGATTTATTGCCCCAGCTTGATATACTCGAAGCGCACACCCAAAACCCCGACTTCTTTATCGAACCGGAGTATGAAGATATTCACTCCAAGCTTGAAGCTGAATTAACCCTTATCCTGGGCGAAACGGGTAAAAAAGTACACACAGCACGCTCGCGTAACGATCAGGTCTTAGTAGCGCTGCAATTGTATTACAAAGAGCAGCTGCAGCAGATTAAGGCGCGTACCATTTCGCTTTTTGAAACTTTGATGCATTTGGGGGAAACGCACCAAAGCAAATTGTTGCCAGGGTATACGCATCTACAGGTAGCGATGCCCAGCAGCTTCGGATTGTGGTTTACCGCCTACGCAGAATTGCTCATAGACGACGTGATCCTTCTCAATGCCACGCAGGATATTGTAGATCAAAATCCACTTGGGTCGGCAGCCGGCTACGGAAGTTCGTTTCCTATTGACCGCCAAATGACGACTAAAGAACTGGGCTTTGCCACGATGAAATACAATGTGGTTGCTGCCCAGATGGCTCGCGGTAAAAGTGAACGTACGCTGGCTTCCACATTGGGAAGTCTGGCCAATACGCTTTCGCGCTTTGCGATGGATGTGTGTTTGTATATGAGTCAGAATTTTGGCTTTGTAAGCTTTCCGGAGCAATTGACTACCGGAAGCAGCATTATGCCGCATAAAAAGAATCCCGATGTTTTTGAACTCATACGCGGTAAGTGTAATAAAATACAGGCCTTAAGTACCGAGATGGTTCTTATTACCAATAATCTCCCCAGTGGTTACCACAGAGATTACCAATTGTTAAAAGAGAATACCATCAGCGCTGTAGAGTCGATGAAAGATATTCTGGAGATTTTTGACTATGCAATCGGGCAGGTGCAGGTTAAAGAAATTGACCTGAATGACGACAAATACAAATACCTGTTTACGGTAGACAGCATCAACGACCTGGTGGTTGAAGGCAAGTCCTTTCGCGAGGCCTATCAGGAAATAGGAGGGCAGGTACAGGCCGGTACCTATAAGCCTGAAGCGGGTAAAAACCACACCCATATTGGTAGTATTCACAATCCCGGATTTGCAGAAATCAGAGTAAAAATGCGGAAGTATTCAACTGCTTTAGATATCAAATAGTATAATCCAACAAAAATTTTTATTAGCTTTTACTTCTAAACGTTGTTTTTTATTGAAAAACGAACTGATCAAATTGCTTTTTATTCAATTTTAGTCACGTTCATTTGACGCATTGGTAAAAATGAGTTTTCGCAAACTAAATCGATAAACTTTTTACTTCAAATCTTTGTGAGAGATTATTCCTTCTCCTACTTTTGTCCCATCTTTTTCAAGATTTTATGAAGGTAGCCCTTTCTATTTTCAGTTTACTCGTAGCCGGAATTCTCAATCTTTCCGGATGGGCTTCTACACCACAACTAGCATCAGAATCTGGTTGTATCTTTGAAGAACAGGCTGCAGATTTTGTTATTGACGCCTTTCAATATTATCCTAATCATAAGGATCATACCGAGTTTAAAATTGCAGAGTTTGAGATTGAAGAATCTTCCGAAAAAGATTCTCCGTCAAATCAGCTGCACGTATTACAAACCGCATGTACAGGTCCACAACTTGAAGGGGTTTGCAACTTTCATCTAAGCTTAGCTTTTACACAAACACGCGCCCGGTCAAACCTTGCCGGAGCCGTCAAGCCGTATATCCTTTTTCAGGTATTCAGACTTTGATTTAAACCTTTAGAGCTCGCAACTGCGGGCTAAACGCATTTTCCGTAACTGGTACCTCACACTTTAGTAACCAGCCGGGAAATCCTGTGTCTTTTCCATTCGGGAAAAGCACCTTCACATCCATTTCATTTAAAATAAATTAAAAATCACATGAAAAGAATTCTCATGATGCTAGGCTTGAGTGCGCTTTTATTGCACACGAGCTGTAAGTCTGAACACCACGAAAAAGAAGAAGAAACTACCTTTTTAGTAACCAATCCTGTAAAGTTAGATACTGTAATCACTAAAGATTACGTGGCTCAAATACAGTCAAGTCGCCACATTGAACTGCGTGCTCAGGAACGCGGTTACCTGCAGAAAATATTTGTAGATGAAGGCCAGGCGGTTAAAAAGGGGCAGTTGTTGTTTCAGATTATGCCCAAATTGTATGAAGCCGAAATGCAAAAGGCAAAAGCCGAAGCGCGTTTTGCTGAAATTGAATATGAAAACACCAAAAAACTTGCAGACAGTAATATCGTAGCGCCTAACGAACTGGCAATGGCCAAAGCCAAATTGCAAAAAGCCAATGCTGAATTATCTCTTTCTCAGGTGCATCTGGAGTTTACGCAAATAAGGGCTCCTTTTGACGGGATTGTAGACCGTTTTCACGTGCGACTGGGTAGCCTGGTTAATGAAGGCGAATTGCTTACCAGTCTGTCTGACAACAACATTATGTGGGTGTACTACAACGTTCCGGAAGCTGAATATCTGGATTATCAGAGCAATTTGAAGTCTGCTGATAAACCCGAGGTCAATTTGTTAATGGCAAACAATAAATATTTCAAATATCCCGGAATCGTAGAAACCATCGAAGCTGATTTTAATAATGAAACCGGAAACATTCCATTTAGAGCAACATTTCCTAACCCTGATGGTTTGCTCAGACATGGAGAAACCGGGAATGTACACGTGACCATACCGCTTAAAGATGCTTTGTTGATTCCACAGAAATCCACTTTTGAGGTGCTCGATAAAAAATATGTGTTTGTGATAACCGATGAAGGCATCGTCAAATCACGGGAAGTGCAAATCGCTAATGAAATGCCACATCTGTACGCGATTTCTTCCGGGCTTTCTACCAATGACAAAATCCTGTTAGAAGGTTTAAGACTGGTTCGTGAAAATGAGCAAATAGACGTTGAGGTAAAAGACCCCAAAACGGTGATTGCCGATTTAGATCTGTACGCCGAGTAATCTCACCCCAAAAACACAAAACATGTTTAGTAAATTCATAAAACGACCGGTATTTGCGATCGTAATTTCGATTATTATCGTCTTTGTAGGTTCGTTATCTATAAAGCAACTGCCCATTTCGCAGTTTCCGCAAATTGCACCTACAACCGTAAACATTTTTATCGCCTATCCCGGTGCGAGTGCAGATGTACTGGTAAAATCAACCCTTATCACACTTGAAAACGCCATTAACGGGGTACAGGATATGCGTTATATGGCTACCGATGCTACCAGTGCCGGTGAAGCCACCCTGCGTATTATTTTTGAGCCCGGTGTTGATCCCAATGACGCGGTGGTGCGTGTCAAAACCCGGGTAGACCAGGTGATGCCGCTGTTGCCCGAACTGGTGCAACGTGAAGGGGTTATCATCACACCCATACAGCCCAGTATGTTGATGTACGTAAACCTGTACTCCAAAGACAAGAGTATGGATGAAAAGTTTCTCTACAACTATGCTGATGTTAAGATGATCCCTGAGATCAACCGGCTAAAAGGGATCGCGCGTTCACAGATTTTAGGAAGCCGCCGTTATGCGATGCGGGTTTGGTTAAATCCAGATCGTATGCGCGCCTATAACATATCTGTGGAAGATGTGATGGAAGCCATGCAGGAACAAAGTGTGGTAGGACGTCCCGGCCGGCTTGGGCAGAGCTCGGGTATTGAAGCACAATCTTTAGAATATGTATTGACGTACAAAGGGCGCTTTAATGAGCCCGAAGAGTATGAGAACATCATTTTGCGGGCTACTCCTGATGGAGAAAGTATCCGTCTTAAAGATGTAGGTACGGTTGCTCTGGGAAGCGAATTCTTTGATATTTATTCCAATCAGGATGGGCATCCTTCCGCAGCGATCGTATTAAAACAAAACTACGGTAGTAACGCGAGCGAAGTTATTGAAGAGGTTAAAGAGAAACTTGAAGAACTTAAAGCTGATTTCCCTCCCGGAATGGAATACAGCATCAGCTACGACGTGTCTAAATTTTTGGATTCTTCGATAGAGCAGGTGGTAGATACCCTTCGTGATGCCTTTATTCTGGTGGCTTTGGTGGTGTTTATTTTCCTTGGGGATTGGCGCTCAACACTGATACCGATTATCGCGGTACCCGTTTCGCTCATCGGAGCCTTTTTTGTAATTCAGTTTTTTGGACTTTCAATCAATCTGGTGACGCTGTTTGCTTTGGTACTCGCCATCGGTATTGTGGTCGATGACGCGATTGTAGTGGTCGAGGCGGTTCACGCCAAGTTTGATCAGTATCCGCAGATTACTCCCTATCAGGCCGTAAAACGCGTATTAGGCGAAATCACCGGAGCAATTATTGCGATTACCGGGGTAATGGTTTCGGTATTCCTGCCCATATCATTTATGTCTGGTCCTGTAGGAACCTTTTACCGGCAGTTTTCTATCACGATGGCGAGTTCGATTGTGATTTCAGCATTGATTGCGCTTACACTTACTCCGGTATTGTGTGCAATGCTGCTAAAGAATCATCACGCCAAGCCGCACAAGCAAAATATACTTACACGCTCCCTTGATGGCTTTAACCGCCTTTTTGACCGACTTACTGGAAAATATGTGGCTTTGTTACGCCGTATTGTAAGTCTCAGATGGCTCACTTTTGCGGTATTGCTCATCTTTTGTGCAGGGATTTACTGGCAGAGTCAGGTATTGCCTTCAGGCTTTATCCCCAGTGAAGATCAGGGTACTATTTATGCCATTATTCAAACACCTCCAGGGGCCACTTTAGAGCGAACCAATAAAGTATCTCAGGAACTTCAGAAAATCTGTGAGGAGATAGAGGGTGTAGAATCGGTCTCATCCCTTGCAGGTTATGAGATTATGACCGAAGGTCGCGGGTCTAATGCCGGTACCTGTTTGATTAACCTGAAACCTTGGCACGACCGGGATCGGGATGTAAAAGAGATTATGGAAGAACTTGAGGAAGAATCCAAAGGTCTGGGAGCGGTAATCGAGTTTTTTGAACCCCCAGCGATTCCCGGTTTTGGATCTTCAGGGGGTTTCTCTTTACGTCTTTTAGATAAGAATACCGAGACCGATTATCAGGATTTTGACCGGGTGAATCAGAAGTTTCTAGATGATTTAAAAGCCCGTCCGGAACTGACCGGTCTGTTTACCTTTTTCGCAGCCAATTATCCTCAGTACGAACTGGAGGTCGATAACGACCTGGCTATGCAAAAAGGGGTGAGCATAGGTAAAGCGATGGAAAATCTGGATATTATGATAGGTAGTACCTACGAGCAGGGTTTTATCAAGTTTAACCGCTTCTTCAAGGTTTATGTACAGTCTGATCCGCAGTTTAGAAGATTGCCCAGTGATGTACTCAATATGTACGTGAAAAATGATGAGGGTGAGATGGTACCCTATTCTGCGTTTATGAAGTTGAAAAAAACTCAGGGGCCTAACGAGGTGACGCGTTACAATATGTACAATTCGGCCGCAATCAGAGGTTTGCCGGCAAAAGGCTACTCTACAGCTGATGCTATTGACGCGATCAAGGAAGTTGCCGCAACCAGCCTGCCCAGAGGTTATGATATTGACTGGGAAGGTTTGTCGTATGACGAGGCTAACCGCGGTAACGAGTCGGTTTACATATTTCTCATCGTACTAGTGTTTGTATACTTTGTACTGGCCGCCCAATACGAGAGTTTCATTATCCCGATGGCGGTGGTATTCTCGCTTCCTGTTGGGGTTTTCGGTTCGTTTGTTCTGCTAAAACTTATGGGACTTGAGAATGATATTTATGCGCAAATCGGACTCATCATGCTGGTGGGGCTGCTGGGTAAAAACGCGGTGCTTATTGTAGAATTTGCCGTGCTTAAACGTTCGGAAGGCGCTTCGATCATAGAAGCAGCCATAGAAGGAGCCAGGGTGCGTTTCAGACCTATTTTGATGACTTCCTTTGCTTTTATCGCTGGTTTGATTCCTCTTATTTTGGCAAGTGGAGCCGGTGCGATAGGTAACCATACCATCGGGGCTTCGGCTTTGGGAGGGATGCTGTTTGGAACGCTTTTCGGGGTAATTATCGTTCCCGGTCTGTATTACATTTTTGCCTCTCTAGCCGATGGACGTAAATTGATTAGGGATGAAGAAGATCATTCACTCACAGAAGGTTTCGTTCACGAAATAGACACATTCACAAAATCTGAAGATGATAATTATGATAAGTAATTCTTATAAATCACTATACATTCCCATACTGCTTTTAATTTTGGCTTTTTCAAGTTGCAAAGCTCCGGGATTAGTACAAAAAGAGGTTGACATGAGCGCGCTTCCCACGCAGTATGCAGGGAAAACCCAGCGCGATACGATCAATTCGGCTCTTATAAACTGGAAGGAGTATTTTACAGATCCGTATTTGGCAAAACTGATTGACTCCGCTTTGGTACACAATCAGGAACTGAATATGATGCTTCAGGAAATCGCCATTTCTAAATCAGAAATTAGAGCCAAAAAAGGGGAGTACTTACCGTTTGTAGGCTTTGGAGCTGCTGCAGAAACCGAAAAAGTAGGCCGCTACACCAGTCAGGGTGCTAATGACGCCAATACTGAGATCAAAGAAGGTGTTGAGTTTCCTGAGCCTTTGCCCAATTATAAATTTGGACTTCAGGCAACCTGGGAACTGGATATTTGGGGAAAGCTACGCAATGCGAAAAAGGCAGCGGTACTCAATTACCTCTCAAGTGTAGAAGGCCGAAATTTTATGGTAACGCAACTGGTGGGCGAGATCGCGCAGTCGTATTATGAGCTGCTGGCGTTGGATAACCAGCTGGCAATCGTAAACCGAAACATCGAGATTCAGGGTAATGCCTTTCGTATTGTAAAACTCCAAAAGGAAGCCGCAAAAGCAACCGGACTGGCCGTAAGTAAATTTGAGGCCGAAGTCCTGTCCACGCGAAGTTTACAGTATGAAATTCAACAACAGATTACCGAAACGGAAAACCGAATCAATTTTCTGGTAGGACGTTTTCCACAACCGGTAGAACGTACTGCTGTTTCATTTATGGAGATCAAGCCTGCGATGCTCAACGCAGGAATTCCTACTCAGTTGCTTGAAAATCGCACCGATGTAAAACAGGCCGAACTCGCTTTACAGGCCGCAAAACTGGATGTTAAGGTCGCTAAGGCGCGTTTTTATCCCTCACTGGGTATTTCTGCAGGAGTGGGTTTTGAAGCATTTAAACCGAAGTTTTTGCTGAAT
This sequence comes from Leeuwenhoekiella sp., assembly GCA_002708845.1. Taxonomy (GTDB): domain Bacteria; phylum Bacteroidota; class Bacteroidia; order Flavobacteriales; family Flavobacteriaceae; genus Leeuwenhoekiella. The sequence goes on from PAPI01000001.1 coordinate 269,736, forward strand.
TCACCCGAGTCGCTATTGTACTCTATAGCCGGCGAACTCACGGCTCCTTTGATCAACCGGAATGAGATTAAAGCGGCTTATATAGGTGCCAATGCAAAGCAAATTCAGGCGGTTTATGATTATGAGCAAACGGTGCTGAATGCGTATATCGAAGTAGCCAATCAGCTTGCTAAGGTTTCTAATCTGGAGAAGAGCTACGACCTCAAAACCCAGCAGGTAGCTGCGCTTAACCGATCGGTGGATATTGCGGGTCAGCTTTTTGGCTCTGCCCGTGCTGATTATATGGAAGTCCTGATGACACAGCGCGATGCCCTGGAATCTAATTTTGATTTGGTAGAGACTAAAGTAGCTCAGCTTAATGCCTATGTACAATTGTATCAGGCCTTAGGTGGTGGCTGGAACTAAAATTTAGTTAGTGTTGAGGAGGTTGTTGACCATTACTCCTAAATTGAGGTCAATTAACCTGAACCGCCCGGAAGTGATGTCCCGGGCGGTTTTTTTTATCCTCATCCCCAGTCCTTCTCTCGCTGGAGAAGGGAGTATTATGCATAGCACTTAGTATATTACCATTTTTGTATTTATCTATCTGTACTTTTAGAAATAGCTTCAACATTTGGTTTTAGACTATTTTTGTCCGGTAAGCGTTAGATTTAAAAATACCTATGTCACATTTTACAGCAAAAAAATCGATCGTGCGGGAAATCTGGGGAACCAGTGATACTGTATTGCTTATTTTTTCCGGTGCTGCAGCAGAATTTGCTTTGAACAAAGCAGTTGACTGGCTGTATTTTACCGGGAAACTTCCGGCAGATCCGTTAGGCCGTTTATTTTCTACGGTCACCTATGCGCGTAAAATTATTTTTGCTGAAGAGACTCACGCGCATAAAACTATTGATTCGATCTATCACATTCATAAAGCGGTAGAGCAGGAGCGTGATGCGCAAATACCCGATTGGGCCTATCGCGATGTGTTGTTTATGCTCATTCATTATTCGATTGCTTCCTTTGAGGCTTTAGAGCGAAAACTTACCGCTGCCGAAAAGCAGGAGGTTTACGATGTATTTTACCGGTTTGGGAAGCGTATGCAGCTTAAGGATCTGGCGCCAGATTATAAGAGCTGGTTACCGCAGCGCGAAGCGCATCTTCGTGAAAATCTTTATAAAAGTGACTACACCGAAGACTTATTTAAACAATACAAAAAGCATTTAGGAGCGGTTCGTTATGCTGTTTTGGTTGAAAGTCAAAAATTGCTCGTACCTGAGCCGGTAAGAAATTTGCTCAATTATTCCCGGTTTTCAGCTTTAGAGCCGTTGATTCCGGTTTATAAATTAAGCCGAAAATTTAATGCAGATGCTTTGATCAAAACGTTATTGCTTCCTAAAGACTATAAAGAGCAAATAGAGGCTCTGAATGTGGCAGTTTAATTGAGTTTTTTAAGACAAAGGGAATTTGAGTCCAAACCATTGTTTCTGCCTAAAGAATAAAAAAAGAGCGATCTCAAACGAGTCGCTCTTTTCTCTTTTTTTTATGTTCTAACATCTTAAGTCTAACGTCTCACATCTAAATAATTGTACTCTGACCCATATGAATATTTTTAAAATTACGGTTGGTATCATCAGGATGGGTAAGGAAATCTGCGATAAAATCTCCCACTTTGGAGGTTGAAAAAGGTTTCTTCGGGTTGATATCACCAGTAGTGATGCCCAGTTCAAGTGATTTTTCTACCGCTTTTTCAATCGCATCTGCTTCTTTATGCAGTTCTAAATGACGCAACATCATTGCCGCAGAAAGTATCGAAGCTAATGGGTTGGCAATGTTTTTACCGGTTGCCTGCGGAAACGAACCGTGAATAGGCTCAAACATTCCAACTGTACTCCCTACGGAAGCAGAAGCCAACAAACCAATAGAACCACCTATTACCGAAGCTTCGTCTGAAATGATATCTCCAAATAAGTTTTCGGTTAGGATCACGTCAAACTGACTGGGGTTTAAGATCATTTGCATTGCTGCATTGTCAACGAATAAGAAATCGAGTTCAACATCGTCGTATTCTTTTGCGATTTCGGTAACGGTTTTACGCCATAATCGCGAAGTTTCCAAAACGTTAGCTTTATCAACCAGCGTTAGCTTTTTTCTTCGGTTTTGGGCTTCTTTAAAAGCAAGGTGCGCAATTCTGCTGATTTCTTCAACCGAGTAAGAGCAACCGTCACTGGCAACCTGACCATCTTCACTCAGATGCTTGTCCCCAAAATAAATTCCGCCGGTCAATTCGCGATAAATCGAAATATCAGTTCCCTGAATGATTTCCTTTTTAAGAGGGGAGCGCTCTATTAAACGATCAAATGCTTTAACCGGTCTGATGTTGCAAAATAAACCAAGCGATTTTCTCAGCTTAAGTAAGCCTTGTTCGGGTCTTACCTTTGCAGACGGGTCGTTGTCGTATTTGGGATGCCCAATAGCGCCAAATAATACCGCATCACTTTCTTTACAAAGCGCAATCGTATCATCTGGTAACGGGTTACCGGTGGCGTCAATCGCACAGGCACCTACCAGGGCTTTGGTAAATTTAAACGTGTGATCGTAAACATCGGCAATAGCGTCTAATGCTTTCACCGCCTGCTCGGTCACTTCAGGACCAATACCGTCTCCGGCTAAAAGGGCTATATTAAATTTCATAATCTTTATTTTATCGATCTCAGAAAATTTCCTGAGTATGGTTTTATATTTTTCTTCTCGATACATTTGGTTTCGGCTCAGGCCTCAATCAAACACTCGAAGTGACATTAGAAGCTGCGCTCGCGCTCAAAAGCTTCGATTTTATCTTTTTTACTGATTAAAAAGTCGATATCATCATAGCCGTTGATCATACATACTTTTTTGTACGGATCAATCTCAAACTCCAGCTCTCCTGCCGGCGAACTCAACACTTGATTTTCTAAATCAATAGTAAGCTTTGTTTCGGGCTTTTCCTTGATTATTTGCAGCAATTCTTTTAAATATTCAGGCGTAACCTGAATGGGTAAAATGCCGTTATTGAGTGCGTTACCTTTAAAAATATCTGCAAAAAAGCTGCTGATCACTACTTTAAAGCCATATCCGGCAATTGCCCAGGCGGCATGCTCACGACTCGAACCACAGCCAAAGTTGTCTCCGGCCACTAATATAGAACCGCCATACGTGTCATCGTTAAGTACAAAATCTTTGTTTTCATTGCCCTCATGATCGTATCTCCAATCGCGAAACACATTATCGCCAAAGCCTTGCTTATCAGTTGATTTTAAGAAACGCGCAGGGATAATTTGATCGGTATCTATATTTTCAATAGGTAAGGGGACAGCAGTATCGGTAAGTTTTATAAACTTTTCCATCTAGTTTAATTGTTTGGTAATGTCTGTAATTTTTCCGGCAACGGCTGTGGCTGCTGCCATTAGCGGACTCGCTAAAATGGTACGGGCACCCTGGCCTTGTCTTCCTTCAAAGTTTCGGTTTGAGGTAGACACGCAATATTCGCCTTCCGGAATTTTATCATCGTTCATTGCAAGGCAAGCCGAGCAACCCGGTTGTCTAAGTGCAAATCCGGCTTCGGTAAATACTTTATCAAGTCCTTCTTCCACCAGCTGTTTTGCAACCTGCTGCGAACCGGGAACCAGCCACGCGTTTACGTTAGCTGCTTTTTGTTTTCCTTTTACAAAGTTTGCCGCGATGCGGAAATCTTCAATACGTGAGTTGGTACAACTGCCTATAAACACATAGTTTATGGGTTTATCGATCAAACTTTCGCCTTTTTTGAAATTCATATAGGCCAAAGCTTTTTCCAAATTCACATCATCCTTATCGGGAATGGTGCCGGTTACCTTAATCCCCATTCCCGGATTGGTACCATAGGTTACCATCGGTTCGATCTGTGAAGCGTCAAAAGAATATTCTTTATCAAAAACCGCATCGGCATCAGTGGGTAAGGTTTTCAAGTATTCCAGTTTTTTATCCCATTCAGCACCTTCAGGCGCAAATTCACGTCCCTTTACATAATCAAAGGTAGTTTGGTCCGGAGCGATCATTCCGCCACGAGCACCCATTTCTATACTCATATTACAAACGGTCATACGACCTTCCATAGACATTTCTTCAAAAACGTTTCCGGCGTATTCACAGAAATATCCAGTACCGGCGTTGGTTCCTATTTGCGAAATCACATAAAGAATCACGTCTTTAGGCAGTACATTCGGTTTTAATTTTCCGTTTACATTTACCCGTAAACTTTTCGGCTTGGTCAATAACAAACATTGGCTTGCAAAAACCTGTGCCACCTGGCTGGTACCAATACCGAAAGCAATCGTACCAAAAGCCCCGTGGGTAGAGGTGTGGCTGTCGCCACAAACCATCGTCATTCCCGGTTGAGTAATTCCCAATTCGGGTGCCATAACGTGCACAATCCCGTTGTATTTGTGGCCCAGACCGTAAAGGGTAATACCGTGTTTCTCACAGTTTTCGGTCAATTGTTTCAGCTGATTTCTGGATAACAAATCCCGAACCGGTAAATGCTGATCTATTGTAGGGGTATTGTGGTCTGCTGTTGCCACGATCTGATCGGGACGTGCTACCGGGATACCGCGCTCTTCTAACTCTGAAAACGCCTGCGGACTCGTCACCTCGTGAATAAGGTGCTTGTCAATATACAATACTTGTGGGCCGTTAGGCACCGTGTCTACCACGTGCGCGTCCCAAACTTTGTCAAATAATGTTTTTCCTGCCATTTTGTTTCAATTGGTTCTCTACGAACTGTATGTATGCTAAAAAATAAGGATTCCAAATGAAGAATCCTTATTTAAAGAGTTTATTTATAATGTTTTAGGCTTCTACCTGAGCCTGTACGTTTGCGACTTTCATAATCTCGTGAATGTCTTCGTCGTGAATCTCCTTTTGTTTGTCTGCAAAGCTAAGAAAGACCTCATAAACCTCATCCAGTTGAAGCTTGGTTAATTCGTATCCTACTTTTTTAGAACGATAAGCCAAAGCAGCACGACCACTGCGAGCCGTAAGAACAATTGCGCTTTCGGTTACGCCTACTTCTTCAGGATCCATAATTTCATAAGTCTCGCGGTTTTTGATTACACCGTCCTGGTGAATACCTGAACTGTGTGCAAACGCGTTAGAACCTACCACAGCTTTGTTAGGCTGCACCGGCATTCCCATTTTATCGCTTACCATTTTACTGGTATCCCACAATAAACGTGAATTGATACCGGTATCCAAACCTAAGTCAGGATGCTGACGCAGAATCATTACCACTTCTTCAAGAGCGGTATTACCAGCACGCTCGCCGATACCATTAATGGTACACTCAATCTGGCGCGCACCATTGATTACTCCTGCAATTGAGTTTGCAGTAGCAAGGCCCAGGTCATTATGGCAATGGCAGGAGAGAATTGCTTTCTCAATGCCTTTTACATTCTCCTTTAGGTATTTCATTTTTGCCCCGTATTCTTCCGGAAGGCAATATCCCGTTGTATCGGGAATATTGAGTACGGTTGCACCGGCTTTAATAGCAGCCTCGCAAACACGTGCCAGGTATTCGTTATCGGTACGACCGGCATCCTCAGCATAAAACTCCACATCCTCCACAAAGGTTTTGGCGTAGGCCACCGCATCATAAGCGCGCTTAATGATCTCCTCGCGATTAGACTTAAATTTGTATTTGATGTGCGAGTCACTGGTGCCAATACCCGTGTGAATACGCGGTTTTACTGCATATTTGAGCGCTTCAGCAGCTACTTCAATGTCTTTTTTAACGGCTCGGGTAAGACCACAAACGGTGGCATTTTTTACCAGCTTTGCAATTTCTTCAACAGATTTAAAATCACCGGGGCTTGAGATCGGGAAGCCGGCCTCAATTACATCGACGCCTAGCAGGTCGAGACGTTCTGCAATAATCAGCTTTTGCTGGGTGTCTAATTTGCAGCCGGGAACCTGTTCGCCGTCTCTTAGTGTGGTGTCAAAAATCTGGACTTTGTTATCAGTCATAGTGCTTTTTTTCTCAATTTAAGTGTGAATATAGATATTGGTAGTACTTTTGAAGTAATCTTCGGCAGAAAACCTACGATGTTTAATTAATTTTGCCGACATATAAATTATTGATATTCAGTTTTTTATGCGTAAAATCATTACAACAGCAAATGATTCAAAAGATTCACTTTATGTTTTGATCAAGTCGTTGTCCAAGTCTGAAAAGCGTCAGTTTAAGCTTTATGTGGGCCGTCTTGATGGAAATGCAGATTCTAAGTATTTGCAGCTTTTCAACCTGCTTGATAAAATGAATACGTATGATGAAAACGAAATCTTCAAAAATAACATCGTTAAGAAGCAGCAGCTTTCTAACCTCAAAGCACATTTATACAAACAGATTTTAATTTCGCTACGCTTAAGCCCGGCGCATCAGAATATACGTGTGCAAATACGGGAGCAGCTTGATTTTGCCACGGTTTTATACCAAAAAGGACTGTATCAGCAAAGCTTGAAACTCCTGGAAAAAGCCAAGCATATGGCTATCGAAAACGAAGAAAAGAATGTAGCATACGAAATTGTTGAGCTCGAGAAGGTAATCGAAACCCAGTACATCACCCGCAGTATGAGTACCCGGGCTGAAGAACTTGCGCAGGAAGCAAAATCGCTTAGCAGGCAAAACCTGATGACCAGCAAATTGTCTAATCTGTCTTTGCAATTGTACGGATTGATGCTGAAAACCGGTTATGTGCGAAGCGATGCCGAGAAGCAGGAAATCACTACTTTTTTCAACAAATCGATGCCTGAATACGATTTGAACGAATTGGGTTTTCGGGAAAAATTATGGCTGAATAAAGCCTATTTGTGGTACAGCTTTCTGGTGCAGGATTTTTTATCCTGTTTTAAATACGCTACGCGCTATGTAGAGCTTTTTGAGGAAAGTCCCGCTATGATTGCCCGTAATCCTGTGTTTTACTTAAAAGGGAATCATTATTTGTTGGAGTCCCTTTTTTACCTGAAACACCATACCAAATTTGAAGAGGTTTTGACGGGATTGGAAAACCGATTGAAGTCTGATGATTTCCCAAGCAGCGATAACCTGGAGATTCTTGAATTTCTTTATGTGTATTCGCATAAGCTGAATCTTAAGTTTATGGTGGGTGATTTTAGTACCGATGATGGACTGATTGAGAAAATTGAAAAGTACCTCAAACAAAACGGCCAGCGTATGGACGAGCACCATATTATGGTGTTTTACTATAAGATTGCCAGTTTGTATTTCGGAAACGGCCAGCATAAAAAGTGTATTGAGTATTTGAGTAAAATCATCAATAATAAATCCCTAAAAATGCGGGAAGATTTGATGTGCTTCGCACGTATTTTGAATCTGGTCGCTCATTATGAAGCGGGAATGGATTATCATCTGGAAACCCTGCTCAAGAGCACCTATAAATTCCTGATTAAGATGGATGATTTGCACGAGGTACAGAAAGAGATGATCAAATTTTTAAGGAATTTGGGCGAAATATTTCCCGGCGAACTTAAAACGGAATTCAAAAAACTGCGTAGCAGGCTTGAAGTCTATGAAGAAGACCCGTATGAGCGTCGTGCCTTTTTGTATCTCGATATTTTATCCTGGCTCGACAGCCGAATCGAAAATCGCCCCGTAGCTGAAATTATAAGGGAAAAAGCTTTGGTGTTGAATAGGTAGATTTTAGATGCTAGACGTGAGACTTTAGAAGAAAGATAAAATATAATTGAGCAGTCTCAGTTGGCAGTAAAAAGTATAATTTCTAAAAACGATTCAACAATTCAACTTTTTTCAAAGCTTTAGAAATCAGAAATCAGAAATCAGAAATCAGAAACCACTTCCTTTTGCCAAATCAATCCAACTCCTTTTTAAAAAATCTACTTCAACTCAATCTCGCCATGCTATTGGTAAGTACCAGCGGCGTTTTGGGGCGAGCAGTTACCTTAGCTCCGGTGGTTACAATAGGCTTGAGGGCTTTACTTGCTGTGGTTTTTTTGGTCTTATTTTTAAAATGGAAGCGCATCAGTTTTAAAATACAGAAGGAAGATCGCTTACAAGTGATATTAGGTGGAATTTTAATGGGTATACATTGGGTGGCGTATTTTAAAGCGCTTCAGTTGAGTAATGTGGCCATTGGGATGCTTACGATTTTTACATATCCTGCACTTACCAGCATTTTAGAACCGCTTATTCTTCGGCTTCCGTTTCAGAAAATACACTTGTTTCTGGGGCTTTTAGTTTTGACCGGGATCGCATTTTTAGTACCCGATCTTGATTTTGAAAACCAGTATACGCAGGCCGTGGCCTATGGTTTGGGCTCTGCTTTAGCCTATGCGTTGCGCAATATTTTGATGAAAAAGCAGGTGACGCGTTACCATGGAAGTTTGTTAATGATGTATCAGGCGTTGATTATTGGAGTGGTTTTACTTCCGTTTAGTACTCAAATTTCTACTGAAGCCTTACAGGAAAACATCATCTGGATTTTGGCTTTGGCTTTGCTTACTACTGCCTTAGGGCATACTTTATTTTTACTCACCTTCCGTTATTTCTCGATAACAACAGCCAGCATCATCAGTAGCGTGCAACCGGTTTACGGTATTTTGCTGGGTATCATGTTTTTGGGTGAAATACCACAAGTGATGACCATTATCGGCGGACTCTTAATCATTAGTGCGGTAGTGGTCGAAAGTTTACGATCGGCGCGTAAGGGTAAGGAAGTTGAAAGTTAAGGGATGTATGGGAGTAAGAGGTTAAAGGTAAAGAGTAAAAGCTTCTCAGCTTTTAAACCGCAAACCGTATTAATTCGATTCAATAACCGCACCTTCTTCCCGATACAGATCAACTTCACCGTCTAATAAAACGGCAAGCACCGTCATATTTTCGTCTAAAACATAATCAGGTACTTTGATGTAGGTGATACCCGGATACTGACTCCAGTATACTTTACCCACAACCTGATGATCCAGTTTAGTGCCTTCGCCTACCACGTAAATGCGGTTGATTTTATTTTTAAGCCCTCGCAACACAACTTCACCTCCGGGATTACCCTTTACAAAGAGGTATAGAATGTTTCGGTCTTTATTGAGTGTTGATGGACCGTAAAAATGTTCTTTGGGTATTCCCGCCCGTGTTCCGTAGATCGCTTCGGTGTGCTTATGCGTCCAGCGCCCCAACTCTTTAAGAATCTCTTTCTGTCCGTCAGGGATGGTTCCGTCTGCTTTTGGACCTATATCCAGAAGTAGATTACCTCCGTTACCAATCACATCGGCAAAAATGCCAATCACCTGATTGGTTGTTTTGTAGTCGTTATCGTTAGTCTGGTAGCCCCAGGAATTGTTGAGCGTCATACACAATTCCCAATATTTATCTTTGGGGCGCACAATAGGCATGCCCTGTTCTGGAGTCGCATAATCTCCCTGATTGCTTAAGCGGGAATTGATGATGGTTTGCTTATTATCTTCAAGCAACATTTTTTTGACCTTTGCTGCCTGCCATTCTTCGGCATTGTGTTCCCAATCGCCATCAAACCACCACAAATCGGGTTTGTAGTTTTTAGAGAGTTCACTCAATTGACCCTGATAGTAATTTAAAAAGCTCTTCCAGCGTTTGGGTTCTTCAGAAATGGAATACCTAATGGAATCCCTTGTAAAATGGGTATAGTCTTCATACGACCAGTCCGGCAACGAATAATAGATACCTACTTTCAGTTTATCTTTCCGAAGCGCTTTTACAAACGGAGTAAGTACGTCTTTTTGAGCTGCACTGCTTTCTAGCGCATTTAGATTGCCATACCTGGTATTCCATAAAGCAAAACCATCGTGGTGTTTTGAAGTGATTACAGCGTATTTGGCTCCGCTTTCTGCGATAAGATCAGCCCAGGCCTTCGGATTGTAGTTCTTAGCGCTAAAACCTTCTGTTTGCTTTAAATAATCTTCGTGTGAGATATAGCCATTGTAAAAAGACCAGGATTCATCAATGCCATTTACGGCATACAATCCCCAGTGAATAAAAATCCCCAGCTTAGCATCTTTAAACCACTGCATTTTTGAAGAGGTGGATAGTGTATCTGCTTCCTGAGACCAGAGTGGAAAGAGCAGGAGCAGTAGTAACAGAGTTGTGTATTTTTTCATCGAAAATGCGTTTAGGATTTTGTTTGGGCTACGCCAAACGAAATTTACTAAATCACGCCAACTTCTAAAACTCTAGTTGCACGCGTTCCAGATCGCATCATTAGCCGGAGGTGGTGCGATAAAAGTCATTTCTTCTTTTTGAACAGGGTGGGTGAGCACCAATTTGCGAGAGTGCAGGTGAATGCTTCCGTCAGAATTGCTGCGGTCAAAACCGTATTTTAAATCCCCTTTGATTGGACAGCCAATTGCTGATAACTGCGAACGGATTTGATGATGCCTTCCGGTATGCAGATTGATTTCCAGTAGGTAATAATTATTCAGTTCTTTAATGACTTTGTAGTCTAAAATTCCTTTTTTACTATCCGGAACTTCGTTGATATGGCTATACGATTTATTTTGTTTGGGATTGCGCTTTAAATAATGAATCAGCGTATCCTGAAGTTTTGGTGGCGCATTTTTAACTACTGCCCAATATGTCTTTTTCGCCTCTTTTTGCGCAAACAATTTATTGAGTCGTGGTAAGGCTTTTGAAGTACGTGAAAAGATAACAATTCCGCTAGTTGGACGATCCAAACGATGCACAACTCCCAAATAGACGGCTCCCGGTTTGTCGTATTTTTCGGCGATATAACTTTTAACGACTTCGCTAAGCGGTTTGTCTCCGGTCTTGTCACCTTGCACAATATCACCCGGTCTTTTATTCACGACAATGATATGATTGTCTTCATAAAGAACCTGAAGATTGTCTTTGGTACTGTGCATTTTTTGCAGTTAAAGGTTAAAGATTAAGAGTTGAAAGTCGGCATTATAGTGATTAAGAAAGCTCTTTTACTTCTCTAATCTAATATCTCAAATCTTAATACTGTTCGTCTTCATTAGGAAAGTCCACCGCCTTAACATCTGTGATGTATTGTTCAAAAGCACCGGTCATTAAGGTGTGCAAGTCGAGATAGCGTCTTAAAAATCGCGGACTAAATTCTTTGCTCATTCCCAGCATATCATGCATCACCAATACCTGGCCGTCTACGCCGTTACCGGCTCCGATACCTATAACCGGAATGGTCAGGCTTTCAGCAACCTCTTTAGCCAGAGCGCTGGGTACTTTTTCTAGAACCACGGCAAAACAGCCCAGACGTTCCAGTAAAAGTGCATCTTCTTTTAATTTTTGAGCTTCGGCTTCTTCTTTAGCCCTAACGGTGTAGGTACCAAATTTATAAATAGATTGTGGCGTAAGTCCCAGATGTCCCATTACCGGAATACCGGCATTTAGAATACGTTTTACCGATTCTTTGATCTCCGAGCCTCCTTCAAGCTTCAGCGCATGACCTCCGCTTTCTTTCATAATGCGAATAGCCGATCGCAAGGCTTCTTTAGGATCACTTTGGTAGCTTCCAAAAGGCAAATCTACGACAACCAGCGAGCGCTTTATCGCCCGTATCACCGATGAGGCATGGTAAATCATTTGATCGAGGGTAATGGGTAGCGTGGTCTCGTGACCTGCCATCACATTAGAAGCCGAGTCACCCACGAGGATTACATCTATACCGGCACGGTCTACAATTTTGGCCATGGTGTAATCGTATGCGGTAAGCATCGCGATTTTTTCACCGTGGCTTTTCATTTCGGTAAGCGATTTTACCGTTATCCTTTTGTATTCTTTTTTTGCTGCAGACATAGTCCCATTTTAAAATGCGGGTAAAAGTAGTAAATTACTCACGCATTCACCATAAAACTACAAACACAGATGCGCACCGCTTTTTTAACTTTGACATTCCTTTTTACGCTCGTTCAGGCAAAGGCTCAGTTCTTTTCTGAACCTGAGGAAGTTGTCATCGCATTCTTTAACGCTTTTCACCAGCAGGACACCCTGGCTATGCGCGAGTTGGTTCACAGCCGCATAAAAATGCAATCGCTGGGGGTTAAAAACGAAGAGGTTCGCCTGAGTACAACCACCTTTGAAGACTTCCTAAAATCTATAGCCTCCATACCGGATAATATGGTTTTTGAAGAGCGCATTTTAGATTATAAAACCCAGTCAGACGGCCAGATGGCCAATGTATGGACGCCTTATGAGTTTTATATAAATGAAGAACTTAGTCATTGCGGGGCTAACAGTTTTCAAATGCTTTTTGAAGAAGACCGCTGGAAGATTTTTTACATAGTAGATACCCGGAGAAGGGAAGGTTGCGAATAAGTTTTTCCATTTTAGAACTATTCCCTATCTTCAAACTCCCTTAATCAGTACCCCTAATTAATAACATTTTAAACTAACCTAATAAGTGGGGCTACGCTTGCATTTCTTAATTTTTCTGGCTGTTTTTTCGGTCTCAAAGCTGTTTTCGCAGGATGCGGAAGCCCAATCACCCTTACAACCCGGCTTTACGGTTGATATTCGATTTGCAGATGGCTTTGATATAGAGCGGAGTTCGGTGATTTCAGATCGGGGGCTTTCGGTTTTTACCAAAAGCAAGGGCCAGAAGCTTTCGACTACAAAATTGAAAACTAAGGCGTCATCGAGTCTTAATTACTATCTACTCAATACCGCACACGAATTTGAGCAACAGCTGCTCCAAACAGATACGTCAGACCGGGCTTTTTCGGCACATTTTACCAAAGCCTATAATACGAATGTGGATGCTGCGAAAAAAGATAAACTCATTTTTGTCTATACGCTGCGAAAAGTTCCCATTTACGATTTACGCCTTGTAGACAACACGCTTTCAGAAGCTTTTATTGATGCAGTTAAGCGTTTGGGCAGAGACCTGTCGCCCGAAGGTTTTATTTCCTGGTTTGGAACTCATTACACCGATCATGTTACGTATGGCGGAATCTTTTTGACCCGAAATCTGGTAAGTAACACAGATTTTATCAATTCGCCCTACACCGAAGATGAATTTAAAGAAGAGCTTCTAAAAGAAGTAGGACGTCAGCAACGCGGGGATTCGCTTACCAACCCGTATATTAAATTGGGACCTCCGCAACGTTTTACACGAGGTGGTGATGTAAATGAAATTTGGGATGAACGCTGGGCACAATCGGTCACCAGAGCCAATGCCGTTGTTTTAGATGCTAACCTGGTTGAGCTTACCAATTTACTTTCTACCAAGAACTTTCCCGATGTCTCAGATCTGGATCACCGGCGCTACCTGCTTCAGGCTGCGATAGATCGAGCCAGGGAGCAGTCGATTTCGTGGCAGGCTACTGAAGAAACTACCGATTTTTTTAAAAAATACAGTTTACAATTTCGGCAAAAGGTTCATACCATTGTAAAAGCCAGTGAGGGTAAAACCGAAGCCCAGAAACGCACAGAATATATAGGAGATTTATTTTATGGCAGTTTTAATGCGCACGGAGAACCCATGACTACCGCTGCTTTGATTGAATATCAGGGGATTGATTTGAATACCCTGCTCACCGATGAAGAAATAGCTCTAAATAAAGTGCTGGATTTTACGATTTCACCGGAAGAATTAAAAGCGGCATTCGTGAGCGTTTGGGACGATACAAAAAAACTGGAGAAAGGGCAGGGGCGTACGACTCTTTTTGTTTCCGGACCGCCTGAAGCCCATGCTTACTTTAAAGATGCCCTTGTGGGAGTGGTGCAGAAGGAAGTAGAAATCACGACTATAGACGGTGATGTTTTTAAAATTAAGTACAGTCTCGAGCATCAAAAGGCACAGCAACCTTTAGGTTCGCAACCCAATTCCTATAATTATGCGTTGAGTTCAGAGGTAGTGTCAGCGGCCGCTCGCGGGGATCTTGATTTGCTACGCAATTTATACTTTCAGGGTGTTTCTACACAAACCGATGCAGTAGTAAAAGCAGCCGTTCAAAATTTTGATGACACTCCGGTGCTCAATACTATTTTTGATTTTGGAGTACGCCCTACCACAGAAGATCTCGATGTGGCTTTTGATCCTGATGTGTTTAGCAAAGCGAAAGCACTCACACTGCTGGAGCGTGGCGCGAAGCCAAAAAACAATATGATTTATAAGGCTGTTGCGTATCAGGAGCCTGAAGTGATCTACGCACTGCTTCGGGAAGGTGCTGAACCGCGCAATAATGATGTAGCCTTTGCAGTAGAGCTCAACAACTATGAAGTGACTAAAGCTTTGATGAGTCTGGATTATGCGGAATTTAAAGCAGATGGAGAGATGCTTGCTTTAGCAGTTACCAATGCAGATAGCTCGCTTACTGAGAAATTTATTAATTACGGGGCTGTTGCTGACCCACGAATCTTAAAGTTGGCCACTGAAACCAAAGAACAGGAAATTATTGATCGCGTTAAAGCGGTAACTCCGGCTTCTGCTGAAGCGCTCGAAGTTGTGGCAGATGCGAATGACACCTCTTTGTTTCGCTATTTTCTCGACAAAGAGAAGGTACCTGTTACTGATGTGGTGTTGAGCAGTTCGATAACAAAAGATAATTTGGATCTTTTGGAACTTGCACTTGACGCAGGGGGTTCTGTAGATTTTTCGCTATCCAAATCCATTTTAGAAAAAAATACGCCGGCCGTAAAACTAAGCCTTAAAAAAGGAGCACAGCCTGATCCTGTTTTTGAATATGCTTTGAATTCGGAGGATTTCGATCTCTTTCAAGATGCCTTGGATAACTATGACGGGGATCCACAGCTAGCGCTGAGTAAAGCGGTAGCAGCTGATAATCTGGATTTTTCGGCATATGTACTTAAAAAGAAAAAAAATGCAGTTGATGCCGATACGCAGGTAGCTTTGGCAGCACGCAATGAAAATCTGGAACTCGTTAAACTTTTGGTTACCAATGATGCTAAACCTCAAACTGCAATAGAAGAGGCTGTAAGCATTGGGAATATACCTATAACCCAATTTTTAATAGGGCAGGGAGCTTCAGTTAAAAATCCTGAGCTCATACGACGTGCTGCTCGAACACAGAATGTGAAACTGGCTTCAGTACTTTTAGATACTAAAGAGATTGATCCGGACGAAATTATGGTTGACCTGATCGAGCTTAAAGACCAAAAACTCATCAATCAAAACCTTTCCTATGGAGCTCAAATAGATGAGCGTGCGCTGCGCAGTGCCATAGATACCAAAGATGAAGCTATTGCTTTAGACCTATTTGAAAAAGCGCCTGATGATCTGGTTAATAAAAGTCAACTGTTTTATGCAGTCACAAATGAACTTAATGAGGTGACCCGCTACCTGATTAAACGTCTTAACAATTCGGATTATGCCTTGCAGGCCGCTTTTGAGGTTAAGAATATTGAAGCCTTAAAACTGGCGCTAGAGGCCGGTGCCCAGCCTAAAGATGAAGATTTAATCACAGCCGTTAAAGCCCATTTTAATAAAGCGGTACTACCCCTTATCAATGCAGGTCTTGATCCGGTTGTGACGGATAACGAAGAAAATTCCCTGTTGCATTTTGTGGCCTACCGTTACGATAGTGGTGATGAGGAGCTGATTAAAACGCTGGTCAAAGCAGGTGTCAATGTAAACGCCAAAAATAAGATTGGAGAAACCCCCCTACATTGGGCGGTTAAATCAGGAAAGGATAATATACCTTCCATCAAGACTCTTTTGGTGTTAGGTGCACTTCCCGAAGCGCGCACCCTAAAGCGCCAAAGTGTACTCGATTATGCCGAAGACCGCGAAATGCGGCAATTGCTTAAAACTACAATTCTGCGTTAGCAATCACTTAAGGCCACATTAATTGCCAAACCGCCTTCACTGGTTTCCTTGTATTTGGAGTTCATATCTTTCGCCGTCTGCCACATCGTCTCAATCACCTTGTCTAAAGGCACTTTGGCGTTGCGTGCATCGGTGTCCAGTGCCATTTCACAGGCATTGATAGCTTTTATCGCTCCCATCGCGTTACGCTCAATGCAAGGTATTTGTACAAGTCCGCCAATAGGATCACAGGTTAGGCCCAAATGATGCTCCATTGCGATTTCGCTGGCCATTAGTACCTGTTCGGGAGTACCTTCCATCAGTTCGGCAAGGGCACCTGCTGCCATTGCACTCGACACGCCAATCTCGGCCTGACACCCGCCCATTGCTGCAGAAATAGTAGCGCCCTTTTTGAAGAGACTGCCAATCTCACCGGCAACCAGCATAAATTGGCGTACATCATCAAAATTAGCATCATGATTTTCAATCACCATATAATACATCATTACCGCAGGAATCACACCGGCACTACCGTTTGTAGGTGCCGTAACCACACGGCCCAGCGAAGCATTTACCTCATTTACCGCCAGTGCAAAACAGGAAACCCATTTTAAAATTTGCCGGAATTTTACCTCAGTACTGCGAATTGCGGTGATCCATTCTTCGGCGTTGGAGTAAGGGCGTTCACCAATTAAGGTTTTATGCGTGTCAAAAGCTCTGCGGCGTACATTGAGACCTCCTGGCAATTTGCCTTCAGTATGACAACCGGTGTACATAGAATCGAGCATCACGTTCCAGATGTCTTTTAAACGCGCGTTGATCTCTTCCTCATCACGCAGCGATTTTTCGTTAGCTAAAACCAGCTCCGAAATTTTAAGCTTGTGTTCTGCACAAAATGCCAAAAGTTCCTTTCCTGATTGCACCGGATAAGGGAATTCTTCCAGCTTTTTTTGTTGTTTCTTACTGTTCAACCGTTCTTTTTGAACCACAAAGCCGCCACCAATGGAGTAATAGGTTTCTGAAGTGCGTTTTCCGTTGGAAAGCTGTGCGCGAAACGTGATTCCGTTAGGGTGAAATTCCTTAAACTTTTTATTAAAAACGATTTGCTCGGAAGGATTGAATGCAATTTCCTTTTCCGAATTGAGCAGCAGCAGATTTTTAGTTTTGATACGTTCCGTAATCTGTGGAATCTCTTCTACCGGAAACTGCTGCGGGTCTAACCCTTCAAGACCGAGCATTACAGCTATATCTGTGGCGTGACCCTTACCGGTGAGTGAGAGGGAGCCGTACAGTTCTACCTGAATTTCGCTTACCTGGTCGAAATGGCCTTTAGCTTTTAGTTTCTCAATCCACCGCATCGCAGCCCTCCAGGGACCTAGCGTGTGCGAGCTTGAGGGACCAACGCCTATCTTCAACATATCAAAAACACTGATGCTTTCTATCTTACGCATAACTGAAATTTGGGGCTAAATATAGAATAAATGATAGAGCTATAGCGTTTGAATTCCTATTGTTAATTAACAGGATTATTTCCATCAAATTGGATTATTTCCATAATTTTGAAGTATGGAAATTGATTTTGTAGCCCCAGTAACAGTACCCGATGAGGTTCACCAGGCCGGAACTTCAGAGCAGACCGGTTTTCCGAGTCCGGCAACGCACTATCTTGAAAGTCGTATTGATCTCAATCGCATACTTACGAAGAATCGGGATGCAACCTTTTTCATTCGTATAAAAGGAGATGGGTATCGCGAGTATCAGATTTTGGATAAGGATGTAGTTATTGTGGATCGCTCGTTACCGCCACATCCCGGTAAGTTAGCGGTGGTAGTGGAAGACGGAAATTTTAAAATCCAACGTCTGGTTTCAAACCTCAAAGATCGGGAAGAGCTCACGCTTTGGGGTATGATTACGTTTATTATACACGATGTCAAATGATTGCATTGGTAGATTGTAATAGTTTTTACGCGTCTTGTGAGCAGGTTTTCAGACCCGATTTGTGGGGAAAACCTGTGGTGGTACTGAGCAATAATGATGGATGTGTGATTGCGGCCAATAAGGAGGCCAAAGCGCTCACCGAAATACCGATGTTTGAGCCGGTTTTTAAAATCAAAAAACTGTTGATTGAAAACCGGGTTGAGTTTTTTTCGTCTAACTACACTTTATACGGCGAAATGTCGCAGCGGGTTATGAATACGCTAAAGCTTTTCTCGCCACAAGTTGAGATTTATAGTGTTGATGAGTCTTTTGTAGATCTGGCCAATATGCGGTTTGTAGACCTTCGTGAGCACGGCTTTGCTATAAAAGAAACGGTCCTGAAGCATACCGGCCTTCCGGTAGGTGTGGGGATTGCACCGACTAAAGTTTTGGCGAAACTGGCCAACAAAATGGCCAAGAAAATTAAAAAGTACGATCACGTTTGTGTTTTAGATACGCATGAGAAATGCGTAGAGGCCTTGAAAGATGCCGAACTCAAGGATATCTGGGGAATAGGTAAAAAGCACCGGCAGCGTCTGCACAATCGAGGTGTTTTTAAGGCTTATGAATTTGCCTACGAGGTGTCGGTTGACTGGGTACGAAAGCATATGACTGTTGTGGGGGAACGGATCTGGCGTGAATTGCGGGGCGAGCCCTGCCTTTCCCTTGAGATGCTTCCAAAAGCTAAAAAGGCGATTGGGACGGCGAAATCTTTTGGTTCAAAACTTACAAGTCTCGACTTAATCGAAGAGGCCTGCGCGTATTATATTGCAGAGGTTAGCGAAGTGTTGCGCAAACAGCATTCGTGTGCCCAGTACATTCAGGTTTTTTTACAAACCAATTACCACAGCGAGCGCGATAAACAATACTCTAAAAGTGTGACCGTGACCTTACCCACCGCGTCAAATAACACCTATGTACTCACCCGTGAAGCCAAAAAAGCCCTGCACAGCATCTACAAACCCGGCTATCGCTATAAAAAAGTTGGGGTAAACCTGAGTGGACTCATCCCTCAGGAATTTGTGCAGACCAGTTTGTTTGATGCTGAAATTCCGGCTTGTCGGTCTGATTTGATGAAAACCATCGACAAGATCAACCAGAAGTTTGGGAAATCTACGGTTTCTTCAGCTTTGGTAGGTAACCGAATGAATCAATGGGAATTGATAAAAAAAGATCGCAGTCCGCGGTATACTACCCAGTGGAGCGAGTTGCTGACGATTGATTCGGAGTTTTAGATGGTAGACAGAAGACATGAGATTTTAGAAAAGAGACAAGAGAAGAAAGATTAAAGAATAGAGACGTAAGAGAATAGAGAAATCGGAAATACGAAAGTTGAAATACGAAAAATTAAATCGGAAATTAGAAATCCAAAAATCAGGATTGCCCCTTAAATATTAAACTTCGAGCAATAAAAACGACCGCCAAGTATCAACTGACGGTCGTTTATATTCTAAATATTTATTTTTTATTACGGAACCAAAACCACGCGGAAACGGGCTTTGTTGTTCATCATTTTGCTGAAGGCTTCTTCTACGTCGTCAAACTTGAAGGTTTCGATCATGGGTTTGGTGCCAGTAAGGGCGCTAAAGTTTAGCGTGTCTTCACTTTCTATAGCGGTACCACTGGGCCATCCGGAAACCGATTTTCGTGCCATCAACAATTGCATAGGCGATACTTTTACCGGATCTCCCGTCGCACCAATACAAATGAGTTCGCCATCAATCCCGAGTCCGTCTATGACTGAGGTTATGGCATCAGCATACGGAGCCGTGGCCACGATAAGTTTTGCACCGCCCAGTTTTTGCAATTCTTCAACAGCGTCCTGATCGTCGGTCGCAATAAAATGATGCGCACCCAGGTCGTGGGCGAGTTTCTTTTTGTCTTCTGAAGTCGAAATCGCAACCGTGCGCATTCCCATTTTGTTGGCATATTGTACCGCCAAATGCCCCAGGCCACCTATTCCCTGAACGGCAACCACGTCACCGGCTTTGATATTGCTGTTACGCATCGCATTATACACGGTAATTCCGGCACAAAGGAGCGGAGCTGCTTCTTCAGATTTCAGTTCTTCGGGGATGGCCGCAATGGCTTCCTGAGGCGCAGTCATATATTCGGCATAACCGCCGTCATAGGAAATTCCGGAGATTTTTGCGTTTTCGCAATTGATAAACATTCCGCGACGACAGGGCTCGCATTCAAAGCAATGTCCACCGTGCCAGCCTACACCCACACGTTGTCCTTTTTTCCATTGGGAAACGTCAGCCCCAACTTCTTCAACGATTCCTACCACTTCGTGACCGGGCACACGGGGATATTCAATTCCCGGGAAATGGCCTTCTTTAACCATATTGTCACTGTGGCAAATGCCGCAGGCTTCTACTTTAATAAGGATTTCGTTTGATTTTGGTTTTGGGATGTCTACATCAACAATGTTGAAGTCGGCACCCGCTTTTGGCACTTGTATGGCTTTCATAATTTCTTTTTTTGGTTTAAACTGAATTTACAAAAGAGAATAGTTCTTATGAGCCAAGGCTTTGTTAAAGCAAGAATGTGCAAAGCGAAAACCTCAAATTTCTAGTTATAGAGTAGCGAAAGTATAATGAAGGGAACCAGATTATTGAGCGTATGAGCTGCCATCGACCAAACAATATGTTTATTTTTTAGTTTGATATACCCAAAAACAAAGCCAGAAGCAATACGCGGTAGTATGTGAAAAAACAAGGGCAGATTCAGGGTAAACACGGTCACATAATTATTGACGTGCATAAGCCCAAATGCGATGGAGGTTAAAATCCATAGCACTATGTAATACTTGCTGAGCCAAACGCGCAGATGCCGTAATTTATAGGGATTGATAAGCTGAATGCCTACATAGGTAAGGCAGCCCAGGAATATAAACAGGAACAGCACCCGTACCAGCCAGTGTACATCTTCGGGGATGAAGAGGGCAGCAGCATAAACCAACCAGGAGGCACAAAAAAGAACGGCATCAAAATGGGAAGGTTTTAGCAGTGTGCGAAACATACATTCTTCAATCACGGGTGCGACGATAAGGATCATCACAGCCGCTTTAAACGAATTGGTGCGCAACAGCTCTACAATTCCGCTTTGGGAGTAGTCTGAAGTTTCCAGGCCGGGAAAAACGGCTGAAAGAATCAATTTTGTAATTCCGATCAAAAAGTAAATGCCAAAAAGCCACAGCAAGCTGCGGTATAACATACGTTTCTTAGAAGTGGAATCTACTGGGGCTGTCACAAGCAGGAATTAAAATAACGGAATCACCGTAGCGCGTTTTACTTCGTTGAGTACAAAGGTGCTTTTTATTTGAGAAACATTGGGCAACGCGGCCAGTTTTCCGGAAGAAAAGGTGTGGTAGGCCTGTAAATCTTTAACCACCACTTTTAGCAAAAAGTCATTTGCACCGCCCATAAGGTAACACTCCACCACTTCGGGGATGTCTGCAATGGCTTTGTCAAAAGATTCGAGCGCATCGAGTTTTTGACTTTCAAGCGAGACGGAGCAAAACACAACCATGACCGTATCCAGTTTAGACGGGTCGAGCACGCCTACGTATTTCTTAATCAGACCTTCCTGCTCATAGCGTTTGATGCGCTCGTAAATGGGCGTTTTAGTCAAATTTAAGCGGGAAGCGATATCCTTAATTGGGGTTTTGCTGTCTTCCTGCAGAATAGCCAGCAGTTTTTTATCGGTGTCGTCAAGTTTCATAAAGGGAAATTTTCCGTGTTGAGGGTATTCAGATAGGGTTGTGTGTTATTTATTCCTGATTTATTGGTTAAATTAGGAAAAATTATGGATTTATTGAAGTATTCCAAATTTGAGTTTGGTTATTGCTAGTTTTGCCAAACACTTTAAATCTGATAGATATGCATCCCGAAAGCTTAATGATGACCCACGGTTATAAACCCGAACTTTCTGAAGGCGCGATTAAACCGCCGGTTTTTCAGACTTCGACTTTTGTTTTTAAAACCGCAGAAGCCGGGAAAGCATTTTTTGAAGTCGCTTACGGACTTCGGGAAAAAGCAGATCAGGAAGAGTTGGGGCTTATCTACAGCCGCATCAACAATCCCAATCTGGAGATTTTAGAAGACCGGCTGTCACTTTGGGATAAAGCCGAGCAGTGCGCGGTTTTTGAAAGCGGCATGTCTGCCATAAGTACCGTGATGCTTGAGTTTTTAAAACCCGGCGACCTGTTGTTGTATAGCAGACCTACCTACGGCGGCACCGATCATTTTATCAATCACTTTTTGAAGGAAATAGGAGTGGAGGCCATAGGCTTCAGACCCGATCACAAAGAAGATGAAATCGCTAAGCTCATCGAAGAATCTGGAAAAGCAGACCGGCTGAGTCTTATTTATATAGAAACTCCTGCAAACCCGACTAACGAACTTATTGACATCGCGATGTGCCGAAGACTGGCAGATCGGTATACCAGTGGCACTAAAAAAGTATATCTGGCGACTGACAATACCTATATGGGGCCGCTTTGGTGCAGTCCGTTGGAGCACGGTGCCGATCTTGTGATTTACTCGGCTACCAAATACCTGGGCGGGCATAGCGATCTGATCGCCGGTGCGGTATTGGGGAATACCGAAGTGATGCAACGCATTAAAGTATTACGCACGTTTTTGGGGAATATGGCGAGTCCGCATACGTGCTGGTTGCTGTTGCGCAGCCTGGAAACCCTGAAAGTACGTATGGAACAGCAGGCACGAACTGCAGAACGCGTAGCGGCTTATCTGGTAAAGCATCCTAAAATTTTAAAAGTGCATTATTTGGGTTGTCTGCCCGAAGCTTCTGAAGCTTATGCCTTGTACAAGCGGCAATATAAATCTCCCGGAGCGATGATTGCTTTTGAAGTAAAAGGTAAAGAAGCCGAAGCCTTTAAATTTCTAAATAGTCTTAAACTGGTAAAACTGGCGGTAAGTCTGGGCAGCACCGAAAGTCTGGGTCAGCATCCCGCCACGATGACACACGTAGGCCTTGATCCCGAAATGAAAGAATTTATGGGCATCAATGAACGCCTGGTTCGTTTGTCTGTAGGTCTGGAACAAGAAGAAGACCTCATTGCAGATATTGAAAATGCGTTGAGCCTGGTTTAGGGTTTTGTGTTTGTTGTTGGCTATTGAGGATTTCTCTCTTCTTTAGTCTTATCTCTTTACTCTACACTCTACTCGAGTCTTCGTTTTCGTGCTTTAAAACATACGACAGATGTGATTTCTCCCTACCGGTCGAAATGACTAAGAATTCAGGTTAGATCGAATTTCTAATTTCGTATTTCTGATTTTTTCTTGTTTCTCAAGTCTCTCATCTCCAGTCTCAAATCTAACATCTCCCGTCTTTCGTCTCAATTCCGCAAGAGGGATAGCAGTGGAAATCCTTGTGGGGTCTTTAGCCCACAAGATTGCAGCGTATAGCCCGACAGCCGGGCGCTCTTTTTGCGCGTGGCTGACTTGCCCTAAAAGAAATTCTGACAGCTTGTCAGTGATTTTGTGGTGGCACAAAGATTGACTTTAAGTGAGCGAACAAAATTTAATAACACTTAAAATTATATATAATGAGTAAAATCATAGGAATCGACTTAGGTACTACAAACTCGTGCGTTGCTGTAATGGAAGGTAACGAGCCTGTGGTAATACCTAACGGGGAAGGAAAACGAACTACACCTTCGGTAATTGCATTTGTAGAAGGTGGCGAAATTAAAGTAGGGGACCCTGCAAAAAGACAAGCGGTAACTAACCCAACCAAAACGATCTCTTCGATCAAGCGTTTTATGGGGAATAAGTTTAGCGAGTCTTCTAAAGAAGCAGAGAACGCTGCTTATAAAGTAGTAAAAGGAGATAATGATACGCCACGTGTAGATGTGGATGGTCGTTTGTATACTCCACAAGAATTGTCTGCAATGATTCTTCAAAAAATGAAGAAAACTGCAGAAGATTATTTAGGTCAGGACGTAACCGGGGCGGTAATTACAGTACCTGCATACTTTAATGACTCGCAGCGTCAGGCAACTAAAGAAGCCGGTGAGATTGCAGGTCTTAAAGTAGAACGTATCATTAATGAGCCTACTGCAGCGGCATTGGCTTACGGTCTTGATAAAAAAGACAGCGACCAGAAAATCGTAGTATTTGACTTTGGTGGTGGTACGCATGACGTGTCTATCCTGGAATTGGGTGACGGTGTGTTTGAAGTACTGGCTACAGACGGTGACACGCACTTAGGTGGTGATGACGTAGATAGCAAAATCATCAACTGGCTAGCTGAAGAATTTAAGGCTGAAGAAGATATGGATCTTCGTAAAGATCCTATGGCACTTCAACGTTTAAAAGAAGCTGCTGAAAAGGCGAAGATTGAATTATCATCTTCTAACCAGACTGAAATCAACTTACCTTATGTAACGGCTACTGCAAGCGGACCAAAACACCTTGTACGTACCTTAACCCGCTCTAAATTTGAGCAGTTGATTGACGATCTTGTAAAACGTACTATTGAGCCTTGTGAGTCTGCATTGAAAGCTGCCGGACTTTCTAAGAGCGATATCGACGAGATTATCTTAGTAGGTGGTTCTACCCGTATTCCTGCAGTACAGGAAGCTGTAGAAAAGTTCTTTGGTAAGAAGCCTAGTAAAGGTGTAAACCCTGATGAAGTAGTTGCTGTAGGTGCTGCTATACAAGGTGGTGTACTTACCGGTGATGTGAAAGATGTATTGTTACTTGATGTAACGCCTCTTTCTTTAGGTATTGAAACTATGGGTGGTGTGATGACCAAATTAATTGAGGCCAACACAACGATCCCTACTAAAAAGTCACAGGTATTCTCTACCGCAGCAGACAATCAGCCAAGTGTTGAGATTCACGTACTGCAAGGGGAGCGCCCAATGGCCAATGATAACAAAACCATAGGTCGTTTTCACTTAGATGGTATTCCACCAGCACAACGTGGTACCCCTCAAATTGAAGTAACCTTTGATATTGATGCTAACGGTATCATCAAAGTAAGTGCTGAAGATAAGGCTACCGGTAAGAAACAGGATATCCGTATCGAAGCTTCTTCTGGTCTTACCGAAGAGGAAATCAAAAAGATGAAGGCGGAAGCTGAAGCCAATGCTGAAGCTGATGCTAAAGCGAAAGAAAAGGTAGATAAATTGAACGAAGCCGATCAGATGGTATTCCAAACTGAAAAGCTCTTGAAAGAATCTGGCGATAAACTTTCTGCTGATAATAAGTCTAAGATTGAAGGTGCGCTTGAAGAATTGAAAAAAGCACACGCAACCGGTGAACTTGAAAAAGTACAGCCTGCTCTTGATAATCTGAATGAGATCTGGAAATCTGCTTCTGAGGAGATTTACAAAGCTCAGGCAGAAGGAGCACAGGGTGCACAACCGGGACCTGATGCAGGACAGCCAGCGGGCGATAGTGCAGAAGGCGCTTCAGGAAGTGACGTAGAAGACGTAGATTTTGAAGAGGTTAAATAATCTCGATAAAATCGAAACTTATAAATATCTTAAAGAAGTGAAGCAAAAAGCATTTTAACCGATGTAAACAGTAGCTTCTTTAAACTCAAAACCCTCAAGGTGTTTCCTTGGGGGTTTTTATTTGGGAAGCCTACATATAAATTGATTTAAATAGGTGATATTTTATAATAATTAGAGGCTTGTGCAACGGTTAACTTTCTCAACAGCAGTATTTTTACACTCTGTCAATTACGAATTCTAAAGTTTCAGCTTTTTCTTTCATTTTAAACCATTCATTTTCTGTAAAGCTATCACTTTGTACAACAACAGGGATATCAAATTCATTGATGATTTTTTCTTCCATTTTGAACTTTTCCTTTTCTAAATATAATTCTGTTCCTTTCAATAACATTAATGGAAAGGCTTTTATATTATAACAACCGTTCATTCTCAAAAATTCGATGCTTTCATTGAAAGATTGCAAAGTTTGAGAAGGTAATCCGTATATCAAACTGACTTCATAGCTAATATTTCGTTTATTTAATTCTTTCATCACGAATGCTATTTTTTCAGGTTGATTTTTTCTTTTGATTAAAATACTTTCATTTCTATTAGCTGTTTGTAATCCGAACTCTAAATGAATATTGAGTTTCTCACAAAGATTTAAAAACTCTTGACCTTTTTCACCTGTGATTGTCTCAAATCTGGTTTGAATACTAATTAATGATGTAAGTTCTAAAGAAACCATTTTATTGAGAATCACTAAATAGTCTTTACCTGCATTAAAAATTGGATCTAAAATATTAATCTTTTTTACGTTTTTATATTTAAAGAAAATTAACTCTTCAAAAACACGGTCATTGTTTTTCAATAATACTCTGTTATTGGTCAAATCTCGATGAGCGCAAAATGTACATTTATAAGGACAACCTCTTTTAGTTTCTATCCTGACTTTTGATTGATTTAAATTAATTGGAATAGTACCTGTTGTGTATGGCGACGGTATATCACTAAACTCCAAAGATGATTTTATTAAACCAGCTTTGTATTTACCCATGAGTATTTGATAAATTGAATCTTCTCCATATCCATCAACAAATAGTTCGCAGTCAGGATATTCGATAGCAGGATTATTTGAATATGAAATTTGATAACCTCCCAAAATAAATTTCCCTGTAAATAAATACTTGATGCGAAGAATCTGCATTAAATTATTTAAGTATTTTTCATTCCAAACGTAAGCAGAAATTGCAATGAAGTTAAATGAGTTTAAATCGAGATATTCAATTTCATCAGCTATGTCCAAACTTGTTGTTTTTGAATTAAGCGAATACATATTAATAGTGTGATGCTTTGCCACAAATTCAGAGCCGTATTCTTTTTTGGAATATAAATAGGACATAATTGAACCAATCGCCAATGAAGTATTTGGTTCGCCATCTCTTATAAAGTCAAAAGAAATTAGTAATAGTTTCTTCAATATTTTTAATATTTTTTCTAAAACGCCTATATGCGCACTAGTTGATTATTTTTTGTAAAAACTTTTTGAACTGGTTAAAACTATTCAGAATTAGTTGAAAACCTTTTTATTTTAAAAATAGACCTTTCTTTACAACCATTTTTGAGGATTTCCGGAAAGGACCGAAAAAAATAGTGAAATTCCTTTGTGATGCGTGTGCGAATCGCTTATCCCGACCCCGAAGTTTCGGGATCCGGGATTTTTACCAAAGCAATTTATATAGAACTAAAGAAGCGAAGCAAAAAGCATTTTAACCGATGTAAACAGTAGCTTCTTTAAACTCAAAACCCACAAGGTAGTTGCCTTGAGGGTTTTTAATTGATTTGAATTATTTAATGCTATTGAAGTCTGGCTTAAACTTTCTTTTGGTTGTTAATCTTCTTTTGTTAAACAAAAAGAAGAAGTAGCCTACATAACAGAAAATTAAGATTATTCCAATCCAGATGTATTTGTCTCGTGTTTATTAGGTTACGTGGTTTAGCGAATTAACTTTTCAAGTACACGCCAAGTTAAAAATACAAGAGGATTTTCGCAAGTAGGCGAGTACTAGTAATGAATTATAAACGGTTTTGCCCACAGTTATTTCTTTTCCTCAATTAATTCTTTTATTTCTATTTTGTCTTCTTTGAAATTCAGTTCTTTACCTACTTTAATGTAATTAACTTCTTCTTTAAATTCAGGTTCCATTTCAATTTCCAAAAAACCAGTTTTGTCAAAATCTCTTGCGAAAAGTTCCCAAGTTATTTTTAAGTTTTTTTGGTCAAATTCCGGAATGAAATAGATTGTAAATGTTCTGCCTGATTTTTGGATAAGAGGTTCTTTGTTCACAGGTTCATACAGGAATTCCTTTGTGTCTTCATATCCCCAAAGTGTTCTATTGTCGTACATCATTTGCTTTATTTGTTCACTTAGCAGAAAATGCACATTAAAGTCATCGCTTATTTTTCTTGCTTTGTTAAGTTTTAATTTCACATACCAATCCTCAAGAACTACATTTCCGATATTTTTCAATGAAATTTCTAATGAACACCAACTTCGATTTACCTCGTTTGATTCGAACATCGTCGGGATTTTTGGAAGTATCATTTGTATATGCTTAGGAACTTCCAAATTGGGATGAATGGCTCTGTATTTAGTAATTGATTTTAAAAATTTAGGTTTGATAGATGTTTTGTTCGTTCCATTTGAGAAAGTAACTTCAAAGTCATATCTATCTCTAAAATTATTTATTCCTAAGTACCAATTTAGAGTTTCTCTATTTTCCTCAATCAGGTCGACTATATCTTCCCAGCATAATAGAATAATCTCAAAACTTCCATTTTCTCTGTTTTCGATATCTTTTTCTCTAACGTATTTTTCAATTCCGACATCTTTACTTTGAGTTGTTGCTATAATGAACACTTCTAATTTTGGTGAGAAAGTTTTGGCTTTCTCAATTTCCTCGTCAATTTCTGAATTGGTTAGTTTTGAATTCAAATATTCGTCATTCTTTCCTTTACATTGAATTCCCCAATATCCATTTTCATTTTTAGGAATTCCATAAACGTCAACTCCATTTTGAGGCTGTCCCAAACGTCCGTTCTTTTTGATTTTATGAGGGATTCCCCATAATTCTCCCCAAAGTTTTTTACATAAACTCTCGAAATATTGCCAATTTTCGGGTTTTCTTAATGTCTTTTGCAATGTTTGAGTTTTAAATGTGGGTGATGTCACGTATATGAAAAGTAGCATCTAAAATAAGCTATTACTTTTCGGATAAACACAAGCCGATTTTTTATCTTTTTACTTGGAAATCGTGAGATTTAAAAATTTGGCGACTTGGCAAATTAACGCAGACCTTTCGGTTAAACACTTTTTGCCCTATTTTTTTTATACATTATTGGCAACTACTATTTCATTTTTTCCCATCTGTCAATTAAGTCAGATTCGATATGATTTTTAACCATATATTCGTCAATGTTGATTCTATGATTCTCGCAGTCTCTAATAGGGCAGTTTCTGCCAACAAATCTTAGCGGTGGTCCTTCGTGTTTTGTGCAAAATGCATCTAAATCGGCTATAAAGGGTTTATCATAATCAAAATAAACACCCCATCTAAATAGAATATTAGTTTTATTGTCAATTACATTATTAAACTGACGAAGCTTTTTCTGTTTTTTACTGTAATAAGAATCTCTATTAAGATATTTTTTACCAAGCAAGTAAATAATGCTAACAAGAATAATGAAAAGTAATACTTCATATACCCGAAATGAAAATTCTGTCGAAATCCAATCTCCGATTTTGACACTTTTTACTTTTTCCCAATTAATCGAATCTCCCCAAATTTTATCAAAGAGATAAACTAAGAATCCAGAAAACGCAACTGCTAGAAATGGTAGAGCTTTTTTCATTAATCTCTTTCTGTAAAATCTAAAGTTATGTTATTCGGATAAACACTTACAATTTGCATTAAGTCCATTGTTGGCTTGTTATTACAATTAACCAGCCTTAAATGCCCTCCTTTTAAACCAATAGATCCTGCTATTTGTATAAGGTCAACTGTCGATTTATTACTCGCATCTACTACTAGATTTGTTCCTAGTCCTGCAAGTTGCATCAAATCAATTGTTGGTTTTGACATAATCTTTATATTTATTCAGTTTTGTTTTTAGTTGTTGCCAACATGCGTATAAGCATACTAATACTCTTATTTCTATTTTATAAAAGCGTTTTTAAATCGTTACAACTGTTTACAATTACTTGAAAACGCTTGGATTATTTAAAAGTAGGTATTTCCGGCTAATCCATTTTGAGGATTTCCATAAAGGAGTGAAAAAAATGTGGGAGGTAGGTTAATCGCGTATCTGGATCTTTTAAAAATTAACTGGTTTTGGCATAGACATCGAGACTTATGAGCTTTCCATTTTTTAGTTCGCAATCTTTTAGTGTTTTCTCGAGTTTAAAATTGAGTTTAGCCATGGCTCTTTTACAGTTTGTGTTTTCGGTTTCTACAAAGCCTTCAATTCGGTTTAGGTTGAGTTGATTTAACCCATAATCTGAAATTAAGTTGAGCACTTCTTTCATAATTCCTTTTCCCCAAAATTGCGGGAGTAACCAAAGACCAATTTCAGCTTTATGTTCCTGATGATTAATGTCATTGAGACCGGCTGCTCCGTAAAAGCTTTGATTGTCTAAAGCGCAAATGGCCCACCACATTTGTTTTTCATCTGCAAACCAAAGCATTTGTTCTTTTGTCGCCTCTAAACTGTCAAAACTAATTCCGTAATGTTTAATAACCTCCGGATTTGAAAGTCCGTGGTAGATATTCTCAAGGTCTGCGTCCGTTATTGCACGAATTAGAAGTCGGTCTGTTTTAAACGTTGGAGTAGGAGTATTCATGAGGTGTACGCTGAATTAATACCGGGAGCTTTTTCAATTTTTAAATGAGGTGTTGCCCGGGGTTTTTCAGATTGAACTAACTCCTGCTTTGGCAAAGATATCCTGTAAGTCCTGTTCAATAGGAAAGGCTTTTAAAGGAGGCACATTCACTCCTCCTGGATTTCCAACAGGGATTTTACCAACAAAAGATTTTACACCTCCAAAAATCAGCCGTGGAATTTGCCCGATTATTTCTTTTGCGCTTTTTATTTTAAAGCCGAATTGTAGCATTTTCCAATGCACGAATGTGTGCGCATAGGGATATTTTTGTCCGATTATATGTGCTCTTTCTAAATGAGTCCAGGCATTTTTTAAATTCCCGATTGCGTATTCCGTTCGGTATTGATCCAACTCTGTGTTATAGTAGGGTTTCAGACGTTCCGGTATCGACGTGTAAAATTTCATAAGCTAAGTTTTCGGTTAGGTCTTTTGTAAACCATTAAAAATGGTTTTGCTTTTAAAATTAGGCATTTCCGAAATATCAATTTGTGGATTTCCGGAAAGTAGGAAAAAAAGAGTAGGAGGTGGGCCAAAGAAATGAGGATATTAATTAAGTATTACTGCTTTTACTTATTAATGTCAATGCCTTATTAGTTATATCACGCTGCGTACAAGATTAAATGTATATTTAGTTGACTATGAGTTTAAATGACTTGTCTTCAGCGTTTTGAAATTTTACCTTTAAGAAGTATACCCCGTTTCTAAAAGTTGATACATCAACCTCTAAATCAGAGTTATTGACTACTTTTTTGCGGTAAACGCGTTGGCCCAATGTATTATAAAGTTCAATAGAATTCACTTCTTCTAAACTATTGGATTTAATAGTTATACCATTAGTTGCTGGATTTGGATATACAGATAGTTGTTGCTCTAAATCAAAATCAGAAAGACTCAATTTACCTGTAGTATACTTATAGGTGTCTGAATAAATGGTGCTCTCATTAGTATTAGCAACTAGCCTATAGTAATAAGTTTGATCATCTAACGGGTTTTCAATAGAACCCTTAATCAAATTGGTAGTATAACCGTAAGCAAAGTTGGGTGTTGCAGTTACTGATAAATCAAGATTATTTGTAACTCCATATTCAAAATGAATATTGGTTAAATAGGCTCCGTAACTATTGATTAAACCGCTTAATTCTAAAGAATTTGTTGAAGTTTCATCTACCCTACCGTTGACCATAATTATATCCTTAGAAAAATTGAAAAGATTTTCCTCACTGTAAATTGTTTCTCCATTGTATGTAGCTTTCAACCTGTAATAGTAATTCAGACTTGTGTCTAAACCGTTTACAGTGGCATTTACAGTTGCTGAACTGTTAGCGTTAACTTGTAATGGAGTCATTACAATACTGTTCTCATAGTCGATTGTGCCATATTCAATAGTAATGTTGGTTATATTTTGATCATAAGCAATTATGTACGCAGAAAATTTCACTTCGTTCCCGTTGATGTTGGGGCTGTAGAGATTAATAGTATATTCCGGACGTGTAGTAAAAGCTTGTATACTGCCGTAAATAGCTTCGCCTTGATGAGTTGCTTTTATCCTGTAGTAATATTTTGTATCAGATTTTAAATTTATCAAGCTTGCCTGAGCAACTTCTGTTGTATTTCCTGTCACAGACGCAGGTGTTGCATTAACCGTACTATTAAGAGCATCAATACTGGCGCCATACTCAAATTCTATATTTGTAATGTCATTACTGTTAGAAATTACAGTGCCTGAAAGTTCTGCGGTAGTTGATGAATAATTATAAACTAAATTTGTGGTTAACTCAAAGTCCGGTAGTGTTTTAAAACTAAGGACTTTACTGGAAGTTGATTTTGAGTCTTGTGTTGCAATGAGTCTATAGTAATACGTAGTATTTGGTTTTAAGTTTAATACTTGAGTAGATAGATTAACAGATTCATTTGCGTTTACTGTACCTGGTGTAGCAGCGATGGCATTACTAAACGAATAGTCTTCGGTATATTGAAACTCAATCTTGGAAATTGTGGTGCCATTAGAGGTTACATTACCGGTTAGAACTGCACCAGAATTTGTTATATCCATGGCAGGATCAAGATTTAAAACAGCGGCCTTATATTCTACATCACTTCTATAAATTTTCCCATCTGTACCTGCTGTATAGATCTTGTCATTTACAAGTTCAATAGAATTGATTCTAAATTGTTGTGTCAGATATTCCCAGCTTATTCCTCCATTTTCTGTTTTATATAGTACACCATCTTCGTCTGCTATATATCCCACATTTTTTGTAAGAAAATTAACTTGTGTATACCATTCGTATGGTATTTCTAACTTTTTCCAGTTTGTCCCTCCATCATTCGTTTTATAAATTAAACCTTGATCACCTACAAAATAGCCGTTGTTTTCATCAACAAAATCGAAGGTATTAATATCTTCTCCTTCTAATTCAATACTAACATTCCAGGTATTACCACCATCTATAGTTTTATACATGGCACCATAATAATTACCTATGCGATTACCATAGCCTACCAATTCACTAACAAATTGAATTTTCCCAAATTCTTGATTTGAAACTTGTGTCCAATTAATACCCCCATCAATAGTTTTCATAACTTTCCTTTGGTTAAAACCTCCAGAAATAAAGCCAATATCTTCATTTATAAAGAAAACAGAACTTAGCCCTTCATCAACGTAAATATTTAATTGATTCCATGTATTACCTCCATCTAACGTTTTAAATACATCTCCAGATATACTGTTAGTCCCACCTCCTATGGAATATCCAATATTTTCATTAACAAAATAAAACCCATTACAATATGTATAATGGTCCGCAGAAGAAACAAAGGTCCAATTGTCGCCATAATCTGTGGTTTTATAATAGTCATTCCCTGAGCGGGTAAAACCTACTCCGTTATCAAAGATTTTAAGGTTGCCAAAAGTGTTATAAGTTAAAGCGTAATTTTCCCAGGTTTCACCACCATCTGTAGTTTTAATAATACGTCCTCGAGCACCAGTTGCATAGCCAATATTTTGATCTTGAAAATAAATCCCATACATAGAAGTATTGAAAATTCGTCCACTTTGAAAGAATATATTATTCCATGTAGCTCCCCCATCACTAGTTTTAAAAGTAGCACCGTGATCACCAGTTGCATATCCAAAATTTTCATCCAAAAAATAAAAATCATAAATAGCATCTATTGTTCCTTCTATTTTCACCCAGGTCTCTCCAGCGTCTGTGGTTTTGTACATGTTTGAATGCTCCTGACTTGCAAAACCAATATTCTCATTTATAAAATAGACAGCTAAATAATTTGAAGGTGAGGTATTACTATTGTCTCTGGTCTTGTACCAATTTTGCCCACCATCTACTGTTTTAAGAATAATTCCATTATCGGTAACTGCATGACCGACTAAAGTACTGGTAAACACTGTTTTGTTTACTCTGGAGTTAGGAATCGATAAACTTTGCCAGGTAGCTCCTCCGTCATCGGATTTGATAAGGCTATTTGAACTGGATAATATAATATTATCCTCATCAATTATGTTGATAGAGTTAAAGAAACTATCAAAACCAGTCGATATTTGACTCCAGGTTTTACCTTTATCTGTAGACCTTAAAACATATCCCCCATTGCCAGCTATATACCCAATTGAGTTATGGAAACTCATCGTAATACCACTTTTAATATTTTGCTTTTTCTGCCAGGTAGTACCCGCGTCTACTGTTTCTAGTAATTCATTAGATGTAATAATATATCCTACATCATTTGAAACAAAATGAATAGCTTTTCCTGTATTTGCGGTAGGTTTGGGGTTCAATAATTCCCAATTTTTTTGCGAGTAAATTTTATTTAAGGATATAACTATAAAAAATAGGATGAGTAGTTTTTCTTTCATTTACACGTATTGAATTGGTTATAAAATTTATTTCTTAGTTTGACAATAAGAAGAATAAAAAAATCAAAGTATATTTAATCTCACTCATCACGGCTATTTTCTCAAAAAAATGATTAAATAAGTATTTTAACTTAAGTTTTTTTAATTTTCTCAAAAATAGCAAATACCCGAGTGTCATTTTTGATGATTTCCGTAAAAGGGATAAAAAAAAGCGGCTTGGGTTATATCCGGTAAGCCGCTTTCTAATTTATAAAATATTCTACGTTTCAGTTTATCTATTTTTCAGACGTACCTGTAAGAAAATCGTTGACCTCTAACCAATAGATAAAGGCGTCAAACCAGCGATTGCTTGTGCGATCAGGATTGCCCAACCCAAAACCATGACCGCCATTTTGATATAGGTGAAATTCAACCGGGATGCCCGCTTTGTACCAGGATTCCACGACGCCGGCGTGACCGTTGTAGAGAAAATCATCTGTAGCGATAACATTAAACATAGGCGGAGCATTTTCGGGCACTTCTACTTCACCCATTCCCCCATAGACGGGACCTATAAAAGCCAGTTTCATTGTTTTTGAATTCAGCGTAGCGTGCATGGTTAGCCCGGCACCGGCCGAAAAACCAATCATTCCTATCCGGTTTGTATCTATACCCCACTCGTCAGCGCGGTCAACAAGCATCGCATAAGCGGCCTCAGCGTCTTCTAGCTGATTAGAGAGGTCAAATTGCATACGAGGACGTGGAGCAGGTGTTTCGTCTTTAGCGTCATCAGAGGTGTCCGGTGGAGGCGGAGCGGTGCGATCGCGATTCATAAAGGCTTTAAAATCCTCAAGCGATTCGGCTGTGGGTCTCAGCCGGTACTTAAGAACAAAGGCAGCGATACCCTGTTCAGCAAGGGCCTCTGCGACTTCCCAGCCCTCATTACCCATAGAAAGCCACATATAGCCACCACCGGGAGCCACAATCACTGCAGCACCAGTTGCTTTACCCGGCTCCGGCAGGAAGGGCGTAAGCGTGGCTGTGGTTATGTTGCGAGCCATAGGATCTCCCCACTGCCGGAACCAGGTCTCTGAAGCTGGTTGATTTTCAACACCTCCGGTACCCAACAAAATAGCATTGGGTTCATCAGGGGCGTCCAGCGGATAAATGGTTCCATCTTGTGCAAGCACATTTGTGGTCTGCAGCAGTATTACGACTAGAAAGCATAGTCTAAGCCTATTTTTAACTCGATACATCATAACGCGTTTGATTTTAAAGATTAATAGTTTACTATAAAAAGCCTTGACGGCTGTTCATTCGTTGTTTTTGATCGCCTGTTCTTGTTTTAAAAACTCAGTACACGAACAGTGAAGTGTAATTAATACATTTCTGATTTGATCTTAAAAATAGCAAATACGCGTTTATAATTTCAAAGTATTTAGTAAAAGGTTGAAAATAATGCTCTTGTGCTGTTTAAACAGATAACTGTTTGCGAGGTCGGAGTCAGGCAGGAGCCTTGCCAGCCTTTAGCTTATTGACGCTTTAGCAGTAGTTCGTTCAGTTTGTATAGCTTTTCATAAATCGCTGGAAGCACTGGCAGCCTATTCTTTAGCTTTTTTCAATTCGCTATTCCACAGCTTGATTTTGAAGCGCAGTTTTCGTTTTCGAGGTTTTGGACTTTCCTGATCTTTAACGAGGTTGATGTAGAACTTAGCACCGGCATCTTTAAACGTGGTTTTTTCCGGTAGTGAAAGTCCGTCATTTGATTTTAAGTTTTTCCAAGGTACCGATAACCAAATATTGACATATTCATCCAGTTTGATTTTTCCCTGAACAAAAACCTGAAAGGCTGAAGATTGTATTTCAGTCTGTGGAATAATCACTTCCCCATTGACCAGTTTAAAGGTTTGCACGATGGGTCGAAAATCTAATTCTTTAAAGCGCTCCTCTTTTAGCAAAACAACGCGTTCCATCAACGGCTTGTAATTGCGCAAGGTGAGCTTTTGTACATTCAATTGCAGTTCCCCGTTGAGACTGTTTGTATTTAGGCTTCCGTCATCGTTGAGTACTCCTGTTGCCTGAAGGTTGAAGTTTAAAATTCCGCCCAGGGAATCGGTATTTTTTAAGTCTTCATCTCCAAAATAGTCAAGACCTTCAGCAAATTTTCTAAGGTCTAAACCGGTGGCATCAATACTAAGCTTTACCGGTAAATCATTAGGTTCAGAGAGGTTGGCAAGCGCCTGTAAATTCAATTTACCCTCATAAAAATCAACATCGCTTTTTTGAATTTTCAGATTGTCTTTATTGTCAAATAGGAGGTAGGTATCAAAATTGGTCAATCGTAAATCCTCGTGAATCAAGGTGTCTATGGCTATAGTTCCTTGCGGATAATAGGAGGTATTAATGGTATTCAGGATATCCTTAAGGTTCTGAATCTTTAGTGGTTTTTTACTTAAGGTGTCTTTATTCTTTTTATCCGAATCCAAAAGGCTTACAAGATCCCGGGTATCGAGATAGGGAGACGTGATATCAAAGGTTGAAATGTGGTCTTCAGTTTCTATCGAATTATTGATGAAATCAGAGAAATTATCAATCGTTCCCGAAACCTTAAGGCTGCTTTTCTGTGGTAGATCTATGGTCAGGGTTTCCAGATTCGCAAAGTCGTTATTGATTTCAAGCCGTAGACTGTCTATTGGAATCTGAATGTCTGCCAGTGGAAAATTGACTTTAGCGTCTGCGAGTCTTAAACTTCCTGTAGCATCGGTATTTAAAATGGATAAGTCTGAAGCTTCCCCGCTATAATCGCCCTCAAACTTAAATTTACCCGACTCAAAAATGAAATTGGTCGTTTTTAAATAATCATTAAGATCAGCAGTATTACCTGAAGCGGTAGCCGCAAACTTAAAATCAAAGGGATTATCATAGGTATTCTCTGTCTTTTTTAAAGACTGAATGCTTCCGGTTAGATGCGCTTGAGAATTCTTATAATAAACGTCCAGATGCTCTAATTTTAATATGGAATCGTTTAGAAAATAGACCAAAGCATCAACGTCTTTGGTAATCAAATCTTTGTATTTCAATGAGTCGATGTCAAGCGAAAACCGCGGTTGTAATCGGTTTATATCTTTAAAGACTTTTGATAATTCTCTGGACCTGGTTTCAGGGGTAGAAGGCTCTTTTTTACCCAGGGAGTTGACGACGTCAATCCACTGATCTCCATCTACAAAGGGAGCTTGCACATTGAGATAAACACTTCCCCGTGCATTTTGATTATCCAAAAGTATGTTGGAGAAATTCTTGATATTTCCATTTAAAATTAAGGGATGCAGGGCATCTACTTCTAATGTTACCTGATCTAAAATC
Source organism: Leeuwenhoekiella sp. (assembly GCA_002708845.1). Taxonomy (GTDB): domain Bacteria; phylum Bacteroidota; class Bacteroidia; order Flavobacteriales; family Flavobacteriaceae; genus Leeuwenhoekiella. Next base: position 307,148 of record PAPI01000001.1, read on the forward strand.
ACATCAGCGTTTGCAACAGCTACTGACAGTGAATCAAAATTGATAGTTAGATCAGCACTTGGGTAGTAAAAGCTGACATTTTTAAGTTTTAAATCCCCTTGTGCATTGTCCAAAAGCTGACTAAATTTCTGAATGTTACCGGCTACATTTCCTGAAAATTCAAAGGCACCGGCATTGATGTCAACCAATTTTAGCTCAAATAAATCCTGAAAAATAGCAAGCGGACCGCGCGATTTTGCCTGTACATCAATATGAATGGGTTGCTTGTTGATCGTTTCTGTCTGGGGAACAAGCAAACTCCCGGTTAAATCAGTTGCTGAAGTTTGATATTCCATATGAAAATCATTCAATGCGATGTTCTCAGGACTGGTCAATTTAATATCAGCGCGAATATTATCGTATTCATTAGCATTGAAAATTACCTGATCTACGTTGAGTTTAAACTGGGGGCGAAACTTGTTATACACGGCCGTAAGCACTTCGTGGAGGGTTTTGCGGTCGTCCTCCTTTTTATCAGATTCCGGAAGCATTTCTTTAGCGGTAGTGATGAGTTCATCTACACTTAGATAATCAGATTTTACTTCCACAAAACTGCTGGTTGGTTTTAGCGGATTGTTTGAAATCAATGAGGAAATATTGGTCAACTCCCCTGTTAAAACCAGGTCTTCACTTGTTTTTAAATCAATACGCAATTCTTCTAAAAATGACTTTTCATTGTCCAGGCTAAGCCTGATGGCCGTTACGGGTAGCTGCAAGCCATTTTCTTTGAGAACAACTTCTGTATCAGTGAGTAGAAAGTTCCCTTGAGCGTAGTTGAAAAGATTTTCAGGATGGTCAATATCACCACTAAGCGTAGCATCCAGATTGAAATTTCCACCTTTAAAATCAAAGTTCTCATTGTTTAATATCCGGGCAAGCGATTCGTTTTTACCATCGATTTTTAAATTTCCAGAGGCGTAATTCAAATATTCAGGAGTTGACTGGTAGTAACTATTTTCCATGTTAAGCTCCATCCCGTCAAGGCTGCCGCTGGCTTTTTTAAAGAATATTTTGATGTCTTTTTTAGTGCCTTTTAGATTTTGGAGACTATCAGACTTATAAATTTTATTGGTTAGTTCTCCTTCAAAATCAGCATTCGAGAGGGTATATGTATCACCGTAACTTACCGCATTAGCTGTACTTTTAAAATCAGCATTCACCGTTGGATTATTACCAAATTGAAATAGACCATCCAACGTCAGATGCGTTTGAATGGGCTTTGCAATCGCGTACGGTTTTAGTTTTTTGGCAATACTGTCAGCAAGAAATTTACGCAAAGACTCAAAGTGAAGCTTGTCGTTTGTGAGGCTTATGTGAAAAGCGGACTCTGGTAAATCAAAACTCGAACGTACCGTAAACTGTTCATCATCAAGAGTCAATAGAAACTCAGAAACTTGTAAAAGATTTTTATCTGTATCCAAGGTAAATTCGGGGTTACCGGAGACTGTGGTGTTTTTTAAAAAGCTCCCTTTTTGTGTATTGAAGCCTAACTTATTGACAACCGCTTCAAAAAGGAGTGAGCCTGTTACGAGCGAATTATTTTTACTCAGTTGACCGCTAATAGTGCTAAATGCTACATCGAAATCTTTATGAAACAAGCTGTCTTTTGCAACAATGTTCAATTGCTCGATGCTAAAACGTGTTGCATTAGGATCTATCCAGGAAGGAAAAACAAAGGGAGATTTGGGTTGCTGAAGCTTTTTTAATTTTTGTTCCAGATGATATTCATAAGACTGATCAGAGACCACTTCCGAATAAATAGAAATGCTGTCAATGCTGATGCGTTTAAACTGAAAGTCTCCCTGAATAAGATCGCGCGCACTAATAGTCACCAGGGCTTTATCAATAAAAATGGATTGCTCTTTAAGCGTGTTAGGGTCCTTTTCTTTTTGAAAAATTTCAGTAATGGTAAAACCAACATTGGGAAAACCGGTTAAGAACGTAGCCTTTACATCACCTATCTCCAGAGTTCCCTCGTGATTGGCATCATACCAATCCTGTAAACCATCTATTATTAAATTGCGACTCGCCCATCCTATGGTGAATAAGGTTACAGGAACCAAAATAATAAGCCCAAAAATAAGCCCAAGACGATGCTTCCGTTTGGCTGATTTGGGTTTCTTTTTGTGTTTAGTAGCGGCTGTCAACTGGTATTTTAATTGAAAATAAGAAAATACATCAGCAGTAAGCGGTATTATCTTATTAAAATTTCGCCTGCGATTTTAACCAAATCCCGATTAGATCTGCTTTATTCGGAAAATCAATTTGGATGTGATAGACGCAGTATTTCGGAGCTGAATTTACTATTAAATATCTGGACGCCTCAACTCATTTTTTATGATTTCCGTAAAAGGTATCGGTATAGAGTAAGAGGACTTTTTTACTCATTGAGGTGTTCAGTCAAATCTATTTCAATAAATTTTGCCTGCGTAAAATTGTTCTGGGCTAAATTCAACTCAGTGGAGTAGTAGAGCTTTTTATCCCACAATACAAAAGGGTCACCCTGATTTGCTCCAAGTTTGAACTCTTTTCCGTTTATGACGAAGTGATGGTTGAAACCTTTAGTCAGCAGTTGCTTATTCATTCCAGTCCAATAATGATTCAGGTTGTAATCTTTGTCTAGTGAAAAAACATAATAATCGATCGAATCATTTCGAATGGGAAAATTTGATCCATAAATCTCTTTTAACTCCTCCGGAAGTTGGTCAAAAGTGAATTCTGTTTTGATCTCTTTGTCCAAATCAATTTCATCACTACAGGATATCAGGGTCAGAATGGAGGTAAAAATTAGAATTGCTTTTTCCATGTTTAGCTTAGGGCAAAACCTTTTTTTAAATTAGAAAACCTACATCGCACCGGCAAAGAAAATGGCATTCATAAATAACTTACTAGTACCGTACCAAAAGGCTCTAAAGTTGGTGTTATCTGTAAAGATCATCACGTCACCTCTGCCCAGACTACGGTGTACAAACGGGCGCGTGCCTTTTAAAGCTTCGAGATTAATGTCGCTAATATAACCGCTGGCAAGCGGTTCGTCAGTATATAGAATGGGATTTTTATAGCTGGTTTCGTCTGCTTCTATAAACAGGGTGGTATCTCTAAAGAGATTAATTTCATCGCGATCATAACCAAAAGCGATAGGGTGAGAGCGGTCTACTTTTGCTTTAAAGATAGCACCTCCTATAACCTGAGCGCCATTAAAATCACCACGCTGTTCAAATGTGATGTTGGTGGCAGGATTTTCGGTCTCTACTTCTTTAAAATCCAGGAGTCCGTTGCGTTTAATCCATCTCGAGGCACTTTTAAAGCCTATAAGTGTACCGCCCTGCTGTACCCAGGATCTAAGCTTTTCGGCATCTTCTTCAGTGAGGCCAGAACCCCAGGTTGATGGCATAATGATGGTAGTGTAGCGGTCTAAACGAGAACGGCTGAAATTACGGGTATCTAATTTTGTAATTGAAATGTCAAAACGCGTATCGAGTAAATGCCAGATCTCACCGGCATCGTAGGAGCTGATACCTTCGCCTACTAAAAGCGCGATTTGCTGTTTTTTAACAGATTCAAACTGGCGGCTTCCCAAATCAATACCCTGAGTAGAACCGGTTGCTACGGGATCAATAGTAAGGTTTGCATTTTTAGCAACCCCATCTAAGAAACTTTGAAGAGCTTCAGCATTCAGCGTCTGGTTTTGCACCGGAATCATCAAGGTACCGTAATCGTAGGTTTTACCATTTAGCGTGAAGGGTTGCATGGCCATTTTAACCCGAATATCTTCGTTGAGTATGGCATTTAAAGCTTTTGGCGCATAATAATTTCCCCAGGGAATTAAATACGCATAACTGCTTTGTCGTAAGGTAAGTGGCTGAGGCAATACAATGCTGTCCAGGTTTTCACCTGCAATACTGGCGGGAGCTTCATCGCTAAAATCGAGGTTGAAAGCAAGTGGAAAACTCCAGGCTGAGATGTCGTAGAATAAACTGTCTTCAAATGTGGTGCGTGTTTCAAACATTCCTTTTAGTAGCCGGCTGTGTTTTTGACTTTTGGGCACAACATAGCTGCTGTTGGTTTCAAATTTTTTTCCATTTGTTTCATACTCCCGGGCTGGCTTGTATACATCTATATGATGCCTTTTAAGCAATTTAGCTAAGTGTGCAGCGCGGGCAGGATCGTTTGTGCTACCAAAAATGTAGGCATCCTTACCACGTTCTGCTCTTGAGTTGGAATAAAAATCCCGTTGATAGTTTAGGAGTTTGGTTCGCATCGCTTCTGCAGCTTCCAGTGTAGATAGAAAGGCGGTAAACTGATTGCGAATGGTAAACGGGAAGCTCAGCAGTCCGTTTTCAGTTTCCTGAAGGTGGCCGCGTGAACTCGCCTGCTCAAAGAGAATACCTATGCTTCCGTTAATGTCAGGAAACGTAGATCCTTTTCCGTAGTAGAAATCGTCGTAATCTTCTTCAGTATAATATAAGGACCCAATTCTATCAAAAGCCTTGGCGTGATAGGTTCCTATTTCAGCCGTAAGTTCCTGATTGAGAGCTGGAGTAAGCGGGTGTGTGCGACTTTGTATACCCGGTTGAAAGAAAAATGACGAACTGCTACCCATCTCGTGGTGATCCGTCAAAATGTTGGGATGCCATTGGTGAAAAGTTTCTATACGTGCCTGGGATTCGGGTAACTCTGCCGGAAGCCAGTCGCGATTGAGGTCAAACCAATAGTGATTGGTACGTCCGCCGGGCCAGATCTCGTCATACTCGCGATCCTGAGGATCTGCAGTGATGGTTTGGTTTTTATTGGTATTAGCCCAGTACGAAAAACGCTGTAAGCCATCCGGGTTAAAAGAAGGGTCAAAGAGTATAACCACGTCATTCAGCAAAGAATCAATCTCTGGGCCTTCGGCTGCTGCCAGATAGTAGGCAGCCAGTAAACCGGCGTTAGAGCCACTGGCTTCATTACCGTGTATGCTCATTCCCTGATAAATTACTATGGGCATTGTTGAAGTATCCAGATTGCCGGCTTCATCCTCAGTTAGCGCAGTATGTTGCTTGCGAATGCTTTCGAGGTTTTGATGATTTTGAGGCGAAGTGATGGTAAGCAGTAGTAATGGACGCCCCTCAAAGGTGTTACCGCGTCGCTCAATGCTTATTCGGGGTGAAGCCTCAGCCAATCGCTCCATATAGCTTATGAGTTGATCATGGCTTACGTGCCATTCTCCAGGCATATAGCTCAAAAGCTCCTGGGGTTTTGGGATTTCAGGATTGTAAGTAACGGTATCGGGTAGATAATAATCTAGACTTAGATTTGTTACCTGTGCAGGTAATGCACTTAGTATAAGAAGAAAAACAAGAAGAATACAGTTTTTCATAGTGGTATTACGGGTTTTAGGATTATCAAATGCGATTGGTTTTAAAGATATTGATTTCTGGCCATAAGCACTACCGCTGACTGTAAAATAGCTTTTAAGTCCTTACAAGGCATAAAAAAAGCCGCAGTATTTGCGGCTTTTAAAACGTGATACTGTTTTTAAATATCTTCAAAGCTTACATCGGTAAAGGCTTTTGCGGGCTTATCTGTAACCAGCTCAGTATCTTCCTCTTTGCTGTAGTCGCTCTGATGACGCTCGCTGATTACTTCTTCACCTTTCTCATCAAGAATGTAACCCGTCATTTCATTCAGGATTTCAGAAAAACCTTCAAAATCTTCTTTGTACAGATAGATTTTGTGCTTTTTGTAATGGAAAGACCCATCATCATTGGTAAATTTCTTGCTTTCGGTAATGGTTAGGTAATAATCCCCTGCACGGGTAGAACGTACGTCAAAAAAATAGGTGCGGCGCCCTGCTCTTAACACTTTAGAGAATATCTCGTCATTCCCCCTCATTTCAGTATTGCTCATATTCTTGGTTTAATTAATATGCATTACGCTGTCAAAAATGGAAAAAAATAAAATGGTGTACAAAAAATTATTCCATTTCTTTTTCCTCAAGCTGCTTGCGATATAGCTCCTGATAGTAGCCTTCCTGGTTAACCAGTTCGCTGTGTGTACCGCGTTGAATGATTTTTCCCTCTTCAAGAATTATAATTTTGTCAGCATTTTTTGCCGAAGAAATACGATGGCTTACCAGTACGGTAGTTTTATCTGAGGCAATACGCTTTATATTTCCAAGAATTTCTTCTTCGGTCTCGGTATCTACTGCGGAAAGACTATCGTCAAAGAGTAATATTTGTGGATCTTTTATGATTGCACGGGCGATAGATACACGTTGTTTCTGACCGCCGCTCAGCGTAATACCGCGTTCTCCCAGAACGGTATCGTAGCCTTTTGTAAAATCGATGATATTGTGATGTACCGAAGCATTTTTGGCAGCTTCAGTAACTTCCTCGTCTGTAGCATCTTTTTTACCAAACTTGATATTTTCTTTGATGCTGTCGCTAAACAAAAAGGCTTCCTGAGGCACATATCCTATGCTGTTTCTAAGATCCTTTAAATTGAGATCTGCGATGTTTGTATCGTCAATTTTAATGCTGCCGCTGGTTGTATCGTATAATCGTCCAATCAACTCTAAGATGGTAGACTTACCGGAACCGGTTTTACCAATGATAGCAAGTGTTTCGCCTTGTTTGACTTCAAAGGAAACCTCGTGCAAAGCCGTAATATTGGTGTCTTCGTACGTAAAACTTACGTTGTTAAACTGAATATGTCCAGCTATAGGGGTATGCTTTTCGGTATGATTTACAATGTTTGGTTTTTCATTGAGGAATTCATTAATTCTTTTTTGAGAAGCTTCCGCCTGCTGCACCAATGAGGTAATCCAGCCCACCGAAGCTACCGGCCAGGTCAGCATATTTACGTAGATCAAAAATTCGACAATAACGCCAAGATCGGGAATACTGCCTTCTATGTATTTTTTTCCGCCTATATAAATTACCAGAAGATTACTTATTCCTATTAATGCGATCATCAGCGGAAAGAAAAACGCCTGAACACGCACTAAGTCCAGGTTTTTGTCTCTGCTGGTGATACTGAGTTTTTCAAAGTTTTCGTAGGTCTGCCTTTCGATTCCATAGGCCTTGATCACGCCAATTCCGCTAAAGGATTCCTGCGTAAATGTGCTCAGATGCGAAAGGTATTGCTGTACCACCGTACTGCGCTTGTGAATAAGACGGCTCAACTGATAGATAGCCACAGAAAGAATGGGAAGCGGTATAATCACATACAGCGTGAGTTCTGGAGCTGTGTAAAACATATAAGGTATCACCGTCGCAAAAAGAATAAATGTAGTCACCCCATACATAATGGCCGGCCCCAGATACATACGCACTTTACTCACATCTTCGCTTATACGGTTCATCAGGTCACCGGTACGGTTTTTTTTGTAAAAATTGAGCGAAAGATTCTGATACTGCTCATAAACTTCGTTTTTAAGATCAGCTTCCATATACCGGGAAACCACAATAAACATCTGCCGCATCAAAAAAGTAAAGAAGGCTGAAAGTAAAGCGGCGCCCAGGAGCAGGAGCAGGGTCATTAAAAGGTTGTGCTTTAGTTCGCTTAAATCACCACCCTTACTTGTGTAATTTTCAACAAGATTGATCATATCACCACTAAACTTGGGCGTAAGAATGGCAAATATGCGGGCAACAAGTACAATGAAGAAGCCCAGAATGAGTTTCCATTTGTACTTTTTAAAATATTTATTGAGATGCTGTAGTTCTTTCATAATGCGTGATGCAGCAGGATTGGTGGTATTATCAGCTTCTAAGGTCTGCAATACGGCCGACAAAGATACGCGATTCGATTTAGAAAAGTAGCTCAGGTATTTTTAAGATAAAAAAGCAATTTTAGGGCTCAGAACTTTTAGAGATCATGTATTTTTGCAGCGTTTTTGAGCAGCCCGATAACCAGTATTTAGGATTGTATCGTTGCTCATTCAACCAAGCTTTAAAATACCCAAGGGTATTAACACTTTAAGTTCATTAACGCTATGCTCAACAGGAGGCACATTCGCATTAAGGTAATGCAGGCGCTTTATGCTTTAAGTCAGGCCGAACAGCCCGATTTGCAAAAAGAGGAAAAGTTTCTCAATACCAGTACTGCCCAGATGTATGACCTGTATCTGGTTCTGGTAGATTTACTTACCGAAATTCACGCTCACGCAAAAGATATTTTGGAGCGTTCACAACAAAAAATCCTGGCAACAGAAGAAGATCGTAATCCAAATTTACGTTTTGTAAATAATGAAATACTGGTTCGTCTTTCTGAAAACGAGACTTTGCAGGGCAGCCTTAAAAAAGCAAAGCTGAAAAACTGGCGTCTCGATAATGAGTATGTCGTGCTTATATACGATGAACTCATTAAGAGTGATCTGTACGATGCATATATGTCACAGGAAGAAACCGATTTTAAAAAGGACCGGCAGTTTGTAATCGATATGTTTACCGAATTTGTAGCGCCAAACGATAAACTGTACGACTATTTGGAAGATTACCGATTAACGTGGCTTGATGATTTGCCGGTAGTCAATACCACTTTGGTAAAACGCCTGGGTAAATTAAAACCCAATTCTCCCGAAAGTACGATTCTTCCTAAGCTTTACAAGGATGAGGAAGACCGTGATTTTGCTAGGGATTTGCTTAGACGTACGGCGCATAATGATGAAGAGTATGAAGCCGAAATACTTGGCAATACGCCCAACTGGGATCAGGACCGTATTGCGGTTTTAGATAAAATTCTTATCAAAATGGCCTTATGCGAGTTTTTACGCTTTCCGTCGATACCTATTAAAGTAAGTATAAATGAATACCTCGAACTTTCTAAAGAATACTCAACGCCAAAGAGTAGCATTTTTGTAAACGGGGTGCTGGATCGTTTAGTTAAGAAATATAAGCAGGAAGGCCGTTTAAATAAGGCTGGTCGGGGTCTTATGGAATAGCTTTTGCAAAGCTTGATGTTAATTATAGAATCAGAAAGAAAATTGTAATTTTGAACTTTTAAAAATTTGATGAATATGAAAAAAGTATTTTTAATTGCAGGTATAGTTGCTGCAATGGCATTTACAGGCTGTAAAGACAATGCGTCTGATAAAGTAAAAGGTGAAAACGTAGAAATGGCTGCATCTCGTGACGAGAATGCGACGGTATTCCCAGTTTTGGAATTTGAAGAAACCGCCTACGATTTTGGTAACATACCGCGTGGTACCGAAGTGGAGCACGTATTTAAATTTAAAAATACAGGTAAAGCACCCTTAGTTATTGTCGACGCAACCAGTACTTGTGGTTGTACGGTACCTACACCTCCAAAAGAACCTATTCAACCGGGTGAAACAGGAGAGCTTTTAGTAAAATACAATGGTAGCGGTCTTAATGCAGTTACCAAAGTAGTGACTGTAAAGTCTAATACCGAAAAAGGATCTGAAACCGTAAAGATAACCGCCTTTGTACAGCCTACTGAAGGGCCTGCAGTACAAGGATAACCCCTCATAATGGAACAAATAACCAGTTTTTTACCTATAATCCTTATGATTGGTGTGGTGTATCTGTTTATGATTCGCCCACAGATGAAACGTCAAAAGGATGAAAAGAAATTTTCTGAAGCTTTAAAACGTGGAGATCGCGTGATTACCAAAAGTGGTTTGCACGGCAAAATTTTAGAGCTTAATGATGACAGTGTTTTGTTAGATGCCGGAGCCGGGAAGATGCGTTTTGAACGCTCAGCGCTTTCTCTAGAGCTTTCTAAAAAGCTTAACGAACCTGAAAAACCTCAGAAGGAAAAGAAATAATAATTTCTCATAAAATGTAAAAACCCCGATGCCTTAAAACATCGGGGTTTTTATTTTGACTATTCTTTATCTTATCATCTCTTAACTAACGATGAATAAACCTGCAATTGTACTTGCTGTTTGACCATCCATCGGTTCGTCATAAGCCTGAGTTGAAGATTCAAAAGAGAAAGGATCTGAACTACCTAAGGTAGTAACGTCAACACCACCCTGATTGGTATTCTGTTCACCTTCATAAACAAGTGCTACACCATCATTTGCGGCCTCAACACCTAAGTCTGGAATACCTGTAGTATTTCCGGTAATCCAACCTTCAAGACCTCGTAATCTTCTGATTTCAGAAGCGTGACGCGCTTCTACCGAGTGAATTTGCAATGCTGCCGTAAGTAATTCTCCCTGGCCAATAAGATTTGCGGCCTGGCCTTTATAGGCTCTAACTCCTGTATCTTCAAAAGCCTGCGCTAAAATTAAAAGCTGCGTGTAGGCTGTATCCATCGATGTAGACGTATTTTGCATAAAAGGATCAAAATTACCTCCTACCGTAAAATCAAATGTGGGTTTATCTATGGCGCCATTTCCTAATGCCTGCTTTAAAAATGCAACATGAGCGTCTTCATGTTTTGAGATTTGCTCGTAAATTTCACGTGCTTTACCAGTACTTCCTAAAACAGGAGATTCTAAAGCTTTCATATAAAATTCTGCCTCAAGGTATTCTAGAGTAAGCGCCAGATTAAATATAGCCGGTACATCACCTACATCCTGAGCATGTGCTTTATTTCCCGCCGTTGCCAGGCCAAAAGGAACTGCAAGCATTGCGGCTTTTTTACTGATACTTCCTAACTGACTAAACATCTCACGTCGCGAAGACATGGGCTGCTGAAGTCTGTCTGTAGTAAATTCGTCTAAAAATTTTATAATATTCATTGTGATTTTTTTTTAAAGGTTAGTGTTTACGATCCCATTGGATTTTTATAAGTAAATGGCGTTACGATAAAAGGTCCCGCATTTTCAAATACCTTGGTGGGTGTATAAGCCGCATCTAGACCATTGTCATCAACAATGTCATTCCCTGCGAAAGCTTTAAAATCACCAGTTGGATTTATGATTGAACGAATCGCAGCTGCGTGACGGGCTTCTACCGAAACTATTTTACCCGCGAGTGTTAAATATAATGGAGTCTGAATGTAAATTCCTGCACCATTATAAGCGCCAACACCGGTATCTTCTAATGCCTGTGCTGTTTGAAGAACTGAAGTCCTGTTACTAAAATCAACACTACTAAAATCAAATTCCAGATTATCTGGTAAACGCTGAGCCGGGTTGGTAACATTAGCTCCAATCGCCGCCTTAAACCAATCTCTATGATTTACTTCGTGATTGTACAAATCTTCTAGAATAGCTTTTTCTTCTGTATCAGCTCCGGCCCAATAAGAACCGTCTAAGACATTTGTATAAAATGCAGCTTCTAATTGCTCTAGAGCATAAGCATAATTTAAAACGCCCACGTCACCTGATCCTAAATCGAATACGTCATCGGGATTCATGTATCCGTCGTCATCATTGTCGCAGGATGCTAGCAAAAGACCGGAACCGGCAAGAGCAAGACCACTTACTTTTAGAAAATTTCTGCGGTTACGGGCTGCAGTTTGCGCCCCGGCATCAATTGATTCTTTCTTTCTCATAATGTTTTAGTTTTTGGTTATTTATTAAAACTTACGAGGTAAAGACAATCGTGGTTTTGAGAATCAGTGATTTAACAAAACATTAAGGTTAATGGAGGGGTTTCCACTAAATTTTAAGAAAAATTATTAAAAATAATTAAGATTATAAAAGGTAATTATTGTGATGGTAAAATTTTTATAACTGAAGATTAAAAATTACCTTAACGCGGAATGTTATTTTAAAAGAATAACATTAGAATGGTGAAGTATATTATTTCCCGCATTCAAAGTCAAAATCAATGATATCAAAACTATAATTCTTTTTATAGTTGAAATGCCACCATTCAGTTCGAATAGTTTCAAAACCAAATCGTATCATGCCTTCCTGAAGCAGCTCTCTGTTTTTGAGCACTTTTTCCGGCAAGTCGGTATTGTCAATATGTGCTTCCCTTCCAAAAAAGTCGTGATCCGTTCCCATATCAACGGGAGTGCCATCCAATTTTTCTAAACTGATGTCTACTGCTGCACCCCGATTGTGCACGGAGCCTGAGGTGTAGGGATTAGCTACATATTGGGGATTGGGGTAAACCGCCCACATTTTCTTCTGGGCACTCACAGGGCGATAGCAATCAAAGAGAACAATGCGATATCCCTTTTCACAGAAATAATGATTAGCCTCCTTAAGAGCTTCTGCAACTTCGGGTCTCAGGTAACACGCAGCACAGTCGTAAAAGGCTTCTTTCAGAAAATTGTTAGTACTGGCGTAGCGTATATCGTAAGTAAAACCGTCTTTTAGAGTATCAAGTTTTACAAGTGGGGCTTTTTCGCTTTGCGCATTTGCGAAAAAAATGCCGCATATAAAGAGAAACAAGAAGTTTTTCATCAAAGATTTTTTTAAGAAATAGAGTCTGTAACAAAAATACAGCCTGGGAGTGATTTGGCTTTGAAATTACAAAAGGCCTACACTATTTAGTAGTTTCAAGATATTTGCGCTCCATCCAAAAGGTACCAAAAGGAATCACTGAACAGGCTAAAACAATCAAAAGCGTTTTGAAATTCCAGTTTAATTCAGACTTAACCAGAATAGCCAGCACCACGTAGGCCAAAAATAAAAAGCCGTGACCCATTCCAATGATCTGATTGGGTAATCCCTGATCAAAAACATATTTAAATGGCATGGTTATAAAGAGAATCATCAGTAGGGAAACTCCTTCCAGAATAGCGATAATTTTAAAAGTTTTTATCATTTATACCATATTGAAAATAGCAGCGCCATAAACCGCAAAACGTACAAAACGAAGGAGACCAAAAAGCAGATAACTTGTAAAAGGATATTTAATCATCCCGGCAGCCAGACTACTTACTGCAAAAGGCACCGGCAAAGTTGCCCCTACAACAATTAAAAATCCTCCCCATTTACGCGCGTTTTTGAGGTGTTTTGCCATTTTCACCTCCAGATAGTCATGAACTGAAGGAATGCGGGTAGCTGCCATTCCAGTAAAATAACTTACAATCCCCCCGGCATAAGAAAGTATCGCTATAAGAGAGAGATACAATATAGGATCTGGCATTTTATCGCTCCACGCAATAAAAATTTCAGGAGGTATAAGTCCCAGAATACTTTCAGAAATAAAAAATACCGTAAGTACCCAAAAAGGAGGGAAGGTATTAGTCATTTTAACTAATAAGCTATTGATGTCAATTACAAAATAATGAATACCCAAAAGCAACACCACAAAAACCAACAATGGAGTGAGGGCCTTTTTCAGACTGCCACCCAAAAACTTATAAAACCCTGTGTACCTGTAATACTGGTGCAGTAGCTTTAGTCTTGATTTTTTTTCGGTTTTGCGCTCTTGAGACATTGTAATTTTTTTGCAAATATATCCTATGCTAAAGGGCCTAACAAAAATGGTAGAGGTTATATTGGGCAAAATGGCAAGATTTGGGAAAACTTTAATTTTTTGGGACTCCCTAATACCTGAGAATACCTTTAATTTTAAGATATGGATAAATTTAAAGACAAAGTTGCTCTCATCACCGGGGGTACAAAAGGAATAGGAAGAGGTATTGCGGAAGCACTCCTCGAACTGGGAATGAATGTTGCAATTACCAGCCGCAATCTCACTTCTGCTGAAAAAGTAGCAGCCGAGCTGTCAAAAGGCGGAAAAGGTAAGGCCATTGGTGTAAAAGCCGATGTGCGTAAAATGGACAGCCAGGTGCAGGCCGTTGATACGGTTTTGAAAGAGTTTGGTAAACTGGATGTACTTGTAGCCAATGCTGGGCTGGGGCATTTTGCCGGAATTTCAGATATGACGGCAGATGAATGGCAGGAGACTATAGATACCAATCTTACAGGGGTGTTTTTTAGTGTGAAGGCTGCACTCAACGAATTGAAAAAGTCAAAGGGTTACATTTTTACCATTTCAAGTCTTGCAGGAACCAATTTCTTTGCCGGAGGTGCCGCATATAACGCCAGTAAATTTGGTGTGACCGGTTTCACTCAGGCGATAATGCTTGACTTAAGACAGGATGATGTGAAAGTTTCTACCATTATGCCGGGTTCGGTCGCTACACACTTTAACGGTAATGAACCTTCAAAAAAGGATGCCTGGAAAATTCAAAGTGAAGATATTGGAGAACTTGTAGTAGATCTTTTAAAAATGAATCCGCGTACTCTACCGAGTAAAATTGAAGTGCGACCTTCAAAGCCGCCGCAGAAATAAAAAAACGAATCTTCTTAGGATTAGCGGCTAAACCCTATTTATTAGGTTGAAGCAAACCTTAATTTTTTAGTCCTGATTAGGTATAGATTATCACAAAAAAAGACCGCCTGTTTAAAAGGCGGTCTTTTTTTATAATGAGTATTATAAATTTAGTTTTCTTCGGCATACTCCTGCATAGCATTGACATAAGCCCTCAGGTCAAGCCTGTTGGTTTTATTTTCAGGCTCTGCAATAAGATTTAGTAGGTATAAAAGACTTTCTTCTGGCGTAGAATCGTTTTCCTGCTCTTCCAGTAATTCTTCATAACCCTCAATAGGCTCTTCTTCAGGGATAGGAATATCAAAAGTTTGGTATTCTTCGATATGCTCAAAGGTTAAGCGAATGGTTTTAGCCAGCAGAGGACGTTTCTCTTCTACAGCAAAAGGTCTCAGATCTTTCAGATCCGATACCAATGTATTGGTTATGATTCCGTTTAACTCAACTTCGCTTATGAGTTTATTTATAAGTTTCTGTGCTTTCGGGTTCTTCAAAATTGATGGGTTTTATTTAGAACACAAAGGTAACGGTTTGAAGCTTTTTTTTTCAAATTCAAACCTGCATTTTTTTAGATTGTATTCATTATCCTATGATCCTCAATTTAAGGTCTTTTAATAAGTAAAGCCGTTGTTATCTAATTTTCAGAATAACGAGCCTTTTTTGCCAAATTGGTAATTCCTGGTATAATCTTACGAGAAGCCCTTTAAATCCCTTATTTTTGCAAAATTCATAATTACACAGAGCTACTAAAAAGCAGTATGGCGAAAGAGCAGGATTTAAATAGCGGAAAAGAATTATATAACTATCAGTTAAAAGACCTCGACCGGATTTTCACATGTATAGAAGAAGAAGCAGATGATTTTAATCTGCTTTATCAATTGCCCACAGGTGGAGGTAAAACGGTAATCTTTTCTGAAATTGTACGCAGGTATATTGCAGAAAAGCAGAAGAAAGTTGTGATTCTAACGCACCGTATTGAGCTGTCTTCACAGACTTCAAAAATGCTCAAAACCTTTAACGTGCCCAATATGGTCATAAACTCAAAGGTCAAAACCCTTGAGGGAAATGAAGACTATATGTGTTATGTGGCGATGGTTGAAACGCTGAACAACCGTCTGCAGGATGAGAAAATTGACATCAATGATGTGGGACTGGTAATTATAGATGAGGCCCACTACAATTCATTCAGAAAACTGTTCAGTTATTTTAAAGATGCGTTCATACTTGGTGTAACAGCCACTCCGCTAAGTTCTAATGTGAAGTTACCTATGAAGGACAACTACCGCAAACTAATCATAGGGGAGAGCATAGGTTCATTAATTGAAAAAGGTTTTTTAGCTAAAGCACAGGTACATACTTATGATGTAGGTCTAAAAACCTTGCAGGTCGGTATAAACGGGGATTATACCGTTAAGTCTTCTGAAATTCTGTATACCAATCATAGTATGCAGGAAAAATTGCTCAGCGCCTACGAAGAACGTGCTAAAGGTACCAAAACCCTGATTTTTAATAACGGAATTAATACTTCGAGATACGTTTATGAAACCTTTAGGGAAGCCGGTTACGATGTTCGGCATTTAGATAATACCCATACCAACAAAGAGCGAAAGGCTATTTTAAAATGGTTTAAAAATACACCGGATGCTATATTAAGTTCCGTTAGTATTCTTACTACCGGTTTTGATGAACCCTCTGTAGAAACGATTATTTTAAACCGGGCTACCCGATCACTTACGTTATATTTTCAGATGATAGGTCGCGGTTCACGGGTTCTACCGGATAAAAAGAATTTTCAGGTCATCGATTTGGGTAATAATATGGCTCGTTTTGGGCTGTGGGGTGCCCCGATGGATTGGAATGATATTTTTCTCTATCCTGATTTTTATCTGGAAAATCTGATAAGTGATGAGGAAATTGAGCGCAACTTTGAATACGTGATGCCACCGGATCTTCGGGCACAGTTTAGCAATAGCGATAATATTGATTTTGACATCAAAAAGGAATATGAGGAAGTCTTTGCTAAAGGCTTAAAATCTAAAGAAGCACTGGAGCGGTCTATAGATCAGCACGCACGCATTGTTTTTGAAAATACCGAAGATATTTTTGATGCGCGTATTCTGGCGCGGGAGCTTAAAGAAGAAATTCAGTATCGTATTCGGCAATATTCGTATTGTATTATGAAGAATACCAAAAATTACAAAGACTGGCTCGAGGAAGACTATATGCGTAAATTGCGTTTAAAGCTAAGCCAGATGTACGCTAATGTACCCGCTCAATAAAATTTGTATTTTGAATAGAAACCTCTACTTGTTCTTAGTGATTTTCAGTTTCATAACTACTGAAAATAGTCAGGCACAGAAAGGAAATTCAAAACTGGGAGCATGGTATAGCTATTTTGTAAATTCAGACTTTAAAGACTCTGAGTTTGGAATTATGGGTGATGTTCAATATCGGAATTATGAAGTCACCAGCGATTTTCAGCAGTTTATTGTTCGCGCCGGTCTTTCCTATAGTTTTAAGAATACACCCCTCAAGGTTTTAGCTGGATACTCCTATTTTATTACAGGTTTGACAGGTGAAAGCGAAGAAACTTTTGAAGAGCACCGTCCTTATCAGGATGTTATCTGGAATCAAAAGATAGCTTCGCGGCTATATTTCCTGCATCGCATTCGGATTGAAGAGCGGTTTATCGAAAATCAGGATTTTAGAATGCGCTACAGATATATGTTAAATGCAAAAATTCCGTTAAACAAACCTGAGATTTCAGCAAAAACACTTTATTTGTGGACTGCTGGAGAGGTTTTTTTAAACGGAAAACAAAGCGCAGCAACGCCCAATATCTACGACAGAACCTGGTTTTTTGGTGGTGGTGGGTATAAGTTTTCTAATGCTGTCTGGGCGGAATTGGCTTATATGCGTGAGATTACAAACGCGCAAACAAAGGGACAACTCATTGTAAGTTTGTTTCATAAATTTTAATGTAAAAACGATTAATGGTCTTTAAAAGTAAAAACATACAGATACTCATCAGCTTTGTGCTGATCGTGGCTGTGTTTGCTTTTAAAGTAGCTGATTTACATAAGTACGTTCACGATAAAGATGAGTTAAATAATCATCATTGTGAATTGTGTTTACTGAGTCAAAAGCAAAAAAATCAGTCTGATTTCTACTTGCCTGAGGCCTATAGTGGCCTAGAGCAAAAAGCTGTTTTTATTAGCGATTTACAAAAGAATTTTTTCTACACCTTCATAAAAAATGTTCCGGTACTTACCGGGAAATCGCTTAATAAAGCACCTCCTACAAAATCAGTTTAGTACTGTTCTACAATCGTTGTTTTTCGACATACGTAAAAACAAGCGGTTGTTATAATTAACTGATTAAGCATTTCTTTTTTTCGAAAGAGATGAAATTTAGATTCACTATGAAATTTTTCACTTTAGTGTTTGTATGTGTATTTAGTATACATATGCAGGCGCAGGAATGTAACTATACCTTAAGTGGTGTGGTGCGTGACTTTCACGATGGCCAGGCTTTGCCCAATGCAACGCTAAGTATAAATGGTTATCAAAAATATGCATTATCTAATCTGGATGGAAAATATGCACTTAAAGGCCTTTGTGAAGGCTCTTACGTGATAACTATAACGCATCCGGAGTGTGAGGTAGCTGAGTTTACTGTTGAGATAGCCGGTGATGTAACGCGTGATTTTAAGCTTGAACATCATACCGAAGAACTCAATTCGGTTACCGTTACAGGTCAAAACCTTAAAAAGGGTTCGGCTTCAAGCGCCGCTCAGGTTTTGCAGACTGATGAATTAGAAAGTTATAGTAATGCAAATCTTGGAGATGCCCTTCGCGAAATTCCGGGTGTTTCATCCCTTAATACCGGAAGCACTGTTGTAAAACCGGTCATTCAGGGCTTGCATAGCAGTCGGGTGCTTATTATTAATAACGGCACGCGAATGGAAGATCAGGAGTGGGGTGTAGAACACGCTCCCAATTTGGACCTCAATACAGCTTCGAGCGTAACGGTTGTTAAAGGAGCAAGTGCTTTGCGTTATGGCGGTGATGCCGTTGGAGGGGTAATACTTACCCAATCTCCTAAAGCACCTGCCAAGGACACCTTATATGGTAAAACCATTCTTAGCGGAGCTTCAAACGGCCGTGGTTACGGTGTTACTTCAACCTTGATGAAGGCTTATGAAAGTGGCTTTTATATTCAAGGGCAGGGTACCCGCAAGCGTTCGGGGGATCGGGAATCACCAAACTATGTTTTATCAAATACGGGAGTATCTGAAAATGATTTTTCGGTTGGTTTTGGTCTGAATAAGTTTACCTATGGTTTTGACGCGTATTACAGTATGTATGATGCCGAAATAGGAATTTTGAGGGCAAGTCATATTGGGAATGTGAGTGACCTGGTCAGAGCCATCAACAGCGGTGAGCCCTTTTTTATCAGGGATTTTACCTACGACATCAATGCGCCTAAACAGGATGTTAGGCATCATTTAGCCAAACTCAGTGTTTTTAAACGTTTTGAGAAAGCAGGTAAATTAACGCTTGATTATTCTTTTCAACAAAACAACCGAAAGGAATTTGATATTAGGAGAGGGCGCAATGATCCCAGTCTTGATCTAAAACTGACCACGCATACCCTGCAAAGTAATTTTACCTATGATGCGCGGTCTGATTTTAAAGCAGATTTTGGGGTTGAAGCTTCCTATCAGGAAAATTTTCCGAATCCTGAAACAGATATCAGACGTTTGATACCTGATTATGAGATGTATACTTTTGGAACCTATGCAACGGCCTCATACGACCTTACAGAGAAGATAAAATTAGATGGAGGGTTTAGGTATGATTTCAGTGAAATAGATGCCCAGAAGTTTTACCGCAATAGCAGTTGGGAAGATCGGGGCTATGATGTTGATTTTTCGGATATTATCGTAGAGCAGTTTGACAATCAGCTCTTGGTAAATCCGGTATTCGATTATCATAATTTTTCCGGGACTCTTGGAGGTAGATATCAGTTTGCTAACAATTGGGATTTAAAACTCAATTTTAGTTCTGCTTCTCGAGCGCCAAATCCCGCAGAATTGTTTAGTGACGGGTTGCATCATTCCGCGGCCATTATTGAACTTGGTGATTTGCGTAACAAACAGGAGCAGTCCTATAAGACCAGTCTGGAGCTTAATGGTCAAAGCGGTGGATTTACTTTTGGGATTAATCCCTATTACAATCGAATCAATGACTTTATTATACTTGAACCTATAGGTGTGCAGTACACTAATCGTGGTGCTTTTCCGGTTCATGAATATAGACAGGTCGATGCGCGTTTGTACGGAGTAGATCTTCAGGCTGCTTATTATTTCAATGATCAGCTTGATATTAAAACTGCATTTGCCTACGTCAATGGTCAGGATTTAGATCGCGACCGCCCTTTGATTGATATGCCTGCGCCTAATGTGAATACGACTTTTTCGTTTCGCAAAGCGGAATGGAATAATCTAAATGTTTCGTTACGTAATCAAAGTGTTTTTAAGCAGACTCGTTTCCCTAATAATGATTTTCAGGTGACTTACATCAACGAATCAGGTTCTGAGGTAACTGAGACTGTAAAGATTAGTGAGTCTCCAGCTGCTTATAGCTTATTTCATATCGCATCTTCCGCAGAATTTAAGGTGCTTAATCAATCTACACTGACTTTAGGCCTCTATGTAGATAATATTTTAAATACGGCCTATAGAGATTACTTAAATCGTCAGCGTTATTTTGCTGATGATTTGGGTAGAAATTTTCGAATTCAAATTAAACTCAATTATTAAACACAAATCAAATCATGAAAAATCTAAAAATTCTAAGTCTACTGGTTATAGCAACACTAACATTTAGTTCTTGTTCAAACGACGACGACAATACACCTGAAATCATTAATGAAGAAGAGGTTATTACAACCATAACAGTAACTTTAGTTCCTCAAACTGGAGAAACCGTAACACTTACTTCGCGGGATCTTGATGGTGATGGTCCTGACGAGCCTGTTATAAACGTTTCAGGTTCTTTACAGGCAGGTATGAGCTATAATGGTTCAGTTATTCTTCAAAATGAGACTGTTTCACCTGCCGAAGTTATCAATGAAGAGATTGAAGAAGAGGCAGACGAACACCAGTTTTTCTATCAGGTTGGTTCAGGCCTAAATGCTACTGTAAGTTATGCTGACACAGAAAATGACTATTTGACTAATGGCAGTACCAATCCTGTAGGAATTGATTTTACCTTACTTGCAGGCACAGCCTCAACCGGTCAGCTTACCGTTACGCTACGTCATGAGCCTAATAAAGATGCCGAAGGCGTAAGTGAAGGTAATTTAAGCAACGCAGGAGGGGAGACTGATATTGCTCAAACTTTTAACCTGACTATCGAATAAGGATTAATTTTAAAGCATAAAAAATGCCCTGTGAAAACAGGGCATTTTTTAGTTTAAGGAAGTTTTTATTAACCTAAATAAGTTTTTAGCACTTTACTTCGTGAAGTATGACGCAGTCTTCTGATTCCTTTTTCACGAATTTGACGAACACGTTCGCGGCTCAAATCAAACATTTCTCCAATCTCCTGAAGGGTATGTGGTTGCTCACCACCTAAACCGTAATTTAATTTGATTACATCAGATTCTCTTGGTGATAAAGTTTCAAGAGCACGCTCAATCTCAGTACCTAAAGATTCCTGCATCAAATCAGCATCCGGATTTGGAGATTCACCAGACTTCAATACATCATATAAATTTGAATCATTCTCACCTTCTTTAAAGGGGGCATCCATTGAAAGGTTACGACCTGAGTTCTTCATTGCAAGCTTAACCTTAGCAACAGTCATATCAAGTTCCTTTGCGATTTCATCTGCAGAAGGTGGTCGTTCCAAGCTTTGCTCCAGGTATGAAAAAGCTTTATTGATTTTACTGATCGTACCAATTTTGTTTAGCGGTAAACGAACCGTTCTGGAGTGTTCTGAAATAGCCTGTAAAATTGATTGACGAATCCACCATACCGCATAAGAGATAAATTTAAAACCTCTTGTTTCATCAAATCGTTTTGCTGCTTTTACCAGACCTACATTACCCTCATTAATTAAATCAGGTAATTTTAAACCCTGGTTTTGATACTGTTTTGCAACAGATACCACAAAACGCAAATTAGCCTTCGTCAATCGTTCTAAAGCAACCTGATCGCCTTCACGAATACGTTGTGCCAACTCGACTTCCTCATCAGCGGTAATCATATCGAGCTTACTTACATCCTGTAAATAAGTATTTAAAGATTTCGATTCTCGATTGGTTACCTGCTTGGTGATTTTGAGTTGTCTCATATATAAAATTGTTTTTTAAAGTAATTAGAATGTATTATAACATGGATATTTATCAAATCAAATTATTTAGTTACTTTTAGTAGTAATTTAACATTTGATTCCATTCAGATTGATTATCTGATCAATTATTCATTATCGTCTTTCTTTTTTTTCCGCTTTAAAAACGAAAAGAATCCGCCATTGTTGTCTTCTTCGTCCTCTTCTTTCGTTTCGACTTCTGTTTCAACAGGCTGTTTTACCGTTTTCAAAATTTTACCGCGGTCGTCGAGATAGACTTCTTTAGTAAACGATTCTTCCTCACCATTAAAAATCGACTCAAAAAAGGATTGTACTCTTGAAGTACTATCCCGTACTATTGGTGCACAATTTAAAGCATTTGCTACTTCTGCTGATGGACTTCTAAACTTTTGCTGAGTGATTGAAGCGTATGTTGTATCTGCATTTAAACGTTGCATTAACTTTGCATAAATAGGTAAAGCCGAATTTGCACCTGCACCTAAACCGGTACTGCTAAAACCTATGCGGTAATCATCATTACCCACCCAGGTTACAGCAACCATACCCGGAGTAATACCCACGAACCAGCCATCCTTATTGTCTTGAGTAGTACCGGTCTTACCGGCAATATCATTTTTAAGCTTGTACGTGTACCTTAGTCGGGTAGCTGTGCCTTCACTTACAGTTGCTTTCATCATTTCGATCATGGCCTGCCGGGTACTACTGCGCATCACTGGTTTTTCAGCAATATCAGGATCAAATTTGGCAATTACCCGGCCGCTTCGGTCTACAATTTTTGTGATGTAGTAGGGTTTTGCCGGTTTTCCCTGATTTACAAATGCCGTGTATGCCGAAGCCAAATCACGCATTTTTATTTGAGCGGTACCTAGAGCAAGAGAAGGAACATAGGGAAGTTTGCTTTCAATACCCATACGTTTTGCCTGCGTAATTACTTTTCCAATCCCCACATCAAGTAAGACTTTTACAGCAACGGTATTTATAGAATTACTTAAAGCACCTTTTAGAGAATACTGTAAGTCTTCACCCTCGCCACCTGAGTTAGAAGGGGACCAGGTTTTACCATTAAAATGATAGATTTCTTTTGCACCATTGTAATACGTACAGGGATCCATTTGTTGTTCAAGAGCAGTGGTATAAACAAAGGGTTTAAAAGTAGACCCGACCATACGCTCACTTTGACTTACGTGATCGTATTTAAAATTTTCAAAATCAATTCCACCCACATAGGCGAGAATACCACCGGTTTGCGGATCCATAGCAATAAAGCCACAATTGAGAAGAGATAGATAGTGAGAAAGACTATCTCGTACCGAAATTTGTTGGCTACGCTCATCTGTATTCCAGTCAAAAATAAAGCGTTCTTTTTTGACGTCCAGAGAATCCTCTAGGGCCTGGCCTGTTATACTGTCTTTAATAAGCTTTTGGTAATACGGCAGTCGCGCTAATGAAGGTTGCAGTATAGACCTTTGCCTCCACGGCGCATAATTTCCATAAGCTTTTTCATATTGCGTCTGTAGTGCAGCCATGTGCTCGCGCATAGAAGCTTCTGCATATTGCTGCATTTTTTTGTCTAAAGTAGTATGAATGGTAAGACCATCCTGATACAGGTCATAGGAGGTGCCATCTTCTTTAGAATAGTTTTTAAGTAGCTCGCGGGCTTCTTTACGGATTAATTCTCTAAAGTAAGGAGCGATACCCAAATCACTGCGTTCCTGATAGCTCAAAACTATGGTATCCCGCTCCATCCCAATTGTGTCCTGAGGTTTTAGATACTTATAGCGCAACATCTGATTAATAACGACATCTCTTCTTTTTTTGGCACGATCGGGGTGTACACGGGGATTATAACTGTTATTGGCTTTAAGTGTGCCAACCAAGATAGCCGCTTCGTTAAGCGTGAGCAATTCAGTACTTTTATTAAAAAATTTTTGACTCGCACTTTCAATTCCGTAG
Source organism: Leeuwenhoekiella sp. (assembly GCA_002708845.1). Classification (GTDB taxonomy): domain Bacteria; phylum Bacteroidota; class Bacteroidia; order Flavobacteriales; family Flavobacteriaceae; genus Leeuwenhoekiella. The sequence goes on from PAPI01000001.1 coordinate 330,717, forward strand.
GTGTTATCAGGAAATGGAACCGTATTTAAGTAGAGATTTATTATTTCTTCTTTAGAATATACCTGTTCAATACGCTGAGCAACAATAAATTCTTTGAATTTTGAAACTACAAGTCCTAAAGTACCACTATCTGGTCGCCCGTAAATATTCTTAACCAGTTGTTGGGTAAGTGTACTCCCACCTCCAGAGGACTCGTCCTGCATTAATAAGGTTTTAAAAAATACCCGCATCAAGCTTAGTTTATCAACACCATCGTGCTTATAAAAACGGGCATCTTCCGTAGCGATTAGTGCATCTTTAAGATGAGGAGGGATTTCTTTAAATCCTATAGGTCTTCTATCAAAAATGTAATAATTGCCAATATTTTCACCATTACGATCTACCAGTTGAGTAGCCAGAGATTGTTCGAGATGGGTGAGCTCATACTTGGTAGGCAGTTTACCCCAAAGCCCCAGATAAATACTTAAAAAAAACAGTGAGAAGAGGAAAAAAAGTGAGCCGAGAACCATTAGTGGGTAGCGCACCCACTTGCGTTTAATAGCGGTATGAAACTTAAGTGCTGCAAAGCGAAAACCAACTTCAAGGTATTTCAAGGTTTTCATTAAAGTGGTAAAGGCCTTGTGTTTGAAAGAAGAATTTGGCTTGTTTTTCAAGGGATTTTTCATAAAAACACAAATGTAATAGTTATCTAAAGAGATAGCTATAGGGCTTTACATTAGTTTAACAACAAAAAAAATGAGTATTTAGTGTAACAAAAAAATAGATGACGCGTCTTACATATATAACATCAATCAAAAACGTTCTTTTTTATTCAGATTAAAAATTTAGACTAACGGCTGCCGAGGTGGCGGAAAGTTTATAAGACAGTGGGCTTATTTCCTTTTATAAGGGAAATATGCCGATAGTGAGAAGACTGAGTAATAAAGCCACATTCATCAATTTCAAACGAGCGGTTATCTGATTCTTTTAGATAGCTGCTTTTTTTGTTAAAGCATTTCCGAAAGCAGGAAGGTTGCCACTACACAGAGTATCAGGGAAAGCAGACCACCTACAATTAAGAAATGCTTGAACTTATAAATACCCAGGCTATAAATCAGAGTATTGGTTTGGTACCCTACCGGAGTAAAGAAACTAAAGCTGGCCGCAAATAATACCGCAAGAATAAATGGTTTTGCAGAAAGCTCAAGGCCTGATGCGACAGTGATAGCAATTGGTGTCATAATTACCGCTGTGGCATTATTAGAAATACAACCACTTAACACCATCGTTATACTGAATAAGGCACCTAGAATAAAAAGGTGATTTTTTCCTTCAAAAAGCATTAGTAATTTTTGGGAAAGCCAGACGTCTGCGCCGCTGTTTGTCATTGCAACGCCCAGTGGAATCATTCCGGCCAGGAGAAAGAATATTTGCCAGTCTACTTTGTGATATATTTTATCCATCTGCAAACTATTTGTCGCGAGAAGTAAAGCAATACCCGTTAGTGAACTTGCCAAAATGCTCAACAATCCCGATGCAGCAAAACCAATAACAATTATAAGTATGGCTGCTGAAATATAGGTTCGTGTTCTATCTGTATTATGAAGGGATTCGTGAGTTTTGAGAACAGCTATACCTTCTACGTGTTCCAGATTGTGCACTTCTGCCTGAGTAATTTCAAGCAAAATACGGTCGCCTGATTTGATGCGTATTTGATCTAAATCCTTTCGTATAAGTCTTTCGGTAGTATTTCTGATATTTTTTCGTTTTTTAATAGCAACCGGCAAAGCCCCTTCGAGTTTGTAACGCTTAATACTTGATAACGAATTTCCTATAAGTGAAGACCCCGGTAGCACAAGAACTTCAACCAGTTGTATATCTGTATCTTCAGATTCTTTTGTTTCTGACTCTGTCATTTCCGCTTTACGTTCAGAAAGTCCTTCTTCAGAAGAAATACGACCTACAGTTTCTAAATCGGCCATCAAAACCAGTCTATCTCCTTCTGCCAGGGTTATGTATTTACCCGGAGCATTGGTGACGATACCTTTACGTACCAGTTTTAATAAGGTGACATTTGAATTATTAAGCAGGGAAGAATCAGCGATAGATTTACCTATGAGGGTTGAATCTTTAGTGATGCTTAAAGTAGTGATGAGTTCGTCAAGCTTGTACGATTTTTCCAAATTTTCTGAAGCGTTACCAGAGGGGAGAAAGCGGGATGCAATGCTGACAACAATAATTCCAATTACCAAAAAAATACCACCCAGCCAGGCAAATTCAAAAAATGCAAGTTTTTCAATGCCTCTATTTTGCGCTATAGAATTTACAATAAGGTTTGTGGAAGTACCCATCAGCGTACAGCTTCCGCCCAGAATACCAGCAAAAGATACTGGTAGTAATAATTTACCGGAAGGTATACCAAACCGTTCTGACAATTGAAATATTATTTTGATAAAAACGATAACCACGGCGGTAGTGCTTATAAATGCTGAAATACCGGCGGAAATAAACATAAATATTGGGATGAGAAGAATCAGGGGGAGAATACTAAGCTTCTGTAAGCCTTGAGCAAACCAGGCTATGACGCCATTATCTTCCAGAGCAATAGCCAAAATCATTAGAGCCAGTACCGTGATAGTCGCCGTGTTTGAAAAGCCGCTAATGCCTTCTTCCGGAGAAACCAAACCGAGTAATATAAGGGCAACAATAATAAAAATAGCGATTTTGTCAACCGGAAAGAGCTCGGTAACAAAAAACACAATGGTTAAACCCAGTATGATAAACACTTCGATAATCGCCAGATCCATAGACTCCAATCTTTTTATAAAAGTATGCTGAAAGTAAAAGCGCTTTTCCTAAATTATACTTAAAGCTTAATCGGAGTTTACGAACACCCGGCAATAAGCTTATCTTTAATTTAATAGTAACATGTATGTATCCCGCACTTCGCCGTCATATTGAAACCATTATTCCTCTTACAGACGCTGAGTATGATGAATTTATAAGTATTCTGTCTGTTGAGAAATTCAGAAAGGATGAATTTATTATCCGGCAGGGTGATGTGGTAATCAAGGAATATTATGTTCTTGAAGGCTGCATTCAGGCTTATCACAGTGCGGAAAGTGGCGCCCGGTCTGTGCTTCAATTTGCTATTGAAGACTGGTGGATAAGTGATTTTACAGCCTTTTATAATGAAACCACAGCCTCTCTTAATGTAAAATGTATTGAAGACTCTGTTGTTTTAGGTCTGCAAAAGCAACATCTTGAAGAGTTTTATAAGCGAGTGCCAAAATTCGAGCGTTTTTTTCGAATTAAAGTGACCCGGGCTTTCCTAAGTTTAAAAAACCGCGTTCTAAGTGGGATTGATAAAAGCGGGAAGGAGCGGTATCTGCACTTCTGTAATACCTATCCTAATATCGAAAAACGCGTACCCAACTATCAAATTGCCAGTTATTTGGGGATACAACCTCAATCTCTGAGCCGTATACGCAAAGCTCTACAAGCCCAGGCTGATTCCGTAAGTTAACAGAGCTTAACAGCTTTTAATGCCTGCTTAACAGGTTAAGATCACATAGGTTAATCATAAAGATACGTGTGATTAGTAGTTTTGATTGAATCAAAAAATCATAACTAATGAATTTATCAAATAAAACCGTAATAGTAACAGGAGCATCAAGTGGAATAGGAGAAGCAACAGCCAAAAAGCTTGCTGATTCTGGAGCTAACGTAGTAATTACCGCGAGACGCACAGATCGTTTGAAAGAGCTGAAAGATTCTATTGAGAAAAATGGAGGTAAGGCACTTGTTGTAACTGCAGATGTTACCAGTAAGAAAGATTGGAAAGCCGTAATGGATGAAACTCATCAAACTTTTGGAAAGGTGGATGTACTAATAAATAATGCCGGATTGATGCCGCTTTCGTTTGTTGAAAATCTCAAAACAGATGAATGGGATAAAATGGTTGATGTGAATATTAAAGGTGTGCTTAATGGTATCGCGAGCGTAGTACCTGATATGAAAGAAACAAAAAGCGGCCACATCATTAATATTTCATCTGTTGCCGGTCGAAAAGTAATGCCGGCAGGTGCTGTTTATTGTGCGACCAAATATGCGGTACGCGCACTAAGTGAAGGAATCCGTCAGGAAATGGGACCAAAGTACAATACCAAAGTGACAGCCATTGAACCCGGTTTTGTTGATACTGAATTGACAAATACCATCACTGATGAAGATGTACAGGAAATGATGTCCCAGTTTCAGGATTTAACTCCATTACAGGCTCAGGATATAGCGAATTCTATACATTATGCACTTACACAACCAGAACACAGTAGTGTAAATGAAATTTTAATCAGACCGACAACTCAGGAACTTTAGGATTTTACTGAATAAAATGAATTATAAAGGCTTCATCATTTAATTGATGAAGCTTTTTTTTTAGCAGATAAAACTGATATTGAAAAGACCCAATATACCCAAAATAAGCGCTGTGATACCAATAATCACGCGATAGGGATTGAGCACAGCTGAAGCCCTGTTGAAGAAATCGTGTAAGCTAGGGTTGTTTTCTAAAGCTCCACCGAGTAAGGTAAGTCCAGCCAGGATGCTAACTGCATCTCTAAAAAAGCAAAAAGGTTTTAACAGATACCATATTCCCAGAATTAAGCAAATTCCCCCAATTACAGCTGTAAAAGGTTGTAAAGCCCCGGCTGTTTTACTCACCACCTGAGTTTTTCCATCATATTTGGTCAGAGTAGCTACGGCAAGAAGTATTCCCGCACAAATGAGTGCTAATTCGTAGAGTAGATGCATGGAAAATAAAATATTTAGAGTTCATCAAAATTTTGAACAGGAATAAGATCTTCCTTTTGACGTATAAAATTAACAGCTTCAAGCAAACTGTCAAATGAAACAATTGCGTCTTTGTAAAAAAAACGTTCGATGATCAGATTGGGAATTGATTTTGAGCGATAGGTAACAGCTGCAAAAATATTGAATCGCTTGCCCATGCCTAAAAATTTTAACCAGTCCTGAGGCTTGATGGAGTAGTCGTTTATTCGATTTGAAATGTAGTTTAAATGATTGGTTTCTGTACCGTAAAATTCTGTTCCTAAATTTATTACCTCAAGAGCTTTATCCCAGTCAAATAAAACTCCTTCCGCTATTTCTGAGATGATAAAATCGTCGAAAAAGTAGAAGATGCCAAAAGAGAATCTGTGCTCCTGACGTACATGAGATATAAGTGGTGTTTCACAGACTTTCATAAGATATTTAAATAATAATAACCTTATTATGAATTTAAGAAATAGACGCGATAATATAGCCTAAAATGATTAAAATACTGTGAATATGATGTATATCTATAAAAAAACCGCCCTAAGGCGGCTTTTTGTAAGAATTTATAAGCTAATTAGTCTGTGCTGCTCACAAGAGAAAGGAACTTGTCAAGATTTGGCAAAATGATTATGCGCGTTCTTCTGTTTTTAGCCCTGTCTTCTTTCGTCGCATTGTCTACTAAAGGAAGGTAGCTGCTACGACCTGCTGCTATTAATTTTGCAGGATCTACATTATATTTGTCCTGTAGCTCACGTATGATGGCTGTTGATCGTTGTACACTTAACTCCCAATTGTCTTTAATGTATGCGCCCGGTTTTACAGTCTGGTCGTCAGTATGACCTTCAACCATAACTTCGACGGCCGGTTCAGAATTTATAACATCAGCCAGGCGTTTGAGTAAATCGTCAGCTTTACGGCTTACACGATAGCTTCCGCTATTGAACAATAACTTATCTGAAACATTAATCATAACCACAGTCTCATCAATATCAACCTGGATGTCATCATCTGAAGTAACATTTTCATCCAGATTCTTCTTTAAATTGTAAGAGATGGCCAGATTCATAGAGTCTTCAAGGCTTGTTGCCTGAGAAAGCTCATCCTGATTTGCATTCTTCAAAGTCTCACGCATTTTTGCTTTAGAGTCTTCAGACATCACAGCCAGGTTCTCTACCAGATCTAATTTCTGATAGTTCTCATCACGCAGGGAATTGATTTTAGTATTATAATCTGCAACACGATTTTCAATCGCGTTGTACTTGGCCTCAAGTTCTTCTTTTTCTACCTGAGTTTTGGTCAACGTGACACGAGTATTGTCGTATTGACTTTGCAGTTCTGTATATTTTTTTTTAGATACACAGGAAACGGTAAGTATGGTTACGCCCAGGGCCGCAACGGTGTTTAAAGTTTTCATTTTTATCAAAAATTATAGTTAGGTTTTTATAACCTCGAAAAATGCGCATTAGTGCCCTAACGATCTTATTTTTCTGTTAAAAAAAAAATCCTGCAATTCGATGAACTGCAGGATTTTTTTATTGGCTGATTTTTCAGCTTTGCATTAAAATAGATTATTTGATTTCAACGAGTTCCAGATCAAAAACTAAATCCTGACCGGCCAGTGGGTGATTTGCATCAATTACGATACTGTCATTACGCACTTCGGCAACTCGTAACTGGCGCTCAGTACCATCAGGGTTTTTAGCCATAAGTCCCATACCTACCTGAGGATCAATTTCAGAAGGTAAATCACTTTTAGGAACTTCCTGAAAAAGCTCTTTTCTTACTTCCCCATAAGCCTCAGCTTCTGGGATTGTAACGGTCTTTTTTTCGCTAACTGACATATCAATCAAACCTTGTTCAAAACCGGGAATGATCATACCCTGACCAAGCTGAAATTCAAGAGGCTGCTTATCTACCGAACTGTCAAAAATCTGACCATTAGTAAGCTTACCGGTGTAATGAACTTTTACTGTGTCGTTATTTTTTACTTTTCGCTGTGTGTTTTTTTCCTGTGTTTCCATAGGCACAAACTAAAGATTAGGGCTTGCAATACCTAGGTATAAGTGTTAAAATCTGAATTTTTAGGAGTCTTAAAACAAAAAGCATCAAAACCTGAGGAATTGATGCTTTTAAGTAGATTTTTTTGTGTTATTAGGACTTGCTTGCGCGCTTGTTTTTAATGATTTTTGAAATAACCAGATAAGCTATTAGCGCAATAACAAAATAGAGGAAATACGATACAGGTTTGCCATCACCACCTACTGTGGTAAATATACGTTCCCAACGAATTTTCTCCCCAATTCCCTTGCCATTACTATCCCAGCTAAACCAGATAAACACCGGTTTACCTACAATATGATTCTCAGGTACAAAGCCCCAAAAACGGCTGTCTTCACTGTTGTGGCGGTTATCACCCATCATCCAGTAATAGTCCTGTTTAAAGGTGTAGGAGGTAAGCGGTTGCCCATCTAACAGAACCTGATTACCATTTACAGTAATTTTACGCGGATTTCCCATTTCTTCGCCCTCATAAACTTCTATGAGTCTTTTATAAAGCGGAATGTTCTCGGCATTAATTGGTGTAGTCGTACCTTTTTTAGGGATATATAAAGGTGCGATCTGATCAACATTTCCTAAACTGGCCGATCCTTTAGGAAAAATAGATGGTTCTTTAGTATCCCTGGGTGCAATTATACGTTCGAGAGCAGCAACATTGGGATGATTTTTAAAGCGCTCCGCGTTTTCTTCAGAAAGTTCAGGAATATAAAATTGGTTTCCCTGTACAAATCGAAGCTGCTTAATCTTGTACTGATCGTAAAGATTTTTAGCATTAAAGCCACCGTTTTTAGATACCCCGGTATAGCCGTATTGTAAACGTGCTCGGTCTGGTAATTCCAGAGGTTTGTTGTTTACAAACACTTTACCGTCCACAACTTTGAGGCTGTCACCCGGCAAACCTACTGCACGCTTCACATAGTTAGACTTTTTATCTATTGGCTTGTGGTAATATTTACCGTCATCAAGTCCATAAAATTTATTAACCGTATCTACAGGCCAGCTGAAAACCACAATATCACTGCGTTCCACATCCTGAAATCCCGGTAGTCTGAAATAGGGGAGCTGTGGCTTATCTAGATACGATTTGACTCCCAGTTTAGGAATTGTGTCGTGTACCATTGGGAAACTTACGGTGGTCATGGGTGTACGGGCCCCATAGTGAAACTTGCTTACAAATAGAAAATCTCCAATTAACAAGGTACGTTCTAAGGAACCTGTAGGTATTGTAAAAGGTTGCATTACATAGGTGTGTACAATGGTAGCTGCAACAACTGCAAAAAGAATGGAACTTACCCATTCCCCGGAAGTACTCTTAGGAACTAATGAACGATCTTCCCTATAAGTAACATCCTGCATGTAATTAATGTAATACAGGTAAAACCCTAGTGTGATAAGAACCAATACGGTATCTGTCGTAGTGTTTTTTCCAAAACTGCGAGCCGTTTCAACCCAAACAACCGGAAACATAATAAGATTTACAATAGGGATAAAAAGAAGAATCGTCCACCACCATGGTCTCCCAATAATTTTCATCAAAATGACGGCGTTGTAAACGGGAATAATGGCTTCCCAGGCTTGTCTGCCGGCTTTTTTATACAGTTTCCAGGTTCCTAAAAAATGAATTACCTGAACTACCAGAAAAAAAATAAACCACTGTATTAAGGTCATAGGTCTTTATTTTAAATGCTGACTACAAAAAGAATAATTCTAGTTTGTAAGTCAAAAAAATCAATATACTGTTACAATTTTTTACGTAGAGATCAATTGGCTATAAGCCCAGAACATCTTTCATACCGTAAACTCCGGTTTTATCTTTTAACCATTCTGCAGCGATTATAGCTCCAAGGGCAAAGCCATTACGACTATGTGCTTTGTGCTCGATGGTGATTTCATCCACGGCACTTTGGTAATTAATACTGTGCGTACCGGGAACTTCGCCTTCGCGTATTGCTTTTATCGTTAATTTACCTTCCTGCTTTTCGTCTAAAATCCAATCCTTTTTCTCAGAATGATCAACTATTCCTTCAGCAAGGGTTATCGCCGTACCGCTGGGTGCATCCAGTTTATGAATGTGATGCACTTCGGTCATACTTACATCATATTCCTGAAGATTCTGCATCATCTTGGCTAATTGCTTATTAAGCTCAAAAAAGATATTGACACCCACACTAAAATTAGACGCGTAAATAAAAGCGCCCTTTTTGTTTTCGCAAAGCGAAACCATATCATCATAACGTTCAAGCCAACCCGTGGTACCTGATACTACTGGCACACCGGCATTTAGGCATGCTGAAATATTTGCTACTGCAGCATCTGGAACACTAAAATCGATAGCAACATCAGCACTATTAAATTCATAGTCGTCACCCTGATCGATGGTTTTTACAATACTATGTCCACGTTCAGTAGCAAGTTTTTCTATGGTTTTTCCCATTCGGCCGTAGCCTAATAGTGCAATTTTCATAATTAAAAAGTATAGGTAATACGCATCCCGAATGTATTGGAGATATCTAAATCGTCGCGTTGTATATAAGGGGAGAAGCTCAGCCTATCTTCAATATCGTATTGAGAGAGGTGCGCATCTACGTTAGCTTCTAAAATTTGAAGTACATAAATACCGGCGGTAATTAAAATAGAAAGCTCTTTATTTCTGCGGTAAAAATCCTGAGCCCGTATCAGTTGATCTTCGGTAAAAATCTGATTGATATTTCCTTCTTCATCAATTTCTGTAAACTCATCAATACGTCCCGCTATTCGGTCTTTGTAAGCAGTGCGATAGGTTTGAAACAAATCCTGATTATAGATTGCGATTCCTACACCGGTACCAATAGCTCCGTAAACCAGAGGGATTTTCCAATAGTCGCCGTTATAAGCCTGACCCAATCCCGGAAGCACAGCGGCATAAAATGCGGCTCGCGAAGGTTTTAAAGCATCGTATTCCTGAAAAGTTTCATCAATTTCTTCCGCTTTAACAGTAGGCGCTTCCTGCTCGTCAGAAATTTGAGCCTGAATGCTTAGGGTTAAAAAGAGACCTGTGATAAGCGAAACCAGTTTACGCACCAGAAATAAGTTTTTTAAGACGTTTGAAGTCTTCTTCAGATGAAAACGGAATGATTAGCTTTCCATTGCCTTTGGCGGCAACTTTTACGTCAACTTTAGCTCCAAAATATTCTGCAAACTCTTTTTTCCCGTTTTCAATGAATTCAGGAATCTGTGCCGGTTTTGATTTTTCAGGAGTCTTAATACCTTTTCCGGATTTATAATCCTTAACCAGAGCTTCTGTAGCACGCACAGACAGTGAATTCTCAATTATCTTTTCGTAGATATCAAGTTGATCTGACGTATTATCTATATTGATAAGTGCCCGGCCGTGGCCCATAGACAAAAAGCCATCACGCATACCGGTTTGAATAATGGGATCAAGTTTAAGAAGGCGCAAATAGTTTGCAATGGTTGAGCGATTTTTACCTACCCGTTCGCTCATTTGCTCCTGCGTAAGGTTAATTTCTTCAATAAGGCGCTCATAAGACAAAGCGATCTCAATGGGATCCAGATCTTCACGCTGTATGTTTTCAACCAGTGCCATCTCAAGTGATTCCTGGTCATTTGCGATGCGTATGTAGGCTGGAATGGTTTCAAGACCCACAAGTTTTGAAGCTCTAAAACGGCGTTCACCTGATACGAGCTGGTATTTTCCGAAATCAATTTTGCGTACGGTGATGGGTTGAATTACCCCCAACTCCCGAATGGATGAAGCCAGTTCTTTAAGAGCATCTTCATTAAAGCTGCTACGCGGCTGAAACGGGTTAACTTCAATCTGATCAAGCTCTAATTCAACGATGTTACCTACAACCTTATCTGCACCTTTATCTCCTGCTGATTTTATGTCGTTATCGGGATCCTTCAGCAGTGCTGAAAGACCACGACCCAGAGCTTGTTTTTTCATTGCTTTAGCCATGCTTACGCGTCATTTTTTGTGATTATCTCCTGGGCTAAACTTAAGTAATTTGCGGCACCTTTACTGCCCGCATCGTAGTTTATTATGCTTTCACCGTAACTGGGAGCTTCGCTAAGGCGCACATTACGCTGGATGATGGTTTCAAAAACCATTTCATCAAAATGCTTTTGCACCTCTTCCACAACCTGATTAGATAAACGCAGGCGTGAGTCAAACATAGTCAACAACAAGCCTTCTATGTCTAACGTGCTGTTGTGTATTTTTTGAACACTTTTAATGGTGTTTAGCAATTTACCCAGACCTTCAAGTGCAAAATACTCACATTGTATAGGTATAATTACCGAATCTGATGCGGTAAGTGCATTAAGCGTAAGAAGTCCCAAAGAAGGCGCGCAGTCAATCAAGATATAGTCGTATTGATCTTTTAAGTGACGTATTGCTTTACGAAGCATATATTCACGCTGTTCCATCTCGACCAGTTCAATTTCTATCGCTACAAGATCTATGTGTGCCGGAATGAGATCCAGATTGGGAGATTCCGTTTTGATAATGGTTTCTTCAGCAGAGCTGGAATGTTCGAGTAACTGATAGGTACCCAACTCTACAGACTCTACGTCAACACCCAGGCCTGAGGTGGCATTTGCCTGCGGATCTGCATCAATAAGAAGAACTTTTTTTTCAAGAACCCCTAGAGAGGCTGCCAGATTTACCGAAGTAGTTGTCTTACCAACGCCCCCTTTTTGATTTGCAATTGCAATGATTTTACCCATAGGTTGTGTGAGAATTATTAAGCGAAAATACAATATATAACCCGCAAATGAAATGCTTTTTGTTAACAGTCGTCGTTCACAAAAACTTCACGAACAGATACTCTTAAATGTAGTAACTGCTGAAAAGTTAGCTACCGAAATAAATTATTATTAATAATGGATTATAATTTATAAATGAACTATTTACATCTGAAAATTAGGGGTTTGGTCGATTTTATTTTTTTGATCCTTTTATTGCTTGTACATTCAACTGTATAAAACATAACAAAAACTAAGTATTATGAACCAAACCAAACTTAAACTGGAAGATTTCTCTTTTGAGAAGTTGGAAGAGCGTAAGGAATTTACATTCTATTACAGTCACGACTCCGGTTGTGCAAAAACACACAGCTCTTGTGATCCATGTTCACCACCACCGTCTTGTCCACCACCTCCACCACCACCATGTGGCGGTACACCAACCTAAAATAAATATTAGTTGGGTGGCATCTTAAGGTGCAGTTAAAACTAAAAGTTCAAATTAAATTTTTAATTTGAACTTTTTACATTTTTAGATATGTCTCAAAACGCAATCTCAACCTATTTTTTTACCCGCTTACTTGAATTTATCAGTCCTTTGTGTGACATAGATGATGATGAGCGCTTTAATAGCTTTAAAAAGGCGGTATCATATTATACCTATTACACCTTCACCATTGATGCATTAGTTGATGGCGAGATACGTTTTGATTCAAATACTCAGGCAAGCGAGCATAAACTTGTAAAGGCAAACAGTTCTAACACCAAATCCTTATGCATATTAGCCAGGCTATTTGATGATAATTCTCCTTTTTGGACAATCATGGAAACTTATATGAACTCTTATTATGCTGGCTTGGTCCTTGAGAAACAGAATAATAACAATGAGTATTCGCACAGTCTGGAAAGTTTTAAGGTTTATGCGTTAGCAAAACATGCACCAGCATTTGTCCCTTCAGGCGGATTGCTTTTACTTTTTAAAGCTCAAATAGATCAAAAACGGCTAGAGCGTTTATTAACTCCATTATTCTACGGGATGCAAATGCTTGATGATCTTGAAGATTTTTATCAGGATATTCAATCGGGCCAATTAACTTATTGTATTAGCCGGGTAAAAAGTTATATAAAACTGGAAGGAGTGGAAAATCCAAATAATCTGGAGCGCTTTGAGGAACGTGTTTTCTATCTGTCAGGAATTGCTCGAGAATGCAACGATTTTGCAGAAAAACAATTTGAGAAGGCCATGGAAGAGGCTTTGGAACTTCAACTGAATGATTTGGTTTCCTGGATTGAAAGTATGTTTAAAATGCTTGAGCACAACCGCAATATTATTGACGAGGTAAGTAACTAGAATGGCAATCTTAAAGAAGCATTACAGCATTTCACAATATGAGCAGGACTCCTGGGTTCTTGAGCGTGAAAACAGGCATTATATCATTTCAGCTCCAGCAAAAGAATTGTTAGACTTGTTAAGTAACGCAGACAACCTGGAGGAGGCTTGTGCTGAATTTAATGGGGAATATGGCTATCACTTTACAGTTGAGCAATTTTGGGAGTTTATCGTAAACCGATTGGGTTTTACGGGTTTGCTTTTAAATTACGAAGCCGTAGAGGAAAAGGAACACAAATTTATCAATCTTCAATTTGTAATTCTTAATGAAAAATGGGCCGGTCTAATCGCAATCCCGCTTATACCATTATTTAATAAGGTATTTTTCTATGTTAGTTTCAGTTTATTATTTCTACTAGCGGTGTTTAGCTTGGTAAGGTTCAGCTTTCAAAATACCGGTTTTTCGGTAATTGATTTAATGCTTCTATATTTAGGCACCATTTTGCTTCATGAACTTGGGCATATAGCCGCCTGTAAGCGATTTACAGGTAAAAATGGAGAAATAGGAGGGGGCCTTTACTTAATTTTCCCGGTTTTGTTTTCAAACATAACTGCATTATGGCAGGCTAAAAAAAGTGAACGCATCATTGGCAATCTGGCCGGTGTATATATGCAGCTTTGGTGTCTGGTGTTTTTTTACCTGTTGAATTGGCTTTATCCAGATTTTGTCTTATTCAATCAAATCGTTTTTGTGCTGGCGCTGTACAGCATGATTCAGCTCATTCCCTTTATACGCTCTGACGGTTACTGGCTTTTGTCTGATTTGAGTAGTACACCTAATTTGTTAACAAGGGCTAATGCTGCTTTGAGTGATTTCGTAAAGTCTCCTAAACGCTTTTACACTACAGATCGAAGACCCAAGGCTTCATTCTTGTTAGGCTATTCTGTTTTTAATAATGTTGTCATTCTCTATTTTGTAGGTCTTCAATTGGTATTGAACAGTCACGCTATAATCGAGTTTCCGCTATACCTGATTGAAGTTTGCGAGCACATCATACATTTTGAAGCGGTAGCATTCGATTTCAGCTACTTTCCTGTTTTACTTTTCTATATTGTGAGTTTTCAATTGCTGAAACGTGGTTTTGATTCGATTTTTAAAAGTACCAAAAACCAGGAAGCAATCCCCTGATCTGGTCTAAAATAAAAACTCCCTCGACGTAAGGCTACCTGAGGGAGTTTATTGATGTTCCTGACTATAAATTATTCGGTTTCCTCAGGCATTAATACACCCATGAAATAATTGTCATCCAAGTATTTGTTGGCAACCGCTTTTAATTCTTCTGCAGTCAGCGCATTTACTCGATCTTCAAAACTCATCATCATAGTAATGTCTTTATCTTCTTTATCACTATCCTGCAATACCGAAAGCCAAAAAGCATTTTTCTGCATTTGGTCTTTGCGTTCCTGTAAATAAGTCTCTTTTACTTTTGCCAAATCTTCAGCAGTAGGACCATTTTCTTTGAGTTTCTCTACTTCAGCTAAAGCGGCTTCAGTTAACTTTTCTACGTTATCAGGACCACACGGAAAGCTGATGCTGAATGTAGCGTTTCCATAAGGATATTTACGTAAAGATCCATTGGCACCTACGCCATAAACCCCGCCAATTTCCTCACGCAGTTGCTCTATTAGTTTAATCGTTAGCACTTCGCCTAAAGCATCCAGCTCCAGAGCTTCTTCCGGATCGTAGCTAGTCTCTTCGACCCAAACGAGTTGTACCTGACTTTTAGGATCAGTACCCTTGTTTACAACCACTTTTTGGTATTCATCTTTCACACGAAAATCGGGTACATTAAAAGTTTCGTTACTGTTTTTACCAGGCAGACTGCCTATATAGGTTTTGGCAAATTCTTTCAGCTTTGCTTCATCAATATTCCCAACAAAATAGAAGTTGAAATCACCTGCGTCTGCAAATCGTTCCTGATATTTAGCATAGGCAAGATCATAATCTGCCTCATCCATTTTCTGTGGAGTAGGGAAGCCGCTGTATCGTGGATTTCCTTCGTTACGAATTTTTCCGATCTCGTTTTGATAGTAGAAATTAGGATTAGCCATCAGGTTACCTAAAAAACTCTTTTGCTTGGAGATAAACGAATTGTAAGCTTCCTCATCTTTATTCAAATCGGTAAAATACAGGTACACTTCCTGAAATAGCGTTTCGAGGTCTTTTGGCGCAGCCTGCCCTCTGAAACCTTCGGTACTGCCGGAAATAAATGGTGATACCTGAACGATTTTACCACTCATCAATTTATTCATATCATTGAGTGAAAGTCCGCCAATTCCTGCCTGAGTCAAACCACTGTTTGCAAATGTTGTCGCGAGGTAATCCTCATCGGAGTACAGACTGGTACCCCCATAACTGAATGCGCTAAACAGCACTTCATCATTTTTAAAATCGGTGATTTTATAAGTGACTTTAGCTCCATTACTTAAGGTAAAGCTTTTAAAATCCAGATCAGCATTTGATTCTTCAGAAACAATCTCTCCAGCTTCAGGTTTAGCTTCAAGGAGTTCACTTCGTACAGCCTCGTCTTCATAAGCGGTTAATTCTGCGTTTTCAACTTCATCTAATAAAGCTAATACTTCGTCCTCTTTTACTGGCTCAAGTCCGTCTTTCTCAGGACCAGTAAGAATGATAACCCGGTTATCAGGATGTATGAAGTTTTCAATAAGACCATTAACATCCTTTAGATTTATGGAAGGAAGTACTTTTTGATAAAAGTCATATTCCCATTCAATACCAGGGATAGGCTCTTCTTCCAAATAATTATTAATGTATTCGCCTACAATACGGCCGCTTTCCATTTTATCGCGGTCTTTGTAAGTTTTTTCCATACGGGAAAGCATTTCCTTTTTTGCACGTTCTAATTCACCTTCCTGAAAACCAAATCGCTTAACACGCTCATTTTCATCAAGTAAAGCTTTTAGAGCTGTAAGCTGACCGGTTTCACTGGTTTGCGCTACAGATTGATACGCTTTTTTATCACGGGCATACGTGCCGCCATAATAACTGTATCCAAAAATAAATGGTGGATTCGCTTCGTTACGCAATTCATTAAGTCTGTTGTTAAGCATGGTCGAAAACAGACTGCGTACAACCAAATCCTTATAATCCTGAGTGGTCTTGCTAGCCGGACTTTTAAAGGTGTCTTTGTACATCACCTGAACACGGCTAAAAGGTGCTTCAGGATCAGAAGCTACAGTTACAAAAGTTTCCTCGTGGTTAGGGAGGTCAAATTCCTCACGCTTTGGAGCATTTTTCTTTGGCTCAATTTTACCGAAATGATCTTTTATTTTTTGCTCTAATGTGGCCACATCAAGATCTCCTACGGCAACTACCGCCATTAAATCTGGGCGGTACCAGTCGTTGTAAAAATTGCGAAGCGTCTCGTAATCAAAGTTTTCTAAAACTTCTTTTTTACCAATAGGCAAACGCTCTGCATATTTAGAACCGTAAAGCATTTTAGGTAAATATTCCTGAAGCATACGCTTGTCTGGTCCTAGACCCAGACGGTATTCTTCAAGTACCACACCGCGCTCACCATCAATGGCTTCTTCGGTAAGGGTAGTATTATGCGCCCAGTCTTCGAGAATCTGAAATCCTTTTTCCAACTTTTCAGGATCATCACTTGGGATGGGCAGAATGTATACGGTTTCGTCAAAACTGGTGTAGGCGTTAAGGTCAGCTCCAAATTTCACCCCGATACTTTGCAGGTAATCGACCAATTCGTTCTTCTGAAAATTAGTAGTACCGTTAAAGTTCATATGCTCCATAAAATGCGCCAGACCCTGCTGATCGTCATTTTCTAAGATCGAACCTGCATTGACAACCAGACGTAATTCTACTTTGTCTTCGGGCTTGCCGTTGTTGCGAATGTAGTAGGTAAGGCCGTTATCAAGCTTACCTATTTTCACATTAGGATCAGTAGGAATTTGGCCTTGAGGAATATTTGAGGAATTGGCCTTGCCCTCTACATTTTGAGCATGTATCGTTCCCAAAAGGAACAGACAAAGACAAAAAATCCAAAAATTGTGCTTTTTCATTAATACGTATTTAATGTTAGTGTAAGTTTTACCCGTCTGGGTAAAGTATAGGGATTTTTAAAACTAATAATTTAGTTTTTTAAAATCCATTATTTCCCCGGTTTTATTTAAAAATTTTTAAAGAGGGGGCTTAGCCTTTTCGTTTAGCTTTAACCATAGCTTCGAGCTGGTCCCATAATTCTTCAGGGATATCTTTAAGCAGGTTGAATTGTCCCGCACCTTCTAGCCATTCTCCACCGTCAATCGTGATGACTTCTCCATTGACATAAGCTGAAAAATCGGAAAGCAGATACGCAGCCAGATTGGCTAATTCCTGATGATCGCCTACGCGGCGCAGCGGGACTTTTTTAGAAAGGTCAAATTTTTCTGCCAGATCTCCAGGAAGCAAACGTTCCCAGGCACCTTTGGTAGGGAAGGGGCCGGGGGCAATCGCATTAGAACGTATACCGTACTTCGCCCATTCAACGGCCAGTGATCGCGTCATCGCGAGCACGCCTGCTTTTGCAGTTGCGCTGGGTACAACATAGGCAGAACCCGTCCAGGCATAGGTTGTAACAATATTGAGAATGGTTTTGTTTTTTTCTCCGGAATCAATCCAGTGTTTACCGAATGCTAACGTACAGTTTTTGCTTCCCTTCAATACAATATCAATCACCACATCAAAAGCATTGGCTGAAAGTCGTTCGGTAGGCGAAATGAAATTACCCGCAGCATTATTCAGCAAAACATCAATACTGCCGTATTTTTCAATAACGCTATCCCGCATGGCTTCAACCTGATCATAATGGCGTACATCGCATTGAACGGCAAAGCAGTTGCCTCCGGTTTCTTCCTCAAGTTCCTGAGCAGTATTTTTTAGTTTATCTAAATCGCGTGAAGTGATGGCCACGTTGGCTCCCAGTTCCAAAAAGTATTTGGTCATTGATTTCCCCAGACCGCTTCCGCCGCCGGTGACCACAATCGTTTTTCCTTTTAGCGCATCGTCGCGTAGCATTTTATCGGTATAGTTCATTGTATGTTTTTTAAATTAAATCGGTCAGCTATTCTTCAAACGTCTGCAACAAAATCTCCAAAATCGAAATGGCCGCCTCGCTTATTTTCGAGCCAGGACCAAAAACGGCAACCGCACCGGCATCAAATAAAAACTGATAATCTTTACGCGGAATCACGCCGCCTACGATCACCATAATGTCTTCGCGATCGAGTTTTTTCAGTTCTTCAATCACCTGCGGAACCAAGGTTTTATGACCTGCCGCCAACGAGGAAACGCCAAGAATATGCACATCATTTTCAACCGCCTGGCGGGCGACTTCTTTGGGCGTTTGAAACAACGGACCGATATCTACATCAAAGCCAACGTCGGCATAACCGGTTGCTACAACTTTAGCTCCGCGGTCGTGGCCATCCTGACCCATTTTGGCAATCATAATACGGGGACGTCGCCCTTCTAGTTTGGCAAAACGGTCTGCGAGCTCCTGTGCTTTCGCGAAAGCGGGATCTTTTTTAATTTCTTTACTGTACACGCCGCTAAAGGATTTGGTTTGTGCCTTATGCCTGCCGTAAACCTCCTCCAATGCAGAAGAGATTTCGCCTAAAGTGGCACGTTTACGAGCTGCTGCTACTGCTAAAGTTAGTAAATTACCTTCGCCGGTTTTTGCACAACGTGTTAAATCAGCCAGAGCCTCTTCGGTATCTTTTGTATTTCGGGAAGCTTTTAATGTGTTGAGACGCTCAATTTGTGATTTACGAACGGCGTCGTTATCGACCTCAAGGGTAACGATATCATCTTCGGTATTCAACCTGTATTTGTTGACGCCAACAATAATATCCTGACCACTGTCTATACGCGCTTGTTTGCGGGCAGCGGCTTCCTCTATGCGCAGCTTGGGAATACCTTTTTCTATAGCCTTTGTCATTCCGCCCAGTTCTTCCACTTCTTCAATGAGTTTCCAGGCTTTTTTGGCAATCTCGTGTGTGAGATTTTCGACATAATAGCTGCCTGCCCACGGGTCTACCGTACGTGTGATTTCGGTTTCCTTTTGAAGATAGATCTGGGTATTACGGGCGATACGTGCCGAAAAATCAGTAGGCAATGCTATGGCCTCATCAAGTGCGTTTGTATGGAGGCTTTGAGTTCCACCAAAAGCTGCCGCAGCTGCTTCAATAGTGGTGCGCGCCACATTATTAAACGGATCCTGTTCAGTGAGACTCCATCCACTGGTTTGACAATGCGTACGCAGGGATAGTGACTTTTTATTTTTAGGATTGAATTGCTTTACAATTTTCGCCCAAAGCATACGCGCCGCTCGCATTTTTGCAATTTCCATAAAGTGGTTCATCCCAATCGCCCAAAAGAACGAAAGCCTGGGCGCAAAATCATCTACGCTCATCCCGGCGGCAATTCCGGTACGCAGGTATTCGAGTCCGTCTGCCAGCGTGTAGGCGAGTTCGATATCGCAGGTTGCACCGGCTTCCTGCATATGATAACCCGAGATGGAAATTGAATTAAACTTCGGCATCTGCTTAGAAGTAAATTCAAAAATGTCAGAAATGATGCGCATCGACGGGGCAGGAGGGTAGATGTAGGTATTCCTAACCATAAATTCCTTCAGAATATCGTTTTGAATGGTGCCCTGCAGCTGCTCGGGTTTCACACCCTGTTCTTCGGCAGCAACGATATAAAACGCCATAATGGGCAAAACGGCGCCGTTCATGGTCATCGAGACGCTCATCTGATCCAGCGGAATCTGGTCAAAAAGCACTTTCATATCCTCAACGCTGTCAATGGCCACACCGGCTTTGCCCACATCGCCTTCCACGCGCTCGTGATCGCTATCGTAACCGCGGTGTGTTGCGAGATCAAAAGCAACTGAGAGTCCTTTTTGTCCGGCTTTTAAATTACGGCGGTAAAACGAATTGCTCTCTTCGGCAGTAGAGAACCCTGCATATTGCCTGATAGTCCAGGGACGTCTTACATACATCGTGCTGTAGGGGCCTCGTAAATAAGGCAGAATCCCGGCTGCAAAATCCAGATGCTCTAGCTTTTCCAGATCCTGAGCAGTATACTGTTTTTTGACCTTAATTTCTTCGGCAGTGAGCTGAAAATCACTTGAAACGGTATCCGCTTGAAATGCTTTAAGTTTAAGATGTTGCAGATTTTTGCGCATAGTTTAAATTTTCATTCGGCGAATAAACGGATCAAAATCAGCTTCAAAAGGCGTGTTGAAAATAAATTGAAACGTTTGATTATTCCGGGTACTTATCAGGTAAATATGCCTGTAATTCACTAGGGTCTCATCAAAATTAGAAAGCTTGAAAACAGCTTTAAAGATCTTTACGTCGTCTGTGGCACTGTATTTTGCCGTCTGCTTTTCGAAGAACAAATCAGGCCCGGAAGCATCCTGTTGATTTTTCCTTATCATAGCAAGCATATATTTAGCATCCTGCCTTTTAAAATCGAAGTAGGGTATGCTATTTACTGCGCAAAACGAGTAGTTGTCCTTATCGTAGAGCAGGTAGAATTTTCCTTTTAAATTATCACGTAAATTGGTAAATAAGCTTACAAAAGGGTCATCAATACTATCGTTGATTTTCTTTACCTCGTATTCATATTCACTAATCGAATATTTTTCAAAAGTGTCTGGTAAGTAGATAGATACAGCGTCTTTATCTAGAGTAAAATAGCTACCCTGATCCGCCACTAGCACCGGCTCTTCCGGAACTTTAGCTAAGCTGGTTGCAGTTTGAACAGCTTCTTTGCACGAAACAATAAGCACAATCAATACAAAAAATAAAAATCTACTCATCCTTCAGTCGTTTTTGCTCCAATTCTTCCGAAAGGCGTCTTACAATTATGGGTTCTATAAGCGTCTTGCGGGGTTTGACTTTTAAAAAAGGGTACAATTCCAGATCATTTTTCATGTTATCATCCGGGTTTTGGTATTTATTTGTCCCCACCAGAATTTTTTCGCCTGCATCAAAACGCTCCTGTTCTTTTGCAGCAGTTTCTTTGATTTTATTCTGAATCTTCCCTTCAATGAGTTGAGTTACAAAACCTCCGCCCGCTTCCAATTCTTTAAACAAGGCCAAAGCCTGCTCTGCCATTTGCGCGGTAATGGATTCTACATAGTAAGCTCCTTCTGCAGGATTTGTTACCTGATCAAAATAGCTTTCGTGCTTTAAAATGAGTAGTTGATTACGAGCAATACGTTGACCAAAGTCGTTGGTTTTATGGTAAATCGCATCGTAGGCCAGATTGCAAATTGTATTGGCGCCACCCAAAACAGCACTCATAGCTTCAGTAGTGGTACGCAGTAAATTGGTATTGTAATCGTAAAGTGTCTTGTTGCGTAGCGCAGGAATGGCTATAATGTGACAGCTTTCGTTCAAATTGTATTCAGAAGCCAGAGTTGCGTAAAGCAGGCGCAGGGCTCGAATTTTTGCAATTTCAAAAAAATAGTTTGAGCCACAAGCTACTTTAAACGTGAGGGTTTGGTTTTTTAAGTGATCGTCAAAATGATTGAGGTACTCATTGGCGTGCGAGAGGGTATAAGCCAATTGCTGAACGCCAGTTGCACCGGCATTATGATATCTCGTGGTATCAATACCTATAACGTTATCGTGAGAGGTGTTTAAAAAAAGACGCTCCAGGTTTTTGAAATCGGTTTTTTGATCAGCAAACCAATTTCCGGTAAATGCCAATTGTCCTACCGGGTCAAGATTGAGATGACTTTTAGATCTATGTGTTTTTAAGTTTTCGCAAAGCGAAAGCATAAAATCTACATCGAAAAAGCTCAGATTAAAATACAGGCTGAAGGATTCAGACGGAAGCTCGCTTAGTAATTTTTTACTGTCAAAAGGGGCGTCTGCCTTAAAAACAAGACTTTCAGCTCCTTTTTGAAGCACTTCGCGAGCGGTTTTGGCGGTTTGCTTTACGTCAAGCACATAAATTTCCTCAGCGATCTGCCAGGATTGAGGCTGCCCGGGAATGGAAGTGACTTTAGTGCTTTCTCTGTGGTAAAAGGGTTTTACATGAATACCTTCGGGGCTTTTCCAAACTAAAGATTCATTATACTCTGCACCTTTAAGATCGTACTGAATCTGTTGCTTAAACGTTTTTTCGCTAACAGCATCAAATTCAGCAAACAATCCGTTTCCTTTAATCTGCGTTTCCTGAGTGGCTTCAAAAGCCTCTTCAATGGCAGATTTAGGTTTTTGACTGGAATTTTCTTCCGGTTGATTATTCATTTTTTTTGAGTTTAAGGCTGTCTTCATACTCAATGATGAAAATTTCTTCGCCTTCTTTTTTCATATGATATTCTTCGCGGGCAAAACGCTCCAGTTCCTGACTGTCCTGGAGTTTGTTGATCTGACTGCGATCCTGCTGAATTTGCTCTTTAAAATAGGCACGGTTTCCCTCAAGCTTTTCGATTTCGTCGTCCAGTTCGTCGTGAATAAACCACGAGTTGGTGTCAAAAAAAATCATCCAAACACTAAAAATCACTAAAAACAGCACGTATTTATTTCCTAAAATACGGAACCATTTTTTTTGACGAAGTTTTTTAAGCATTGACACGTTGTTGCTAATTAGTTTAAACCAGACGCTCATTTATAATACTGCGAACGATATCTATTGCCACGGTATTGTAACGGTTATAAGGTATGATAATATCTGCATATTCTTTAGTAGGCTCAATAAACTGTTGATGCATCGGTTTTAAGGTGGTCTGGTAGCGGGTAAGCACTTCTTCAAGGTCTCGGCCGCGCTCGGCAATATCCCGCTTTAGACGACGTATAAGCCGTTCGTCAGAATCAGCATGCACGTAAATTTTTACATCAAAAAGATCACGAATTTCGGGATGGGTTAAAATCAGAATGCCCTCAACGATGACCACCTTTCGCGGATGCGTGATTACCTTATCGCTGGTGCGGTTATGTTTTACAAAAGAATAAACAGGTTGTTCTATAGTTTTACCTGCACGCAATTGGTCAAGATGCTCACACAACAATTCAAAGTCGATGCTTTTAGGATGATCAAAATTGATTTTTACACGCTCGTCATAATTCAAATGTGAAGTATCACGGTAATAGGAGTCCTGTGAGATCACGGTAACTTCACCTTCAGGGAGTTCCTGTACAATTTGATTTACTACCGTGGTTTTACCGCTGCCGGTTCCGCCGGCGATACCAATAATGAGCATTTTTTGTGACTTTAGGGGGTAAAAATAGGAAACTTCGTGCATTAAAAAAGCCCCCTTGAAGGAGGCTTTATCAACATAAATGCGAAATCAGACAGGTTAGGGACCAATCTTAATTATCAATGCGGAAGTTTGCCTCGCAACAAGCCGTAAATGAAGGTGCCTAGTAAGGCTCCTAGAATCACAATCAAGATGGAAATGTAACCTGTACCTGCAAGTACATACATAGGACCAGGGCAAGCACCTGCTAATGCCCAGCCCAGCCCAAAAAGAGTACCGCCAATTGCGTAGCGGTAAAAGCTTTTATTTTTCGGCTTTAAATGCATGTCATTGCCTTTTAATGTTTTTACGTCAAAACGTTTTATGAGTTGCACACCCAGAATCCCCAAAATAAGGGCTGAGCCTATAATGCCATACATATGAAAGGAGCCAAACTCAAACATCTCGTAAATACGAAACCACGAGGCGGCTTCAGATTTATACATGAGTATTCCGAAAAAAGTTCCGGTAACTAAATAAAAAAGAGTCTTCATTATCCAAAAATTAAGGGGTAAATAAAATGTATCATCACCATGCCACCGACAAAAAAGCCAATTACGGCAATGAGTGAAGGGAGTTGTAAATTGCTCAGACCCGAAATAGCGTGTCCCGAAGTACAACCACCAGCATAGCGAGCACCAAAGCCTACCAGCAAGCCACCTATAAGCAAAATCAGAATATTGGTCGGATTGCTCAGAGCCTCCAAACTGAAAATTTCAGTAGGTAAATAGGCTTCATTAGCCGAATAAATACCATAGGTTTCTAATTTTTGAACGACATCCGGATTTATTTCGACGGTATTGTCTGAAAGGTATTGCGAGGCAATAAAACCTCCTAGGGCAGCACCAACCATTACAAGTAAATTCCAGCGCTCTTTTTTCCAGTCAAATTTGAAAAAATCTGCCGCTTTACCGCCACCTGAAGCCGCACATAGGTTTCTAAGGTTGGACGACATGCCAAATTGCCTGCCGGCAAAAAGTAAAATAAACATGGTAAGCGCAATCAGGGGGCCTGACACATACCAGGGCCAGGGATCATAAATCCAATTCATGTAAAGGGGTTTTAAAGGGTTTCTTTTTCAATGCTTAATCTTAGTCTGGCAAATAACTAAAAACTTGCAGAAAGCTTACGTAACACCGGTTACACTAATAGGAAAAGCCCTGAAGCTTTTAATATATGTATTGAGCTTCAGGGCTTAAGAGCGCTTGGATTCTGTTTTATTTTTTAAAAATCAAAGAAAATAAGATCTAGAATAATTTATAAGCCAATGTGAGTGATAAAACCTGAAATTCACTATAGACATTACCCGAAGTAGAGGTAAGATCCCGGGAGGTATTGTATCGTGCTTCTAAGGCATATCTTTTGTTAAGGCTAACACCTAAGCCAAAAAATAAGGTTTGCCCGGCCTTAATGCTTATTGGTATTTCACTTCCGCTAGCTCTGGCATATACAATCTCGTTGTCAAAATCAAAATGCCATTGTACCCCCAGATTTAAGTAAGCGGCTAAATGCTCATTTAAAAAAGCATAGTACCTTATACCAAATGGTAGGCCTATAGACTCATAATCAACCCGGTTCTCATAATTGCTTAGCGGACCACTGTTGCCTTCTCTAAAGGCTTCCCCACTATAGGATTCATAATAGGGTTCGGTAAACAAACTCCATTTACCTTTATTAAAGGGTAGAATGACTTCAGCTTCAATCCCAAACCGAGGGTCAACGCTATTGCCAAAATCACTGTCACGATATACCGCCATGACATTACTTACGCTCAAGCTTGAAAAATTAATACCTGCTCTTAAATACAGATTAAAATCTGCTTTCATCCGGTTAGCCTCATAATTTGTGAAAGCCGCGTTAGAACATGTATTTTCTGCTACAAAATAAGCCACGAGCTGCCGACTCGAATAGTTAAGGTCACTTATCTGTTTTACACTTTGATCGAGGCAATTAACACCGTTGTATAATTGCTGCTGAAATGTCTTATTTTCAGCTGTTTTTCTGCTGCTGAACACATATTTCTTGTAAATCAGCTGATTGATGTCTGAATTTTCGGTTTTAAAGAAATACCGAATAAGCTGACCATCTTTGTATTTATAAAGGCTAGCATTGCCTTCAACCAAAACCTTAAGAAAAAGGATTTCTTCATTAAAATCAGGATCACGGCTAGGACTCATTGTTGCGATGTCTTCGGTAGAACGATCAATGTCAACCCTGGCACGTACATATTTTGATTGCCCGTTAATGCCAAATTCCTGTGCAGAGCTCAGGTTTATGGTTTGAGATTTTGCTGATGCATCAGTCTTAAATTCAAAATGGGTTGGATTATTGCTCCAATCAGCATTGCGCACTAAACCGGTTACTTTTTGTTTCTGATTAGTTACGTAATACCCGGGTTCGAAAGTGATTTGAGCCTGTATTGTAATACATACTATAAAAAAGATTGTGAAGAAGCTTA
The DNA here is from genome assembly GCA_002708845.1 of Leeuwenhoekiella sp. Taxonomy (GTDB): domain Bacteria; phylum Bacteroidota; class Bacteroidia; order Flavobacteriales; family Flavobacteriaceae; genus Leeuwenhoekiella. Next base: position 356,461 of record PAPI01000001.1, read on the forward strand.
ATTTTTGATTACTCATAATTTGACCTGACTGGGGGGATTACTGAACTTAAGTGAAGATTAAAATAATTTATAGCTTATTATAATGGCTGCCGATTGAAAGTTACCATCGTAAAGCAGGTAATCAGAAAGAATATCGCGCTCCGTGTGTAAGCGAAATTCAACACCATACTTTTTATTAAACTGGTATCCCAGACCGAAAAATAAATTTTGTCCTGCCTTTACGTCCAGACTATTCTCTTCATTCTGGTCAAAGTAAAGAGTAGAATTTAATGCAAAATTGTATTGAAAGCCCAGGTTGACGTAAAGACTGGATTTTGGTGATAGATACATATAATACCGTGCCCCGAGAGGGAAATTTAGTGTTTTGTAGTTCACGCTGCCAAAAGGATCGTTGGTATTATCAGAACGCTCACTAACTTCAGAATTGTAATACTCATAGTATGGCTCGAAGATTAAAGCCCATTTATTCTTATTGAAGGGAAACACGAGCTCAGTCTCAATTCCAATTCTAAATGAGGTTTGAGAATAGAAGTTAGCATTAATACCTTTATCAGAACTATTTTCGACTTTAAGGTCTGTAAAATTGAGACCTGGCCGTAAATTAAGATTAAAGCCGAAATTTTTAGTATTGCCTAAATAGCTCTTGAAATCAGCATTCAGACATTTATTTTCAGATGAAAAATACTTTATGAGGTCACTACGTTTGTATTCTGTTTTTTGGATTTCATTTGCTTCTTTTTTTAGGCAGTTTACCTCATTCAATAGTTGTTGCCAGTAATTGTTATTGCTGGCAATCCTACCTGGTGTTAATAAATAGCGCTTGTAAACAAGTTGTTTTAAATCAGTTTCAGATGTTTCATAAAAAAAACGGATAAGATTTTGCTCCTGATATTGATACAAACTTGCAGACCCCTCTATCAAAACTTTAAGTAGTACAGTTTCTTTTTCAAAGGTGGGAATACGATAAGAGGTTAGGCTAACGATATCGTTTGAGGATTTATCTATATCTACCGTTTTCTTAATGTATTTAGATCCTCCATCTATACCAAATTCTTTAATATCCTGTAATTCAATATTATTTATGGGAGCGTTAATAGATTTCTTAAAATCGAATTGAACAGGATTATATACCCAATCCAAGTTTTTGATTAATCCATCTACTTTCAGACCCTCATTATTGATGTAGTATCCATGTTCAAAGGTTATTTGAGCAGATGTTGTAAAGCTTATAGCTAGCAGGAAATAGAAAATAATAAAGTTGTTTATTTTCATAGGATTGTTTTTTGAACCTGTAGTTCTTTTTCAGTAATTAAAATTATTTAGGCTCTAAAACAAGGGTCACTTTATTAAAGTCAGCGGCACTGTTTACGACACTGCGGTAGCTTTCAAAAAAATCTTTATCAATCTTATTCACTTTATAAAATTCGTCTGCCTTTATCTTTAAAACATTTCCTTCCAATGTGTAGGTAGATTTAAACATTAGCAATTCCTCACCATCTAAAACAAAGGAGTGATCAATATTGATATCTTCGGGATTAGCAATTGTATAGCCGTCGGGAATTACAACTTCCAGATCGCGGTAATAGGTTCGTGTAAATTCATCTTCTAAAGGAAGTTTACGCTCATTTTCCTGATACATTTGTATCTGTTCACCAATCAGTTCTCCTATTTTAAATAAATACCGATTGCCGGCTTTTTCTACAAATGCCTCGGATTCAAATTTTACGTGAAATTCAAGAGGTTCAACACCAAACAGTGCAGGATCTGCGTTGTTGAGATTTTTTTCAGTTATTACGACGTTTTCATCCAGGTTTTTAGCAAAATCCTGTAAAAGTTCATCTTTTTTATCGTCAGGAATTAAATTCATAAAAGGCTGCATATACATAGCGTAATAGCCTTCAAAAGAGCGATCTAATGTGACATTTACCTGGGTCAAATCTTCTTCATCAAAGGTAACTTTAAGTGCCATACGGTCAACCGTCATCTCAGCGGGGACGGGTTTTATATACTCAATTTTTCCAACGGCCGATTTGAAATTGCCTAAGGAAACCTCTTTCACAACTAATCCAAAATTATCGGTCCATACTGCCGGAGGAAAACCATATCTGGAACTTGATTCTGTAGGAGCGAGATACTTACCTGTTTCCGGAAAGTAAAAGAGAAACTCATTTAAGAAAGAATTGGCTTCAAATTCAGGGTCAAATCTCAGGCTTTGCCTGTCGCTTGTAAGTATGAGTTCGTGATTTAAATCAAGAGTTTTAAAAATACCCACAAAAAGCCTAACCATTCCTGCAGAATTTGCCACCTTTTGATCTAAAACACTTTCCAGGTCATTACCCGAATTGCCACCCTCTCCCAGATAGACATTGGTTTTAATATACGATTCAATAATTCGAAGTTTCTCATCTGCAGACATAGCTGGTTTAATACCAGATTCGGCAATAAAAGCATCCAGTTTTTTCTGTGTTTTTTTATCAATTTCATTGTAATAGGCCTTGTATAGATTTTGCGAGACTTTACTGTATGAAATGATGTTTTGAGTATTGTTGGCCAGATTTTCATCTAATTTATAGATAAGAAACGCACGCAAAGCCTCGTAGGGAGCCTGTTCTTCTTCTTCTAAAGCAGGAATTACCGAGGCATTGAGCTGCCAGTGCTTTTTACTTTCGCTAAGTGTGTCCTGGCTAACTTCAGGCAACCCATTATAACTCTTGAACTGAAATACCAGGTTTTCTGGCGCATATAAATCAAATTCAATATTTTTCTTTTGATAGGGTTGTTGAAAGTTAATTCGCTTTCCTGAGTAATCTGGCGCCATTTTTTTGACCACGTAATAGTAGTCAATAATACTTCCCTTTTCTATCCCTTCAAAAGCGAAGAATTTATAGGCTCGTTGCGTTTCTTCATCTTCTGCAGTCAAGATCTGAGACTCATCAAGTTCTACGACGTCGCCGTTGGGTTTTATTACCCGGGCCTTGTTTACCTGAAGTTCTGAATCGTTGTTGTAAGGCAAATAAATTCTATTGTATTCCTCAATACGCTCGTCGCTATTAAGTAAAAAGGCTTTATGCTCTAAGAAGTATTCTACAAAATTATCATCTTCAAAAATGAATTCAACAATCATTTTATCTTTTAGCCCTACAATACCAACACTGTCTGGAATACGGGTCTCAAACTGAGGTGTTTGTTCCCAATTATAATTCAGATAAACTGGATTTTCCTGAGCTTTCAGGTTTAGGCTGTAAAGTGCAAGTATATATAAACTTAGAATGATTCTCATGGGTAATTAGTTGATTTTCTTTAAGGTAATTACTTCTTTGTAGGCTTTTTCCACATCTTTAATTAGTGCATTTACTTCTTTTTGCTGCTCTTTGTCAAGAACCAAAAAGTCACATTCAATACGATGCTCATAGATAATTTTATCCTCTTTAGATGTATAGTTTATTGCTGTTTTTAGATAGTCATTTTCCAGTTTCAAGGATTCCGGAAGATAGTCGATTGTGTAACCTTCAGGTATCCTAAACTCTGTTTTGAAGGTATATAGACTTTTATAGTCAAATTCAATATCGCGTTTGCGATCATCATCAGTTCTATACCTTGATAAGTACTTATTGAGGTTGAGGTTTACAAAAATTTGATCACCGTATTGTTTCATATAGTCGCCAATACTAAAATCAAAAGACGTAATGGCCGGGGCATCATAGTCTTCCTTGTTTGTTTCTGTAATTGCCGATGCTATAAACTTGTTGTTTCCTTTTTGAAATAAGGAATTGTAGAAGTTATCGCGTTCTCTTTTGGTATTTAAATCACCTAGAGCATAGAGATAGTCACTTTTATTATAACCTGATATTTCAATAATGGAATTACCTACCAGTAGATCTCCATCAATTTTAAGGTAGGTTAGGTCTTTAACTGTATTTTGAGAAGCAGGTATTATAGGCACAGTTGCAATGCGGTAATTATCTTCATCAATTGCAATCAAAGCTTCTTTACCCTGTATGAAAGAGGATGGGTGTGTGATGGGTGTGTTTCTCCCTGTGGCATCCAAAAAATAGAGGTCGTCGCCATCGTAATAGCTTAAAATCATATGATTGTCAACTATTGGTGCTGGGACTTCATCATATTTATAGGGAATGCTTCGGGTTCCTATCCAAGTAAGATGTCCTTTTAAGCCGGCAATTTCTAGCATTTTGTAAAGTATACTTGAATTGTCTTTACAATCCCCGTATTTCTTTTTAAAAACCGTATTTGCCTCGCGCGGAATGAATCCTCCTAAGGCGTATTCAAAAGCAATGTATTTGATGTTTTTTTGCGTCCAGTAGTAAATAGCTTTAACCTTGTCAAGATCTGATTTGAGGTCTTTTGTAAGACTGTTTGTAAGCGTTATCAGTTCAGGATCTGCAGGCTCCTTGTTGATGTCCTTTACAAGGGAATAATACCAGCTGTAGAGATCTTTAGTTTCATTGAGAACAGATACCGTATTGCCATTCACTTCATAAGAGGCAATTATAGGTACTATATGGGGAAGCACGTTTTTATAGGTTGTTGCACGCGCTTCATAATCAAAAGCGTCCACATCTTTGAGCTCCCAGGTATAAATGATTTTACCACGCTTTTCTTCTTTGGTAAACTGAATTGGAAGCCCTTCCGTATTAAATTGTCTGAATTTCAGCTTTACTGAAGCGTCTGCGGTAATGCTGAATTTGTTATTTGCTATGGGCGAAAAGTCTCCAAAATAGAAAGGAATTAGAAATCTGGGGTTCTTAATTTTTTGCTCATAGCTGAGTTGTGATTTTGAACCTTTCTTCAGGTTTGAATATATAAAGTTTACAGATTTTGTATCATCATAAAAGGATTCTCCCATTTCATCCTTTTCAGTAAATTCGGAGACTTTTTCTTCCCGGTATTTATTATCACTAAAATTAAAGGCAGATGCTTCTATTTCTGATAATTCAAAAAACGTTGAAAAGTCCAGAGATTGCTGAGAGTCCTGCGTAGCCGCATCGTTCAAATATAAATTCTCTTCCTTATTTTTTTGAACGATGTCCAGATTTCCATTTTGAACGTCAATAAAAAGATTGGTTTCCTGATTAAGCCTCACTACCATCGCATCAGGATGCTTTTCTTTGTAGTGTTCAAAAATCTCGGAATACTGTGCATGAGCCGTTGATAGTGCTAAAAATGCAAGTATTGCTAAGAGTGTCTTTTTAGAAAGTTTGTTGCTCATAAACCCTGTCATTGAAGAATTTTTCAGTTTTGATCTTTTTACCGTTCTCATCGTAAGTTGTACGTGGCCCTACCTGTACGCCACTTTTGTAAGTACTTTGTTCCTTAAGGTTTCCATTTTCGTAAAAGATTTTAAAATCTCCATTTAGTAAACCATAGCTGTATTCCTTACGTTCTTTTAGGTTTCCGTTGAGGTAATACGAAACTTTTAATCCCTCGTACTCATCATTTATATTATTAAACTCTTCAAGTAACTGACCATTATAGCCAAACACTTTATAGATTCCTTCAGATAGTCCATTTTTATAGGTCATTTCCCGTGCAGGCTTTCCATTGTCGTAAAACGAATTAACTTTTCCGGTTTGATTGGTAATAGGGATTTGTGGAAGTTCATTTCCTTCGCGGTCGAGGTAACTGTAACCGGTAAGAGTGCCGTGGTCATAAAAGCGAATTAACTGTAATTTTCCCGTTGGGCTATAAAATTCTCTACGTCCATGTAACAAATCGTCTTTATAGTTTGAACGTGTATAAAGTGTTCCATCTTCATAGTATGATGTCCATAGACCTTCGGCGTTGCCTAAATTATAATAGTTTTCATCTTCAATCTGCCCATTGTCATAGTACCGTGTTAGCTTACCGTCCAATTCGCCTAAAACGTAATTTGCCTCTGTGGAAGGGTTGCCGTTTTCAAAATAAAAAGTCCATTTTCCATTTAAGCTATTGTTGAGATACGCTCCCTCATTCTGAACTGTACCATCAAAATAATAGGCTTTCGCCGGCCCATGCTTCAATCCGTATTTGTACGTATTTTCATAGTGTTTTTCACCATTGAAATGCTTTGTTACAAGTACAGTATCTTTTGCCGGAGTGTAAGTGATAGTCTGGAATTCTTTATTACCCTGATCGTAGATCACGTATTTTTTGAGATCACCATGTTCGTAATAATCTATTCCCGCTAATTTTTGATCCGGTGTGAAATTTTTTTGAGTCCCGTGAAGATTACCTCGGTGGTAAAAATTGATGTTTTTTAAAGTGCCGTCCACATAATAGGTATGCCAGGTACCTTGCTTAAGATTATTCTTAAAACCTCCCTGATTCGCGATATTTCCATTGAGAAAGTAGTCTACGTAATAGCCGGATAGTTCATCATCTGTATAGTTTCCCTGCCATTCAATGCTTCCATCAGGATAAAAGGCAGTATACTCTCCTTGTGCCTGATCGTTTTCATAATTGCCCGTAGCCCTTAAGGATTCTATACCGTCATAATATTTCCAAATTCCTGTTTTACCTCCTTCAACATCATAAAGTCCTTCTGAGGTTTTTACACCAAGTGGTGAAAAACCTTCGTAGTAAAACTCCCCACCGCGTCTTTTGCCTTCCTTTAATATAGAACCCTCTTTTGTGAAGTACCGATAATCTATAACATCACCATTTTTATAGGTGTAATTGTAATATTTTTTACCGTCTGTATCATAATAAGTATAGCTCCCATCTAATTTTCCATCTTCATAACTGGCTTCTACTTCAAGTGTGCCATCTGAATAATAGGATTGATAATCGCCCTGAAAAAGGTCATTTTCATAGGTGCCCGTTTCCGAAATACTTCCGTCAGCGAAATACGTTTTATAAGGTCCGTCAAGAATCCCGGCATTATAGGTATATTCAGATAATATACTACCATCAACAAAATAGTTTTTTTCGATCCCCTGTTTTTTACCGTCAACAAACTTCATTTCGGCATATACATTTTGATTGGCATAGTATTCTAAAGCGGTATCCTGAACTTTATTTTCTTTATAGGGAATAATGAATTCTGGCAGAATCTCACCCACGTCAAAATAGGCTGTATAAACACCAGACAATTCCCCATTTTTATAATACTTCTTTTCTTTGAGGGCGCCACTAGGGGCGAAGTATAGATATTCTCCTTCAAGTTCGCCATTTAAATGCCGGGCCAGAACTTTAGGCTGCCCATTGTCATAATATAAAGCTGTGCTATCCTGAGGTTTACCTTTTAAATACGAACTTTTTTCTTTTAAGTTGTGGTTTTCATCAAACCACTTCCAGATTCCTGTACGCTCCCCATCTGCATCGTAATTGGCCTCAATTGCTTGTCTTCCATTGTCATTGAAATATAACCAAAGACCTTCGGGATTACCTGCATCATTTATTTTCCCGATAGCGCTGGTATACAAAGGCTCACCATCATAGTTAAAATTCACATTTCGTTTAGCAAATGGCGAAGGATTGTTTGCGGCTAATAAGGATGTCCATTTTGGAAATGATGTACTAATAAACTCTTTGATTTCATGAGTTCGCTTTTTAATCACCTTTTGGAAATCTTCCTTTTCAATGCTGTACGATATGGTGTAAGACCAATTATCAAAATTGTTTGTTTCTGCAATCCATTTAAAAAACGGAAGAAATTTAGAGTCCCAGAAGCCACCATTGCCATTTATCGCCGTGATTTGTGAAAGCATGGCATGATTTTGTTTGATAAGCGGAAAATTCAACTCATTGCCCGTTTCATACCCTTCATTTAGCGCGATACGGTTTGCCAGGATAAGATTCAACTCTTCAAACGCAGCATCGTCAGGAGACAATTCAAGTCCCGGAGTACGCTTGCTTTCGTTGGCATTGCGGTACATATCATTCACCCCTTGCAGTCTGGAAAATGCATTCGCTCCATCCGGATCAAGAATAAGGGCCAGGTTATAAGCCATTAAAGCCTGAGCCGGCTTTTCCTGCTTATAGTAAATACTTCCCAGTTTTATATAAGCATTTATATAATAGGGGCTTATGGTAATTACTTTTTCAAGAAGCTTTACTGCTTCTACTAACTTATTCTGAGTCTCAAGAACGATTGCTTTATTGTAGAGCAGCGAATGGTTGAGCGGATAATATTGGAGTCCTTCATCTAAGGTTTCTATAGCCTGATCATATTTTTCCTGCTTAAAGTACGAAACGCCCAGGTTTTGATACAGTGAACTTCTCGTGTCTGTTTTGCTTAGAGAGAGTCCTTTTTGAAGACTGTCTACAGCATCAGAATAGCGTTCTAATGCCATTAAGTAAAATGATTTACTTACCAGCGAAGACACATAAGCAGTATCGTTGACGTTGATTTTATCAAGTTCTAGTAATATGCCCTCATAATCATTGTCTGCAGCTAGTGTAGCAATCTGGGTGTTGATATCCTGTAGATCAACGATTTCCAATTTTTCCTGAGCCGTAGATGTGCAGAAAGCCGTCAGGAAAATTATTAAACATAATATTCTCATTTTTCAAATATAAGCAGGTCTTAAATATTTCTTAATAAATTATTTAAATAAATATTTTACTATCCGCGGTTCTTAATCAATTTCTTGATCTTTCGGGAGGGTTTTATATGATTCTCAGGATTCTCACAGTAGGTAACCAGCAATTCTTCAGACCGTTTATAAATTTCATCAGTATTCAAAGATTTATCGGAATCATCCAAAACCACCTTGGTCATAGCTGCCATATAAAGACCTAGTAAATCAGAATTACCCTTAGTTAGATCTGTTGCGTTTTTACTAATTTCAAAAGTATAGTCAGGGGTTCCCTGCATCCAGTTTATAATATACCTCACAGCATTTAATCTTTTGATTTGAGTCACATTAGCAGGGCTTTCAAATAAATAGTTTGCAGCTTTTAGAACCTGTGGTTCTGCAGTTTCATATGATTCTTCAGAATCAAATTTATAATCTGCCAGTTCTTCAAAATTTTGTGCCTGAATGTTAATCGCCAAAAGATACACAACAGTAAAAAGGAAAAGTTTTTTCATAGTTAAAATATAAAGTGTGAGTAAAATTTAAAGAAAGTGGATATCAAAATCAGCGTAAAATAGTTTAATCTGAGTCATGCTGATTTTAAGTATGAGTCGCTATTAGATTGGAAATAGTGAATATATGAAAATAGCCGGACTACATTTTACGGAATTCCATAAAAAAATATTTTTATTCAATATTTTTTTTCTCATCAATAGGAATACATTTGAGATCGCAGTTAGCAATAAAACAAAAAACCTGAAAAAGATAAACCCCGATGTTTGTTACATCAGGGTTTGTATAGAAAATTATTGAGTATAATTCTATCTTATTACGTATTCAATTCTTTAACGAACACCCAGGCTCCTCTTGACCTCAGGCATCAAATCTTTACCTTTAGCCATCACCAGACCATTATCTTTTGAAGAGTCCAGAACGTAAAGAAAGCCTAAATCCTCAGCGATTTTAGTTACCAGTTCGCGAGCTTTAAGTCGTATAGGTCCATAAAGTAACTCTTTTTTTTCGGCGATTTGTTTTTCTATATTCTGTTGAGATTGCGCCAGATTGCGTTCCATCAATTCAAGTTCGCTTTTACGTTTGGCATCTTCAGCAGGAGATAGAGTAGGGGCTTCATCTTCATATTTTAAAAACCGGGCCTGGTATTCCCTATAGGAAGTTTCAAAGTTTTGCTGATAGGCCTGTCTCAGACGGCTTAACTCAATTTCTGCCTGGTCGTTTTCAGGCATAAGTGTATAGAGTGTCTCCATATCAATATGAGCTACTGTGCCTTGCGCAGATGCTGCAGTATGTCCTAATATTCCAAATAATAATGCTATAAGCAGGTTTTTCATAAAAATTGTATTCAAATCAAAGCGTTGATGGTAAAAATACAGCTTATACTTTGATCTCATTAATAGACCGTTTTAAATCTATCCTATTTCACAAAGTATACCATTTAAGAAACTTTTCTTAAAAAAAGAGTAAGTGCTACTGCTTTTTGCAATTTTACAGCCTAAATATGTGTCTTATGCGCTTAAAATTGTCCCTGCTACTTGTTCTTATTTTTTCTGTCAGCTCACTTACAGCCCAGAAACTCGAATCTAAAGGGTTTAAAGATTATTTTCCTATTGCTGAAAGACCTTTTTTAACCGGGGGAAGTGGCAATAATGAATATGAGACTATTTTGCTAGAAGCTAAACCTGTAGTGTATTACAGCATTTATAATGACATTCGTAGCGCATTAAACCGGGATACCATTACCAACGGAGATGCCGTTTATTTAAGTATTCAGCCGCATCTGCGCATTTATGATGAAAATTCAAAACCGGTTAAAACGCCATCCTATAAATTTTTTATTGGCTGGCAATCTATCATCAAAACTGAAAACGATAATTTTCTTACCGCCGCGATAGAATCGGGGCATTACTCCAATGGTCAAAGTAAATCAGCCTTTAATACCCAATTTGCTGACAACAGCCCTGAAAGTAGAGCACTTTATGATGATATTACTGACGACACCAATCTAGCTGAATTGCTTAACCGAGAATCAGGTAATTTTTCTACAAATCTTACCCGCTTATCACTTAACTACCGCATAAATACGTTTGACGCACGTAATTATATGCAAAAGGCACATTCTTTTACACTTACCTATCAATTGTATCACAATCGGTTTTTAGGTGCGTTTAATTTTGGAGGCTATAATCCTGAAGATATTGACATTTATGGAAAGCATCAGGTAGAGGGGGGCTATGAATACACAGCTCATTTGAACAGGTGGCGTTACAGTATCACTCAAAGACTCTATTGGCACCCGGACGTACATCCTTCTGCAGATCCGTTCCGTTCTGAAACAAGTCTCTCTTTATATCCGTGGGATTCTGACTTTGGATTGATGGCTCGCTTTGTCTTTGGATATGACGATTATAACTACCGTTTTGTAGACAGCTACCCGCGTTTTTCTGTAGGTTTTACCTGGGATTGGTTTACGCCTTTTGTTATTAAACCTACTAAATTACAGGTTGAAGAAAACTGAAAGGGCTTAAAATAAGGAAGCCCGCACTTACGTAACGGGCTTTCTTGACCAACTTAAAACTAAATAATTATGATTTGGGGTATCGTTTATTCGTTTGAAGCGATGGTTGATTTAGACTCAAAATTATTAAGTGCATAACCATCTGTGTTGTTGTTAAAGTTATTTTCTGCTAATGCGATAGACTTAAGATTTGGCATAGCATTTAAGCCTTCCGGAAGAGCGCCATACATTTCATTGTTTGAAAGATTAAGCTCTTTAAGATTCTCAAGCTTTAAAATAGCCAATGGAAGTTCACCATTTATATTGTTATCAAAAAGGTTTAGAACCTGAAGATTGTTAAGGTTTTCTAGTTTATCACTTAAAGAACCACTTAGATTATTACTGGTAAGCATTAACTGCTCTAATTTATTTAGTTTATAAAGAGATTCAGGTAGTTTTCCATCAAGAAGATTACCATTAAGAACAAGAACTTTAAGATTTTTAAGATTTCCTATAGAAGAAGGTATAGTGCCCTGTAATTTGTTGAAAAACATCTCTAAAGTTACGAGAGACTCCAAATTACCAAGTGATTCTGGTAACTGACCACTCAGGTTATTCATACTTAAATTAAGTCCAACAACCGCATTATTCACAACACGAACACCATACCAGGTAGAAACATCTGCGTTAAGATCCCAGGTGTTATTCCACTCTGCCCCGTTAGTTGAGTTGTACAAATCAATCAAAGCCTGTTTTTGTGAGCTATTAACCTCAGCAACAGCATTAAAGCTTAGAAAAGCAACTGCGATAAAAGTAATAATTGATTTCATATTGAACTTGTTTTATTGTTCTATAGCGTAAATATAATACCGTTTAACCTTTAAATGCAAATATATTCGTTGAAATACACAATTCCGTATCGTGATTTATTCTTATCAAGTATTTTACAAGTATAATTTATCTGAAATGAGAAATTTTTTGGTATGTGATCTAATTAATTGTTCGATAAAAGACCATTTCATTTATTTAAAAATTCAGTTTTTTAAGAATATTCCTACAATTTATATATTTTAAACTCTTTTAGTGCGGAAATTTTTATTTTGTAAAAAGGAAGAAATGTTTCTTTATATAATCAGAGTTTAAAATAAAGAGTCCGGCAACCACCCCGGACTCTTTAACCAACTAAAAACTAACATGAAACAAAAAACTAATCTAGTACTATACTTTTATAATGGCGCTCGATGATTTGAACGCTTTTTGAGTTTGTAAAATTTGCTCTTAAATATAACTGAAGCAGCAGGCGGCGATTGCCAATATGAAATAGGAATCGTACGATCTCTGAAATGATTCTTTACATATATTATAGAATTCTGAAGAGGCTTAGCTGTCAAAATGCCAAAAATGTCCGAATCGGAATTATAGCTAATTGAATATAATGGAGATGATTTTTCTTGCTCAGTATCTAATTGTCGAGCTTGAAGACTTGTGACTATTAAAAAAGCCACAAGCATAAGTAGGTATCGGTTCATTCAAGTTGGGTGGGTTTGTTATGTGTTTCTAAAGTAGTCTATTACATCTTTAATCTGCAAATAAAATCGACCAAATGCACAAATATTTAACTAAATCGTTTGAATAACTTATGAATTTACAAGTGATTTGTAATCATGATGTTTAAGCACTAGTTACAAACATCTAGTAAGATTTCCTTTTTTAAAGGACCAGGCTTCTAATGCTTTCTTCGTGAACTTCATGACCACCATCAAAACTGATTAATTTTGGAGCTGTTCCAAAAATATCCTGTGCATATTGAGTTTCGCTTTCAAGAAGATCATGACTGATGAGCTTGTCTTTTTTTCCGAATAGGAGTACAGGTTGTGACTTAATTAATCCTTGAAAACTATTCTTTTCAAAATCTTTAGGAATGCTTCCCGAATGTAGAATAAGTTGATCACAAATTAATTTGCGAGAGTCAAGCCAGCGCATCGCAACTGAAACACCCTGTGAAAATCCCATAACAATTAGGCGTTTACCTGCTTCTAATTTAGGTTTCAATTCCTTTTCATATAAAGCATCAAGATAGGCATGGTTATTTTCAATACCCTGTTCCCGATTTTCACGAGTAAGCCAGCACGCACCCACGTAGTTATAGCGTTTATCCTGATAATATAAACTTGGAGCCTGAGGCGCGATGATGTAGTTTTCTTCAGGATTAAGGTCTTTAAAGTGTTCTATAAAATAACGGCTCAGATAGCCCAGCCCATGAAAAACTAACCAGATATTTTGTGTTTTTGGTGTGTATTTATTGCAAGTTTGATACGTGTTTGTAGTCGTATAGCTTATTGATTTTTCTTCGTTCATCCTTTGTGATTAAGTATCTTTACCGGTCTTTGCAAGTTAACGAAATTGGTCATTTACCATCATTTTGACTGCTTGCAGAGCTTTAATTACTAAATGACTTATGAATCAGGAAACTAAAGAAGAATTACTCACAAAAGCAAATGCGATTTGTCGCAATACGCTTATGGAAACTCTGGAAATTAAGTTTGTAGATGTTGCCAGTGATTATTTGGTTGCAAAAATGCCAGTTACAGCAAAAGTACATCAACCTGATGGAGTATTGCATGGTGGTGCCTCAGTTGCATTGGCAGAAAGCGTTGGGAGTGCTGCTAGCTATATGTTTCTTGATGCCGAAAACTATATGATACGTGGGTTGGAGATTTCTGCTAATCATGTAAAAAGTATTAAAGCAGGTTTTGTGTATGCCAAAGCCCGTATTTTACACAAAGGCCGCACAACACAACTTTGGCAGATTCGCATCACAAACGAAGAAGATCAACTCATTTCTTTAGTCAAACTTACCACGATTGCCCTACCCAAATCCTGATATGAACGCCTCAATGCTTTTTAAAAAGTTACAGGAAGATTTTCTTCAAAAAAAACCGTTTGTAGCCTATTGCAAACCGGCGTCCACATCTATTCACTATCTCGAGCAGCAAGATGATCACCTGCACTTTACAACAGATTTTACCGAAAGCGGTTTTGTTTTTGCTCCTTTTGAAGCCTCTGAAAAGGCGGTGTTAATTCAGGGGAAACCTGAAATTATAGCTATTGAACATTTAAATATAGAATGGCCTGTAGAACCTTTAGACTTGTCCATTTCTGAAAGTCAAAAGCAACACCATTTGGAGTTGGTTGAGCGAGCTGTAAAATATATAAAGGAAAGCTCCTTGCAAAAAGTGGTGCTTTCGCGAAAGCAAACGGCCAGAATTTTAGCCACTTCGCCCGTAGTCTTGTTCAAAAGACTTCTCAACAAATATCCGGAAGCGTTTGTGTATTTATGGCACCATCCTCAAGTTGGTACCTGGCTGGGTGCCACGCCCGAAACCTTACTGTCTCTAAATGGATACAAATTTGAAACTATGGCGCTTGCCGGAACCCAAAAATATGAGGGCAATATGGAGGTGAACTGGGGTCTGAAAGAGCAGGAAGAACAAGAATTAGTAACCCGGGATTTAATTACAAGACTTAACACTTTTGATTTAAAAAAGCTGGTTATACAAGACCGCGAGACGTATAAGGCGGGAAGTTTACTACATTTAAGGACCTGCATAACCGGAAGCTTTAATCGTGGCTCGCTAAACTTATCAAAACTTATACGAGCCTTACATCCTACACCTGCCGTATGTGGTTTGCCAAGAGCAGAAGCTCAATCTTTTATTAAAAATAACGAGGGGTATCAACGTGGTTTTTACACCGGGTTTTTAGGAGAACTGAATATTTTAGAAGACCAATCAAAAAAACGCAGTCGTAGAAATGTGGAGAATCTGGCTTACAAAACCTTGACTCCAGTTACATGTCTTTATGTGAATTTGCGTTGCATGAAGTATAAAGCAGCGGAAAGCGAAATTTACGTGGGGGGTGGTATTACTAAAGATTCTGTACCTGGCGACGAATGGCAGGAAACGGTAAATAAAGCACAAACTATTGCCAGTATTCTCTAGAGCTTTTCCTTTGTTGTAAATTTGTTATTGGATTCTTCTGATCTTTTTAAATACATTCAGAATATCTTTTTTGCCTTAAACTTTACCAGCAGATTAATCTGTTTTTATGAATTACTCAAGTATACCTATTGCTCAGTCTGTAGTTTTATTATGCCTTGAAAAGGGCGTTGATCACGTGGTGATTTCACCAGGTTCCCGAAATGCCCCGCTAACTATCGGATTTACTCAGCATCCCAATATAAAAACCTATAGTATTGTTGATGAGCGAGCAGCCGGTTTTTTTGCTTTGGGATTGGCGCAGCAACTGCAAAAACCGGTAGCCGTTGTTTGTACCTCGGGAAGTGCGGTTCTTAATTATTATCCTTCAGTTTCTGAAGCATTTTATAGTGATATTCCGTTAGTTGTGATTTCTGCAGATCGCCCCATCGAGCGTATAGATATAGGGGATGGTCAAACCATAAGACAACGCAATGTCTTTGAGAATCACATTCTGTATTCAGCAAATTTATATTCAGAATTTGTCGCCGAGTTTAGTATTGAAGACACTAAATTCAATCAAAAACAGCGCGAAGCGACTAAGCATAATCAGCAGGAGATTAATAAGGCACTCAATGAAGCTCTTGTAAACCAGGGGCCGGTTCACATCAATGTGCCATTTTATGAACCGCTGTATAACACCACCACAAAACGACTGGTTGATCCTATTTTAGTAGATAAAGAAGTCAAAATTCAGGAGTTGCAGGCCGAGCAGATCAAGTCATTTACCTCAAAATGGAATGCCGCAAAGCGGAAAATTGTTTTGGTGGGCGTCTTGCAACCCAACACGATTGAGCAGGAGTTTTTATACCGGCTTGGCTCTGATCCCAGTGTCTTAGTTTTTACGGAAACCACTTCAAACCTGGATCATCCTAACTTTTTTACACGGATTGATAACATCATCGGTTCGCTTGATGCAGACGGATTTAAAGCCTTACAGCCTGATATTTTGGTTACTTTGGGAGGAATGGTCATTTCTAAAAAGGTAAAAGCCTTTTTGCGTAATTATCAGCCTGAAGAGCACTGGCACGTAGATCCTAAAAAAGCTTATGATACCTATTTTTGTCTGAACAAGCATTTTAAGGTTCCGGTTAATCATTTCTGGGAACAGTTTCTGGCCAATACGCAACAGCAGGAAAGCGAGTACCAGCAATACTGGCTCAAGATTCGTGAGCGGCGCGATTTGATGCATCAGAAGTATATTAATGAAATGCCGTGGTGCGATTTTAAAGCTTTTGATCTTATCTTGTCTCAGTTACGCCCCGGGAGTTTATTGCAATTGGGTAATAGTTCTACGGTTCGTTATGTTCAGCTTTTTGATATTGACAAAACTTTAAAAGTGTATTGCAATCGCGGTACTAGCGGTATAGATGGTAGTACATCTACAGCAGTTGGAGCTGCCGTTGGAAGTGGTCTCCCCACTACACTAATTACCGGCGATCTCAGTTTTTTTTATGACAGCAACGGCTTATGGAATCAATACATTCCTAAAGATTTTAAGATCATACTCATAAACAATAGCGGAGGAGGAATTTTTAGAATCTTACCCGGTGATAAAACTTCAAATGCTTTTGAGACTTATTTTGAAACTACCCATGAGCTCAATGCATCACATCTTTGCGCGATGTTTGGCCTTGATTATTTCCACGCAGATTCAGAAAAAACATTAGTAGCTGCACAGAAAGCTTTTTATGCTCAGACTGAAAAACCGTGCCTGCTTGAGATTAAAACACCTCGCACTTTAAATGATGAAGTTTTGCTAGGTTACTTTGATTACCTCAGATAAGTGTTGCATTAGGTTTTTATTTTTCTGTATATTTAAAAACCTTAAACTTAATTAATTAAAAACTTCACATTCTTATGAGCAAAAGAGATGAAATGATCGCAAAATATGCGGCTGATTTAAAAGAAAAATTAAATCACAATCCGGATATGGACTTACTTACTAAAGTTACTATAGGCTGTGGTCCTTCAATTTATAATAAAGATTCTTCAACCATCTCAGCAAGTAGTGAAACCGAACTTGAGACAGTGAAAAATAACTTCCTAATCAAAAAATTAGGTCTTAAAGATAGTCCACAACTTATGGAAGGTCTTCATAAAGTGTTGGATGATTACGGCAAATCAAACCGTAATAAGTACCGTGCTGTAGTTTACTATTTGTTAACAAAGCATTTCGGTAAAGAAGAAGTTTACAACTAAATCGTATTACATAGAAAACTGAGCCGTCCTTATGGACGGCTTTTTTATTATAAATGGTTTTAGAGATAGCCGAAGCACTTTAATCTTTCGGTTTTTGCTAATTTTGAATTCTTAAAAAAAGAACTATGCTGGCATTGGGAGAATACCACGATTTAATCATAGACCGTGACGTGAGTCCGGGATTGTATTTGCGGGATGAAGAGGAAAACGAGGTGTTATTACCCGGTAAATATGCGCCTGATGGTTTTCAGCTTGAGGATCAAATACGGGTTTTTGTGTATCTGGATAATGAAGAACGCCCGGTGGCAACTACATTATCTCCATATATACACAAACAAGGCTTTGCTTATCTGGAGTGCACTGCAGTTACTAAGATTGGAGCTTTTGTAGATTGGGGACTTGATAAGGAGTTGTTTGTACCCTTTTCAAATCAAGCAACAGAAATGAAGGAAGGTCAATGGTACATCATCTACCTGTACCTTGATGAGCAAACAAACAGACTGGTAGGCTCTTCTAAATTCAAGAATTTTTTAAGCAATGCCGAAGTTACAGTAGAAAAGTTTGACAGGGTAGATCTACTCATATCGCATTTCTCAGAATTTGGAGCTCACGTTATTATTAATGAAAAGCACGAAGGGCTTATTCATAAGAGCACCATTTTTGAAGATATTCGTATTGGAGATCGCTTGCCTGGCTATATCAAACGCGTGCGGGAAGATAACAAGATTGATGTTTTGCTTCAGCCTGAAGGCTACAAAAGTGTAGAACCCAATGCGCAGTTTATCTATGAAGAATTAAAGCGTAATGGAGGTAGTCTGCCTGTGCACGACAAGAGTAGCCCCGAAGATATAAATGCCTATTTCGGTATCAGCAAAAAGCTATTTAAAAAGGCAATAGGAAGTCTCTATAAAGACCGGCAAATTGATATTACCGATACCGGTATTCGTCTCAAAAATCAATAAAAGAATTTATTTTTCGCTTTGCGAAAGGAATAAACTTCCTAATGATGCATCAGGAAGTATTCATAAAATCAAAATTTATTATTTCGTTTCCGGCTTAAGGGCTTTAATACCTTTAAAGCGGAATCAATAAAACTTTAATTATGCAGCAACCCGAGTGGAAAACGGTTAAGGAATACAGCGATATTACATTTAAAAAATCGAATGGAGTGGCGCGAATAGCGTTTAACAGACCCGAAGTGCGCAATGCGTTTAGACCAAAGACTACCTCAGAACTTCTGGACGCCTTCCATATTGCTCAGGAAGATACTTCTGTAGGAGTAATTTTGCTATCAGCTGAAGGACCTTCCCCAAAAGATGGTGTGTATAGCTTCTGTAGCGGGGGTGATCAAAAAGCACGTGGTGATCAGGGTTACGTAGGCGAAGACGGTTACCATCGCTTGAATATTCTTGATGTGCAACGTCTCATTCGCTTTATGCCCAAGGCCGTTATCGCTGTGGTTCCGGGCTGGGCAGTAGGAGGTGGGCATAGTCTGCACGTGGTGTGTGACTTAACTCTTGCAAGCAAAGAACACGCTATTTTTAAACAAACCGATGCTGATGTGACCAGTTTTGATGGAGGTTATGGTTCTGCATATTTAGCAAAAATGGTAGGCCAGAAACGGGCACGGGAGATTTTCTTTTTAGGGCGAAATTATTCCGCTCAGGAAGCCTATGAGATGGGAATGGTTAACGCGGTGATTCCTCACGACGAATTGGAGGCTACGGCTTATGAGTGGGCTCAGGAGATCCTGGCCAAATCGCCTACTTCTGTCAAGATGCTCAAGTTTGCAATGAATCTTACCGATGACGGTATGGTAGGCCAGCAGGTATTTGCCGGTGAAGCAACGCGACTGGCCTATATGACTGAAGAAGCAAAAGAAGGTCGTAACGCATTTCTCGAAAAGCGTAAGCCCAATTTTGATAAAAAATGGATTCCGTAGCGAGGAAATCGGTTGGTTTCCGGTATTTTTAGAGGGCCATACCAAATTGTAATATATGAATGCAACCTTTACAAATGCTCCGATAGACCTTGATAGTCTTCCGGATTATCAGGAGATTGTCTATACTAAAGTCTCGGTTAAACGCCTTTATAAAGTGCTATGCATACAGGGTATTTTGTTTGTATTGTCACTAACAGGACTCTTCCTGCTTCGTGAGGTCACAGACGTGCCATATCTTATACCTGGGCTTGGTGCCGCTATTGTACTTCTTTTCCTGCTTTTGATGGCTTACCAGTATAAATTGCAGAGCACCTTAGGGTATGCTTTGCGTGAGCGCGATATTGCCTACAGGCGCGGATTTATATTCGAGAAAACAACCGTAATTCCTTTCAACCGTATTCAGCATATTTCTACCTCTGCCGGGCTTTTAGATCGAATATTTAAAATTTCAAATCTGAATATATTTACTGCAGGTGGTTCAGGTAGTGATATTGATATTCCGGGATTAACCCCTGAGCTGGCTGCAAGGCTAAAAGATAAGGTTGCCAATCATATTATTGACGAAAACGATGCCTAAAGCCTTTTCACAGCCGCAAACGCAGTCCAAACTGGGTATTGTTTTTATTTTTCTGGGCAAGTCTGTGAAGTTTGTACGCATTTTTGGTGCGGCAGCTATCTATTTTTTATTAAAAGGTTTTGAGGCAGATGCCAGACTTGTAACTATTGCTCTTTGCGTCCTGTTTGGAGTCTTATTGCTTTTGCTGGGGTTTAGTTACTTATCCTTTCAGCGATTTCGGTTTCATATTGATTTTAATAACCGCGAATTTATTTTGCAAAAAGGTGTTCTAAATACAGAAGTCATCAGCCTTCCTTTTTCTAAAATTCAACAGGTTTATTTTAAGCGTTCGCTTCTGCAACGTCTTATAGGAGTTTATAGTGTTATTCTTGATACTGCCGGAAGTAGTGCTCAGGAAATTAATATTAAAGCATTATCGGAGTCAGAAGCAAGGGATTTACAGAAAATCCTCATGGAGGAAGTAGCGGCTGAAAAAAAGGAAGAAACCCCCGATAATGAGGTGGTGGGGGCACAGGATCGAAGTTCTGCTGAAAATGATGTTGCGGTACATAAACTTTCTGTATTGTCACTACTCAAGCTCGGGTTAACCAGCAATTACTTTAGAGGAGTATGGCTTATTCTTATCTTTCTAGGTTCCATCTATCAACAGGTTGGTGAATTTCAACTAATAGAAGAGGCTCAATATACCGAAGGTATTCGCGGTTATTTTGAGGCCTACAGTAAGCCGGTGGAATTATTATTACTCACGGCACTGGTTTTTATAGGAGTTTTTCTATTGGGGATACTTATCTCAAGCATCGAGATTTTTATCAAGTATTTTGACCTAACCTTAAAACAAACCAAAGATTCACTAGAGCTGGAAATGGGGCTTAAAACCAATACTAAAATCAGTTTAAAACCCAGAAGGGTACAATTGATGCGTATTGTGACCAATCCCGTGCAAAAACGCCTCAATCTCAACGAAGCGCAAATAGCCATTGCGAGCAGTCGCGATGATCTTCAGAAGTCTCAAATCAGTATTCCGGGAATGCAGCGCATGCAGCTTGAACGGGTTAAAAAATTTCTGTTTACCTATCGTATGCGTCCGGGACGGGTTTTTAAGCCGGCCTATATTCTGTATTTGAGACTGATTATTACTGCAGGAGTCCCGCTTCTGCTAACCGCAATTGTTGGGTCAATTTTAGTCCCCAATTATATGGTAGAAATTGGACTTTTCTTGCTGGTCATCTATGGCGGATTGGTTTTGCCTTATCAATTCTTCTGGTACCGGGCATTGTCACTTGAAATCACACCGGAATTTGTAATAAAGCGTAAAGGGGTATGGACACAAAAAACCGAAATACTGGAACTCTATAAATTACAATCGGTGACTGTAAGCCAGCCGTTTTGGTACAAGAGCCGAGGTTTGTATAATTATACATTTCATACTGCCGGAGGAGATGTTTCATTCCCGGTGACTACATCAAAAATGCAACGCTATATCAATTATGCCCTCTATCGGGTTGAGATAGATGAGAAAGCCTGGATGTAAGCCGCTGTTATCGGATTGCAGGGAATTTTTCGGGATTTACCTCGTGCATTATCCCATAAATTTTTTCGTAAATATCTTCTGCGGAAGGTTTAGAGAAGTAATCCCCATCTGTTCCGTAAGCCGGTCTGTGAGGTTTAGCGCTCAGCGTTTGAGGTGCACTATCCAGATATCGGAAGGCTTTTTGCTCGTCAAGCAGATTTTGCATTAAATAAGCTGAAGCACCACCGGGCATATCTTCATCTACTACCAGAATACGATTAGTCTTGGCGATACTTTTAACGGTGTCGTGATTCAGGTCAAAAGGGAGAAGAGATTGAGCATCTATGATTTCAACACTAATACCACTCGCCTGAAGCTCTTTTGCAGCCTGTTCTACCAATCTTAGTGTACTTCCATAAGAAACTACTGTTAGGTCAGAACCTTCTCTGATAAGTTCTACCTGACCAATGGGTGTTGTGAATTCACCAAGGTTTGATGGTAATTTTTCCTTTAAGCGATACCCGTTAAGACATTCGACAATAACAGCCGGCTCATCACTTTGCATAAGTGTATTATAAAAGCCTGCAGCCTTGGTCATATTGCGGGGTGTAAGGATGTAAACCCCTCTTAAAAGCCCCAGTAAAGCACCCATTTGTGAGCCACTATGCCAGATACCTTCAAGGCGGTGACCTCTTGTACGCACGATAAGAGGAGCAGTTTGCTTGCCGTGTGTGCGGTATCTCAGCGTTGCCAGATCATCACTAAGTGTGGCGATCGCATATAAAATATAATCCAGATATTGAATTTCAGCAATAGGACGTAGTCCGCGCAATGCCATCCCTATTCCCTGACCTACGATTGTAGTTTCGCGAATACCGGCATCTGCTACGCGCAAATTTCCATACTTATTCTGTAATCCTTCAAGCCCTTGATTTACATCGCCAATAGTACCGGTGTCTTCACCAAAAACCAGACTTTCCGGGTATTTGGTAAACAAGGCGTCAAAGTTATCCCGTAGAACAATTCTAGCGTCTACGTTAGAGGCTTCGTTGTCATATTGGGCTTCAACCATTGGTACTTGAGTTGCTTTATGGTCAAACTCGTTGTACAAATGACTGCTGTAATTACTCTGTTCTTTAGAAATATAGCTATTGACCCAATTTTTTAACGCAGTAATGCTTTCGCTTTGCTCTTGTGCCACAAACCGTAAGGCTTTTCGTGCAGCGGTGAGTACATCTGTTTTTAAAGCGTCTTTTTCTTCTGCAAGACTTTTTTTAATTGGATTTATAAACTGGCCATTAGCACTTTCATTGACAAGGGCTTCCAGTAGTTTTAAAACTTTCTTTTTTTCTTCTTTTATCGGGTTAAGAAAAGCATCCCAGGCTTTACGTTTGCCTTCGCGTACATTTCGCTTTATTTGCTTTTCCAGTTCCTGGAGTTCATCATCAGTAGCGATCTGATTGTTAATCATCCATTCGCGCATTTTTGCATTGCAATCATGCTCACGTTCCCAATTCAAGCGGTCTTTGCTTTTGTAACGTTCGTGAGATCCAGATGTAGAGTGACCCTGAGGTTGTGTTAACTCGGTAACGTGCAGGAGCACAGGAACATGCTCTTCCCGTGCTATTTTGCCGGCCTGCTCAAAGGCATCTACCAGTGCGGGATAATCCCAGCCTTTTACGCGTATAATTTCAAATCCGGCTTCGGTTTCGGTACGTTGAAAACCACTCAGGATTTCAGATATATTTTCTTTGGTAGTCTGGTGCTTTGCATGAACGGAAATACCATAATCATCATCCCAAATACTGATTACCATAGGTACCTGTAAAACTCCTGCTGCATTTATGGTTTCAAAAAACATGCCTTCAGAAGTACTGGCATTACCTATAGTTCCCCAGGCTACTTCGTTTCCGCTTTGCGATAAGCCTTCCTGATTGATGCCTTCCACATTTCTAAAAATCTTAGAAGCCTGAGCCAGACCAAGTAGTCTTGGCATTTGACCGGCAGTAGGAGAGATATCTGCGCTGCTATTATACTGCTCTAAAAGATTTTTGAGCTTTCCGTTTTCGTCTAGACTGTGTGTTCCAAAATGCCCGCCCATTTGCTTGCCGGCACTCATAGGATCACAATTTAAATCTGTATGAGCGTAAAGACCTGCGAAGAAATTTTCTATGGTAAATTCATCTATCGCCATCATAAAAGTCTGGTCCCGGTAATAACCTGAACGCCAGTCTCCTTTTTTAAATGCCTTTGCCATTGCAAGCTGCGGCACTTCCTTACCATCGCCAAATATTCCGAATTTAGCCTTTCCTGTCAATACCTCGCGACGCCCCAGTAAACTACATTCTCTGCTGGTTACAGCAATCTTGTAATCGTTGATTACAGTAGCTTTGAAGTCTTCAAAAGAAAGATCTGAAATAGGCTCTGGCGTTGTTTGCATATGGATGATGTCGTTTTTGTAAAAGTACAGAAAAATCCCACTATATACAATTCAATAATTTTTTAATAAAATGATAATTTTTTAATAAAAATCAATAAAAATGATTTTTTATCAATGTTGATGGTGAAAGGGAACTTTTTAATGCGATAATGTAAATTCTATAGCAAACCGGGAATGCAGACTGTGGCGATTAATTTTAAGCGCTTAAAACCTGTGTTCTAATACCATTTTCGGGTGAAAAGTTTCAACATTGTACGTAGGTCTAGCGTTACAATAAACCGAATCTTCTGATCGTAGTCAGGTTGTGCGATTTCCCAACCTTTAGATGAATAAACGGGGAAGAATAATTCGAAGTAATCTTCAACTAATACCGTACGTATACCGCTATCGTATAAGAAACGTGCAGGATCGCTTTCGTTTTTAACCAAACCAAAGTCAACATAGCCGTGTATAAAGCTCCATAAAGTAGTACTAGCATTAATCGAGGTGAGCCACTGGTTTCCGAAAGGAGTATCCAATTTTGATTTAAAGCCTCCTTCGGCCATAATAAGCTGCTGACTGTAAATACCGGTATCTTCTGAGCGGCCGTAATAATTGTAACTGAAAAGATAATCAGTAGGGCGATCCAGTGCAAAACTGAAATAATCTCCCCGCGCACGAGTATCATTGTAAAGAAAAGTTCCTCCAAAAAAGCGAAGATCCAATTGCCGGTTATTTAAGAAAACCCTCCTATATTTTGCTGTCACTGAAAATTTGCTGAATTTCTGCGAAAGTTCAAAATCTGCACTATAGGTTAAGGCATTGATTACACCCGGACTGCTGTTGGTATATTGTACGTTAAAAACGCTGTAATTAGGAGCATCGTTCTCGATGACATTAGATTCTTCACGGTAAATATTGATATTTCTAACAGTGAGGTATTGTCTGCGGTCTGATCTAAAATCGGTTTCCCGAAAGGCAAAAGTCAGGAAGGGACTAAATGTTTTGTATAATGCATCCGGAGCGTACGAAGAAAGCGATCCTCCTGCGCCAAAACGAATGGCAAACAGATTACCTTCATCCAGATTCTGCGTATAGCTAAAGCCTGCACTACCGGTTAGCTGATTGGATTTGAGGCCGTACTGTGGCTCTATTTTGTAACTAAAGGGCTTCTGCAGAATGGTTTTATTGTACATCTTGGCACCCAGCTTGAGTCCGTCATAAAAATTGTATTCTGCAACAGGCATAAAAAATACCTGATTTTTGGCAGGGTCTTCCAGATCCTGAAAGAGCTTAAATTGAAAAGGTTTATTAACCCCTAAAAACGGATTGACTTTCTTATAGTTATTACGGCGGTTGAATTCGGGTATAAAGCCTTCTTTATTTAATACAACACGATCTGCTCCCGGAGCGTAAATCACGGTATCTTTTTCTCCAACAAAAGGTTCAACCCAGGTTTTTGATATGAGGCTGTCTTTGTACATCGCGTAAACCGGAACCGGGACTTTAGCCTTTGTTTTATTACGCACTTCTATTGCGATGGAGTCACCACGACGTTTTACCTCATTAAATTTGAAATCTATAGTCTTACGGGTGCTTACAAAATCATTAAAAAACCAATCCAAATTCTTTGGTGCCTTTTCGCGTAAGATGGCCTCAAAAACTTTTGATGAAGTAAGCTTGAGTTTATTTTGACTGTAAAATTCATCAATGCTTTCCTCCATGATCTGGTCAGAAAGGTATTCAGACAAATAATTGAAGCCACTTCCCGCTTTATAGGCGTTGGCAATATTCTTATTAAACTTAATGAGGGAGTCACTGGGTGTTTTAAGCGGCTGGTCGAGATTCATACGAGCCATATGCAAGTACAACAGATTGAATTGCTCATTAAACTCCATCTCAGAGAGGTGAAACTGCCGTGCTAACCAGTACCGGTTCAGCGTACCCACGACTTTAAGATTGGGATAATAATGATCCATATACTGCATCATCGTGTACATTTTGATAGCATCAGCAATCCAGCGGTCTTTACGCGGATTGATGTAGAGTGTACGGTCTACATAATTATCAATGGTAGTCTTTAAAATTTTTAGTTCGTACTTGAAATCTTCGGGAAACGGACTCAGGAAATCAGGAAGTTGATTCAAGCCATAAACAGGGTTATCGCGGTAATCAATAACCGAAATAACCAATTTATCAAATGGATAGTTCCCTAATTTTTCGGTTAAAAAGCCTGTGATCTTGTCGATGATGATGGCTTCTCGCTCTGGGATTACTTTTCGATCTTTAATGTTAGTAACAACTGTGAAGGCATCGGTTTCTGTGCTATCGAATTCTGATTTTTTCCGTAGGTAAATCGTGGTATTATTGCGGTTGTCTCCTT
The DNA here is from genome assembly GCA_002708845.1 of Leeuwenhoekiella sp. Classification (GTDB taxonomy): domain Bacteria; phylum Bacteroidota; class Bacteroidia; order Flavobacteriales; family Flavobacteriaceae; genus Leeuwenhoekiella. The sequence continues at coordinate 382,559 of PAPI01000001.1, forward strand.
CGAGATGCACGGTCTTAAATTGCGCATTAGCCGAAAACTCTTCAGGCTGCATATCTAGCTCATTGATCAATGTAAAATCACTCTGAAACGAGAAATCAATTGAAAAATCGGTAGGAGCCATAAACAGATCGTCCAGATTTTTATTGCTGTAATACTGCCAGGTGCCATCGTAAACTGCAGGAGCGATGAACCAGTATTTTAAATTGTAATCTCCATTATTTAATACACCATAACCCGTAAACTTGCTGTCAGGTACACGAATGTTATAATTCATCTTAATTTTTTGAGCCTGACCCGGCAATAGCGGCTTATTTAGGTTTACGCGTAGTATATCTTCTGCATCAGGCAGTCTTTTAAATTTCAGATTTCTGAAATTCTCATCTATGATGTTGTTGATTTTTGAAGAACCCCGATCTTCTTCGGGTGCTAGATGGAATCTTCGGTCGTAATTCTCTTCAAAACGTATCCCAAGCCCAGATCGTTTAGACGCAAAGCTATTTGCCCAGTCATTAAAATAAATAACATCAAGGGTATCTGAGGAGGTATTTAAAAAAGTAACGTCTTGCTGAATGGTTAAGAGGCGATTGTCTTCATCAAGACGCACAGCGATATCCAATTTGTTCTGAGCAATTCCGACAAAGGGAAGCCCAAGCAACACCAGTAATAACGTCACAGTAAACGCATTAAAGGATTTTTGCATAGAACAAAGGTTTGGGATTATCAGAATAATAAATAAGTTTCAGATTGTGTATCAATTACTATACCTAACGCAAAAGAGAAGACTTTGGTTTTAAATTAAAAGTTTGGACTCAGTTTGTACTCGTTGTAGAAATTATTTAATACTTCGAGCACTTCATCTTCGGTGTCTACTAAATACAATAAATCGATGTCGTCAGGACTTATGGTTGCAAAAGAATCACGTAAGGTATTTTTAATCCAGTCAAAAAGACCCTGCCAGTATTCAGTCCCAACAAGAATAATAGGGAAACGATCTATTTTGTGAGTCTGAATCAATGTGATTGATTCAAAAAGTTCATCAAGGGTACCAAAACCACCCGGAAGCACTACAAATCCCTGCGAATATTTTACAAACATCACTTTTCGCACGAAAAAGTAATCAAAGTCAATGCTTTTATCGCTGTCAATATACGGGTTGTCGTGCTGTTCAAAGGGCAGGTCAATATTTAATCCCACCGAAGTTCCCCCGGCCAGGTGAGCTCCTTTGTTACCGGCTTCCATGATGCCTGGTCCACCACCGGTGATGACACCATATCCGTTTTCAACGATTTTTTCGGCGATGGCAACAGCAAGCTTATAGTATTTTTGATCGGGTTTGGTACGGGCACTACCAAAAATAGAAACACAAGGTCCTATGCGGCTTAACTTTTCAAATCCACTTACAAACTCGCCCATAATTTTAAAGATGGCCCACGAGTCGTTTGTTTTTATTTCATTCCAGCCTTTTGGCTTACTTTCATTTCTCATAATAAGATATTCTCAATTTTTAAGCGGCTCAATTTAATTCATTTCGAAGGAATTTTGCCGTATAGCTCTTCTTATCTTTTGCGACTTCTTCGGGAGTACCACTAGCGACGAGCTGTCCGCCATTTTTTCCACCTTCATAACCAATATCAATAATATGATCTGCCATTTTAATGACATCCATATTGTGCTCAATGATCAGCATGGTATTACCTTTATCAGTCAATTTATTTAAGACATCCATCAAGATGCGCACATCTTCAAAGTGCAATCCGGTCGTGGGCTCGTCAAGAATGTAGAACGTATTCCCGGTATCGCGTTTTGATAACTCGGTCGCCAGTTTGATACGCTGGGCTTCACCACCGGAAAGGGTCGTAGATTGCTGCCCAAGAGAAATATAACCCAGTCCTACATCCTGAATGGTTTTTAGTTTTCTAAAGATTTTCGGGATGTGCTCAAAGAATGGTACTGCTTCATCAATGGTCATTTCGAGTACATCGGCAATGCTTTTTCCTTTGTAGCGAATTTCCAGAGTCTCGCGGTTAAAACGTTTACCCTGGCAGGTCTCGCACTCCACATAAACATCGGGTAGAAAGTTCATCTCAATCACTCGCAATCCGCCACCTTTACAGGTTTCACAGCGGCCTCCAGCCACATTAAAACTGAAGCGTCCCGGTTTATAACCCCGTATCAGCGACTCCGGGATTTTAGCAAATAAACTGCGTATTTCGCTGAAAACGCCGGTATAGGTTGCCGGGTTGGATCGTGGGGTGCGGCCAATGGGTGACTGGTTGATGTCTATCACTTTATCACACTCGTCAAGACCTTTAATGCTTTTATACGGCTCTGGTTTTTTTACGCCATTAAAATAATGCGCATTCATAATCGGGTAGAGGGTCTCGTTGATAAGCGTAGATTTTCCACTCCCCGAAACACCGGTAACCACAATCATTTTTCCAAGCGGAAATTCTACATCTACCTTTTTAAGGTTGTTTCCTGTAGCGCCTTTAAGTACAATTTTCTTACCGTTGCCTTTTCTTCGTTTTTCAGGAACAGCGATTTCTTTTTCACCGTTAAGGTATTGTGCGGTAAGCGTATGTTTTTTTAAAAGTTGCTTAGGCGTGCCTTCACTTATTATTTCACCGCCGTGTTTGCCTGCAAAAGGTCCAATGTCAATCACATAGTCGGCGCGCTCAATCATATCTTTATCGTGTTCTACTACGATAATGGAATTGCCAATATCTCGAAGTGAAACCAGAGAGTTTATCAGCTTTTCATTATCTCGTTGATGTAGACCTATACTCGGCTCATCTAGAATATAGAGCACACCTACGAGTTGTGAACCGATTTGTGTTGCCAGGCGTATACGTTGTGCTTCCCCGCCAGAAAGCGATTTGGAACTTCGGTTTAGAGAAAGATAGGTGAGGCCCACATCTACTAAAAACTGGATTCGCGTGCTAATTTCCTTTAAAATTTCAGTGGCAATTGCAGTTTGTTTTTCGCTCAAATGCTTTGGCAATTCTGCGAACCAGTCTTTAAGTTCGAGAATGTCCATATTAGCAAGCTCGGCTATATTCTTTTCGCGAACGCGAAAATATAAAGACTCCTTACGCAGGCGTGATCCTTCACATTCAGGACACACGACTTTTTCCATATATTCTTTCGCCCAGCGCTTTAGGGATGCTGAGTCATTTTTGAGATAGGTGCTTTCTATAAAGTTAGCCACCCCTTCAAAATCAATTTTGTAATTGCGGGTGACACCCAAGGTTTTGGATTCTACCGTAAACTTTTCATTACCCCCATACAAAATCATCTCCATCGCTTCTTTGGGGATATCTTTAATGGGATCGGTCAATTTAAAGTTGAATCGCTGCGCGATAATCTCAAGCTGCTTAAAAATCCAGTTGCTTTTTTGATTTCCGTGAGGGGCCAGTCCGCCTCCTTTGATCGAAAGTTTTGGGTCCGGAATAATCTTATCTACATTCACTACGCCTAAAGTCCCAATACCATTACATTTAGGGCAGGCGCCTTTGGGTGAGTTGAATGAAAAATTATTTGGTTCCGGATTGGGATAAGAAATACCGCTTGTGGGACACATCAAACTGCGGCTGAAGTAGCGCGCTTCATTGGAGTCGTGATCGAGAACCATCATGACATCTTCGCCATGGTACATTGCGGTGTTGATGGTTTCTAAAATGCGTTTATCTATATCCTGATTGTCTTCAATCTTCAATCGATCTATTACAATCTCAATATCATGGGTTTTGTATCGGTCAATTTTCATTCCCTTTACAATATCACGCACTTCGCCGTCTACACGAACTTTTACAAACCCCTGCTTGGCGATTTGCTCAAAGAGTTCGCGATAATGTCCTTTACGACTGCGGATAACAGGAGCTAAAACGTTGATGCGTTTTCCCTTGTATTCACTTTTAATAAGATCTTTAATCTGCTCGTCGCTATAGCTCACCATTTTTTCGCCGGTCTCGTAACTGTACGCGTCACTGGCGCGCGAGTAGAGCAGGCGCAAAAAGTCGTAAATCTCGGTTATGGTACCTACCGTAGATCGAGGGCTTTTACTAGTTGTTTTTTGTTCAATTGCGATAACAGGGGAGAGGCCCTGAATTTTATCTACATCAGGACGCTCAAGTCCGCCGAGAAATTGACGGGCGTAAGCTGAGAAGGTTTCGATGTAGCGTCGCTGGCCTTCTGCATAAATCGTATCAAAAGCCAGTGAGCTTTTACCACTGCCTGAAAGACCGGTTATAACCACTAGCTTTTCCCGCGGAATCTGTACATCTATGTTCTTGAGATTGTGCGCGCGGGCGCCATAAACCTCAATATATTCTTGTGTTTCTGCCATTTTCTTTTTCAAGTGTGTAAAGGTACTGTAATTGCGTGAAATTTAGAACTCAACCCCAAACGGACTTAGTAGAAATCTGTGTTAGGAATAGGTTAAGTAAGAAGCTTAGATGGAAACCTCGTAGGTGTTTAGCATATCTGCAATGACCTGTTCGGTTTTGGAAAAATTCTTCCGGTTTCTGAGGGATTTGTCTTTGAGTTTGTCAAAGGATTGGGTGATGATTCCGTCCTGATAAGCTTCGGGAATTACCGGGTGTACGTAGTAGTCCCGGCACACGCTGCGCGTATTACCTAATCCTTCTGCTGTGGCATCGTAAGCTGTGATTAGGTTTTTAGCATTTTGTTTTTCATCCTCAACATAACCCAAATCTCTTAAGGATTCAAAGAAGATCTTGGTCGCAGCCCAGGTTCTGAAGTCTTTTGCTGAAAAGAGATCGCCGCTCAACTCGTGAATGTACTCATTAACCATCCCACTGTCGATATGGTCTTTATTTCCATTTTCATCATAAAATTGAAACAATTCCCATCCGGGTATATCCTCACATTGGTTTACCAGATCAATAAGTTTTTCATCAGTAAGGGCTATATCGTGCTCTTTTCCTTTTTTGCCAACAAATTTAAAGCGTATCCCGCTTTCGGTAGTTTTTACGTGACGTGTGCGCAATGTTGAAAGTCCATAAGTCTCATTATGCTTTGCATAATAGGCGTTGCCCACGCGTATATGGGTTTCTTCCAGAAGGCGAATAACGAGGGCTAGAACTTTACGACGGGTCATTTCGGGAGCATCAAGATCCTGATCTACTTTTTTGCGAAGTTGAGGAAGTACATTAGCAAACGCCGCGAGTTTTAGAAACTTTGTTTCGTTACGAAGCTTATTCCAATTCTCATGATACAGGTAAACTTTACGGTCTTTTTCATCCCGACCTACAGCCTGCAGATGACCATTTTCAGGCTCTGAAATAAGAACATCCTGCCAGGCCGGTGGAATCACCAGTTTTTTTATGCGCTGCAATAATGGTTTTGATTTTATAGTGATATCGTTTTTGCAATAGCGGAAGCCCTTGCCGTGTTTTTTACGGCAAATCGTGAGATGCTCATCGGTCACGTAGATCAGATTAGCCAGTTTGGCAGCCTCCTGTGGGCTGTCTAGAATATCGTGAAGGGTATCTTGGGTAATGGTCATAACCCAAATATAATATCAATCCCGAGCTTGTGTTACTAAGGAAATGATAATTAAGCAGGCGCGTCTCCTAAGAATTTGTGAAATAACTTTCAGTAAAATTGAAAGTTTCAGGCTGGAGATCTGGGCTAAAAATGAAAATACCCAAAGCACGATTTGTGTCTTCGGGTATTAGCATTGATGGTTAGCGTAAACTAAATTTAGTCAAAATAACTAAAACTTTGACCGTCTTTTATTTTAAGTACGCTTTCATAAATCATTTTGATCACATTTTCTACGTCATCGCGATGCACCATTTCAACGGTGGTGTGCATATAACGCAATGGTAAACTAATCAAAGCCGACGGTACACCGCCATTACTGTATGCAAAGGCATCGGTATCTGTACCCGTCGCACGGCTACAGGCCGCACGTTGAAATGGGATTTTCTTCTCTTCGGCAGTATCAATAATCAAATCACGCAGCTTTTGCTGAATGGCCGGTGCATAAGAAATAACAGGACCGTCGCCAATCGCAGCGTGGCCGTTAGTTTTCTTTTCGATCATCGGGGTAGTGGTATCGTGGGTAACATCAGTTACGATAGCCAGGTTAGGTTTAATAGTCTGGGTAATCATTTCTGCACCACGAAGGCCTATTTCTTCCTGTACCGAATTAACAATATAGAGTCCAAAGTCTAGTTTGTTTCCATTTTCTTTAATCATACGAGCAACTTCGGCAATCATAAAGCCACCCATACGGTTATCGAGTGCTCGGCATACAAATTTGTTTTTGTTTAGAATGGTAAAGGTATCGGGATAGGTAATCACGCAACCTACGTGAACGCCTAACTTTTCAACTTCTTCCTTGGTTTTGCAACCAGTATCTATAAAAATATTGTCTTGTTTAGGGGCCTTCTCATCGCTTTTATCACGAGTGTGAATTGCCGGCCATCCAAAAACGCCTTTTACGATTCCATTTTTGGTATGAATGTTAACAAGCTTAGAAGGGGCAATCTGGTGGTCACTACCTCCGTTACGTATCACGTAGATTAAACCATCATCTGTAATGTAATTTACATACCAGGAGATCTCATCAGCGTGGCCCTCAATCACCACCTTGTATTTTGCATCGGGATTGATGACGCCTACCGCAGTACCATAGTTATCTGTGATAAATGAATCTACATAAGGCTTTAAATATTCCATCCATATTTTTTGGCCTTCCCACTCATATCCGGTTGGAGCGGCATTATTGAGATAGGATTCTAAAAAGTCTAATGACTTGTCGTTTAAAATGCTTTTTGACATAATTTCAATTTTGTACGAAAGTAAGAATATTCATGTCAAAAGCATAAAGCAATCTGAGCGATTGTGTACTTTTGGAATGGTTTTCGATCTAACTATTTAAAAAGAAAATTTGAAGAATTTAGTTTGTATATTTTTTTTGCTTTTGAGCTTTAATTTAAGTGCTCAGACTACACCTCCGGAGGTTGAAACAGATAGTGTTGAACCTGTTTATTTTTACGTGGAAGGTGATACTATTGCCCGCTCGGCGATATTTCTTGATGATGTTGTGGTATTGTCACGTTTAAAATTTAGTGATAATAACGCCAGACGCAGGTATTTAATATTAAGACGTAAAACCCGGAAAGTCTGGCCCTATGCAAAACTGGCAGGGGAGCGTTTGGTTGAACTTAATGAGCGACTTGATTCTATGCAGTCTAAGCGTGATAAAAAGCGCTATACCAAGATTATACAACGTTATGTAGAGACCGAATTTAAAGAAGAGCTAAAAAAACTCACCCGTACCGAAGGTCAGATTTTAGTAAAACTGATGTACCGTCAAACCGGTCAGACCACTTTTGAACTCATTAAAAATTACCGAAGCGGCTTAAAAGCGTTCCTGCTAAATACAACAGCCAGCTTTTTTGATATTTCGCTCAAGGAAATTTATGATCCGGTAAATGTAGAAGAGGATTATTTGATTGAAGATATTTTGCAACGCTCTTTTCAGGACAAAATACTTGAGCCACAAGACCCCGCAATCGAATTAAATTTTCTTGAGCTTACCAATAAATGGTATACGCCAAAGCCGGAAAAAGGTATTAAATAGAGATGCGCATTTTAAAAGAGAATTGGCTGTACATCGTCGCAGCACTCATCACACTTGTTGGACTGATAACCGGAAAATATTTCTTCTTGTTTTTAGTAATTCCATTTGGATTTAATTTTTTTAAAAAGGATGAAAAAGACGAAGAAACCTAAATTCATAGCCTAAGTTCATTTATAAGATTCCATTTTTAAACTCGCGTCACCGGTTAAATTTCAATAAAAAAATAAATACCTTTGCGCATCAAAACACCGTTGACCGTACTATGAGCCAGAAAACGCTGCTTAACGCAAAAGAAATCAATATCATTCTCAATCGTCTGGCCTGTCAACTCATTGAAAATCACAAAGACTTTAAACAAACGGTTCTTATAGGGATTCAACCCCGGGGAATTTATGTTGCTGAACGTATCAAGAAACTTCTTGAAGAAAAGTATAAGATAGAAAGCATCAAGCTGGGTTATCTCGATATTACTTTTTTTAGAGATGACTTTAGAAGAGGTGATAAACCTCTTGAAGCCAATAAAACCCGTATTGATTTTGTGGTCGAAGATAAGAATGTGGTTTTTATCGATGACGTTTTATACACCGGCCGTAGTATCAATGCGGCGCTAACAGCAGTACAGAGCTTCGGGAGACCTAAAGACGTCGAGTTACTCACCTTGATTGATCGGCGTTTCAGCAGGCATTTGCCCATTCAGCCTACATATAGAGGCAGACAGGTTGATGCGATAAATGAAGAAAAAGTTCTGGTGAAATGGGTGGAAAATGGAGGCGAAGATGCGGTTTATCTGGTTAATAAATAATTTACGCGAAAAGAACTAATTAAAAATGAGCGAGCTTAGTGTCAATCACTTATTGGGAATAAAGTACATCACAAAAGCAGATATTGATCTCATTTTTGAAACCGCAGATCATTTTAAAGAGGTGATTAATCGTCCTATCAAGAAAGTGCCTTCACTTCGGGACATTACCATTGCCAACCTATTTTTTGAAAACAGTACTCGTACTAAGCTTTCTTTTGAATTGGCTGAAAAGCGTCTCAGTGCAGATGTTATTAACTTCTCAGCAGGAGCTTCATCAGTAAAAAAAGGAGAAACGCTTATAGATACTGTAAACAATATTTTATCTATGAAAGTAGATATGGTTGTGATGCGGCATCCCAATCCCGGCGCCGGGGTTTTTCTTTCTAAAAATATCAAAGCCAGTATTGTCAATGCCGGCGATGGGGCTCATGAGCATCCTACACAAGCCTTGCTTGATGCCTATTCCATAACTAAAAAACTGGGCGAAATTGCCGGTAAGAAAGTCGTAATTGTTGGTGATATCTTGCACAGTAGGGTGGCCCTTTCCAATATTTTTGCACTTCAGCATTTGGGAGCAGAAGTAAAAGTCTGTGGCCCAAAAACGCTAATGCCAAAATATATTGAATCACTTGGTGTAAAGGTAGAATTAAACCTACGCAAAGCATTGGAGTGGTGTGACGTGGCTAATATGCTTCGGGTTCAAAACGAGCGTATGGATATCAGTTATTTTCCGTCAACCCGCGAATATACTCAGCAATACGGTCTAGATAAAGAACTGCTTGACTCGCTAAACAAGGAAATTGTGGTGATGCACCCGGGACCCATAAACAGAGGTGTTGAGATTACCAGTGATGTAGCAGACAGTAGCCAGTCTATAATACTCAATCAGGTTGAAAATGGAGTAGCGATACGTATGGCCGTAATCTACCTGTTGGCTTCAAAAATTAAACAGCAATGATTGTAACCGAAAAAGAAACCTATACGATTCTGGGAGATGAGGAAGAAGGAATTAAAAGCTTTGCTTCCTTCTTAGAATTTATCATTCCTAAAGCCTACGCAGATCAAAATCTGGTAATAGATTTACTGAAGTATGAAAAACTTAGTCTTGAAGAATTGTTGCTATTTCTTCCTGTTTCTAATAGACAGCGCGCCGACTCTAAATCTTTTGTTATCGTAAATAAGGCGGTTCATATAGATCAGGTGCCCGAAGAGATTATGGTGGTTCCTACATTGGGTGAAGCTAAAGATGTTATAGAGCTTGAAGAGATACAACGCGATTTAGGATTTTAATCCTGTGGGCTAGAGGTTTTCTTGTTAAACATCCTGCTTTACCTTAACTTACCTCAAAAACAAGTGCTATTTTTAAATGAAGCTTACCATTTTAGGCTGTTATGCAGCCACTCCACGTACGTTTACTAATCCTACTTCGCAGGTTCTGGAAATAATAAATCATTTGTTTCTCATTGACTGCGGAGAGGGAACTCAGGTCGAGCTACGCCGCAACAAGGTTAAGTTTTCTAAAATCAAGCATATATTTATTTCCCATTTACACGGTGACCATTTTTATGGTCTCGTAGGTTTAATTAGTACATTCAGGTTGCTCAATAGAGAAAAAGAGCTTCACGTGTATGGTCCTAAGGGTATCAAAGAAGCGATAACCCTTCAGTTAAAACTGGCCAATTCTTGGACTAATTATCCGCTTTATTTCCACGAACTCGATAGTAAAGAACCCCAACTGCTTTTCGAGGACGAAAAGGTTTCTGTGGAAACCATTCCTCTAAAACACCGAATTTATGCCAATGGTTTTTTGTTCAAGGAAAAACCCGGCGAGCGAAAGCTCAATATGAGCGCAGTTTTGAAGCGCAAAATAGATGTGGTCTATTATAGAAAGCTTAAAAGGGGGATGGATATGACTCTTGAGGATGGAACGGTCATACCTAACGAGGAGCTCACTCTGGACCCAAAAACCCCGCGTAGTTATGCCTTTTGCAGTGATACCATTTACAAACCGGATAACTTACCACAGCTGCAAGGGGTGACTGTTTTGTATCATGAGTCTACATTTCTTGAAGCTCACGCTAAACTGGCTTTGCCTACCGGCCATTCTACAGCTATTGAAGCAGGGAAAATGGCAAGAGATGCAGGTGCTCAGCATCTCATTTTAGGCCATTACAGCACAAGATATCCGGATTTAACGCTTTTTGCCAATGAGGCGAAAACGGTTTTCCAGAATGTACTGACCGCAGATGACGGAAAGGTTTTTGACTTCAGCGAAGACTGAAAATCGCAATTTTAAGAAAGAATAATTCTTAATCAAGGAATCCGTTTTAATTTATTGTAAAAGATACCGTTCTGCTTTATAACTTTAGGGCATTAATGTAAATTGCCTGAAAATACAGTTATGGCCGAAGATTTAAGCGACTACAGGAAATCCTATGAATTTAGTGAATTAACCCGCGAACAAAGTGCCTCAGATCCGTTTGAGCAGTTTCAAAAATGGTTTGAAGAGGTTGAACAGGCTCAGGGTTTAGATGAGGTCAATGCAATGACCATTTCTACCATAGGCCTTGATGGTTTCCCAAAAAATAGAGTGGTACTTCTTAAAAGTTATGATTCAAACGGTTTTGTGTTTTACACCAATTACGATAGTGAAAAGGGTAGGGCACTGGCTGTAAATCCTAATATTTGCTTGTCTTTTTTCTGGCCAAATCTGGAGCGACAGGTGATTATAAAGGGGACTGCTTCACGAGTTGATGAAGAGACTTCAACAAAATACTTTCATTCAAGACCTGAAGGAAGTCAATTGGGAGCATGGGTTTCACCTCAAAGTGCTATTATTCCTAACCGTAAATTTCTTGAAGAGCGTCAGGAAAAATTTGAAGAAGATTTTAAAAATCAGGAAATACCGAAACCTCCACACTGGGGCGGATACCGTGTAACTCCTAATTCCTTTGAATTCTGGCAGGGCAGACCAAACAGACTCCACGACAGGTTGCTGTATTCAATTTCAGAATCTGGTTGGGATTGCAATCGTCTGGCTCCGTAAATCTAAATAGTATGAAAACAATTTATCTGGTAAGGCACGCCAAGTCTTCCTGGGAATATGATCTTAAAGACCACGATCGCCCGCTTAATGACCGGGGCTTAGGAGATGCTCCGTTAATGGGAGCTTACATTCGTGAAAGAATCGAGTTGCCTCAGTTGGTGCTTAGCAGCGACGCGGTACGGGCAAAAACGACAGCACTTTTATACCTTAAAGAATTGGGTATTCCTGAAGAGCAGTTGCAACTTGATCATCGTTTATATGATTTTGGCGGAACCAAATTGGACAAAGTCATTAAATCTTGCGATGACAGCGTAGATCGATTGATGGTTTTTGGCCACAATAATGCCCTAACGTATTGGGTAAACCGATACGGAGATCAGGAAATTGATAATGTATCAACCGCCGCATTTACGGCAATTCAATTCAAAGTAAAAAGCTGGGCTGACATAAGTAATGGAAAAACCATTCTCTATGTGAAACCAAAGCAACTTAAATAATGGATAACCGAATCAGTATGTCAACCCTCCAAGCAGATGAATCCCGATATATTAACCGTGAAATAAGTTGGCTGCAGTTTAATGCCCGCGTTTTGCAGGAAGCGGCAGACGAGACCGTGCCACTCATTGAGCGCCTGCGATTTGTAGGGATTTTTTCTAATAATCTGGATGAATTTTTTAAAGTACGGTATGCTACAGTAAAACGTATTGTTGAAGCAGGAAAAAAGGGCCGAAGGGCTCTTGGAGTTTATGCGGCAGATGAGTTGCTTGAAAAGATTACAAAAATTGTAATCAAACAACAGGAAGAAAGCCTAAATATACTTGATGATATTCACCAGCGATTGAAAGAAGAAGGAATTTATGTCATCAAAGAAAACGAAGTTCATTTCCCCGAACACTCTGAATACATCAAAACCTTTTTTACCGAGAAGGTAAGTCCGGCGCTGGTAACCATCGTACTTCGCGATGATCTTGAATTGCCCCGAATACAGGACCTAGAGGCTTATTTAACTATTAAAATGCGCAAAAAGGGTGTAAAAAAGCCCATTTATGCGTTGGTTGAAATTCCCAGTGAATTAGATCGGTTTGTTGTACTTCCTCAGGTAGATGGTACAGATTATATCATGTTGCTTGACGATTTGATTCGGTATAACCTGGATTCGGTATTCAGCATATTTGAGTATGAAGATATTTCGGCACATATGATTAAAATCACACGGGATGCCGAGCTTGATTTAGAATCTGATCTGGGTAAGAGTTTCATTGAAAAGTTATCTAAAAGTGTAAAGGGCAGAGAAGACGCTGAGCCCGTACGATTTGTATACGATCAGACTATTGATGATGCTACCCTTCAATTTTTATTGACTAAGCTGGGGATTGAGCAGTCCGATAGTATCATACCCGGCGGTCGCTATCACAACCGGAAGGATTATATGGATTTCCCCAGTTTAGGGAGAACGGATTTGCTTTATACCAAACAAAAACCCTTACTTATAAACGGCATAAGTCTTAACGATAGCATGTTTAAGCGTGTTGCTGAAAAAGACTTTTTACAGTATACGCCCTATCATACGTTTGCTTATGTAATAAAATTTTTGCGTGAGGCTGCGTTAGATCCTAAAGTAAAAACCATAAAAATTACTATTTATCGTTTGGCTAAGTTGAGCCACGTGGCCAGTGCACTCATCAATGCAGCTAAAAATGGCAAAGAGGTCACCGTGCAAATTGAATTGCGGGCGCGTTTTGATGAAGAATCTAATATGCGTTACGCAAAACAAATGCAGGACGAGGGTGTAAAGCTCATCTTTGGAGTTCCAGGCCTTAAAGTACACAGTAAAGTTTGTGTGATTGAGCGTCAGGAAGGCACGCGTCTCAAGCGTTATGGTTTTATAAGTACCGGAAACTTTAACGGTATGACTGCCCGCATTTATACCGATTATACGCTATTTACCGCAAACAAACAGATTTTAAAAGATTTAGCGAAGCTTTTCAATTTCTTCGAAACAAACTATATCGTAAACACCTATCAACACCTTATTATTTCACCACATTATGCGCGTAACAGCTTTTATAAGTTGATTGAAAATGAAATTAAGAAGGTTACCAACGGAGGTAAAGGGTATATAAGGCTAAAGTTAAACAGCATGTCCAACTACGCTATTATAGATCGTTTGTACGCTGCCAGTCAGGCTGGTGTTAAAATAGACCTTATCATTCGTGGTGTTTGTTGCCTGATCCCAGGAGTGAAGGGGATGAGCGAAAACATCGAATTAATCAGTGTGGTTGATAAGTTTTTAGAACACCCTAGAGTAATGATTTTTGGGGAAGAAGGTGAGGAGAAAGTATTTATTTCATCTTCAGACTGGATGACGCGTAACCTGGATAACCGGGTTGAGGTAACCTGCCCTATTTATGATGAGGATATCAAGAAAGAAATCATTGAGACGTATACCATTTGCTGGAATGATAATGTAAAAGCACGCCAGATTACCGCGGCGCAGGATAATGCATACCGCAAAAACGACAAGGTTCCGTTACGATCACAGTTTGCTACTTATGATTATTACCTTAATAAACTCAATTAATTATGCTTCAACTGAAAAAATATGGTGCTATTGATATCGGTTCTAATGCCATTCGTCTTTTGGTGGCGAATGTAATAGAGTCTGAAGGTAACGATCCTGTTTTTCGAAAAAACTCTCTGGTACGGGTTCCCATTCGTCTGGGGGCTGATGTTTTTAAAGAGAAGCGTATTTCCGAAGAAAACATCACACGTATGGTTGACACAATGGAAGCCTTTAAATTACTGATGCGTTCTCACCGCGTTATTGAGTATCGCGCCTGTGCGACCAGTGCAATGCGTGAAGCTGAAAATGGAGATGAAGTTGTCAAAATTATTAAAAAGAAAACCGGGGTTAACATAAACATCATTAACGGTAATGATGAAGCTGCGATTATTGCAAATACCGATTTACAATCTCTTATAACTTCTGACCGATCATATTTATATGTAGACGTAGGTGGTGGTAGTACCGAATTTACCCTATATAGTGGAGGAGAGGTTGTCGCCTCCAAATCTTTTAAACTGGGAACTGTACGTATTTTGGAAGGTCTGGTAGGGCATACCATTTGGGAAGAGGTTGAAACCTGGATTAAAGAAGTGACTAAGGGGCACACAAGAATCGATCTAATAGGATCAGGGGGTAACATTAATAAGATATTTAAACTGAGCGGAAAAAAGGATGGTAAGCCTTTAACCTATTTTTATATGGTAAGTTTTTACGAATTCCTACAATCGTATACTTACGAGGAACGGGTTATTGAGTTGGGTCTTAATCTTGATAGAGCTGATGTAATCATACCAGCTACAAGGATTTACCTTTCTGCAATGAAGTGGAGCCGGGCTAAAAATATTCACGTCCCAAAGATTGGGCTGTCAGACGGCATCATAAAATCGCTCTACAACGATAAAAGACAGGTTGTTTAGTACGAAACTAAAATTTATATTAATATTGTTTCGCCCAACTTATTGACTTTCAATAAACTTAAAACTTTAATTATGAAAAGACTTTTACTTGGAATTTTATTCCTTTTTGCGATGGGTACCTACGCCCAAAACATAAGATACGGAGTAAAGACGGGCATTAATTTTTCAACACTTCAGGGGGATGATTTTGATAATGCATCGGGACGCTATGGTTTTGCAGCAGGATTTTTTGCGCAAATTCCATTAGGAGAAACGCTTAAATTTCAACCTGAGATTTTATACTCAGGTCAGGGAATAAAACCAAATTCATTGCCTGGCAGTGTTTATGCTGAGCGCGCTGAATTAGATTACTTACAACTTCCTTTATTATTAAGCTTTAATGTAGGAAAAGTATATTTTCAATTGGGGCCTCAGGTGGGTTTAGGTATTTGGAATTCTTATAATGCTTACACCTATAAAAATTACGATATTTCAGGATTAGCGGGTATTGGATATCAAATTCTAGACGGTTTGTCACTGGAAGCGCGTTACAGTATGGGCTTTCTTGATGTGGTTAACGGTCCGGCTGAAGGTAAAAACAGTTATTTTGCTGTAATGGCGGCTTATCGCCTGTAATTCATACTTTATAGAATATTAAAAAAGGAGCTTAAATAAGCTCCTTTTTTAATTTATCATTTCTTTTCCTTAACCATGAACAGTCTGGTCTTTGCCAAGATCTTTCATGATTTCAGCTTCATAGGTAAGCAGATCATCCCATTTTTTGTTGACCTCCTGTTCATCACCATATTTACGGGCAAACTTTAGAAACATCGTATAGTGATTGGCTTCACTAACCATTAGGTTGTGATAAAATGTGCGCAGTTCCGGGTCCTCCAATTCTTTAGATAAAAGCCTGAACCTTTCACAGCTTCGGGCCTCAATGAGCGCAGCATATAGTAGTCTGTGTACTAACTGTGTGGTCCTGCTTCCGCCTTTAGGGAAAAACTTGAGCAGCTTATTTACATACAGGTCCTTACGGTCTTGTCCTAAAGTATTGCCCCGCGCAATGATCTTGTCATGCACTAGTTTAAAATGGCTTATTTCTTCTTTGACCAAAGCAATCATTTCCTGTACGAGCTCTGTGTATTCGGGAAATGAGACAATCAGGGAGATAGCTGTAGAGGCCGCTTTTTGTTCACAAAAAGCGTGGTCTGAAAGAATATCGTCTATATTCATCTCTACTATATTGACCCATCTGGGGTCTGTGGGTAATTTAAGTCCTAACATTAGATATCGAGATCAAAAGTTTTACGCAATAGTTCAAGATCAGGGTTCTTATCCTTCAATTTTTCATACTTCTCGCGGGTGGTGTACGCATATTTTCGCTCTGCCGCCTCATTTACAGTGATTGCAATGGTAATATCGTAATTACGTAATTTCCGTTTTAAAAATTCAAGAAGCCCACCCTGTGCACGCTCCAGTTCAATTTTCATTGTTTCATTCGGAAATTCCAGATGAATGGTTGTGCCCTGTAGGGTAGGAGTATCGGTTTCGAGATTAGAAGCCAGTATTTTTTCACCTTTCTTTTGTAGCCGGGATACATACTCTTTCCAGGCGGCCTGCATTGCAACCTCCGTAAACGATTCTCGCGGTAGTTTACTTGCATCAACCTCTTCAAGAGTTTGTTTTTCAAGAATTTCTTTTTTCCGCTTTAAACCTTTAAGAGAAAGACCTGAAACGGGTTTCTTTGCGGTAATTGGGGCAGCTGGCAGCTCAGTTGACTTAGTTTGCTGAGCAGTCGTATTATTAGCTTCCGGTTGAATTACTGCGGTGGTATCAGTTGACTCTGAGGTTTGTTTTTGTTGTTCCGGTTGAGTTTTTGAGTTTTGGGAATGAGCCGGACGCACCGGAACAGCATTTTTAAAATAACTTGCCGGAATTATGAAATCAGAGGCTTTTTTTTTTCTCCATCAAAAGTGATAGAGGCAAGCTGCATCAGGCAAAGTTCAACCAGTAGTCTGGGATTGCGGCTGGTGCGGTATTTCAAATCGCATTCATTGGCTTTGTCAAGCGCTTGCATCAAAAAAGAAAGACTTGTCTTTTCAGCCTGATCCTTGTATTTTTTCTGTGTGCCTTCACCCACTTCAAGTAATGGGATTGTAGCGGTATTTTTACAAACCATTAGATCCCTGAAATGGGATGCAAGGCCGGCAATAAAATGATGCCCGTCAAACCCTCGGGATAGAATCTCATTAAAATGCAAAAGTAGCTGAGGAATATTATTCTCAAGCAATAAATCAGTAATCTCAAAATAGGTATCGTAATCGAGTACATTTAGATTCTCGGTCACGGCTGCTCGCGTAAGATTATCTCCGCAAAAACTGACTACCCGGTCAAACGTTGAAAGAGCATCGCGCAGTGCACCATCGGCTTTTTGAGCAATGATATGCAAGGCTTCTTCTTCGGCAGTAATGCCTTCCTGTTTAGCGATATCTACCAGATGTTCCCGAATATCTTTAACCGTAATTCGTTTGAAATCGAAAATTTGACAGCGGGATAGAATGGTTGGGATTATCTTATGCTTTTCGGTAGTTGCCAGAATAAAAATGGCATGTTTAGGCGGTTCTTCCAGTGTTTTCAGAAATGCGTTGAAAGCAGCTGAAGAAAGCATATGTACCTCATCAATGATGTAAACCTTGTATTTGCCTACCTGAGGTGCAATACGTACCTGATCTATAAGATTACGTATATCATCTACCGAATTATTTGAGGCAGCATCCAGCTCAAAGATATTAAAAGCGTAATCCTCATTTTCATCCACCTGTTCATCAGCCTCCTGGTTGATTTTTTTTGCTAAAATACGGGCACAGGTGGTTTTACCCACACCGCGAGGTCCTGTAAAAAGCAAGGCCTGAGCCAGGTGATTGTTTTTTATAGCATTTTCAAGCGTATTTGTAATAGCCTGTTGGCCTACCACGTCTTTAAACGTTGCAGGTCTGTATTTTCGGGCTGATACGATAAACTGTTCCACAAATGCTTTTTTGAAAGATAGCCCTAATAGAAAATAGGTCTCTGGCAAATATAATTATACCCCTGTCAATATGCATAAGTAATGCGGATTTTTCCCAACGTCTTATCAACAATCTAAGCGAAAACCAGTAGTTTATTTAATGTCTTGATTCTTAAATAAGCTGTACTTTTGCCGTAAGCAGACCGCCTTATCGCTTTAGACCATTTAGGCTCTAAGGAGGAAAGTCCGGACACCAGAGGGAGGCATAGCGGCTAACGGCCGTCTGGCTTAGTTTAAGTCAAGGACCAGTGCAACAGAAAGGATGTACAGGTAATGCTGTAGTGAAATCAGGTAAACTCTATGCGGTGCAATGTCATGTAAACCGGCAATTAAGTGTTTCCCGCGCGATGCCGGAGGGTAGACAGATAGAGCTTTTGAGTAATCAAAAGTCCAGATAAATGATAAGGTATTACTTAGGTAAGAACAGAATCCGGCTTACAGGTCTGCTTTTTTTATTGTGCTTCAACAAACGTGTTGGCCCAGTCAATAGCTTCTTTTAAAGTCCCAAAGATTTTGGTTCTCTTTGTCATGAAATTCTTTTCGAAATTTGCCGTTTGCATTTTAGAGGCCGTTTCAGTCACTATTGCAACTCCTATCATGTTGGAAATTCCAATGCAGTTAAGATAATCAACAGGATTTACATTAAAATCGTATTTCCGATTTGATATATATATGTAAGGTTTTGCTGTACCGTAATATTCTTCTAAAATGACTAGTACTTCATCAAATAAATCGCGCGTAAGATAACAACCTTCCTTTACCTCAGAAATCACATAATTTTGAGAGCAGGTAAGTCTTGTGAAGCTTAATGCGTATTCTTTTATTTCTACAGGCATAAGGCAAGCACTGAAAATTATAAATCTTTACTGTTATGAGTTCTTAAAAAAACTAAAGGCACTACCGCCATATTTGCGAAGTTCATTAAAGTTACGAATATTCTGTAAGTCAGTGTGTTTGCTATGCTCTAAAATTAATGAGCCTTCGGGTTTTAGCAGATTATTATCAAAAACAAGATCTATAATGGCAATAAACTGGCTGTCTTCAAAATCGTAAGGGGGATCTGCAACTATAATATCATAGGCATTGTTTTCACGGCTCAAAAAAGTATACACATCAGACTTAAATGTTTCTATAGGCATTTCGAGCTCTGTAGCTGTCTTAGTGATGTATTGTACACAACCGGAATGGGCATCAATAGCTGTTATTTGCGGTACACCTCTGGATGCAAATTCATAACTGAGATTACCGGTGCCAGAGAACAGGTCTAATACGCGCAACGTGCTGAATTGGTATCGGTTTCTGAGAATATTGAAAAGGGATTCTTTAGCCATGTCAGTTGTTGGTCTGACGGGCAGTTTTTTTGGCGCGATAAGACGCCTCCCTTTATGAATTCCGCTAATGATTCTCATAGTTTAAAGGTATTGCAGGTAGGTGTTCTTTAATAGATTAGACTCCGTCGCTTTCTGTGTTATACTTACGCTTCTGATGTAGTCGTAAATGAGTCTATAAGTTTCATCATTTTCATCAATTGCTCCTTTGAGAATAATTGGATTTATTTCCGGATCAAGCTGTAGTTGCTCGTAGCAATAGAGAATATAATAAACGCAATCTGCTGCGTTCTCATAGTTAAAGCGATTATTCAACAACAATTGTTTATTTTTCCTTGCAATGATTGAAATTGAAGTTTTTGATACGTGAACACAAACTTCTTTTAAATCTTCAGAAGGATGTTGATCAGTTAAAACAGACTTAAGGAAAACGCTTTGACTGTGATAAAAGGTAAAAGTTCCAAAATGATCAAAGAAAAAGTTATTGATATTCGAAAATGGAATGTAGACATTAATAAGGTCAAGTTCTTCCAATTCATCATAAACTGTAAAGTCCGTTTTTAAAATTTTAGTATTGAACTTCAGGTAATCAGCAAGATTGTTTTGGTCAAAAAGATTTTCGGGAACCACTGTGAAAAGTTCGTTGTCGTAGATAACCACCACCTCGTGAAAGGTATTGTTAAGTTGAGGAAGAGTACTAAAAACCTCTTTAATTTTAACCAGAGCCTGTTCAGGAGAATGGACGTACTCAAAAGGAAAACGATCTGAATCAATCAATCGGTCATCTGAAATATTTTTGATACAAAAAGAAAATCCATCCAAGCTAACTTGGATGGATAGTTTATGATTTTCAGGATCTTGAAGATTTTTATTCATCAGCATCCCCGTAACTCTTAGGCCAGTTACCGGCTGTTTTAACTTCGGTCATAGAACCTACTGTAAGATATGCTCCATTAACACCTTCAACAGAAAGAACCTGCTTTTCTTTGGCTACATAATCTTTAGGCTGATCTGCAAGAAGAACATCTTTTGAAACTTTGGCTTCAAAAACAGGAATTGGCACATCGCTCTTTAGAATTGTACCGGCATCCATTTCAAATTTAGCATCCTTTACAGGACCCGGAACATTCATCATAGTTTTATAACGATCAGTTCCTTGAAAAAGAGAATCTTTTACAGAACGGAAACCTAAAGTATCAATAATGGTTATCTCTTTATTGGTATCTACACGGTATCTTCTCGTTAGTTCTTCATCCAATACAAGTGTATCGCGACGTTCAGTTAGTGTGAATTCTGCAGTATCAATAAATTCGATCAACTGGTTGAAATCTTTAGCAAACTTACCGGTAAGCTGTCTGTATGCCAACTGAGATTTCTGGATGTCTTTAAGTTTATCTACCGCTTTTTGATAGCGAACAACTTTAAGATCATTAAACTTGACTTCGCCATAAACAGAGTCAAAAAGTAAATATCCCAATACTCCGATCACTACCCAAAGTACTAACTGAATTACTATTTTCATTCGATGTGTGGTTTTAAATTTAATTAAGGTTATAAGCAAATCTACAATTTTTTTTTAATCGTTAAAGGATATCAGCCTAAATTTCCTTAGTATCTTTACAATCAAGATAACCATACATGAAGCTAGACGAGCACGCATTTTATAAGCTTTTACTTCAGGACTTTCCCTTTCAACCTACCGAAAAACAGAACTTGCTGCTGATGCAGTTAAGCAACTTTTTGTTTGATGATAAAAAGGATAATTTATTTGTTCTGAAGGGGTATGCTGGTACAGGGAAGACAACTCTTATTGGTACAGTGGTCAAAAATTTGTGGCGCATACGCATGTCTTTTGTACAAATGGCCCCAACGGGGAGAGCAGCAAAGGTTATTTCCAGTTACAGTGATAAACCGGCTCAAACCATACATCGAAAAATTTACTATCCAAAAAAGGAACGGGGAGGAGGTGTGTCATTCACCCTACAACGCAATAAGCATCGCAATACACTATTTATTATAGATGAGGCCTCGATGATTTCTGATAATGCATCAGAGTCTAAACTGTTTGAAAACGGATCGCTGCTTGATGATTTGATGCTTTACATATATAGTGGTCACAACTGTAAGCTACTCTTAATAGGCGATGAAGCTCAATTACCTCCGGTAAAAATGGAGCTTAGTCCTGCTCTGGATACAAAGAACTTGGAACTACAGTTTAATAAAACCGTAAAAAGCATAGAACTCGACGAGGTTATGCGGCAGGCAGAAACAAGTGGGATTTTAAAAAATGCCACGCGTATACGTGAGTTTATGAATGATGGTCTTTATGAAGATTTTAGGTTTGATCTAAGCGGTCAGAATGATGTAGTTCGTCTTATTGACGGTCACGAAATTATGGATGCTCTTGGAGACTCCTATCGAGAATTTGGAAATGAAGGCACAGCAATAATCGTAAGGTCTAATAAGCGTGCGAATCTCTACAACCAGCAGATACGCTCGCGCATTTTGTTTAAGGAAGAAGAGGTAAGTGCAGGGGATTACTTTATGGTCGTTAAAAACAATTATTTTTGGCTTGATGCAAAAAGCGATGCCGGTTTTATTGCTAATGGAGATATCGTAGAGATTCTTGAAATATTCAGTATAAAAGAGCTCTATGGTTTCCGCTTTGCGGAAGTAAAGGTCAAAATGACTGATTACCCCAGTTTAGATCCGTTTGAAACGGTTCTTTTGCTGGACACCCTAACTTCTGAAACTCCCTCGCTACCCTATGAAGATTCAAACAGGCTTTATCAGGAAGTAATGAAAGATTATGAGGATGAAACTTCTAAATATAAGAAGTTTATGAAAGTTAAAAACAACAAATATTTTAATGCACTTCAGGTCAAATTCTCTTATGCCATTACCTGTCACAAGTCTCAGGGTGGTCAATGGGATACGATTATGGTGGAACAGCCTTATTTGCGTGATGGCATGAATAAAGATTATTTACGCTGGCTGTACACGGCTGTAACTCGTGCTCAGAAAAAACTGTATCTTATAGGTTTTAAAGATGATATGTTTGTAGACGCTTAAGTTATGGAGATCATTCTTAGTATATGTCTTGGGGTAGGTCTGGCCGCCGCTGCCGGTTTTAGAATCTTTTTGCCCTTACTCGCTTTGAGCACCGCTTCCTATTTTGATTGGGTTGATCTCAATGAAAACTGGCTATGGTTAGGTTCGTGGCAAACCCTTGTTCTTTTGGGTATTGCCACGGTGCTCGAATTACTTGCTTATTACATTCCCTGGTTTGATAATGCACTTGACACCATTGCTGTACCTCTGGCTACTGTTGCGGGTACAATTCTATTTTTTGTGACGCTGGGCGATTTTGATCCCTGGGTTTCCTGGGCTTTGGCAATCATTGGAGGAGGAGGAACCGCTGGTCTCATTGCCGGAACTACTGCAACAGCACGGGCAGCCTCAACAACTACAACCATGGGTTTTGCAAACCCGGTGTTTTCAACCCTAGAGGCTGTTTTTTCTACACTATTGTCAATTCTTGCCCTTATATTTCCTATTCTTGCGCTCATTTTGGTAATCTATATTATATACCGATTGCTACGCTTTTTTAAAAGGAGAAAGCAAAAATCAGCCACAAAGCTTTAAATTTTAATGAATACAAAACTCAGAACTATTGCAATGATTCCTGCCCGCTATGAAGCCAGCAGATTTCCCGGTAAGCTTATGCAGGACCTTGAAGGTAAACCGGTAATTATACGTACCTACGAGGCAGCTAAGGCGACCAAACTTTTTGACGAGGTTTATGTTGTTACAGATAGTGAAGAGATCAAAAAAGCTGTTGAACAGGCATCCGGTAAGGTAATCATGAGTAGAGTAGAACATAGCTGTGGAAGTGATCGTATTGCCGAAGCTGTACAAGAACTGGACATAGATATTGTTGTAAATGTACAGGGAGACGAGCCATTTACAAATGCAGAAGATATGCGCAATGTGCTTCAGGTTTTTTATGAAGAGGGAGCAGAGTACATTGACCTTGCCTCGCTTATGACACCAATGCGACTGCAAACCGAAATTGAAAACCCCAATAACGTAAAGGTTATTGTTGATCAAAATAATTTTGCCTTGTATTTTTCACGTGCGCCTATTCCATACCCCAGAGATCGGGATATTGATGTTACGTATTATAAGCATAAGGGTATCTATGCTTTTAGGAAAGAGGCTGTGCTTGATTTCGCGAGATTGCCTATGCGCGAACTCGAAGCCTCTGAAAAAATTGAAGCCATACGCTATCTCGAGTACGGCAAACGCATTAAAATGGTATATTCAGACACGCCGGCTATAGGCATTGATACGCCTCAAGACCTGGAAGAAGCTCGTAATATTCTCAGGACAAAAAAGCATAAATGAAACTTATAGCAAAAACCATTTACCAGCTTTTGGGATGGAAAATAAAAGGCCATTTCCCGAAAGAAGTTAAAAAAATGGTTGTAATTGCTGCGCCCCATACTAGCTGGCACGATTTCTATATGGCGCTTTTATTTAGAAGTATCATTGGTGTAGAAATTAATTTTTTAGGTAAAAAAGAACTTTTTAAATGGCCTTTTGGCTGGTATTTTAGAAAGGTAGGTGGTACTGCGCTTGATCGTACTCCGGGTCAAAATAAGGTCACCTATATCGCTTCACTATTTAAGGAACGGGAAACGTTTCGGCTGGCACTTTCTCCTGAGGGTACCCGTAAAAAAGTAGAAAACTGGAAAACGGGTTTTTACTACATAGCTCTGGAAGCTCACGTGCCAATCTTAACCATAACGATGGATTTTCAAAATAAGCAGCATAAAATTGGCTCATTATTCTATCCAACTGGTGATGGTAATCGTGACTTAAAAGAACTTCGATTGTTCTTCAAAAACGTCAAAGGTAAAATACCTGAAAACAGCTAGTATATAGCGGTTTATGATTTTTTTCAAAGCTGAGATTGCTAATCTTAAGTTAAAAAACCTCCTTTTTTAAATTTTAAACAACTGTAAATCAGGTAATTATATTTAAGCCTGTTTTTGCTCTGAAAAAATGCAAAACCATAGGACATGACAGGTCGTATGTATTCGTAAATCAACAATGTTTAACAAAAAACAAAAAATTATGAATACTGGAAAACTTTTAATCCTGGGTGTATTTGGAGCATTTACTTTCGCTTCTTGTAGTGATGACGATAATAATGACGATATGCCAATGAACGAGGCGTCTGCAAATTTATATGCAACTTCACACGCCGATGGTAATGTAACGCATTACGACCTTACAAACAGTACGACGACGACGATCACAACTTCAGCGAGTGATTCTGAAGGAATATATGTTTCTCCTGAAGATGATAGTTTTACAATAGCTGCAAGAGGAGCTACTCAAACTTCTGTTCAGGCTTATGTAGGAATTAGTGATATAATTATGAGCACTGTAAATCTTACAGCAGCTTTCTCTGGTCCATCTATTTTACAAAACCCTAGAGACATAGCAGTTAACGGTAATTTTTACGTGGTTGCAGATAGTCAAAATGCCAATGCGGGTCGTTTTTTCGTATTTGAAAAATCAAACGGATCATTTACTCTAAGTAGAACCATTACAACTGATTTTTCAGTTTGGGGAATTGAGTTCGTAGGTAACGACCTATATGCTGTTGTAGATATGTCAAATGAACTGGCTGTATTTACTAACTTTTTAGCGAGTAATCCTGCAGACGCTACCGTAAGTGCATCTAAGCGTGTTGCTATCGAAGGTATTGTTAGAACACACGGTATCGCTTTCGATGGTGGAACGATGATAATGAGTGATATTGCTGCTGCCTCTGGTGATAATGCTGCAACAGATGGTGGTTTCCACGTTATCACAAACTTTATGTCGAAGTTTAATGCTGTTGCCGATGGCGGAACTCTTGCAGTAGGTCAACAAATACGTTATGCAGGTGCAGCTACTTTAATGGGTAACCCTGTGAATGTAGAATATGATGCTGATTCAGATACTGTCTATGTTGCCGAACTAGCAAATGGTGGAGGTCGTGTTCTTGCTTTTACTAATGTTTCAACTGGAGGTGGTGGTAACGCTACTCCGGCTGTAAATAATAGTTTAGCAGGAGTTTCTTCTCTGTATTTTTACAAAGGATAATCTCTCAAATAAGTTAAATTAAAGCGGTCTTTTGGCCGCTTTTTTTTATGCGCTAAAGCGAAAATATTCTTGATATATCTTAAGCTCTTTAAATTTGAAGTGTGTTTTAATAAATTCTAACGAAGCTTTTGTGTAGAAAAAAGTATGTGTCAAGTCATTTTTGTACCACCAGTTTTTGAAATCAATTTCTGATGTCAGCAAATTTGTTTTGCAATATAGATTCCCACCGGGAACGAGAAGCTTGCGTAAACGATCAAATTCTTCTCTGGGATTATGAAAATGCTCGATCACCTCACAACATACGATATAGTCATAGTTTTGCTTTAAAGCTTCTAAATTTTGGCTGAAAAATAAATCGTAAGGCTTAACGTCGTATCCTTGATTCTGAAGCATTTTGGTTAAGACGGGATTTGGGCCCGAACCATAATCCAATCCTTTCTCCTGCTGAATTTGATTTGTTGAAACAGCATCAATCAAAGGTTTGAGAAATTGGAGATATCCAGAATCTGTTTCACTGTTTCGATGATGCTCATAACGCTTTTGCTCTGCAGAGGTAGAAGGTAAATTTTCAGCATCTAAAAAAACCGATGCACAATGGGTGCACCGGTTGTAGTTTCTATTTTGGAAATTCCCAAAAAAATACGCGGGATGTTTACACAAGGTGCAAACCATAAGCTGGAACTATTAATAAAGTGTTTTTAGCTTTTTAAGTTTGGCCTTCCAGATTTCAAGGGTTTTCTTATGCTCAGCAATATTCTTATGTACTTCCTTAACCATAGGGTTGTCATCAGGAACGTGTTGAAAGAAGCCCAGGTTGTTCTCTAACTGGTTGATTTCAGCTTTTACTTCATCAATTTTCTTGGTGATAAAATACCGCTCTTTATTCAACGCCTGATTTCCATCTTCATCTGCAATGGCAGCAACCCGATTGTCATACTTGATTAACTCTGATTCTTTTCGGCTTAAATCGAGTTTTTTGAATAAGCCATCAAGTACTTTATTGAATTCCTGCTCGATATTCTTTTTAGAATGCGGAACCCGACCGGTATCTTTCCACTCCTTAATTACAGATTTTATAGTTTTAAGGTCGTCTTCAGGTTTACCACTTAGTTTGAGCTTTTTAACCTTTTCCAGCAAAGCACTTTTATCCTCAAGATTTGTTTTCTCTTCCTCAAGAATTTCCTTTTTCTCAGCGTGCAGTTTATCAAAAAAGTGGTTACAGGCTTTTTTAAAGCGCTTCCAGATCTTATCGCTGTCCCTGCGTGGCACATGTCCTATTTTCTTCCAATCTGCCTGAATTTTTTTCATCAGGTCTATGGTCGCTTTTATGTCTTCATTGTCCTTGTTTTCTTCTGCAATTTTAACAAGTTCCATCTTTTTCTCAAGATTGGCGTATTGCTCTTTTTTCTGGTCTTTATAAAAGCCGTTTTTTGCACGGTTGAACTCCCGGGTAGCTTTTTTAAAGGCTTTCCAGGTAGGTTCATTTTCTTTGCGGGGTACCTTTCCTATTTTGAAGAAATCTTCACGAAGCTCATTTACCGTTTTCATTTGCTTTTGCCACTCTTTGTGATTTGAAGCAGGATTTTCAACGACTTTTTCTATTTCAGCGATAACCTCCTGTTTTTTCTCCAGATTTTGCTCGTGAATCTTGTCAATATTTTTGAAATAATCCTGGCGGGCATCGTGAATTTTTCGGGTGGCAGCACTAAATTTTTCCCAGATTTCTTCGCGGTATTCCCGGGAAACCGGACCTACCTCTTCCTTCCAGATTTTATGAAGCATCTGCAGCTCTTTAAACGCGCGGTTCACATCGGGTTCCTGAGCAAGTTCTTCTGCCTGTTCAATCAACTTGAGCTTTTTATCCAGATTTTCTTTAAAATCCTTATCTCTAAATTCCCGGTTTAAATGTAGAAAATCGTAAAAGTTCTCAATATGATGATGGTAATTATTCCATACGAGATTATAACGATCTCTGGGAATATTACCGGCATTACGCCAACGCTCCTGAATGTCTTTGAACTTTTCAAAAGTGGTGTTAATACTGTCTTCACCGCCTAATTCATTTTTGAGCTCTTTGAGTTCTTCAATCAGCGCGTTACGGGTTTCCAGATTGGCATTTAAGTCTTTGCGTAAATTTTGATAATACTGGTTGCGCTTGTCGCGGTACTCAAAGTACAGGGAGTTGAATTCCTTCTTAAGGGGACTATAATACCTAAAGTCAATAATATTACCGCCGTCTTCCAGAAAACGCTCTTTAGCTTCTTCCTGCTCATCTTCAAACTTAGAAATAAAAGCTGCTCGTAATTCTGATACGTGCTCTTTTATAGCCTGTATTTTATGGTTGTTGAGAAGGTATTTAAATTCTTTGATGAGTTCTTCTTTACTCATCTTTTCATATTCTTTCTTAGGAATGCTATGGCGTTCTGCTGCAGACTCGTCCTCGGTATCTTCATTTAAAGCATCTTCAAGATCATCTGAGTTTTCGTCCTCGTCAGTATCATCTTCAGCTATAAAATCATCATCTTCTTCACTAGTATCATCATCTTTTTTAGCCTCTTTTACGGCATCTATAGATTCTGTAACGAGTTCATCCTCCTTATCTTTAATTGATTCCGAAGTTTCAGCTTGAGTTGTCGTTTCCGGCTCAAGTGATTGAGCTTCCTCAATACTCGTATTGTCAGTATATTCTTTAACCTCTTCAGGTTCATCCACATCTTTGGCATCTTGAATTACCTCTATTGATTCGGTAACCAACTCCTCTTCAGAACCCTCCGTATTTTGATCCTTGGCTTCTGATTTTACAGGCTGATTTTCCTGTTTTTTATCGAGTTCAGAGTTATTTTCGTCGTTTTCTTTAAGGCTATTTTTTTCTTCAGACATCTGTTTCAATGTTAAGGTTCTTCATGATTTAATTAAGCTAAATTGATTACTCGAGCATCAATTCTCAGTTCAGGTGCATTTATTTTTTGCTGGCAAAAGCTAAAAAATAAACCCTGTGTTGGGATGCTAAAGATACCATTAACTAAGCAAACAACAAGTAATTCCAGTTTCTAATCCCGGCCAAAGAAGCCTTAGGATTTAGCAAAGCGATTACTGGTGTTTGTAATTTAACGTGTAAAAGTGCAGTATGTTTTGAAGGGAAAAATTATTTCCAAATTCTCCAGGCAGCTTCAGCCTGTTGTTTTAACATGCTATAGCCGTTTGTTATCATTGCACCCTGTGCTTTTCCATTTTTAAGGAATTGAGTCTCTTCGGGGTTGTAAACCAGATCGTAAAGCAGGTGTTTTGAGTTTAACTGTCTGTAGGATAGTTTAGGGCAATCGGTAACATTTGGAAAGGTCCCTAACGGGGTGGTGTTTATAATGAGTGTATATTTATTTAATACAGCAGGTGTCAAATCTTCATAGGCGAATTGCCCTTTCTTTGGATTACGAGAGACGTATTTAAATGAAATATCTTCCAGCTCTAAAGTGTATGCAACTGCTTTTGAAGCACCGCCC
Organism: Leeuwenhoekiella sp.; assembly: GCA_002708845.1. Taxonomy (GTDB): domain Bacteria; phylum Bacteroidota; class Bacteroidia; order Flavobacteriales; family Flavobacteriaceae; genus Leeuwenhoekiella. Next base: position 411,541 of record PAPI01000001.1, read on the forward strand.
GTTCCCAAGATTAACGCACATTTATGATTTTGCTGCGATAAAAATGGTTTTAACGATTTTCTAAAACCAATATAATCTGTATTGTATCCCTTAAGTCTACCATTGTTAAGTCTTTTTATCACATTAACAGCTCCTATTGCGCTGGCATGTTTATTCATCTCGTCGAGATGTGGTATTATGGCCTGCTTGTAGGGAATAGTAACGTTAAAGCCCAGACACTCATCATCACGATCCTGAAGAACCTCCCTAACTTCTGCAATATTCTGGCAATCAAAATTTACATAAGAGGCATTAATGTCGTTCTTCTCAAATTTTTCTGTGAAATATTTCCTGGAAAAAGAATACTCAATGTTTTTACCAATGAGGCCAAATTTTAACATAAGGGTTTGGGGTTCTTGTAAGTGCATGCGAAAATATTAAAATATTTGGGTAAAAATCGATAATCTTTAGAAATCATACACGGGTGTTTTCCCCGTATTTGCTTAAGGCAATAACACTTATTATTCCCAAAAATATAAATATTGCAGCAGTAATATTGTGAGTTGAAAATTCGTGAGGGATATAGCGGTCGTAATTTTGTAAGATAGGATCACCTACACGGTCATATTGAATCGTGCCTAAGGAATCGCGTTCAAAAATGGGAGTCTTCCAGGGCCATACCACACCAAGTGAACCTGCGATGAAACCTATAATTCCGGCATTTGTTTCATTTTTAAAATGTTTAAGCAGATAGCCTAAAAAGTTAGAAAGAGTAACTAATCCTGTAACCGATCCTAAAGTAAACATTGCCAAAACTTTTAGCAAACGCACTCGGTAGGGGTCATCAATGAATGAAAAGTCAGCCTGAACCAGATCTGATAATGTGTCGTAAAGTGCATTTACCGAATCGACGAGCAATAGCACATAGTTGCCCAGCAAAATAAGAATAAAGGAACCTGATAATCCCGGCAAAGTCATCCCCGAAACCCCAATAATTCCACAGAAAAATACAAAAATGAGGTTGTCATTTTGTGTTGCTGGTTCCAGGAGGCTAATGGCTATACCTGTAATAACACCAAGTGATAAGATTAAAATGTTGCGGTTAGACCAATCATCAAAATCTTTGGCGATGTAGTAAATACTGCCTATAATCATTCCAAAGAAGGCACTCCATACCTGTAAGGGAAAATGATCTATAGCCAGATCAAGTACTTTAGAAACGCTAAAATAACTAATTACCATTCCCAGAATAAGCAAGCTGAGAAACCGTCCGTTTATATAGCGTACAAAACTGCGAAAGCGACCACCAATAAGAAGTTTAAACGCATTTTTATTAATGCGCTGCAGGGAATAAATAAATTCCTCATAAAAACCCGCGACATATGCAACCACACCTCCTGAAACACCGGGCACCTTGTTAGCCGCACCCATAGCGAGACCTTTGAGCACCAACCAGATTTTATCAGAAAGGGAGCGGTGTTTAAATTCCATGCTCGTTTTTCGCTTTTGCAAATCGTTCAAGCAGAAAAATAGTCAAAAACCCGATAATCATAAGTGCTACAACCAGTATAATCTGAGGATTACCGTCAAAATTTTGAGGTAAAATGCTCCTTTCAATAAGAGGAACCTCGTGTCCTTCAGAATTTAAACGGTAAGAAAGCACTTCTTTCCAGGGCCAAACCTTATTCAGAGCACCAATCATAAAACCGGTAAGCAGAGCTAAGGTCAGATTTTGAAAATTTTGAAATAGATAGGTAAGCACCCGTGAAAATGCTTTTAAACCAACAATACAGCCTAATATGAATAAAAGCAATTTAAGCGCAGCGTCCTTAAGAACTTCAAAATCAAAGTGCAAAATAGCATCTACAAAATTGCGTACAGTACCCAAAACGATAGAGTACGAGCCTAATAAAAGTAATATGAAGGAGCCGGAAATACCCGGCAAAATCATTGCAATAATTGCGATAAAACCTGATAAAAAGATAAACCAGTAACTGGCCTGCGTACTTAAGGGTTCTGCTATGGTTATGTAGTAGGAAACCACGATACCTATAATTCCGGAAATAAAGACACCAATTGTATACGAGCTTATTTGCTTGCCTATGTAAACAATGCTTGCTACGATTAAACCGAAAAAGAATCCCCAAAGTAAGAGAGGATGATGATCAAGCAGGAATGTTATAAGTTTTGCTAAGGAAAGAATACTTATTAAAATCCCAAGGAAAAGAGCTCCCAAGAACTTTAAATTGTAGGTTTCAACCACTTTTGAGAAGCCTTGCTGTCTCCAGACCTTGAATATGCCTAAATCAAGATTGTCAATGGTTTTAATGAGCTCTTCGTAAATACCTGCGATAAAGGCTATCGTTCCTCCTGAAACACCGGGTACTACATCTGCAGCTCCCATTACCAGGCCTTTAAGAGTAATAACTGCATAATTAAGCAGTGATCTGTTTTGAGACATGAATTCTTGGTTAGGTCTCAAATGTACTAAAGAAATATATAATGGAAGATTATAGCGATGTTAAGTGCAGGCTAAAAATCAACCGCACCGATTCTTTACTTGCCTGCTGAGTTGTTTCTGGCACGTTTTATTTTTTCTACAACAGATTTTTTAGCGTAGACATACGGAAACAGTTCTTCTAAAATGATATCATAGTCAGACTCCAGGCGTAATGCATTTTCTAAATGAAAATGGCCTTTATTCTCATCGTTCGTTGAAAAATATAGCCCAGCAAGACGAAATTCAATCTGTGCAGAATCAGGATAAAATTCTACGGCTTCCAATAAATTAGCGATTGCCGCTTCATTTTCGCCAAGATTGATCAGAATATCACAACGAGTAAGCCAGGTCTCTAGCTCATAGTTTCCCAGTTCAAGACTTTTTCGATATCCTCGCTCTGCTTCTTCATAAAACTTAAGACGGTTATTTATTTTCGCGTACCGCTTCCAATACAACACATTTTCACCATCAATATTGATCGCTTTATTGATGTAATAGAGCGCATTTTGATAGTCCATCTTACGTGTGTAGAAATCGGTTATAGCAATCCAACCTTTATCCAATAAGGGGTCTTCTTTAACGGTTTTAAGAAAATACTTAATTGCCAGATCATCACAGGCCAGTTTTTGATAGCATTTTCCCATTCGCAAATAGGCGAAAGAAGTAGGATCATCAAGCGTCAAGGTAATCTGATAATTTTCAATTGCCTCGTTGAAACGGCCCAATTTTTCAAGCACTTTTCCCTTTTCAAAATAAGCGCCAATAAAAGTGTCATCACTTATAATGGCAAATTCATAGGCGGCCAGAGCTTTTTCATATTCTTTTAAATCGAAATATTGCTTACCTACCTGATGCCAGGCTACCTCGCAATATGGATTTTTATCTAAAAACATATTGAGGTAGTCAATCGCTTCCTCATGTTGCTCCAGAAAATCAAAGCAATAAATAACATTATAAAGAGCAGAATAGTCTTCTTCATCAACTTCAAGACACTTCATAAAGTTGATTTTCGCATTTTGAAAATCGTCCAGAAACAGATATTCCATTCCAATTAAAGAATAGATATCTGCATCATCTTCAGTGATTTCGAGCGCCATTTCAAGCAATTCGATTGCCTTTTGATGATCGTCGCGTTTGGAGTAGATATTTGCTTTCTGAATAAAAACCTCTTCATTCTGCGGTTCAAGCTCATAGAGCGCTGCAAGCATGCGGTCTGCCTCATCGAGTTTATTTTCGAAAATGAGGATTTCAATTCTAAATAGCTTAAGATTAGAAGATGAGGGGTGCTGGTCGAGTCCCAGCTTTACAGCTTTCTTAGCCAAAGCAATCTTACCATTCTCGAGATAATGGTTCACAATATTCTCAAATTCATCCGAATCGAAAAAAAGAACATGATTGGTCTTTAACATAGATTCAAAACGGGTGAGCGGGAAATTGTCTTCTTCGTGTTCTTGATTGAATTTCATACACGTTGCTTTTAAAATTTCTGCCTTTATAAATTTAACAAGGATAGCAGGCGTACCTTGGTGACCTGGATATTGTTGTTAACAAATTAATCAACAACCGGGCCTAAACCCTATATTCAGGTTAAGTTAGACGTGATTTTGTCTAAAACCTTAATTAATGTACGACATCCCTTTTCAATTTCTTCATTAGAAATTGTTAATGGTGGTGTTATGCGAATAGCACGGGCTTCAAATAATAGCCAGAATAGAATGAGGCCTTCATCCTGAGCTTTAAGTATGGCTTGTGAGGTGATATCAGCAGAAGGCGTAAGGGCGGCAAGCATCAACCCCTTGCCACGTATTTCTTCAATTAAAGGGTGAATTAACAGGCTTCTGATTAGCTTTTCCTTTTCTAAAGCCTGTTGCATCAGATTTTCTTGTAAAATAGTTTTTATAGTGGCCAACGCAGCTGCCGCAATGACAGGATGACCGCCAAATGTGGTAATGTGGCCAAGCTTGGGATTGTTTGACAACAATTGCATATGCTCTGTTGAAGCGGTAAATGCACCTACAGGCATACCACCACCCATCCCTTTTCCCATAACCACGATGTCTGGTACCACATTGTAGTTTTCAAAACCGAAAAAAGTTCCCGTTCTGCCAAAACCCGGTTGTATTTCGTCAAGTATGAGCAGAGCTCCTACTTCTTCACAGCGTTTTTTTATTGCAGAAAGCCAACCTTCAGCAGGCTCTATAAATCCGGCTCCTCCCTGAATCGTTTCGAGCACGACGCCGGCTGTTTCAGACGTGATGGCTTTTAGTGCATCAAATGAATTATAATCTATATGCTTTATTCCTCCTACGAGTGGCCTGAAGGGAGCTATACGTTCTTCAAAATTCATCAGGCTTAAAGCACCGTAAGTATTACCGTGATAGGCCTGGTTTGCCGAAATAATCTCTCGTCTGCCGGTTACACGTCTTGCAAGTTTCATCGCACCGTCTATGGCTTCGGTGCCGCTATTTACAAGATACGTTTGTTCAAGTGGATCAGGAAGCAATTCTGAGAGTAGTCTGGTCAATTGAACAGCGGGGCTTTGAGCATATTCCCCATAAACCATCACGTGCAGATACTTTTCGCTTTGCTCACGTATGGCATTAAGCACATTGGGATGCCCGTGGCCAACACTGGTAGCAGAGACCCCGGCAACAAAATCAAGATAGGCTTTACCATTCGTGTCGTATACATAAGAGCCTTTAGCGTGCGAAACTTCCATGGCTAAAGGGTGCGGCGTGGTTTGCGCCTGATATTTTAGAAAATCAGCTTTCATTATCGCTGTTTACAGAGTCTTTTACTTTATCCTGAGGTAATTCCCGCAGTTGAGGCACGGGGGTACTTTCTTCCTCGTCAGTAGCACCCGGTTGTAAAGTGGCTTTTTCATTTACAGGTACTCCTATGCCGGGCGCATCTTCCTCCCGGTTTTTAAAGTCAGAAGGTTTGAGTCGCGAAGCACCCGGTATATCGAGTTCTTCTTCCGGAATACTGTTGTCAAAGAAATCTTCTTCAATTTCAGGGAGTGGTATTCCCTGAATCTTAGTTAATGTAAAAGGCGCTTCACCCTTAAAAATATCTTCTTTAGTAAGTAGCCGTTCATCACCACGCCAATTGAGTCCCGGAAACTCCCGTTGATCTTTCGCGAATTTCGTTAGTGGAAACACTTCGCCATCTACCTGACGCCATTTGGTAACTTCAGTAAGTGCATTCTCTTCAAGGATTGCAGTTATTGACGCCGATTTACTTTTATCAACGCCCTGAAGCATACCATCTTCACCTCGCATAAAATTGATGCTTTCAGCATTTTTTACAATGTCAATCTGATGGAGGGCATTGTCTTGAAAAGTGCCAAAAAGCGTAACTCCCTTTACCTGATTATACCCTAATTTATCCGGCTGATCATATAGAGGGATGGTGTCTTGCTGTGCCAGGAATGCGTTCTCAAATACCCGAAGCGAATCGAGTTGCTCTGTTTTCGTATTGCTTTTTAAATGAATACTGTCACCGGTCATCTGGCTAAGACCACTCCATAAAATGGGTTTGCCAATCATTTGGGTAAGACCTGTTTCCTGATTGATGTGAATCGAATCGCACTTACCGCTAAGGTCGCTTTTAAACAGGCGGACGTTGTAGTAACCACGCACGATTCGTTTGTCGGGGACTCCTGTGACGACAAGACGATCGCCGTGCACATAAACCGAATCCTGTTCCTGAACGGTAATAGCCACTGCTCTTTTAGTAATAAAAACGGAATCTTTCGCCTTATATACTTCGGCATAATGCCCTTTAATAATGCTGCTGTTGGCGGTGTCAATTACCCGGATATTGTTTGTTGCCGAAGCAAAATTGGTAGGCCGGTCAAAATACAAACTGTCTCCAAAAACTATACGGTTGTCATAATCTATACGGGAATTTTTTACAAAATATCCATTATCATTACGGGTATCATAATAGCCCCGCTCGCAGTAAACCGTGCTGGTTTCACTGGTGATTGTTGAAGGTCCATATAGGTAAGCAACTCCGCTTTCTGAATAAAAATCAAGTTGCTCACTATCTATCACATACTCCGGATTGGTAACGACCACATCCTGAATAAACGAATATTTATCCTGATCCAGAAAGTAGCGGCCAATTTTACTTGTAATGACACTAGCGGTGTCTCTTAAAGTTCCACCACTGCGATAATAGGCCTGTTGTTTAAGGCGATCAAAATAGAGTGTGTCTGTATCCAGGGTAGCTGTAGGCGTTTGCAAATTTACCTTACCTGAAGCCCAGGCAAATTGCGTATCACCATTGTACTCGGCATAATTGCTTCGCATACTTATGGTATCACCCTGATTCATGCGCACATTACCTATGGCGCGTACAAAATTTTCATTTTTATAATGAAAGGCTAGATCGCACCACATTTCAATTCCTTTGTGTACAATATATACCTGATTGGTATTTTTGTACATCACTAAAGCCCCGGGATATTTTTCTTCATCGATTTGCGAAATGTCTGAAGTAATATCCAGTTCTTCTCCTTCCTGGCCTAAAGCCGAAAGAGAAACGAGTAAGCTTAAGATAATTATTGATTTCTGTAAAAAACCGGGCATAGCATATTTTGATGCAAAGATAACGGAAAAACCTCCGCCTAAAGTATAGCTTGGGTTCAAAATTGAACCGGGTGTTTCATATGAAATCAGGCCTTTTTAGCCTTTGCTTCTTTGATCATTTCAATATAGAAGTCTTCGGTAAGCTGATCTTTGGAAATTTGAAGTTCTACCAGAAGCTTGTAAAGTACCTCAAAAAGCCCGTCTGTATTTGGTTTTTGAGTGGTTTGTGTTTCGATCTCAATAAAAGAATCTTCTAATTCATCAAAACGAACCATTGCGATTTCAACAGCTATTTCCTGATAGTGAAGGTTGAAAATTTCACAATGTTTGGCATAATGCGCGGTTTTTGCATAGCCCAGCTTAAAAAGGATTTGTTCGGAATTGCTGTGATCAATAACCAGCGTTTCGTATTCCGGTTTTGAACGGGTAAGTTTGTCGAAGGCCGCATCTTTAAAGGTTAGATAATGCCTGGCCTCGCCAGTATCAAGATTGGTTTTGGTACGCAGTCTGAACTCCTGATCTGCGGCGGTTAGTTGGTTATTTTTATCATAATACCGGTCGTCATAGTCTAATCTCATCTGAGAATCAATCTTCAGATTGAGGATTTGATTTCGAGTTTCATTATAATTTCTGAGGCGGGCGGTAAGTTCTACTTCGTACATAAACGCGCTTTGGTTGTATAAAGTTAAGGCTTTCGCCGTAAGGCTAAAAACTTATAATTGTACCACTTTATGAATAAATGCAAGCTTTTGTATTACCGGTTCAGAAATTACAAACGGATATAAATCTGCTACTCCCATACTGCGACTTAGTGAGTTGACCACATAGGTAAGCGGTAAATAATGTTTAATGATTTTACGCATTGAGACCTCCTCGTAGGGATCGAAGTCACAACTGACATCCAGATTGGTATTCTTCTTTAAATCGGGGTCAATTTCAAGCCCGAAATGATAGGCGGTTTCAAGCATATCCATAATATGCAAATAATGCGACCAGGTTTCTGCCCAGTCTTCCCAGGGATGCATGGTGGCATACGAACTGATGTAACGTTCACGCCAGTTTGAAGGCGGGCCATTCTGATAATGTTTTTGTAAAGCCTGGCCGTAGTCTAGTGTGTCATTGCCAAAAAGTCTTCTAAATTCCTGAAGTACTTTTGGATTCGGTTTTATAAGCGCATCCCAATAAAAATGGCCAACCTCGTGCCTGAAATGCCCTAAAAGCGTACGGTATCTTTCTGAAAGCTGTTCTTTGATATACTCTCTATGTACGGAATCTGCTTCGTTGATGTTTAAGGTTATTCTACCATTGGCGTGCCCCGTTTTTACAGCATTTGGTTTATTCGGGTCTGAAGCCAAAAAATCAAAGCTTAGTTCCAACTTCTCATTGTTTAGAATAAATACGTAGGGTAAATTGAGTTTATGAAGGCTGTAGAATAATCTTCTTTTTGCCGCTTCGATCTTTTGCCAGTCTAATTTGTTTTCAGGGAAGCTAAGATCAGGTATCATATGATTGGTTTCACAAGCCTCGCAAAAGGATTCTTCATCAGTATTTGAAACCAGCCAGTTACAGGCATCTAAACTGTGATTGGCACAATAGGTGAGTGTATTTTGAGTATCAGGATGAGCTACTGTAGTTTCTTTCGAAGGAAAGGAAAGCATCTCTTCGGCATCAAATAAATACCCCAGACTATTCCCGCATTTTTCACAAAAGGTATTTTCAAAATAGATTGGATTCTTACAATTGCTGCACTGAAAAATTTTCATAGTTGGTTGGTTAAAGGCTTTGTAAATGTAGTAGTTAGATTGTTAGCCTTCTGCCAATTTCGTCTAAAAGTAGCGCCAAAAAAAAGCCTGAATATTTAATTCAGGCTTTAATGATTTAAAATATTTATTCCTTACCTGTGGATCGTCTGGGTACGATCTGGTCCTACTGAAACGATTTTAATAGGAACACGGAGTTCTTTCTCCAGAAAATCAATGTAATCATTGAGTTCTTTAGGTAATTGTTCATCTTCCTGCATTTTGGTAAGATCTTCTGCCCAGCCTTTCATTTCTGTATAAACCGGCTCTACATTTTCAGGCTCGATATTGTAAGGAAGGTGGTCTATAACTTCACCTTTGTATTTGTACTGAGTACAAATCTTAAGCGTATCAAAGCCACTCAAAACATCTCCCTTCATCATCATCAATTGGGTAACACCATTTACGCGTACAGCATATTTTAGCGCAACCAGGTCTAACCATCCGCAACGACGGGGTCTTCCGGTTGTAGCGCCAAACTCATTACCCACACGACCCATAGTCGCACCTACCTCGTCAAAAAGTTCAGTAGGGAAGGGGCCTGAACCCACGCGTGTAGTATAAGCCTTGAAAATTCCGAAAACTTCAGCTATTTGTCCCGGCGCAACGCCTAAACCTGTGCAGGCTCCTGCAGCAGTGGTATTTGATGAAGTCACATAAGGATATGTCCCGAAGTCTATATCAAGTAAGGATCCCTGAGCACCTTCCGCCAAAATTGATTTTCCGGACTGTTGTGCCTGATACAGATATTCTTCAGAATCGATAAAAGTTAGCGATTTTAATACTTCAACGGCTTTGAAGAATTCGGTTTCCAGTTCGTCAAGATTATACTCAATCTTAGCGTCGTAGAAATCGATCATATCGATATGCTTGTCACGCAAAGCTGTGTATCGATCTTTCCAGTCTTCAAGTTCCAAATCACCTACGCGAATACCATTACGACCGGTTTTATCCATGTAAGTAGGTCCAATTCCTTTAAGGGTCGAGCCTATTTTGGCTTTACCTTTTGAAGCTTCGGAAGCCGCATCCAGTAAGCGGTGTGTGGGTAAAATAAGATGTGCTTTACGCGAAATAAGAAGCTTCTCTTTAATATTAAGCTTAAACTTAGATAGATTGTCAAGTTCTTTTCTGAAAATCACCGGGTCTATAACTACGCCGTTTCCTACCAGATTGATCGCGTTTTCGTGAAAAATCCCTGAAGGAATGGTGTGTAATACGTGTTTAATACCATCAAACTCTAAGGTGTGTCCTGCGTTTGGACCGCCCTGAAAACGGGCTATGATATCGTAATTTTTAGTAAGTACGTCAACTATTTTGCCTTTTCCTTCATCTCCCCACTGGAGACCAAGTAGTAAATCTACTGCCATCTATGAATTGTTGTCTTCGGTTGTATTTTTTGTTGAATCTTCGGGTTTACGGTTACCGTAAAAATAAAGGGAGTGCTTGTTGATTTCGATATTAAAAACCTCTTCGATCGTTTTCTTGATCGACTGAATACGCGGATCACAGAATTCAATCACCTCTCCGGTATCGGTTAAAATAACGTGATCATGCTGTTTGTCAAAATAGGATTTCTCGTATTGTGACTGATTTTGGCCAAACTGATGTTTACGCACCAAGCCGCATGAAAGCAAAAGTTCTATGGTGTTGTACAGCGTAGCGCGACTAACCCGATATTTTTTATTTTTCATGCTGATGTACAGCGTCTCGATATCAAAATGATCGTTGTAATTGTAAATTTCTTGTAGAATGGCATAACGCTCTGGGGTTTTGCGATGCCCGTTTTCTTCAAGAAACTTGGTAAAGACGTTTTTAACGACTTCCTGATCTTTATTTATTGTTGCTTTAGGTACCATAATAGAGGGTGCAAATTTACGCAATTACAAGCGCATGACTTTATCGATACCGTTTATTTTTTTCAAGTTTTCCATCAGCCTTCGTAAATGCTCTTTGTTTTTAACAATAACCGTGATTTTTCCACTAAAGACACCGTCGTTTGTCGTAAAATTGAGATTGCGCATATTTACGTGCATGTGCTCTGAAATCTCTCGCGTCACGTGATTTACCAATCCCAGAGTATCAATACCGGTAAGTTCAAGCTCTGCCTGAAAGTCCTGAGCAGACGAGTCTATCCATTTTGCTGGAATAATGCGATATGCATAATTGCTTTGCAAGGATAAAGCATTTGGGCAGTTTTGCTTGTGTACGCGTATTCCTTCAGAAACAGTAGTAAAACCAAATACCTTATCGCCAGGAATGGGATTGCAACACGGGGCAAGCGTATAATCAAGCTTTTGCTCGTCTTTACCAAAAACAAGCATATCAAACTTATCAGTGATCTCGTCTTTATCAACGTGCTCTGCAACCGGCGGCTTCCTGATTTTATTTTTAAAGAAACTTACAAACGCATTGCTGCGGGAAGCGGCATATTCTTTAATCATCTTATTATCTATCGTGCCAATTCCTACACGATAAAACAAATCGAGACTGGTTTTAAGCTTAAAATAAATCACCATTTCGTTAATGACACCCTCATCTAATGTGATCTTCTGAGAGCGTAATTTACGGGTGAGAATAACTTTACCATCCTCGGCAATAGTTTTCTTTTCGTCTTTAAGTGAAGATTTTATTTTTGCGCGGGCACGTGCTGTAGTGGCATAGTCCAGCCAGTTATTGTTGGGCCTTGCGTGCTCACTTGTAATGATTTCTACCTGATCACCACTCTTAAGTTCGTGACTTAAAGGAACCAGTTTGCCATTTACCCGGGCACCGCGGGTGTGCATACCTATTTCGGTATGTATACTGAATGCAAAATCAAGCGGTGTGGCTGCTTTAGGCAGGGATTTCAAATCACCCTGAGGTGTAAATACAAAAATTTCTTTGTTGTACAGATTCAGCTTGAATTGTTCAACAAACTCAATGGCATTAGTCTCATTTCCTTCTAGAGCTTCCTGAAGACGGTTTAACCACTGGTCGAGGGTACGGTCTTCTTCGGTTTGGTCTGTACTACCTTGCTTATATTTATAATGAGCCGCATAGCCTTTTTCGGCTATCTCATTCATTCGGTCTGAGCGAATTTGTACTTCCACCCATCTGCCTTTCAGACCCATAACAGTGATGTGCAAGGCTTCGTAACCGGTTGATTTGGGAGACGAAATCCAGTCACGCAGACGGGTAGGGTTTGGCCTAAAGTGATCGGTAATTATAGAATAAATCTTCCACGCGAGGAATTTCTCGTTCTCAGGGGTTGATTTATAAATTATTCGAATGGCAAACTTGTCGTAAACCTGATCAAAAGGAATGTTTTGCTTCAGCATTTTACGCCGAATGCTGTAAATAGATTTAGGCCGCCCTTTTATCTCATAATCTAAAACTTCTTTGTCAAGCGATTGTTTTACGGCATTGGTAAACTCTTCAATATACTGATCCTGTTGCTCTTTGGTCTCCTTCATCTTACGCGAAATGTCTTTAAACACTTCGGGTTCGGTGTATTTGAGGCCCAGATCTTCCAGTTCGGTCTTTATGTTGTACAGACCGATTCTATGAGCCAGAGGAGCGTAGATATAGAGGGTTTCGCTGGCAATTTTAACCTGCTTATCAGGCCGCATCGAGTCCATCGTTTGCATATTGTGCAAGCGGTCTGCAATCTTGATGATGATTACCCTAACGTCATCGTTTATGGTAAGCAGCATTTTCCTGAAATTCTCTGCCTGCAATGAAACGTCACGGTGCTTTTTCAGGTTTGAGATTTTTGTAAGTCCGTCGACAATGCGGGCAACGGTCTCACCAAACAACTCCTCAAGATCATCAAGGGTATAGGACGTATCCTCAACCACATCATGTAATAAAGCTGCTGCAATAGAAGTAGCGTCCATCCCAATTTCGCTGGCAACAATACGTGCCACGGCAAGTGGATGGAAAACATAAGCCTCACCCGACTTACGGCGCTGATCTTTGTGCGCATCAACAGCCACCTCAAATGCCTTTCTGATCATTTTTTTATCATCATCAGAAAGGGTGCGATAACTTATACGCAGCAGCTCTTTATATTGCCTGGTGAGCTCTTTATTTTCTTCTTCTAATTCAACAGCTGTCATAATTTAAAAGTACAACTATATCCCAAAAAAGCAAATGGAATTAGGTCTTCTCTTAACCGAAGGATAAGCCAGTTTTTAAAACTAGGATTTTAGATTTCGATACCTTTGAAGCAGGGTAGGATGTGAGTAGTGTAATTTTACATACAATGGATGTGGCGTAAGATTGCTAAGGCTGTTGCGTGATAATTTTTTTAAAGAAGTAATAAGAGGTTGTGCCGCATAGGTTTCTTTAGCAAAATTATCTGCCTGATATTCAAATTTACGGGATAAGACACTCATTAAAAAACCGGTAATTCCCGAAATAGGTGCGTATAAAATTCCGAAGGCAACAAGACCCGCGTGAAAACTGGGCTTTTCAACACCAATGGCAAGCGAAAATACCTCCTGACTCACAAAAAGGCCCAGAAGCCAAAGCGTAAAACCGGTAAGAAGTAAGGACATAAACAGATTTATGATGATGTGGTTTTTGCGGTAATGTCCCACTTCGTGCGCCAGCACAGCGACAATTTCTTCTTCTTCCAAATCATTAATCAGCGTGTCGTAAAGAGTAATTCGCTTTTCGGAGCCAAATCCTGAAAAATAGGCGTTGGCTTTAGTGCTGCGTTTTGAGCCATCAATTACAAAAATGTTCTTTAGTTTAAAACCTACAGAGGTTGCATAGCTTTCAATTTTGTTTCGCAAACCGCCATCTCTCAACGGCGTCTGTTTGTTGAAGAGCGGCACAATGAGCCGGGCATAAAACATATTGGTCACTATGGCAAATACCGCAAATAGAATCCAGGCGTAGAGCCAAAAAAGACTACCGCTAATCTGGTAAAACCAAATAACCAACGCCAGTAAACCACCACCTACAATAATGGTCATAAGCAGGCCTTTTAATTTATCCATAAAAAAAAGGGCAGGAGTTGATTTATTAAAACCGAAACGTTCTTCAATTACAAAAGTTTTGTAGTAACTAAATGGAGTGGTCAAAATATCTGTTCCTAACATAATAATCCCAAAGAAAATAAGACCTACCACGATCTCATTATCACTTACTGATCGCGCCAATTGATCTACAAAACCAAAACCATCAGCAAAAAAGAATAGTAGCGTTACTACCAGCATAAAACTTGAGGTCAAAGCAGAAAAACGCGCGTTTGCTTTTTTATAGTCCTGAGACTTGCGATAGCTTTCTTTATCATAGACATCACTTAATTCCTGAGGTATGGGATCATCAAAATGTTTAGCATTTAGCCAATCTAGAAACTGATCTACCACAAAACTAATTGTGACAAAAGCGATAATTATGTAAAAAACGAGTTGTGGGGTCATAGGGATGTAAAATTAGAATGAAAAGCCGCGCTGTCTGCGGGCTTCAAAAATAAGTATCGCTGCGGCTACCGAAACGTTCATAGAGTCAAGACGGCCCTGCATCGGGATGATGATATTTTGCTTTGATTCGGCGCGCCAGGTCTCAGAAAGTCCGTCTGCTTCAGTGCCCACTACAATTGCGCAAGCCTGATTGAAGTCTTGTTTCTCATAGGAAATAGCTTCCTGCAAAATAGCTGCAAAAATGGCAATATTCATTTCTTTGAGAAAGTCAATTATTTCTGAAGTGCTTCCGGTAGCAACGGGAACGGTAAAGACACCACCCACACTAGAGCGTATGATATTGGGATTGTACAGGTCTGTACGCGGATTCGCTAAAATAAAGGCATCAACTCCCGCGGCATCGGCCGTACGTAACAAGGCACCAATATTTCCAGGCTTTTCAGGGGCTTCAGCAATTAAAATTAGAGGGTTTTGAGGTAAACCTAAATCGCTCAATTGATTGGTTTTCGCTTTCGCGGAAGCAATAATTCCTTCGGTTGCTGAGCGGTAAGCAATTTTGCTATAGACGTCTTCGCTTAATTCAATTATTTCGGTTTTGTCATCAAGGGTCTCAAGCAAAGGCTTCAATAGCAGCTCTTCGGCTATGGTTTTACAAAAAAAGAACTGATGAAAGTCGTAACCCGCCTGTAGAGCAAGATTTATTTCCCGAACTCCTTCAATTAAAAATAAACCACTTTTGCGACGCTCGCGTGACTTTTCCTGCAAGCTTAAAAGCTTTTTTAGGGTTGGGTTTTGACTGCTGCTGATACTTTTGTACATAGGTGCAAAGATAGGAAACTAGAAATCAGACCGGCTAGTCAGTCTTGGAAGCTTTGCGAAGGGTGTAATGCTCTTCCAAAACTTCAAGCAAGGCTTCACGAGGATAGCCCTCATCGGTCTTACTGTAAAGCTTTAAATCAAGCCGATCATTATCGCGTACTTTGAGTGAATCTTTAGGATAAAAATGATCAACCAGATTTTGAAGTTCATAGTTTTGAGCTTCCAGACATAGCAAATTTCCGTTGGATGCGCTGTCGTAAACCATTCGGGATTCACGCGCTACTTCAAAAGCGATGCCGGTGGTCTCTATGGAAACCTGCTCATCATCAACCAGTGGTCTTTCCACATTGTGAAAAGCCAGAAAGGAAAGCATAATCAGACTAAAATTATGCAGAAAATGACCTAAAAGTGCCCATACAAATCCCAGTTTTAGTCTCAAAAAGCTAAAAATTAAACCTGCTACAATCTGCGGACCTGTAATGATTGGAGCTAAAACAAAAAAGATCCAATCTACATTTTCGTAATTACTCAGGTGCACCAACCCAAATACACTCGAAAAGAGATAAACAATGATCCTGAGATGTCTCTTCCAAAAGCCGGAAAAATCAGTTTTAAAAAGATAGGCGAGTCCGCGAAGAATATAATTCCGTTTGTACTTGAGCGGGAATCTAAAAATGGTTTCTTCGATTAATGGAGGTAGAACGGTCATCACTACAATCGCTTTCCAAAAAGGATACAAATCCTGATTAAGCAAATTTTCATAATCTGAAGTAAGTGGCTCGAGAAAGCTGAGTAGAATAACAAAGCCTATAGCCAGAATTAAATCGTAGAGAATGCCGCTGATGAGAAACTTTAGTCTTTCCCAGAAAGAAACCGGAAGAACAACATCATCTGGCTTGCTGATAAAACGGTTAATGATGCCTACTCTTGAAGCAAAACTCATAGGCCTTGATTTCTATTTCTTAAAGATGGGAAGTAAATAACTTATGGAATAACCATAACCCGCACCATAGACATTATCAAAGGTTATTTTATTGAATCCCGGAGCGTAAATATTGGTGAAATCGTCTGGTGCCTTTTGAGAAAGCATACGTTTCAGCTGTACATTCATCCCTAAATAAAGATTGTTAAGCACTTCTACCTGAATACCCATCTGGAGCTCTCCCCAAATTGCGTTAAGTCCGGAATACTCTCTGGAAACCGTGCGCACATCGGGTTCAAAGAAATTATTGGGATTGTAAATGGTGTACTGGTTTAAATCGGTTTTAAAGGAAGAGACACCTATATGGAATCCTACATAAATAAGGTTAGACATCCCGGCCCAGTTGTTATAGGCGTTATAATTGATTCCACCTTTAAGATATGTGCCTTGAGTTTTGGCATCAAATATAGCTTCGTCAAAGCTTTTGGTTTCGCGGCCTATTTCCGCAGCGATATAATAACGGTCTTTAATTCTGAAATCACCAAGGATAGCCGCCCCCTCATAATTATCTTCTAAAAATGAGCGCAGTATTTTGCTTAAATCGATACCGGCGCGCAGTCCATACTTTTCAGTTGGGTTTTGATCTACCAGAGTATCTGAGGTTCTTGTCTCGAGCGGTTCTTCGACAACAACCCCCTGATTTTCCTGAGCAAAAGCACTACCCAGGCCAATCAAGCAAAGATTAATGACTAATATATACCTGTGTAGTATCTTCATTTTCTACGGTTCTCAAGTTAATATTAATGTCATCAATCCAGCGCGAAGCACCCGGATTGTTACGGATTTCAAGATTTGTAAAAATTACTCTATACCCACAAGCTCTGCTGATAAAAACTTCCTGCGGGGTATAGGTGAACGTTAGCTCGTCTACATCTTCGGGATCTTCTGCAGCGTTGGGGTTGCCAGGATTCTTTTCAAAAAGAAGCACGGTTGCCGTGGTATCTGTACGCAGGGGAATATTTATGGTTGAAGCATTGTTAAAGGCGATGGCCTTTGTACTGTCTTTATTGTATACAGTAATGTTGAGCGGTTTGCTTTCCAGAGCATTGTCATTACTCCTAAAACCAATGGTTAGCGTCGGAGTAGTGGGAGTACTTTTTGCGCAAATATCATCTCGCTCACAAGAGTAGGCGATAAGTGCAATAAGCAAAATCAAAACGATACCGTTTCTAAGCATTATTTAAGTTCTAATAAAACAACATTTTCTACGTGATGCGTCTGCGGAAACATATCAACCGGCTGCACCTTTATAATCGAATAGTACGGATCTAAAAGAGCCAAGTCGCGAGCCTGAGTTGCGCTGTTGCAGCTTACATAAACTATGCGCTGGGCTTTAATTTTAATCAGCTGCTCTACTACATCTTTATGCATTCCATCCCTGGGAGGATCGGTTATTATCACATCTGGTTTGCCGTGTTGCGCCACAAAAGCTTCATTAAAGATATTCTTCATATCCCCTACATAGAACTCAACGTTTTCTATACTATTTAATTGCGCATTTTCACGCGCGGCGATAATGGCGTCAGGCACGGCTTCAACGCCTATAACCTTTCCGGCTTTCTTCGCCACAAATTGGGCAATGGTACCGGTACCTGTATAGAGGTCAAAAACAGTTTCATTACCGGTAAGACCTGCAAAATCGCGAGCGATTTTATAGAGTTGATACGCTTGTTCAGAGTTGGTCTGGTAGAAAGATTTGGCATTGATTTTAAATTTCAAACCTTCCATTTCCTCAAAAATATGATCTCTTCCTGCGTAGCAGATTACTTCCTGATCATAAATGGTATCGTTTCCTTTCTCGTTAATCACATAAAGTAACGATGTGATTTGCGGAAAGCTTTCTTTTAAGAAATCAAGCACCAATTCCCGGGATTCTTTATCATCAGCGAAAAACTGAATCAAAACCATAAGTTCGTCAGTACTGGTTGTGCGAATCATTAAGGTTCTGAGAAGTCCTTCCTGATTACGGGTGTTGAAAAACGGAATATTATGCCTGGTAGCAAATTCCTTTACGCCGTTGCGTATGGCATTACTGGGATCACGTTGCAGCCAGCACTTATCAATGTCCAGAATTTTATCCCACATTCCCGGAATATGAAAGCCCAGAGCGTTTCGATCTTCAATGACTTCATCGCTTTTTATTTGCTTTAGGGTAAGCCATTTGCTATCGCTAAAGCTAAACTCCATTTTGTTGCGGTAAAAGTAAATATCTTCGCTGCCAGCAATAGGAGTTACCGGAGGGAGCTCCAGCTTACCCAGTCTTTTGAGGTTGTTTTCTACCTCGCGTTGCTTGTATTCAAGCTGGGCTTCATACTGCATATTTTGCCATTTGCAGCCTCCGCAAGTACCGAAATGTTTACAAACCGGCTCTGTGCGCTTAGGAGATTCTTTATGAATGGCAATCGCAGAACCTTCATAATACGCTTTGCGCTGCTTGGTAGTTTGTACATCAATGACGTCACCGGGCACTGCGTTGTTAATAAATATAACGCGGCCGTCGGGAGCTTTTGCAATTGCTTTTCCTTTAGCACCGGCATCGGTCACCGTCACATTAGAAAAGACTTTTCTGGATTTTTTTCTTCTTGACACGCCGCAAAAATAGTATAATTATGATGATCTGCAGACTTCGACTCAAGTTTATGCAAAACCCGATTTTAAGCGTATAAGACTTCAAATTAGTCGTAAAAGCTCTTCATTTTTTAGTAAATTGCCGTTCTTAAACAGGATGATTTCTCTCCTTTTAAGGATGTTATAATCTTCAAACATCACAAGTAGGAATCGTAAAAAGATTACTATAAAAAATTATTTCATGACTACTTTAGATCAGGTAACTTCTCAGGAAGCTATTGCTCTTGAAGACAAGCACGGTGCGCACAACTACCATCCACTTCCTGTTGTATTAAAGCGCGGTGAAGGCGTTTATGTTTGGGACGTAGAAGATAAAAAATACTACGATTTTCTTTCGGCCTATTCAGCAGTAAACCAGGGGCACTGCCATCCGGCTATTGTAAATGCAATGAATAAGCAAGCTGAAACGCTTACGCTTACCTCACGAGCATTTCACAATAACGTTCTTGGGCAGTATGAAGCTTATGCAACCGAATATTTTAAGTTTGATAAGCTGCTTCCTATGAATACCGGGGCAGAAGCTGTTGAAACTGCAATCAAAATTGCACGTAAATGGGCCTATGAGAAGAAAGGCGTTAAAGAACAGGACGCCCAAATCATTGTTTGTGAAAATAACTTCCACGGAAGAACAACAACTATCATTTCTTTTTCAAACGATGAGGGTGCCCGTAAAAACTTTGGCCCCTATACTCCCGGATTTATAAAAATACCTTATGACGATCCTAAAGCACTGGAGCGTGCCCTAATTGAAAATCATAACATTGCTGGGTTTTTAGTTGAGCCTATTCAAGGTGAGGCAGGTGTTTACACCCCTTCTGATGATTTTATGAAGCAAGCCAAGGCCTTATGTAATGAACATAACGTGTTGTTTATTGCAGACGAAATCCAGACTGGAATTGCCCGTACGGGAGCTTTACTTGCCGTTTGTGGAAATTGCACCTGTGAAGGACATTGTGAGCGTCAGGAAACCTATAGCAGACCAGATATTTTGATTCTGGGTAAAGCGCTTTCAGGAGGTGCTTATCCGGTTTCGGCAGTTTTGGCTGATGATGAAGTGATGCACGTAATTAAACCCGGGCAACACGGGTCTACCTTTGGTGGTAATCCGGTTGCGGGAGCTGTGGCGATGGCGGCCTTAGACGTGGTGAAAGATGAAAAACTGGCTCAAAATGCTCGTAAACTTGGAGAATTATTCAGAGCAGAACTTAATAAGTTTATAGAAGGAAGCAGTATCGTAAAACTGGTACGTGGCCGTGGGTTGCTAAATGCGATTGTTATCAACGACAGCGAAGACAGCAGTACCGCCTGGGATATTTGTGTAGCTTTAAAAGAAAATGGTCTTTTAGCTAAACCTACTCACGGTAATATCATTCGTTTTGCGCCACCTCTTGTTATGAACGAAGAGCAACTTTTAGATTGCGTATCTATAATTACTAAAACGCTAAGGGATTTCGAAAAATAGAAGAAGTACTGTATTCCTTTTAGAATTTAAAAAGCGCCTTTTAGGCGCTTTTTTTAATCTGTATTCGCAAATTCTATAGACTTAATTGATGATTTCGAGAAGCTCTACATCAAAAACTAAAGCGGTGTTGGGTGGAATTGTTGCATTCCCAAATGCCCCGTAGCCTAATTTTGCAGGTAGAAATAACGTTGCTTTTCCGCCAATTTTCATCAATCTGATCCCTTCTCTAAAACCCGTAATAACGTCACTTAAATTAAACTCTGTAGTAGTTGTCGGATTAAATACCGAATTATTCAAAAAATAGCCTCTGTAATTCACCTTCACGGTTGAGGTAGCTGTAGGAGATTCTCCTGTACCTTCCTCATTAATGATATAGTGCAGACCGCTGGAAGTCATTTGAGCCGTAATATCATTTGCTTCAAGATAAGCTTCTATTTCTTGTTGATTCCGCGCAAATGCTTCAGCTTCGGTTTCGGTAGGTTGTATAGGTCCCGAATCGTCACTTAATGAGCAGGAGACAAATAAACTGATAAAGAGTAATCCTAAAAATGGTTTCATAAATACATTTAGTTTTTAAATTAGAATAGTATTCCTTTGAAATCAAAATACTTTACTTCTAGATACTACACGTTTAAAAAGGTTGCTTTATTTTTTTTTGAAATATTTTAAAAGCGATACCCAACTTGTATTCCTCCTCTAAAGTAGAAATCAATGGAATCGTAATAGGCACCATCATCTTGAGTATTACCGATTATATTACGCCCCACACCAACAGAAGGCTCAATGACAAAACCATTGTTACTCGCCCACTTATAGCCAAGAGCAAACCCGGCTCCAAAAGCTGTCTTGTCGTGTTCAACGAAACGCTCGTCAACAATAAAACCGGTATCGGTATCGTAAGTATACTGGTAATAATCATTTTCAAAACTTCCCAGATTTAAATGTCCTTCGGCAAAAAGTCCCTGAGCTCGTTTTTCCTGTCGATTGAAGAAATACTGTCTGTAAAACGGGGTTATTGCCCAATTTAAAAAGTCATCACTGCTATTTCCACCGTCGAATGTAATAGAAATTCCGGCTCCGGAATACTTACTGATGAGGTATTCATAGGTAATTTCAATATTGGCCACGACAATGAGTTCTATCGCATCAACCTTGATTTCATGTTTTTTGTCTAAAGAGTTGTTTGATTCTTCCTGAGCAAAGATTGTTGTTGACAGAAAAAGCGCGAGCAATGCTGTCTTCATTTTTAGTTGCATATATTTTAATTGATTAATTAATATGCTGTAAAGATGCTTAAGTAATAAATAGGTTGCTTACTATTTCCTAAATAAAATGATAAGGATTTGGAATAATCATCGAACAACTTGAAAGTTGATGATATTTTAACTTATACTTTTTTGATTTAGGAGTGATTCTTAGTTTTTAATGAAAGCTGAGCTATTTTAATAATGACCTCTGTTGCTTTAATCATACTTTCAACCGGTACATATTCAAACCTACCGTGAAAATTATGACCACCGGCAAAAATATTGGGGCAGGGCAATCCCATAAATGAAAGTTGGGAGCCGTCTGTACCACCGCGTATAGGTTTGATAATGGGCTCGACGCCTACCGCTTTCATAGCCTCTTCAGCTAAATCTACAATATGCATAACCGGTTCAATTTTTTCGCGCATATTAAAATACTGGTCTTTAATACTAAGCGTTATGAGTTCCAGACCATATTGGCTGTTGATTTCTGCGCCAAGATTACTTAAGACCTCTTTTCGGGCTTCAAAATGTTCGCGATCATGGTCTCTTATGATGTATTCAAGAACGGTTTCTTCCACATCACCTTTAATTCCGTTCAAGTGAAAAAAACCTTCCCGGTCGGAGGTGTGCTCCGGCGTTTCAAGCCGGGGTAATGAGTTGATGAAATCCTGAGCGATGTAAATACTGTTAATCATTTTGCCTTTGGCATAGCCCGGGTGTACACTTTTCCCTCTTATAAATACCTTTACCCCGGCTGCATTAAAGTTTTCATACTCCAGCTCACCGATCTGGCTTCCGTCCATCGTATAGGCCCAGTCTGCACCAAATTTTTTCACATCAAACTTATGCGCACCTCGACCTATTTCTTCATCAGGAGTAAAGCCCACTCGTATGGTTCCGTGTTCAATTTCAGGATGGTTTTTCAGGTATTTTACCGCTTCCATAATTTCGGTAATACCGGCTTTGTCATCTGCCCCAAGAAGTGTCGTGCCGTCTGTAGTAATCAGGGTTTGTCCTGTATACTGCTCAAGGTCTTCAAAATCATCTGGCGATAAGATAATGTTTTGATCCTGATTGAGGATGATATCTTTCCCGTCGTATTTTTCAATGATCTGGGGTTTGACATTAGTACCGGTAAAATCGGGAGTGGTATCGTAGTGCGATATAAATCCAATCACCGGAGATTTCTTGGTACTGTTTGAAGGCAGGGTAGCCATTATATAGCCGTTGTCATCGATGCTAACATCGGTAAGTCCTAAATCAATTAATTCCTGATGCAGTTTTTTAGCCAGCACCCATTGTTTTTCAGTGCTAGGTGTAGTGTTACTGTTCTCATCACTCTGCGTGTCAATAGTGACATAGCTAAGGAATCGATCTATAAGTGGTTGTTTGTTTATCATGAGTGTTTTTATGGCAATTTTTATGTGAAATGTGTATAAATTAAATATCGTTTTCGTTAAAAAATTGAATTTTTTGTGATTTCATTAAGAATATGCTCTAACTTTCATGGACATATAAAAACAAACACAAAATTAAAACTATGCTTAGAAACTACGTTATTACTATGCTTTTTTCTTGTTTTCTTTTGATTACAGGATATGCACAGCAAATTGAAGTATCGGGAACTGTGACAGATGATCAATCTACGCCACTTCCCGGAGTATCGGTACAGGTAAGTGGTACTGATAAAGGAACTATTACAGATTTTGATGGTAAATATACCATTGAAGTAACAACCGGATCTAATCTGGTATTTTCTTATGTAGGGTTTGAGACTCAAACATTACTTGCTACAGGACCCATACTTGATGTTACGATGACCCCGGGTGTCGCGCTTGATCAGGTGGTACTCATAGGTACTCGTAATCCCAGCCGCACAGCGGTTAATTCTGCGGTACCGGTTGATGTATTGAGTGTTTCAGAAATTGCAGAAAGCTCTCCACAAATTACAGTAACGGAGATTTTGAATTACGCAGCGCCTTCTTTCTCATCTAACCCACAGACTATTTCAGATGGAACCGATCACATAGCACCCGCTTCACTTAGAGGATTGGGGCCCGATCAGGTTTTAGTTTTAATTAATGGAAAGAGACGTCACAAAACGGCACTGGTAAATACAAACGGAACCTTTGGACGGGGTTCTGTAGGAACTGATTTATCTGCGATACCTACAAATGCAATTGAACGTATTGAAATTCTGCGTGATGGTGCGGCAGCTCAATACGGCTCTGATGCGATTGCAGGTGTGATTAATATCGTACTTAAAAAAGCGACCAATAAACTTGCTATTGACCTGACCACCGGAGCAAACTTTACCAGCGAAAACTACGATGACAGTGTCGACGGTGAAAAAATTAATATCGGTGCTAATTATGGTCTGCCTATCGGCGAAAACGGAGGCTTTGTAAATTTTACAGGTAACTTCAATTTTAGAGGAGCAACTAATAGAATGCGATCCTTTGAAGGACAAATATTTACGGGTTATAACTCGATTGAGCGTGTAGCAAATAATGCGGGTTTTGACCTTTTAGATTTACAGACTGATGTGGACGCGATTAAAGGTTTTGCTCAAAATGCAGGTTTGCCTTCTGATGTATTGGCTCAGGTAAATGCAGCTACAGGCATCTCAGATTTACAATCTGCCTTAAATTATGACAATACAGATCCCGAACTTGGATTTAGAGGCTTGGATCGTAGCGATTTTAATATGCGAGTTGGGAATTCTCAATTACGCGGTGGACAATTTTTTGGAAACCTGGAACTTCCGTTAGGGGGAGAAGGAGAATTTAAATTATACTCTTTTGGTGGAATAGGATTTAAAAATGGTAATGCCGCCGGTTTTTACCGTTTACCCTTTCAATCCCGTAATGTGACTTCGGTATATTTAAATGGATTCTTACCGGAAATAAATTCAAATATTAAAGACAAAGCTATCGCTGTTGGCATTCGCGGAAAAGTTGGTGAGTGGAATGTAGACCTTAGCAACAATACGGGTATCAACGAGTTTACCTACCGAATCAGTAATTCCTTGAATGCATCATTACTCAATTCAACGCCTTTTGAAGCAGACGCCGGGGGTTATAGCTATCAGGAGAACACTTCAAACCTGGATGTCAGTCGTTTTTATGAAGATGTTTTGGCCGGCTTGAGTGTGGCTTTTGGAGCAGAATATCGCGTTGAGAATTACGACATCATCGCAGGTAAAGAATTATCGTATGCCCGTTATGATACTCAGGGAAATGTATATGACCCTACCGATCCTAATTCAGTTGTACCGGTAGACTTTTTTGGAAGCGGTCGTCCCGGCGGAATTCAGGTATTCCCCGGTTTTGCACCTAATAATGTTGTAGATGCCTATCGGAATTCGGTAGCTGGTTATCTGGATGTGGAAGCAGATTTTACAGATAGTTTTCGTCTTACCGGAGCATTGCGTTATGAGAATTTCTCAGATTTTGGCGGAACGCTAAACTTTAAATCTTCATTACTTTGGAAACTCAACGAGACCTTTAACCTTAGAGGTTCTGTGCAGTCTGGTTTTAGAGCACCGTCATTACATCAGATTTATTATAATTCTACTTCAACCTTATTTGTAGACGGCGTGCCGCAAGAAGTGGGTATTTTCTCAAATACTTCACGTGTTGCTCGTGTCTTGAATATTGCACAATTGAAAGAAGAAACCTCCCTGGGTTACACAGCGGGTTTCACGGCAAAAATACCAGATGCAAATTTATCGTTTACGGTTGATGGTTATTTAATCAATATTGATGATCGTGTAGTACTAACCGGGCAGTTTGGCCCTAGTGGAGATCCTGAACTTCAGCGTTTATTCAGTCCGGCAAACGCAACTCAGGCTGCATTCTTTGTAAATTCGGTGGATACGCAAACAAAGGGTATTGATTTTGTAGCCGATCACAGTGCAGATTTGGGAACAGATCTTAGACTAAAAAATACACTTTCCTTTACGCTTTCAAAAACTACTATTGAGAATATCAATATTCCGGGTCCGGTGCGTGATGCAGGTCTTGCAGAAACCTATTTTGACCGTACGAGTGAATTGTACATTGAAGCAGCTGTACCCCGTACTAAAGGGAGTTTAACAAATACCTTGTTTGTTGGTGATAAATGGAATGTCTTTTTGCGCAACACCTATTTTGGGGAAGTGGAAGAGGCAACAAATAATACAGACCCTGAAGTAAACCGTATTTATGCTGGTAAAGTAGTTACAGATTTAAGTGCCAGCTATCGTTTTTCACCTGCATTACGTGTGACTGTTGGTGCAAATAACCTATTAGATGTGTATCCAGATATGGCTGATCCTGCATTTCAGTCCGACGGTCGTTTTCTGTATTCCAGAAGATCTACACAGTTTGGTATAGACGGGCGTTATCTTTTCGCACGTTTAAATATTGTTTTAGATTAAAAAAATAAATAGACATTTGTTTTAAAGGCTCCGATAATGGAGCCTTTTTTATGTGCGTAATTCTTTTCAATTCTAAAAGCGGCAGTGTATTTTTGAGCAGTTTAAGTAAACTTCTATGTATAAATCCATCATTCGCCCGTTGCTTTTTAAATTTGATCCCGAAACAGTGCATCATTTTAGTTTTAAAAGCATCAGATTGATGAGTAAACTGGGGATTACCAAACTCGTTAAAGGCCAGTTTCAGATAAATGATCCGCGATTAGAACGTGAGGTTTTTGGCTTAAAATTTAAAAATCCAGTGGGTCTTGCTGCAGGTTTTGACAAAGATGCAAAGCTTTACAAAGAGTTGTCTGATTTTGGATTTGGATTTGTAGAAATAGGTACACTTACCCCTAAACCCCAGTCAGGAAATCCTAAGAAACGTTTGTTTAGACTAAAGGAAGATCAAGCCATTATAAACCGGATGGGTTTCAATAATGGAGGCGTAGATGCCGCTGTTTTAAGACTGAAGAAAAACAAGAATGTATTAATAGGCGGAAACATTGGTAAAAATAAAACCACACCCAACGCTGAAGCCTTTAATGATTATAAAATTTGTTTTAAAGCCCTTTACGATCACGTAGATTATTTTGTGGTTAATGTGAGTTCGCCAAACACGCCAAATCTTAGAGAACTTCAGGATAAAGAACCCTTAACGCAACTATTAAGCGGGTTGCAGGGCTTAAATACTCAAAAACCAAAGCAAAAACCGATTCTTTTAAAGATTGCACCTGATCTTACTAACGAGCAATTATTAGACATAATTGACATTGTAAAAACAACAAAAATTGCCGGAGTAATCGCAACCAATACTACTATAAATCGAGAAGGACTGACTTCAGAAAATAAAGCAGAGACAGGCGGTTTAAGTGGTAAACCTCTCAAAGCACGATCTACCGAGGTGATTCGGTTTTTATCAGAAAATAGTGGACAATCTTTTCCAATAATCGGTGTAGGAGGAATACACAGTCCTGAGGATGCTATAGAAAAATTAAAGGCTGGTGCTAGTCTTATACAATTATATACCGGTTTTATTTATGAAGGTCCGGGACTGGTTAAACGAATTAATCACAAGATTTTAAGCGAACAATAATCATAGTTCTCTAAATTCATTTAAATTTAGCAGTGCCTTAGGCACCCCCCTTTTCATATTTAGAATTAAGTGAGTTTCAACTTTAAGGCATATTATATCGCGGCTTTAAAAAAGCTTTTGCTTTTTTTTACGCTTATTTTGAGTTTATCTGTTCGGGGACAAACGCGCCCAATTGATTCTTTAAAACAAAAGTTAGTACAGGCTAAATCAGACTCTAGTAAAGTACATCTCTTAGAGCGTCTGGGTTATGAATATCTCTACTATAAACCAGATTCTGCTTTAGTTTACATCGATCAGGCAATTGAGATTTCAACAAAAAGCGCATATGAGCTGGGGCTTGCGAAAGCATACAATCGTAAAGGGACTTACTATATTGTTAAATCGAAGTATCCTAAAGCTATTGAAGAATTTCAAAAGGCTTTGCCTTACTATAAAAAAGAGGGAGATAGTACCGGTATTAGTGAGAGCCTTGGGAACATAGGAGTTTTAGATTTTTATTTGCGGGATTATGATGAGGCTTTGGGAAACTTTAAAGAAGCTATAGCCTATCTGGATACCGTGGCTAAGGTTGAAACCTACACGAAGTATCTGGCCAATCTAAGTGGAGTATTTCGGGAAAAAAATGCATTAGATAGCGCACTTTATTATGCTGACCGTGCTTTAAATTACTCAGAAAAGCTGAATGATAAGCGTCTCTTGTCCGTTTCCTATTTCAATTTAGGAACAGCCTATTACTTTCTTGAGGATTATACTAAGGCTATTTACTACCTAGATGAGGCAATAAATCTCGATCGCATTCCAGTTCAGTTTTCAATCCTTGCAAAAACCTATAGATCATTGAGTTATACGGTTCTAGGCAGAACCAAAGATGCAGAGTACGAATTAGAAGGTCTTGAAGAAAAAGCCCTGGCTATAAAAGATCAATACGTTATCCTCAGGTTTTATGAAGCCAAGCAGAAAGTCCTGGAAGCCCAGGGCCGTATAGCTGAAGCACTGAAATACGCACAACTGTACATAGCCCTAAATGACGAAATTCACAATCGCGAGCAGACCAATATTCTTCAAAATATAAAAGTCAAATACGAAACCGAGGAGCGTATTTATGAAAACAAACTCTTGCAACAGGAGGCTAATTTGCAAAGTCTTCAATTGCAAAATCAGCGGTACGCCATCTGGGCGGTAGCTATTTTGATTTTTTTGCTTTTGATCCTGTTCCTTATCCTATTTCAAATGTATAGCTACAAATCCAGGGCAAATAAGATGTTAAAAGAAAAGCAACAAGTGCTAAACAGAAACAACCGTAGTTTGGAACTCATAAATACCCAAAAAGACAATTTATTTTCAATTGTTGCTCACGACGTGCGAAGTCCTATAGCCTCTATATTGAGCAGTACTCAGTTTTTAAACAGTCATTTTGAGGAATTTGATACTGAAGAATTTAAGCACTTGTTAAGGCAACTTGAAGATCAGGCCGAGACACTAAACAATTTAATTCTTGGAGTTCTTGTTTGGGCAAAATCTCAAATGAATGGATATAATTTTCACATTCAGGAAACAAAATTTGCTGATTTTCTAATAGATACTTTGAAAGTAGAGGAAGAAGCGATTAAACGCAAAAACCTTCAAATTATTAGTGAAATTCCAAAAGAACAAATTATTAAAACAGATTATCAGGTACTACAGGTAATAGTGCGTAATTTTTTAAGTAATGCGGTTAAGTTTACTCCTCTAGGAGGAAAAATCAGCATTAGTCTTGAAGAAAACAATGAGTTTTACCACATTGGCGTTACAGATACTGGTAGAGGCATGTCTCCTGAAGAAATAAAAAAAGTATTGATTGATCAAAACCGATATTCTATAAAAGGTACGGAAAATGAGCCTGGTAATGGAATTGGACTCATACTTTGTCAGGAAATTGCAGAGAAAATAGGAGGCCATATTCAGGTTGAAAGTACTCCAGGATTAGGCTCGACTTTTATTTTTATTTTTCCTAAATATATTCACACCGATAAGGTTTAGTTCAGTATCTGCTCGCTTTTTTAAATTGTATATTTGACTTCCGCTTACTCGATACTTTAGAAATCATATGAAAAGTCTAGCCTCAAAATAAGCAACAGGGTAAAATGGCCTGACTAATTTCTAATCGGTAATTTATTTTAATGAGTTCAAAAATCAAAATCATAGAATGTCCGCGTGATGCGATGCAGGGTATAAAAGAATTTATACCTACTACTCAAAAAGCGCAATATATTCAATCGCTTTTACGCTGTGGTTTTGACACTATTGATTTTGGAAGTTTTGTTTCTCCCAAAGCCATCCCGCAGATGGTTGACACCGCTCAGGTACTCGATTTATTAGACCTTTCCAGAACCCAAACCAAACTTCTCGCAATTATTGCGAATCTAAGAGGAGCTGAAGATGCGGTTAAACATGCTCAAATTGATTATTTAGGCTATCCGTTTAGTATTTCTGAGAACTTTCAGATGCGGAATACACATAAAACAATTTCAGAATCTGTAGAGCTTCTTAAAGCCATTTTAGAAGTAGCCGAGAAACACAATAAAAAAGTAGTCACTTATATTTCCATGGGTTTTGGTAATCCGTATGGTGACCCCTGGAATGTGGAAATAGTAGGTGAGTGGACCGAAAAACTAGCTAATATGGGCGTTTCGATTTTGTCGCTCTCAGATACCGTGGGAACTTCTGATGCTGAAACTATTGACTATTTGTTTAAGAATTTGATTCCTAAATATCCGAAGGTTGAATTTGGCGCGCATCTACATACGACACCTCAAAAATGGTTTGAGAAAGTAGACGCTGCATACAAAGCAGGTTGCAGACGTTTTGATGGTGCCATTCAGGGTTTTGGTGGTTGCCCGATGGCTAAAGACGAACTCACCGGCAATATGCCTACTGAAAAAATGCTTTCGTATTTTAATTCCGTTAAAGTAGATTCTGGAATTAGACCAATGAGTTTTGAGTCTGCTCACAACGAAGCCTCAAAAATCTTCCTGAACTACCACTAATTGGTATTGCCAAAAGTTTTAATACCTCAAGGTTTTCCTCAGAATTAATAATTCATTTCAACGAATGCCTTCTGGGCTGGCCCCAAGATCAATTATTACAATTTAAACTGAAGCGTAGCATACCAGGTTCTGGGCTGACTTGGTATAATCCCCGGCCCTGGGTAGCCCGTTGCTCTGCGTACAAAATACGAGTTGTCTAGCAGGTTGTTGATACCGGTTTCCAGGCGGAATTTCTTATAGGTATAGGAAAGCGAAAGAT
Organism: Leeuwenhoekiella sp.; assembly: GCA_002708845.1. GTDB lineage: Bacteria > Bacteroidota > Bacteroidia > Flavobacteriales > Flavobacteriaceae > Leeuwenhoekiella. Next base: position 441,803 of record PAPI01000001.1, read on the forward strand.
CGAGAATATCATACGCCGGTATTTCACCTATAATCCCTGATGTACTCGTGAAATCCCGTTCTGAGTTGGTCGCATCGGTAAATTGTTTGCTGAGGTAGGTATATTGCAGACTTCCCAAAAGATTTTTATAGCCGAAATTAATCCCGGTTTTCAGGTTGACATCCGGTATGAATTCAACCTGATTACCTTCTACATTATTTTCCTGAGACGCAGTATATTCAGATTGGGTTAGTGCTAAATTTCCAAAAAGTCTCAAGCTATAATTCTTGTTGCTGCTAAAGCTGTCCCAAATGTTATAATCAGCAAAGGTTTCGATCCCATAAATCGATGCATCCCCTATGTTTCCTCTAAACTGAATTGATTGTATATCACTTATGGGTTTTAGAATAATGCCCAGTCTATCCCTGTAACGCAGGTAAAAGGCGCCTACATCATAGCTTAAGGCATTTCCTATTCTGCCGCGAAGTCCTAGATCAAAAGTAAAACCATTTTCATCTTTTATATCAGGATCCACCTGAAACGTAGGATTTACAATACGAATATCATTAAAAGTTACTGATCGGTAATTCTGGCTAATGTTGCTGTAAAGCTCAATTTCGCGTGAAGGTTTATAGCTCATGCCCACACCTAACAAGACGAACGAGCGGTCAAAGTTTCTATCTTCTTCAATGTCTTCATCCAGAATCACATTTCCGGCATTATCGGTATTGATATTTTTATAGAAACCTTCTGCCTGTGTTTTGATGTATTCAAATCGGGCACCCGGAGTAATACTAAATTGGTTATTGATGTTTATAATGGTTTCAGTAAAAGCCGCCAGATTGAGATTAGGAAACGTATAGTCTGACTGTCGCTCATAAGTTGGGAAATCTTCAGTTGCAAAATTAAAATCAGCATCAGCGGCTGTTGTTCCGGGACCTTGCTGCTCGCTGTTATTTGATTGATAGTACTTACCACCAATCAAAAACGTGTTTTCTTTATCCAATAAATTGTATCGCGTAAGAAACCGTGCTTCAGCTCCCCAGTTTTGAAAATCTCCAATAATAAGATCACGGGGTTCAGTAAAATCATCAGGCTGATTTACCCGGTTTACCCGAAAACCAACCGTTTTTCGGGAAGCGGCAAGGGTAAATAGCTGTAGACTAAAGTCGGTTTTTTCAGAAAAGGAATGTTCCAGACGCAGGGCAAAAAGTTTCCAGTCTACGGCAAACCAGTTGCGGCTGCGGTTGCTGAACGTGGGATCTTCTTCAAACTGCCGATCGGTAAGGCCGCCGGGTTGCTGTGCTAGATAATATAAATAGCTGCCTTCAAAAATAAGCTTGGTTTTGTCGCTCAACTTTTGATCGAGATGTAAGTATGCGTTGTACGAATCAAATTGCGAATTAGGCCGAAAACCATCTCCTTTTTTATAATTGAAATAGGCGTAATACCCTGTCTTGTCAACGGTTCCGCTAAGGCTATTAAAGGAGGTAAACAGGTTATAACTTCCTAAAGATTGTCTGGAAGTCCACTCGATTTTCTTATCAGCAACGGGCTGTTTCAGTTTAAAATTAATGAGTCCGCCAAACTGGGTGCCGTACTGGAGAGAGGCTGCACCGCGCACCACTTCGATACTTTCCAGAGCCTCTGCGGGTGGTGTGTAATAACTCTCGGGATATCCCAAAACATCTGCTGAAATATCATAACCGTTTTGTCGGGTATTGAAGTTTGCCGAACGGTTGGGATCTAGCCCTCGACCGCCTATGTTGAGTTGCAGACCGGCATCGTTGTTTTCGTAAATATTAAGGCCTACCACTTGCGCGTATATCTGGCGTGCTGTTCCCGAAGACAGGTTTGCCGTTAAGTTATCTACCTGTACGACTTCACTCTTTTTACCGGCATAAATCGCAGTCCCTTCTACGGGCTTAAGTTGGCGCAAAGCGAAAATCTTCCGTTTACGGGCAGTAATCATCACCTCATTAAGGTTTTCGCCTAAAGGATCGAGCTCAAAATCAAGGCGTGTATCTGCGGAAACAGAAACATTTTTTTCAGCCAGATCAAAGGCAAGGGCAAATACGCTTAGGGTATAACTTCCTTCTGATAATCCGTTAAACCTATAATTACCGCTTGCATCGGTTTCGACCTTTCGGCCAATTTCAAGGCAAAATACTTCAGCATTGGAAATAGGTTCACCCGTATTTGCGGCAGTGATCGTGCCGCTAAGATTGTACTGATTTTGTTGAGCCTGTGAAGTTTTCGCGAAGGCGAAAAACAGAAGAATCAGAGCAAAAAATTTAAAGTCCTTGTATGGTATCATCAAGAGGGAGTATAAAGGTTTTGGGCTTAAGTGAGCGGGACTCCTTAAGCAAATTTACATTAGGGTCTATAAATGGCCGACTCAGTCTGCCGTTAAGCGCCGCATAACTTTCTACATACACCGCCAGATTTTTATGCCCCTGAGCGGTAAAATGTGTGGCAAGATACTGGGCGTATTCGAGCATAAAGTCGGGCTGCGTACTCATTTGTTTTTCCTGAAAAGGCGTCAGGAAATCGCTGTTATCTACATAAAAATTCTTTCCGGTTTCCTGATCAACAACTTTGAACTGGGCATAACCGGCTTTTTCCATAAGCATAACTCGCCACGAGAAACGATAACCTTCTTCGGTCCAGAAGAGTTCGCCGGGATAAAGCAAATACCGCCAGGGCAGTAGCAATTGTATAATGAAGAATAAACCAACCACAAATAGCGCAGGTCGCCAACTGGTCTTTGAGATTAAAGTTTTGCTGGTAACCGATTTTATACGAAAGGTTTTACCTAGAAGTGCAATAATCTTTTTGTGGAAACCGGCGTCAAAAAAGATCAGGGCGCTTACAATCATTATGTACGGAAACATCCCGATTGGGAAAAGTACCCGCGTAAGCACGTGGAAGATAACAACCAGGATAAAACCTAGTTTTCGTGTGGGTTTGTAAAGCAATAAAAACGGAATGCTGAGATCATAGATCGCGCCAAACCAACTGAAGCTGTAATGCACCCATTCCTGTTGCATCAGGTTTCCTAAAAATGGTAAATCGTACTTTGAGGGTAGCCAAATTTTTAAAGGCATGGCACGCAATAACCAGTCGCTGTTTAGCTTTGCCAGACCGGCATAAAAGTAAACGATCCCCAGGAGGAGTTTAATACTGTCGATATTCCACTTTGGTACTAAGTTAAATGCTTGTTTTTTACGGTAGGCATCTAGCGAAAAGTATGCTCCACCCTCTAAAAACAGCATTAAAAAGGACAGGCAGGTAATAAAATAATAATGATTGAGGTAGGTGGTTTTGTCCATCAACTCGATGTAGGTAAAGCTCAGAAAGAACACCAACACAGACCATCTGTAGCGGTATCCCAAAGCAATTCCCAGGGCAGCGAGGGCACAGAGGGCAAAAATGACATACGTAAAGTTGCCTAAAGGCTGTACCCAGCTAAAGCCGTAATAGGTGAAGTGAAAATCAGGATCGAGGTAGAGTTTTTTAATCCATCCGTTAGCCCAAAATCGAATAATGCTCAATAGCATCATTAAACCAAACAAAATACGAAAGACCGCTAATGGAGCGGCCTCTGTATTTTGATTCAAATATTTTGAGATTGAACTATGCATTAATCACCATCTGCATCTACATAATCCACATTAATGTCAAGCGCCTGAAGCATATCGATTTTCATTAAAATCGTATTACGCTGCAATTCATTATACGTCTCTAACAAAGCATCGTTGTTGGTCTCAATCTGAACTACAAAGCTGTCGTTTAGTGCATTGGCTTGTTCTCGTGCTGCGTCAAACTGACCATTGATAAGACCACTAAGATCACTACCGTTTTTAATGGTATTCAAATAATCAAGATAGGCTTTAAAAGAAGCTCCTGAGCCCGACTTGTTGAATGCCTTGCCGTTAAAGAAATTCTGAGTAGCGGTAAGCGCTTCCAGCAAAAGATCTTTTGATAAATCCTCTTTGTAATAGGCTTCAACTTTTTCAGGCAAAACCTCATTGGAGAAAATACCTGCAGGAATTCCCACTTTACCGGCTCTTAGCAATTTTTCGTAGTAAAAAATATAATCGTTAGCCAGTTTATCTACAGAACCAGAAGCAGAAGAAGACGTATTGCTTACAAAGCTTCCGCGAAAACTGTTTTTCCAGTCGGCCAGTATCGTAGTCGTAAGATCAGCCATACTCGCTGTGAGATCGCTTAGGTATGTTTTGTAATTTTCAGCATTTGCATCTGTTGTATAAAAATCCAAGACTTCTGAATCGCTATCTCCTAATTCAAAAAGCAGATAATCAAGCGCCGGAAATCCCTGTGCATCTACCATTGAAGGCAAAGCCAGATCGTAGTTCCCACTTTCAATAGACGAGGTGATTTCTGCGGCATTGGTAGGGTAGGTGTTTAGCCGGTAACTGAAGCGTACTTCCTCGGCCTTACCAATGTCAAACATTTCGACATTCTGAAATGAAAAATAAGCAGATTCCCAGGCTGTACGTAAATCATTAAGTGTATTGGCATCAGGTGTTGCGACAAAAGCATCTGCTGCAGCCTTTAAAGCTTTTGCTTCTGCGTCAAAAGCCTCATAGGAAGGGATGATGATGTTGTCTGCCCAGTTTACGAGCATTGCTTCCCGATCAAACTGATCGGTTTGTCCCTGTCCGGTGTCATCGCTGCTGTCTGAGGTACAGCTCATAAAGCCGACCAAAGCAACTAAGGTTAATACGGAATGAATTTTTTTCATCTATTTATTTTTTTGGAGTGCAAAAATACTTCAAAGTTGGTGAATCATTAGTCTATACTGGCAGCCTGAGCTACTGTAAAATCAAATGCTGACGCAATACTTTCAGAAACCGCATCAATAGTTTCTGGGGTAAGATCCCAGAAGCCATTTGCGCCATCGCCCATAAGTTGGTCTAACAAAGCGGTAACCTCTGTAGCGCTTAAATAGGGGGCATCTGTTTGTGGATTTCGGGTGAATTGTAAGCTGTAGATAAAGCCGTAAGCTTCAGACAAGCCGTGGAATGCTCCGGTTTGATTGCCGTCTTCAATTTTTGTTTTTGCCTGTTGCAGGTAGTAAATGCCACGTACTGCGATTACTTTAGAAACTTCAGCACGAATGATTGCAGCCTGAGCATCGCGGGTCATATAATCAGCGGCGACAATTGCAGCACGACCGGTTTTAAAAGCTTCAAAAATGGTTTCAGCCGTAGTATTAAAATCTGCATCATCATTTACGCGCCCTATATATTCATTTAAGAATTTGTCATCTTCGCCTATTGTGGCATTAGGATTTGCAGGGTCCTGAGAGGCGCCATAGAGATAGCCGTAAGCCTCATCCCATTTGTGTTCCATAGTGGTGTAGCTTGAGCCTTCAGCGGTAATGCCTGCACTGTTATTTGCGCGGTTTTCACCTTCATCAAGAACAGTTACGCTCAGATAGTTATTCAATATTTGGTCGGTCATTAAGGCTCCAAGTAGTCCTTTGGCAAATGCCTGATTGTATTCAAGCCCCTGTGCCGAAACATAACGGGTGCGGGTTCCATCTGCGATTTGACCGGCTGTACCGGCAACTGCTAAGGTATTTTGATTTGGGAATACTTCAGAAACCTGTTTGCTTATATAATCGTCAAAGGTGCTCTTGATAGCCTGGCTTTCTACAGCATTTGTATTGTAATAGTCAACTGATGCGGCAACTTTACTACGTACATTTTTATCTGAAGCATTGAGGTCAGCATCACTAAAATCAGCGTTCCCGGCTGTATGTGCAAACTGAGCCATTATAGAAGCTTCAGTGGCATTGTCAAAATCTGTAAAACTACTCACAATCTCTTCAGACATTTTGATTCGTGTAGTTTGCCCGTTAAAACTAACAGTAGAATTACCTTCGCGGTTAAATGTATAATCCTGAGGGATTTCTAAAACGGGATTTATGTCACCGGCATCATCTTCTGATGAGCATGAGGTTAAAATAACTGTGGCGGTTAATAGGATGGAAAGCGGTTTGAACATTATTAATCTTATTTAGACTGAATACTAATAGTTTTATTGCCGCAAAAATAATAGTCGGGTATAAACCCACCAAATTTATTTAGACTTATTTCAAATAAAAATAACAGCTGTCAAGTTCTATTTTTATTAAATGCCAGAAGAGCTCTAGGTTTGAGAATTTAGCAGTATATTTGCACGCAATTAAATCTTAATTGCAATGACTGCTCACGAAACAAAAATTTTAGGAGAAGGTCTTACCTACGACGACGTACTCCTGGTTCCTGCTTATTCTGAAGTGCTTCCCCGCGAAGTCAGTATTCAGTCAAAATTTACACGCAATATCACCTTAAACGTGCCAATTGTATCTGCTGCTATGGATACGGTAACCGAGTCTCGAATGGCTATTGCCATGGCTCGCGAAGGCGGAATAGGTGTATTGCACAAAAACATGACAATCGAGCAGCAGGCGGTTAAGGTGCGTCGCGTAAAGCGTGCAGAAAGCGGGATGATTATCGATCCTGTTACTTTAAAGCGTGATGCCTTTGTAAAAGACGCCAAGCGTCTTATGGCCGAGCACAGCATCGGCGGTATTCCTATTGTAGATGATGAAGGACGTTTGGTAGGTATTGTTACCAACCGGGATTTACGTTTTGAAAAAGACAATCAGCGTCCTATTATCGAGGTTATGACTTCTGAGAATCTGGTGACCACTGCAGAAGGAACTTCTTTAGGTGAAGCTGAAGTAATTTTACAGGAAAATAAGATTGAAAAGTTACCGGTGGTAACCGATGAAAATAAACTCATAGGCTTAATTACCTTTAGAGATATTACCAAACTTACCCAAAAACCTATAGCAAATAAAGATACATACGGAAGACTGCGTGTTGCTGCTGCCGTTGGTGTAACTGCAGATGCCGTAGAACGGGTAGAAGCTTTAGTTAATGCCGGGGTAGATGCAGTAGTAATTGATACGGCTCACGGTCATACTCAGGGTGTGGTAAAAGTTCTTAAAGCTGTTAAAGATAAATTTCCACAGCTTGACGTTGTAGTTGGTAATATCGCCACTGCAGAAGCAGCAAAATATTTAGTTGAAGCGGGTGCAGACGCTGTTAAGGTGGGTATCGGTCCGGGTTCAATTTGCACCACACGTGTAGTTGCCGGAGTAGGTTTCCCGCAGTTTAGTGCTGTGCTCGAAGTTGGAGCTGCTTTAAAAGGTACCGGCGTACCGGTTATTGCAGACGGAGGTATTCGCTACACGGGAGATATCCCAAAGGCGATTGCTGCAGGCGCGGACTGCGTAATGCTGGGTTCTCTTTTAGCCGGGACTAAAGAATCTCCGGGCGAAACTATCATTTACGAAGGTCGTAAGTACAAGACCTATCGCGGTATGGGTTCTGTGGAAGCGATGAAAACAGGATCAAAAGACCGCTATTTTCAGGATGTGGAAGATGATATTAAGAAACTGGTACCTGAAGGTATTGTGGGACGCGTACCTTATAAAGGTGAACTTTATGAAAGTGTTCACCAATTTATAGGTGGTCTTAGAGCCGGAATGGGCTACTGTGGGGCTAAAGATGTTGCCACTTTAAAAGAAACCGGTCGTTTTGTCAAGATAACCGCTAGTGGTATTCACGAAAGCCACCCGCACGATGTTACTATTACTAAAGAATCTCCTAATTACAGTAGGTAATTAGTTTTAAATCCCTAATACTAAAAATCAGCCTCGAATAATGCAGATTTTTTTTTGAATTTGATGGAAAACTGAACATAAAAAAAGACCGCAATTGAGCGGTCTTTATCTTTTTGGGAAATCCGGAAAATTATTGTCCTCCGTTTTCTTCTCCTGATTTAAGCGTAACTCCAAGTTTTTTAGCCACATCATCAGTAATGTCTAATGCAGGATCAAAATACGCAACACCGGCGTTAAGCGTTAAAACCTGAGTGTAGTTTTGCTCGCGTGCAACTGCATCAAGTGCCTGTCCTACTTTTTGATACAAAGGCTGCATCAATTCGTTTTGCTTGATTTGAATTAATCCCTGAGAGTTTTGTCTGAAACGCTGAATGTCCTGCTCCATTCCTACAATCTCCTCCTGTTTCTTTTGCTTATCATCTTCGGTAGCAGTTGCTTCAACTTTCTGGTAGGCTTCTACAGCTGCCTGATATTTACTAACCAGTTCTTTAAATTGTCGGTCTAAATCTGCTCCATACGTTTCAAGGTCTTTTTGTACCTGTGCAACCTCATCAAGGCTGGCAATAACCAGGTCACTGTCAATGGTACCTACCTTGGATTGAGCCATTGCGCTCAAGCTCACAAAAAATAGTACCAGAGGTAAAATAAATTTTTTCATTCTTCTGTTTTTTTTGCCTTTTCAGGCATTTTTGTTTCTAATTATCAGGGCTTTTTTCAAAAACCACGGGCAAAGATAAAAAAGCGTATTACCTATCAAAGTTTTTTTTTCGCTATTAGCGAAAAAACAGGGAAAGCATTCTTAACTGATCCTTTTGTAAATGATGGCTTACCTATTCTACATATTCCCCGCGGTGAGGGCGTAAAGCATCTCGTACCACCCGCATATTTTGTTTTTCTACCACAAAAAATGCCAAACTATATAAAGGACTCATTTTTTCTACTCCTGTTGCATTTTCGTTCAATCCGTTTGCTGTTGCGTATTCTTTGAGGTGTTTAACGTGATGCTCTGCAATTTGATGTGCATCGGCTCCTCTAAAATCCCAGATGAGTTTTATTTTTTCCATAATTAAGTAGTTGCTTCGGCCTCTGCGAATGATTTAAAATCTTTCATATATTTTAAAGATTGTTTTTTAAAACTTTTCGGAAATAAAAGACCTACTAGTTTCATTCCCAAACCCTCAAATTTAAAGGTACTATCAGATTCCCAGATCGTTTTACCGTCTTCAGTAGCGTTAAAGCGGTTGTGTTGCAAATTATAGACTCCCTTTGTCGTATAGGAGGCTATAAGCTCGTGAGGCATATCGGTCTTGATGATGGTTTCAATAAGCGTCATTTTTCGTGAACCAAAATCATATTTTAAGCGTGTCTTAGCACCTTCTTCTCCAAATTTCCCGGAAATTACTGTAGCTTCAACCAAGCCTTCCTGCCATTTTTTTAAATTTTCCAGACTATCCATTTTAGCCGTTGTATCGGTTAGAGGCAGGTCAATGAGAATCTTATGTGTATACTTCATAGTCCAATTTTTAAATTACAAATGTAAGTTTTAGCAATTGGCTGAATTGATAACATACATTTTTAACAACAGTTTTAGAGTTGAAGAGATGTATGTTTAAACCTTTGGTCTTAAGCTGATTTAAATTTTGCTTAAAGATTGTTTTGCTGCTACAATTTACCTGAAAGACTTTAATAGTGCGGTCTTATAGATATTGTTTAATTTTGCCAATTTAAAAATTATGCAACAGCAAGTTTTCCTGGAGGTCTTTAGGAATAATCAAAGCTGTCAAAAGAGGTTCAGACTTGCTTAAACTATGAGATACCGTTTTGCATTAGTTATTTTAGGATTGTTCATAGCAGGCTTTTTTAATTCCTGCGAATATTTCAAGACCACAAAACCTGCAGGCCAACCGGTTGCACGTGTAGGTGAGGAGTATTTGTATCAAAGCGATATCGACGAATTGATCGTGCCGGGGATGAGTACCGAAGACAGTACGCTGGTTGTTTCAAGCTTTATCACGCGCTGGGCAACTCAAAAGCTTTTGATGAAAGGTGCTAAGCTTAATATTTCGGTTGATGAGCAGCAGCGTTTAGAGGATCTTGTTACTCAATATAAGTCAGATTTGTACGCCCAGGCTTATAAAGATGCGTTGGTAGCTCGTAATATGGATAGTACGGTGACTGATACTGAAGCCATTGCTTTTTATGAGAATAATACTGAAAATTTTAAGTTGAATGAAAATTTATTGAAGTTGCGCTATATTCAGTTGAATGAAAATGATTATAATATCGAAACGATAAAAAGTAAATTCATTCGTTATAATAAAGACGACCAGCGCTATCTCGATTCGATAGCCGTTCAGTTTAAGGCACATTATTTGAACGACTCTACGTGGATACGCCTGGATAAAGTAGTAACAACAATTCCTCCTGTAAATATGGAGAACAGTGACCGGCTTTTAAATAAAACTGATTTTATTCAGTTGCGTGATTCATTAGGGCTATATTTGATCGCTGTGAAAGACCGGCTTAAACGCAATGATGAAGCCCCTTTAGAGTATGTTAAACCTACGGTTAAGCAAATTTTGCTAAACCGCAGAAAACTGGAGTTGATAAAAGAGTTAGAAAAGGATATAACGAAAGATGCAATTAAAAATAAACAATTTGAAATCTATAATTAACGGAGCATTTAGTTTGCTTGTTTGCCTTGCAGCAGTCTCGGCAAGTGCACAGGAAATTATTAATACCCAATCTGAAGAGGAAGTGGCACAGGCTACTGATAAACCGCTTACCACCGGAACCACTTTTAAAGTAGATGGTGTAGCTGCGGTTGTGGGGGAGTATGTTATTCTGGAGAGTGACATTCAGCAGGCTATAGAGTCGCTCAAACAACAAAAAGTAGAAACTCAGGATTTATCGAACTGCAAGGTTCTTGATAAACTGATGGAAGATAAACTCTATGCACATCACGCTGTTATTGATAGTGTAATGATTTCTGAGGATCAGGTTCGCTCCTATACACAGCAGCAGATTGACTATTTCATCAATCAGTTGGGGTCTGAAGAAAAGGTTTTACGTTTTTACCGTAAGGAAAAAATGGCGGATTTGCGTAAAGATCTCTTTGAATTAAACCGTAATCAGGAACTAGCTAAAGCTATGCAGCAGAAGATCGTGGAAGAAATTGAGGTTACTCCGGAAGAAATACGGGAGTACTACAAACAACTGGAAAAGGACGGCCTGCCCCAGTTTGGTGTAGAGCTTGAGATTTCAAAGATTCAAATTATTCCTGAGGTTCCTCAGGAAGAAAAGGATAAAGTGATTGACCAGCTTAACGGGTATCGGGACGATATCTTAGAAAATGGAAGCAGTTTTGCAACCAAAGCAGTTTTATGGTCTGAAGATGAATCTACACGCGGGGATGGTGGTCTTATACGGGATGTAGATCGTAAATCTCAGTTCGTAAAAGAGTTTAGAGATGTGGCCTTTAGCCTGCAGGAAGGAGAAGTGAGTAAACCTTTTGAGACTGAATTTGGTTTCCATATAATAAAGGTTGAAAAAATACGCGGTCAGAAAATTGATTTGAGACATATTTTACGTATTCCTAAAGTGACTTCGCAAGCCGAAGCGGAAGCAAAGGAAAAAATTGATAAAATAAAGTCGCGCATTGAAGCCGGTGAAATTACATTTGAAGAAGCAGCTAAAGAATTTTCAGATGAAAAAGAAACAGCAAGTGACGGCGGTATTATGATCAATCCGGTTACTCAGGATCGTATGTTTGAATTGAAAAACCTGCCAACAGAATTGTATCCTAAAGTTCAGAATTTAAAGCAGGGTGAGGTATCCATTCCGTTTAACAATCCCACCCGTACCGGTAAAACCCGTTATGAAATTTATACAGTATCTGATCGTATTGAAGAACACGAAGCAGATTTTGTAATCGACTATGTGAAAATTAAAAACTTCGCGTTACAAGCCAAGCAAATCAAGGCTATTGAAAAGTGGCAGAATGAAAAAATTGCTGAGACTTACATCAAGTTAAATGGCGATTACAGATCTTGCGATTACACTAGTAACTGGAAAAAGAATTAATAATATGTCTGACGCCAAGGCAATCGACGCTCTTGTAAACCGCTTTAAAGATCTTAAAAAAGAAATTGGTCACGTAATCATTGGCCAGGATGAGGTTGTTGAGCAAATAATTATTTCGATTTTTTCAGGGGGGCACGCGCTCTTAATCGGTGTTCCCGGTCTGGCAAAGACCCTAATGGTTAATACAATTGCTCAGGCACTGGGTCTTGATTTCAAGCGTATTCAATTTACACCAGACCTGATGCCCAGTGACATTGTGGGTTCAGAAATTTTGGATGAAAAACGTACGTTTAAATTTTTAAAAGGTCCCGTTTTTTCAAACATCATCCTTGCAGATGAGATCAACCGTACACCACCTAAAACTCAGGCAGCCCTGCTTGAAGCCATGCAGGAAAAAGCGGTAACGGTAGCCGGTAAACAATACAAACTGGATGCTCCTTACTTTGTTTTGGCGACGCAAAACCCAATTGAGCAGGAGGGAACCTATCCCTTGCCCGAAGCTCAGCTTGATCGGTTTATGTTTGCGATTAATCTGGTTTATCCTACCTACGAGGAAGAAGTGGCCATCGTTAAGGCAACTACTGCAGATCAGACTACTTCGGTGAGCCCATTATTTAAAGCCTCTGAAATTATAGATTATCAACATCTTATACGTCGTATACCCGTAGCGGATAATGTTGTGGAATATGCAGTTAAACTGGTTGGTAAAACCAGGCCCAATGCTGCAGATGCACCCCAGCTTGTAAAAGATTATATTGATTGGGGAGCAGGACCAAGAGCTTCACAAAACTTGATTCTTGCAGCCAAAACCCACGCCGCCATGCACGGAAAATATTCTCCTGATATTGAAAATGTGCAGGCAGTAGCTCAGGGTATTTTAGGCCATCGATTGATTAAGAATTATAAAGCAGAAGCCGAAGGCCTGACGCTTCAGGAGATTATTAAAGCCCTTCTTTAACTAATATAGAGCCACTCTAAATAGGGTGAGTTTTCGTAGTTTCTGAGAAGTTAATCGTCTCATTAACAAATACTGAAAATCAGTCAACGAAAACGATATATTTTTTAGTAAATCGAAACGATTACACGCAATTACATAAAAACAGGTTATCTTCTCAGAGGCTTCTTATTTTGAGGGGTTTTTCGTAATTTTCGCACGCTTTCGGGCAGACACGAAATTCAATTTTATATTAAACTAAACTTTAGATATGGCATTTGATATCGATATGATCAAATCGGTTTACAGTAAAATCGCTGAGCGCGTAGATGCAGCCCGCGAAGTTACAGGCAAACCCTTAACTCTGGCAGAAAAAATATTATATTCTCACTTATGGGATGGCAAAACGGATAAAGCCTTCGTAAGGGGTAAAGACTACGTAGATTTTGCTCCAGATCGTATCGCTTGTCAGGATGCGACTGCTCAGATGGCTTTGTTGCAGTTTATGCAGGCCGGTAAGAAAAACGTAGCTGTGCCTACAACCGTGCACTGTGATCACCTGATCCAGGCAAAACAAGGTGCAGCAAAAGATTTAAAACGTGCAAACGAGACTAGTAACGAGGTGTTCGACTTTCTGGAGTCTGTTTCTAATAAATACGGTATTGGTTTTTGGAAACCGGGTGCAGGTATTATTCACCAGGTTGTTCTTGAGAATTATGCATTCCCAGGAGGAATGATGATAGGTACTGATAGTCACACGGTAAATGCTGGGGGTCTTGGTATGGTAGCTATTGGAGTAGGTGGGGCAGATGCTGTTGATGTAATGGCCGGTATGCCCTGGGAGCTTAAATTCCCAAAACTAATCGGAGTTAAATTAACCGGGGAGCTTAATGGTTGGACCGCTTCTAAAGACGTTATTCTAAAAGTAGCAGGCATACTTACTGTAAAAGGAGGAACCGGAGCTATTGTTGAATATTTTGGCCCAGGTGCAAAAAATCTTTCCGCAACGGGTAAAGGTACTATCTGTAATATGGGTGCTGAGATTGGAGCAACTACTTCAACTTTTGGTTACGATGAGTCGATGGAGCGTTTCCTAAGAGCTACAGACCGTGCCGATGTTGCAGATGCTGCAAACGAAATTAAAGAATACCTTACCGGTGACGACGAGGTGTATGCAAATCCTGAGCAATATTTTGATCAGGTTATTGAAATCAACCTTTCTGAATTAAGACCACACCTTAATGGTCCTTTTACTCCAGATTTAGCTACACCAGTAGGAGAATTGGGTAAAAAAGCCAAGGAAAATGACTGGCCAATTAAGGTAGATTGGGGTCTTATCGGTTCGTGTACCAACTCTTCTTACGAAGATTTATCGCGTGCAGCTTCTATTGCACAGCAAGCAATTGATAAAAAACTCAAGCCTAAATCAGACTTCGGTATAAATCCGGGTTCTGAGCAAATACGCTTTACTGCAGAGCGCGATGGTTTGCTTGAAGTATTTGAGAATCTTGGCGCTACAATATTTACGAATGCTTGTGGACCGTGTATAGGTCAATGGGATCGTAGCGACCGTAAAGGAGATGAAAAAAATACGATTGTTCATTCTTTCAACCGGAACTTCTCTAAGCGTGCAGACGGTAACCCGAATACCCACGCCTTTGTGGGTTCGCCAGAGATGGTAGCTGCAATAGCAATATCGGGTCGTTTGGATTTTGACCCTTTGAACGACACTTTATTAAATGAAGACGGTCAGGAAGTTAAATTAGATGTGCCTCAAGGTTTAGAATTGCCTCCAAAAGGTTTTGCTGTTGACGAAAACGGATATCTTGCTCCTACAGAAGATGGTAGTTCGGTAGAGGTGAAAGTTGCAGAAGACAGTGAGCGTCTTGAATTGTTAGAGCCTTTTGTGCCTATTAAAGATTCAGAACTTAAAGAAGTGAAGTTGCTTATTAAAGCTTTTGGTAAGTGCACAACAGATCACATCTCAATGGCTGGTCCCTGGTTGCGTTACCGCGGTCACTTAGACAACATTTCTAATAACTGTCTGATTGGTGCTGTAAACGCTTACAATAAGAAAACAAACTTTGTAAAAAACCAACTTACGGGCGAATATGGTGGTGTACCAGATACGCAACGTGAGTATAAGGCCAAAGGAATCAAAACGATTGTTGTGGGTGACCACAACTATGGTGAAGGATCATCAAGAGAGCACGCTGCGATGGAGCCTCGCTTCTTAGGTGTTGCTGCAGTTCTTGTGAAGTCATTTGCTCGTATACACGAGACAAACCTGAAAAAACAGGGAATGCTGGGCTTAACTTTTGCTAATGAAAATGACTACGATTTGATTCAGGAGGATGACACCTTCAGCTTTGTAGATATTGAAGATTTTGCTCCAGATAAACCGCTTACTATCGAAGTAACTCATGCGGACGGAAGCAAGGATACCATTATGGCAAATCACACTTATAATGACGCGCAAATCGCGTGGTACCGTGAGGGGTCTGCTTTAAATCTTATCAAAAAGCAAAACGCTTAAGATATACTATTAAATAGTTCTTAAAACCAAACTACTTTAGGGTAGTTTGGTTTTTTTATTGAAATTTTTTACCGCTCTTTGCGTTAACAAATCAGAACAACTTAAATTAAAAACTACTTATGAAAAAATTGAACTTAATCGCCATTCTAACAGCGGGTCTACTGGCCTCGTGTTCAGGTAGCGATGATACCGTAGATCGTACTACAGTGACTTTAGAATCTGTAACTCGCCTTGAGCAATTACCAGCAGATTCCGAATATCAGGTTTGGCTGGTTTCGGGAGGTGAAAACATATCTATGGGGCGTTTTAGAAAACTAAATAATGGTCAGAAATTTTCAGCATTGACAGGACAGGTCGATAATGCATCTGGAATTAAGGTAAGTATTGAACCGGGTAATGACCCTTCTCCCGAGATAAGCAATACCGTTATACTATCTGGTAATTTTAATGGAAATTCAGCAGATTTAACTATTGAAGGATCGCTAGGAAGTTTCTCAAATGCATCTGGAGTTTTTACCCTGTGGACGCCTACAGATGATAATGCAAACAATAATCAGAATGGAGTGTGGTTTTTAAGACCTAATAGTGGTAATCCTCAGGCTGGTCTTAATTTGCCAACATTACCTGAAGGTTGGAGATATGAGGGATGGGTTGAAACTACTAACGCTTCAAATCAAACAATTTTGTTGAGCACCGGAAAATTTAGGTCGCCATCAGGAAAAGACAGTTCTCCTGCTTTTAGTGCTACGGATAATGATGCTCCTCTATTTCCAGGGGAAGATTTTGTAAATATGACAATACTTTCTGTACCAGGTTTTGGTTTTAATAACCCACCTGACCTCAGGTCGGAGAGAATATTTATTTCCGTAGAACCATTTCCAGATTTTGACGACACTAAGCCTTTTGTGGTTCAGCCGTTAGTGAATCCTGCAGCAAGTAATGGCCTGTATCCTGAGACTCAGGGGATGGATCTTAATACGCTTTCCTTCCCAAGAGCAGTTGTTTCGAGACAATAAGTTTTAGATACTATGTATAAAAAAACCGGCTATTTGCCGGTTTTTTTATGCTTAAGTTTGTTGAATTAAACCAGTTTATTAATCTTTTCAATGAGTTTACTCATGTCACTCTGTAATTTATCTACCTGACTTTCCAAATGCTTAACGCGGTTATTGGCATCCATATCAATTACATTTAGCGAACTGGTAATTTTACCACGCACAATGAGTATCTCAAGGATGTTGTCAAGCTTATAGGAAATGCTCTCGTACTTACTATTGTCACTAATAAGAATTATGGCGTCATTATTCAGGTCTTTTTTTATGCGCTTTGTAAGCACCGATTTTGGAGTCACAATCACCGCGACAGAGCCATCTAATATTTCGCTAAGATCATCTGCATGTTGGGTGATGAGGATGTCTCCGTGCATTAGGGTAGGCATCATACTGTCTCCTTCAACCTCAAACAGTTTTTGACCTTCTACAGGCTCGTATCCGGGTAATTTAAACATGGCAAGCGTAGAAAGCCATTGCTCGTTATCTCTGTTATCAATAAAGCCTGCACGAGCTTCTACATCAATCAGAGGTACAAAACCGTTTGAACCATTAATCATAACTGAGTTGTGGGATCCTTTTAAGATGCGATCAGTGGGTACACTGTACAGACGGCTCAAAGTAAGTAAATGATCGGTTGTGATAGAATTTTGACCATTTTCAATGAGGGAGTAGGCTCCCTGGGTGATACCCAGTTCAGCAGCTACTTTTTTCTGCGATAATGCAGCCTGCTCCCGAAGGGATTTAAGTTGTTTAGATATAGACATTTAAGTTAGCTTAGGGACTATTAAGTTATATTTTAACAAATATAGTTTTTTTTATCGGTTATATTGTTTTTAGTTATACTTTAAGCGGTTTTTTCCTATTAAAAAATGAAAATATAGCAAATGTTTATTTTTTTGTGAACTTAATCCGATTATAATGGGAATTAATTGTAAGAATGGCTTCAAAACTGGCAATTTAGTAAAGATTTAAGAGCTATTTTCTAGCTGGAAATTTTATTTTAGGGATAAAATACCATTTTTTAAGTCAAAAATCTGTTGTCGGAATCCTTTTTAGGATTACCGACCAGAAGTTAAGTCGAATTCTTCCTCATTATTTGTTGTCCTACAAATGAATGAGAAGCTGCCTTCCTGTGAAAATCTTATTGAAAATTTGGCAGCATTTTCAGACTTTCAGATTAGATAGAAATACTATTTTTGCCTATGCAAAATAACGTACTCATTCTAGACTTTGGTTCGCAGTACACCCAATTGATTGCAAGACGCATCAGGGAGCTCAACATTTTCTGCGAAATTAAACCCTACAACAAATTACCCGAAGACTTAAGCAGCTATAAAGCAGTTATACTTTCGGGATCACCCAGTTCTGTAAGAGCAGAAGACGCCCCACACCCGGACTTATCGCAAATACGTGGTAAGAAACCGATGCTAGGCGTATGTTACGGAGCGCAATATCTGGCTCATTTTCATGGAGGTGAAGTAGGGCAGTCCAACACCCGTGAATACGGAAGAGCTAATCTCTCTTCAGTAAAAGCAAATGAAGCCTTTTTTGCAGGTGTTGAAGCGGGTAGCCAGGTTTGGATGAGCCATAGCGATACGATTAAAAAATTACCAACAGGAGCGGTAAAACTAGCCAGTACACACGATGTGGAATATGCTGCCTACCGCATTGAAGGCGAAGAAACCTATGCCATTCAGTTCCATCCTGAAGTTTATCATTCAACAGACGGCAAACGTATACTTGAAAACTTTCTGGTTACTATTGCCGGAGTCGAGCAGAGCTGGACGCCTGATAGCTTTGTAGACACCACAGTAGACCAACTGAAGAAGAAGCTGGGTGATGATAAGGTAATTTTAGGTCTGTCAGGAGGTGTAGACAGCTCGGTTGCCGCGATGTTATTGCATAAGGCTATAGGCAAAAATCTGCATTGTATTTTTGTAAACAACGGTCTGCTTCGAAAAAATGAATTCACCGAAGTACTTAAGCAGTATGAAGGCATGGGATTAAACGTAAAAGGAGTAGATGCTTCAAAACGTTTTCTGGATGCCCTTGCCGGCAAGAGTGATCCTGAAGAAAAGCGCAAGACCATAGGGCGTGTATTTATTGAGGTTTTTGATGATGAAGCCCATCAGGTTGAAAATGCAAAATGGCTGGCTCAGGGTACCATATACCCGGATGTTATTGAGTCGGTTTCTGCTACCGGAGGTCCCTCGGCAACCATTAAATCACACCATAATGTGGGAGGTTTGCCTGATTTTATGAAACTACAGGTGGTAGAGCCTTTACGTATGCTTTTTAAAGATGAAGTACGTCGCGTGGGCGCGAGTATGGATATGAATCCTACTTTGTTGGGCAGGCATCCTTTCCCAGGACCTGGTCTCGCCATTCGAATTCTTGGCGATATTACCGCTGAGAAAGTGCGTATCTTACAGGAAGTAGATGCCATTTTTATCAACGGTTTGCGCGATTGGGGACTCTATGATCAGGTATGGCAGGCTGGTGCGATGCTCTTGCCTGTAGATTCGGTAGGTGTAATGGGCGATGAGCGCACCTATGAGAAGTGTGTGGCATTGCGGGCTGTTGAAAGTACAGATGGGATGACCGCAGATTGGGTCAACTTACCTTATAACTTTCTTCAAAAAGTCTCTAATGATATAATAAATAAAGTTAAGGGCGTTAATAGAGTAGTCTATGACATCAGTTCAAAACCGCCTGCAACTATAGAGTGGGAATAATTTGCTGTAAACCGCGCGTTTACAGCTCCTAAAAAATTAGGTATGGTATTGGTACTGTTCTTTAGAAATAATTTGAAAATAATGAGAAACTTAAGTGTTCTGTTTCTATTCCTTTTTTTGGTTTATAGCTGTTCAAGTTTAGGTCAGAAAACCTATTCGAGCCATCGGGTACAGGAGGGGGAAACCATTTCGGCAATTGCCAATAAATACAATGTCACTGTTTATGAAATCTATAGACTGAATCCGGAAGCAAAAAGCCGAATTTATCCTGGGCTTGTTTTGATTCTGCCCGGAGGAAAGTCTGATCCCGGTGCTTCTGAAGTTAGTGCAGACGGTAAATTTATTTTGCATACAGTAGCCAAAGGCGAAACGCTATACAAATTATCTAAAAAGTACGAAGTTTCAGAAACCGATATTAAGCGTTATAACAAACATCTTTATACTGCCGAATTAAGAAGTGGCGAAGTGGTAAAAATACCAAATTCAACTACACAGAACGAAGCTTCAGAAGAAAGTGGTAAACCGGCAGTTACAAATCGGAAGCATATTGTTAAGCCGAAAGAAACCAAATATGGTTTGGCTTCAATGTATGGCATTACGATTGAAGAGTTGGAAACCATGAATCCTGAAATTAAGGATGGGCTTAAGATCGGAGCGATTTTAAATGTACCTGATAAATCCTATACCAACGATGCAGTCCTCGAGGATGATACCTACGCGTTTTATGAGGTCAAACCAAAAGAGACCCTTTTTACGCTTACTCGTCGTTGGGATATGACCGAGGAGCAACTGCTCAGGTTAAATCCGGCGCTAAAGGAAGGTCTTAAAAACGGGATGATTCTGAAATTACCGAAAAGCAAGCTCTCTGATGAAGTGAGTCTTGATGTAAGTGGCGGTGCGGTAACACTTTCAGATAACCTTACCAATCTCAGTACTAAAAATGTAGCGGTGATGTTGCCTTTTAATTTAGGAACAACTCAGACTGATACGAGTGATATTGCCAGACAGGTTTTAAAGCGTGATCGGGTGATGAATATAGCTTTAGATTTTTACAGTGGTGTTCTAATGGCAGTAGATTCAGCGAAAGCGCTCGGTATTTCCACCAACTTGCACGTTTACGATACTCAATATAATCGTACAGACGGACAGGCGACTAATGATCGGAAAATTGAATCACTCATACGCAATAATAATTTTGACAAGATGAATGTGGTCATAGGTCCTTTATTAACTTCAAATGTTGAGAAGGCCAGTCGCTTACTACGCGATCGTGCAATACCGGTGGTTTCACCTATTGTTCCGGAGATTGACATGCAGGCTAACCTGTTTCAATCTAGACCGGGTGATAGAATTTTAAAGGAGCAAATGTTGCGTTTTATCAAGCAGGAGGGAAGAGGAAAGAATATCGTGATCATAGCAGACGGTAAAAATCAGGCTGCAAAAGCAGAAATATTAACTCTGTATCCGGACGCTAAGGTTGTTTTTCCCAAAGGTGAAAACGGAGCCGGTTATATAAGTGCTGCAAATCTTGCCTCTAAATTGTCTTCAACTATTGAGAACTGGGTAATTCTTGAAAGCAACGATATCGCGCTAATAAGTAATGTGACTACAAGTCTTTCAACCCAATTGGGAAGTAAAAAAATAACTTTACTCACTACAGATAAAGGTTCGGCTTATGAGAGTGATGATGTTTCAAACATTACTCTAATGAAACTCAATTTTCACTTTCCTTCTGTAGACCGCGCCTATACCGAGAATCAGCTTTCATTTATAAATGCTTATAAAGCCAAATACGGTTACGTACCCAGCAGTTATGCGGTGAGAGGTTATGATCTGACCTTTGACACACTGCTTCGTCTTGCTGCTGCAGAAAGTTTATATGCTGCTGCCAACGCCGGTTACAGCACACAGTATGTAGAGAACAAATTCCATTACATAAAGGATCCGGTTTCTTCGGGTTACTACAACAATTCAGCCTATATTTTAAAGTTTGGAGAGGACCTGAAAGAGATTGTGGTTGAAATTCCCGAAATAGATACAACCCCCTATTTAAAAGACTAATTAATGACCAGTAAAGTAGTTTATTTGGGTGATTTGCGCACTTCGTGTGAACACTTAAAATCAGGAAACACCTTTATCACCGATGCTCCGGTTGATAATAATGGCAAGGGAGCGCCGTTCTCACCTACAGATACTGTCGCGACAGCATTAGCAAGTTGCATGCTTACCGTTATGGGCATAAAAGGTAATCAAATGGGCGCCCCTGATTTAAAAGGGTCAATTGCCGAAGTTACGAAGGTCATGGCCGCAGAGCCACGCCGTATTTCACGCATCGAAGTAAAGCTTACATTGTATGGCATAGCCGAAGAAAAACAGCGCAGAATTCTTGAAAATACAGCCAGAACCTGTCCGGTACTGCAAAGTTTACATCCTGATATGGAAAAAGTGGTTTTCTTTGACTGGAAATAAAAAGCTGGTTTAATCAGATTAAAAAGGAGCTGAATATTTCAGGAAAAAGTAAAGGTTTTAACTGCGTAATAAGCTTTCAAAAATTACAGCCTTTGGTTTGCGCCAATAAAAAACCCGGTCATTTGTGACCGGGTTTTTTGTTCTAAGCGGAGTACTGTTAATTAATTAGGCGTTAGCCTTATTTTACTTTATTTACGATTGCTTCAAAAGCTTCCGGGTGATTCATAGCTAAATCTGCAAGTACCTTACGGTTAAGCTCGATGTTGGCAGCTTTAACTTTACCCATAAACTGAGAATAAGACATACCGTGCATACGGGCACCTGCATTGATACGGGTAATCCATAATGAACGGAAGTTTCTCTTCTTTTGACGACGGTCNCGGTATGCATAAAGCATAGCCTTTTCNACCGCATTTTTAGCAACNGTGTAGACGTTTTTACGTCTTCCAAAGTAACCTTTGGCTTGCTTCATTACCTTTTTTCTTCGGGCTCTAGAAGCAACTGAATTTACTGATCTTGGCATAATTTATAATTTTAAATTAGGTGGTAAAATATTTACTCTTTTTTGACCTAGATTTATGGGGTGTATATCCCTTATTTTAATCTTAATTGTTGTTTTATACTATTCATATCACTATCGTGAACCAAACCTGAATGAGTCAATGCTAATTTTCTCTTTTTTGACTTTTTAGTAAGGATATGATTTTTGAAAGCATGCTTTCTCTTAATTTTCCCTGTTCCAGTAACTTTGAATCTTTTCTTTGCACTGGATTTAGTTTTCATTTTTGGCATAATTATTTAGTTTTTTTTTGGTGACATAATCATTATCATTTTCTTGCTTTCAAGTTTTGGAAGTTGTTCAACTTTCCCTAGTTCTTCTAAATCTTGAGCTAATTTTAATAATAATATTTCACCTTGGTCTTTATAAATGATTGATCTTCCTTTGAAAAAAACAAAAGCTTTGAGTTTTGCCCCATCCTTTAAAAATTTTTCTGCATGTTTCTTTTTAAAAGCATAATCATGTTCATCAGTTTGAGGTCCAAATCTTATTTCTTTAACAATTACTTTTGATGCCTTAGATTTAAGTTGTTTATCTCTCTTTTTCTGCTCATAAAGAAACTTTTTATAGTCCATTATTTTGCATACTGGAGGAACTGCATTTGGAGAAATTTGAACCAAATCTAACTCTAGTTCGTTTGATTTCGAAAGGGCTCTTTGAATTGGATATACTCCAATTTCAACATTGTCACCAACTAATCTTACTTCAGAAGCGGTTATTTCACCGTTAATTTTATGTGGATTAGTCTTTATAACCCTCCATGGTCTTCTTCCTCTACCTGTTCTTCTAATTGCTATAATTAATTATTTTAATTAAACTTAAATTTTTGTTTTTTCTTCTATGATTTTAACAAAATCTTCAACTTTCATTGCTCCATAATCATGACCTCCATGACTTCTTACGGAAATTAAATTTTGATCTGATTCTTTTTCTCCAATCACTATCATGAATGGAATTTTTTGAATTTCAGCATCTCTAATTTTTCTACCTATAGTCTCACTTCTGTTATCAATCAGGCCGCGAATTTCGTTATTTTCTAACAAATTTAAAACATTTTTGCAGTATTTTTCATGCTTTTCACTTATTGGAAGTATAATGAATTGACTTGGAGTTAGCCATAATGGTAAATTTCCAGCAGTATTTTCAAGTAAAATTGCAATAAATCTTTCCAAGCTTCCAAATGGTGCTCTGTGGATCATTACTGGTCTTTTAGATTGATTATTATTGTCTATATATGTTAAGTCAAACCTCTCAGGTAAATTATAATCTACCTGTATAGTTCCTAGCTGCCATTTTCTTCCTAATGCATCATTAACCATAAAATCTAGCTTGGGTCCATAAAAAGCTGCTTCACCTTCCTCGATAGTATGCTTTAATTTTTTATCTTTAACCGCTTTTATAATAGCTTTTTCTGACTTTTCCCAAGCAACAGTATCACCTATATATTTTTCTTGATTATTAGCATCTCTTATTGAGATTTGTACACTAAAATCATTTAATTCAAGTGTTTTAAAAACATGTAGTGTTAGGTCTATTACATTTTTAAACTCACTATCAAGTTGATCTTCTGTACAAAATATATGTGCATCATCCTGTGTAAAACCCCTTACTCTTGTTAGTCCATGAAGTTCACCGCTTTGCTCATATCTATATACTGTGCCAAATTCAGCATATCTGACAGGCAAATCCTTATAGCTAAATTTTTGTGAATTATATATTTCACAATGATGTGGGCAGTTCATTGGTTTTAGATAAAACTCTTCATTTTCTTTTGGAGTTTTAATTGGTTGAAAAGTGTCTTCACCGTATTTATCGTAATGACCTGATGTTACATATAGCTCTTTATTACCAATATGAGGTGTCATCACCATTTGATAACCAGCCTTTTTTTGTGCTTTTCTTAGAAAATTTTCAAGCCTATACCTTAAATCAACTCCTTTAGGAAGCCAAAGAGGTAGTCCTAATCCAACTTTATTAGAAAATGAAAATAGTTTTAAGTTTTTTCCTATTTTTCTATGATCTCTAAGTTTTGCTTGTTCAATATTCTGTAAATACTCTTTAAGAAGTTTTTGTTTAGGGAAAGAAATTCCATAAACTCTAGTTAACTGTTTGTTGTTTTGATCAGCTCTCCAAAAAGCACCTGAAATATTTAGAATTTTTACAGCCTTTATTAATGAGGTATTTGGAATATGACCGCCTTTACACAGATCTGTGAAATTGGAATGATCACAAAATGTTATTTCACCATCTTTTAAGTCGTTTATCAATTCTAATTTATAAGGATTATTTTCATTCTTATAAAATTCAACAGCATTCTTTTTTGAACTAGATCTTATTTTAAAATCGTGTTTTTCTCTACATATTTCAAGAATTCTATTTTCAATATTTGAAAAATCTGATTCTGAAATTTTATGATCTTCCAAGTCGATATCGTAATAAAAACCATTAGTGATTGCAGGACCAATCGTTAATTTTATGCCTGGAAATAATTCACTTATTGCTTGAGCCATGACATGTGAAGAAGAATGCCAAAAAGCTTTTTTGCCCTCGTCATCATCCCAAGTGTAAAATTCTATTTTACCATTTTCTGTGATTTCTGAAGAATTTTCTAAAGTTCTTCCGTTAAAGCTAGCAGAAATAACATTTCTTGCTAAACCTTCACTTATATCCTTAGCAATTGAAATAACAGAAATTCCCTTAGGATATTCCTTGGTTGAGCCATCTTTTAAAGTAATCTTAATCATTGATGAAAATTAAATGCTAAAATTATGAATCATTTTTTAAATAGTTCGTTTATTGTTCCAAATAATGATATAAATATCATAACTATTGCCACTAAACATACAATAATCCCTAAGATAGTGATTAGATATTTTCCTTTTAAGTTTCCAAAATGTATTAAAATAGGCCCAATAAAAATTGGTATTAATGAAATAACTAGAAGCTTTAAGTAATTTGAAATTCTTTTATTCATTTTTTCTCCTTATGATTTTCTATTGCAATTCTAATATTCTTATATTTTTTAATTAACTCTTCAGCATCTTCTTTTTTAATATTTAGAATTGATTCTAGGATTCTTACAGCCCTATCATAGAGTTTATTATTTGATAATTTCATGTCAATCATTTTATTATCTAAAACTCTACCTAGTTTTATCATTACTGATGATGAAATCATATTCAGAATCATTTTTTGAGCTGTTCCAGCCTTCATTCTTGAGCTTCCGGTGATATATTCTGGTCCAACGACGACCTCAATCGGAAAATCTGAATTAAGACTTATTTGAGATTCTTTATTGCAGGTAATACATCCTGTGTTAATACCCATCTTCTTACAATCTGATAATCCGCCTAAAACATATGGTGTTGAGCCAGATGCTGAAATTCCAATTACAATATCTTTTTTACTTACATTAAATTTCATCAAGTCTTTCCATGCATCTTCAGTTGAATCTTCCGCAAATTCTTGAGAATTTCTAATAGCAGCATCTCCTCCAGCAATAATTCCGATAATTTTATCTCCTATTCCAAATGTTGGTAAACATTCTGAAGCATCCACTATACCAAGTCTTCCACTAGTACCCGAACCTATATAAAAAATTCTTCCGTCGGCTAATACTAATTCAACAGCTTTATTTACCAAATTTATAATTTGTGGGAGACATTTATTGACTGATGAAGCAACAGTTGCATCTTCAGAATTAATATCTGATAAAATTTCACGAACTGATTTTAGTTCAAGTTTTGAATATTTTGAGTCTTTTTCTGTAGTTTTTATATCAAAATCTTTTAAATATTATCAATTATACTATTGAATGTTGAAGAAGGCCTCATTACTTCTTTAGTTCTTTCATCATCAGTATTAAAATATCCATTCAGATCAACTTTAGTTCCTTGTATGGAATTAATCTCATCAATAATATTGTTTTCCTTCTCAGATAAAGATTTATAAATATCTTTAAATTGATTTTTTAAATCTAAACAGTCAGTTTGATTAGATAGAAATTCTGCCCAATATAAGGCTAAGTAAAAATGGCTTCCTCTATTATCAATTTCTCCAACTTTTCTTGAAGGTGATTTACCATTTATAAGAAGTTTTTCTATAGCTTTATTTAAACACTCAGAAAGTTTTAGGGAGTTTCTATTATTTTTACCAATATCTTCCAGAGCAACTGAAATTGCGAGAAATTCGCCAAGAGAATCCCATCTTAAGTGATTTTCTTTTATCAGCTGTTGAACATGTTTTGGTGCAGATCCTCCAGCACCTGTTTCAAAAAGTTTACCCCCGTTCATTAGTGGAACTATAGAAAGCATTTTAGCACTTGTGCCTAATTCTAATATCGGAAATAAATCTGTCAGATAATCTCTTAATACATTTCCAGAAACAGAAATTACATTATTTCCTTTTTTTATTTCTTTTAGTGAAAAAAGAGTTGCTTTATATGGTGAGAGGATTTGTATGTTCAATTCTGAAGTATTAATTTTTCCTAACTCATCTTCAACAACTTTTATTAGTTGCTTATCATGAGATCTATCTTTGTCTAGCCAAAACACCGTCGAAAAACCAGTAGATTTTGCTCTATTTATAGCTAGTTTTATCCAATCTTTAATAGCCTCATTTCTTACTAGACACATTCTCCAAATATCTCCAGTTGAGACTATGTGAGTAAATAAAATTTTACCATCTTTACTTTCAACACATACCTTTCCGTTTTCTTTTATTTCAAAAGTTTTGTCATGTGACCCGTATTCTTCAGCCTTTTTTGCCATAAGACCAACATTTTGAACTGTGCCCATTGTTGCTGGTTCGAATGCGCCGTTTTTTTTACAAAAATCTATGGTCGCTTGATAGATAGACGAATAGCTGCTATCAGGTATAATCGCTTTGGTATCTTCTAATTCTCCATTTTT
>PAPI01000002.1 GCA_002708845.1 Leeuwenhoekiella sp.
AATATGCTCTTTTACGGTTTTCCGTAAAATATCTTTAAAAAGAGACTTTAAGTTTGGAACAATATTTAAATCCATAAATAATGAAAACAAAAAATAGGATACTTCTTCTGATGATTCTAACAACGTTAGGGTCATGCAGTTTGCAACGTGGCTACGTAAAGCTTACTGGTAAAGATCAAAAAGAAATAATTACCACTGATGAAATTAAAAACTATATGAAGGCAAATCCGAGACCTAGTATTGTTTTAAAAGCCCCAACTTCGGAAGACAAATCAACGCAGTCAGATCAAAACTCCTATCTATACAATGCAATTGAAAAGCAATTATTATTGGAAGGATTCGATGTTAAAGATCGTGGTTTATTTAATGAGGTTATAGGAAAGTCAAAAGATATTAATTATTCTGAAATTAAAAAATTAACTGGAACGGATTTAATATTAGAACTAGTTCGATTAGATACAGAAGTACCATACAATACCAATATTTATTTCCAAAAAGATGGAAAGGAAGCAATTGCAAAGGAGAATAACTTTTTATTAAATGGAGCAACAATTGAATTTAAAATTACAGTAATCGATGGCAACAAGCATGGTGGAAGCTATCTTTTCAATTATGTTCCCTGTGTAGAAAAAACTGATGATTGCTCTTGTAGTGTAGCCTATAAGAAAAGTTTAGACCGCGTTTATCCTAGATTAAGTTTCTGTAAAGGTGAAAGAAGACCAAGTACAAAAGGTTATGAAACAATTCCAGAAGATAAGCTTGAAAAATTTGTAAGGGAATATGTGAGTATTATGGCAGCTGCTATACGTTCTTAAGAAATCCAATAAAATAAAATATCAAAATGGAATTACACAACCAACTTAAAGCTTTAGCTGATAAAATACATCAACTAAAGGATAAAATAGAAACGGAAGAATCTACCAAACACGCCTTTGTACTGCCTTTTATTAATATTCTGGGGTATGATACATTCAATCCAACTGAAGTTGTACCAGAATTTACAGCGGACCTTGGACTTAAAAAAGGCGAAAAAGTAGATTATGCAATATTCCAGAACGGTAACCCTATCCTGATTGTAGAATGCAAAAATTGGAGAGAGGATCTAAACGTACATAATTCACAATTGTTCCGTTATTTCCACGTAACAAAAACCCGCTTTTCATTGCTTACAAATGGAATTGAATACCGGTTTTACACAGATTTGGAAGAGCCCAATAAAATGGACGAAAAACCATTTTTAGAGTTTGATATTACTACGGTAAAGGAAAATATGGTAATTGAAATAGCCAAATTCCACAAATCAAATTTCGATGTAGACTCTATTGTGGACAATGCCAGCTCCCTTAAATATACAAGGGAAATCAAAAGATTAATATCAGAAGAGCTTATCATTCCCTCACATGATTTTGTGAGGCTCTTTGCGAATAAAGCATATTCTGGCAGGCTCACCGAACGCGTGATGGAAGAGTTTAAAGAGCTTGTTCAAAAGGCCTTCAACCAAACCATCAGTGAAAAAGTTAATGATCGTTTAAATGCGGCTATTAACAAGGAAGCAGAAAAACAGCAAGAAGATAATGTTGAAACCCAAGAACCGGAAAGCAAAATAATAACTACTGAAGAGGAAATGGAAGGCTTTCGAATTGTAGTGGCAATACTGAGAAGAAAACTGCCAGTAAGCAGAATAATTCACCGTGACACCCAATCTTATTTCGGAATCCTATTGGATGACAACAATCGTAAGCCCTTATGCAGACTTCATTTAAATGGAGGTAATAAATACTTGGGAGTTTTTGATGATAAGAAAAATGAAACCCGTGAACCAATTCAATCAATAGACGACATCTATAAATTTGAGGATGCACTTTTGAAAACGGTTGATAATTATTTATAATAGTTGAAATAAATACCATCTTACGGTTTTCCGTAAAACTTTCCCTTTTAAGTGCCTTAAGTTTGAATATTAATCAAAAAATCTATCAATATGGCATATCCAAAATTTGTTATCAAAAAAAGTAGTAACGATAAGTATTATTTCAATTTACACGCTGTGAACTCACAGATTATTGCTACTAGTGAAATGTATGAAACCAAAGTTGGTTGTAAAAATGGAATACAGTCGGTTAAGTCTAATGCGCCAAATGCCGAAATTGATGACCAATCCTAGAATGAAGAGATAAAAAATTTTATAAGGTCTTATATTTTAAAAATCAATATGGGCTTTCGATATCAAAAACGGATAAACCTAGGTAAAGGCTTTGGCCTCAATATCAGCAAATCTGGTGTAAGCCCGAGTTTTAGAACCAAAAGAGGCAGCTTAAGTTCCAAGGGGTATTCCATTCGCTCCGGTATTCCTGGATTGACGTACCGAAAAACCTTTAGTAAGGTCAAAAATAGTGGATGCTTGGTAGTAGGGGTTTTATTAATTAGCACGGCAATTTTTGTTTCACTTCTAATTAGCAACTAATGGGCAACAAACGATGAAAAATCTCTTCAATTGGCTATATGCTTTTCTAATGATTTCATATCGCCAAATTATTTATAGAATCACTAATCGAAAGATGGTAGCTAGCAATGTGTATGTTGATGCTCCTATAGGTATTATTGGTCAACCCAATAAAATAACTTGGGATGTGCAAAACCTTCTTTACGCTAAAGTGATATATAGAAGTAAAAAGAGGATAATTACTCAAAACGCCTTTCATTTCACCAATGATTTAAGCACTCAAAATGTCGAAATAATCTTTTATGGCATAAAGGAAAAGACTGTTAAAAAAATTGAGCTTTATTTTATAAAGGTTCAAAAAACCCCTCCCCCAGAGCCCATATTTAAAAAGGAATACAGACTGAATTTAAAATCAGAATTCAAATCCAAAAATGTTTTTCCTTCCTTAAAACCTTCCTTTTCGCTTAAGCCTTCCACCTCAAGAATCAAAAACAATATTCCAGAAATAGCAAATTTAAAAATTGAAATTCCACCCTTGGATATATCAGAATTAACAGAAGAAATACTCAAAGTAGAAAAAGAAAAAAATCTTAATACACTAACCAAAACCATCAAAGATGAAAAGAGATTATTACCACAGTCCGACCCCAGACCGTATCATGAAGTTATTATGGAAAGCCGCTGGTTCG
The DNA here is from genome assembly GCA_002708845.1 of Leeuwenhoekiella sp. Taxonomy (GTDB): domain Bacteria; phylum Bacteroidota; class Bacteroidia; order Flavobacteriales; family Flavobacteriaceae; genus Leeuwenhoekiella. The sequence continues at coordinate 3,133 of PAPI01000002.1, forward strand.
GATAGCTACATACTACAAAGGTCTACCTATTCCGATCAGGTTAAATATGCATGTTTGGGCGGGGTGGTAGTCGCCACGGGATTTATGGCCGCCCTTGCTGGCGGTTATGCCATGTACACCATTTTTGAACCCAATGGTTCCGTACTTGAAACAGAGACTCACTGGCCAACCGCTATTAAAGCCATTATCTTCGGTATTATTTGGGGATTGATAATTTTCAATATTGACCGTTTTATTGTCGCTGTCAGTGGTGTGGGCGATGGAACCGAAAAAATAACCTGGGGTGAATTGGGAGGGGCCATACCCCGCTTGTGTATGGGAATTATAATCGCTATAACCATATCCAAGCCTGTCGAGATTCGAATGTTTAAAAGTGAAATTGATTCCGCTCTTTATGCTGAACAGCAAGAATTACAGAAAACATATGAACTAAATACAAGGGAAAACTTTAAAGAGAGGTTTATTCCGTTAGAAGCAGGACTAACAAATATCGAAAACGAACGTAATAAATTGTTAGCTAGATTAACAGATATTGAAGCACAATATGCAGATGAAATTCGTATTGTTAGACCGGGACCCAAAGCTGCTGCTTTAAAGACTCTCATGGAATCGTTAGCATTAAAACTGGAAAATTTCGATAATGAACGAAAACCTGAAGTTGATAGATTAAAGAATGAGAAACTATCCCTTGAACAAGAATTGTCTGCAGAATTATCAAAAAACCAAACTGTAGCTGCCGGGCTCGATGGACTTTTAGAACGTATAAAATTGGCCCATGAACTCGCTGGTTTTTGGATTTCCCTATTTATCACCTTGCTCTTTATGGCAATAGAATTGACTCCAATTTTCTTTAAGATGATGCTTACCAAAGGACCGTATAATTATATGAAGGATAATGTAAGGGAGCTATTGCTAGCAGAACAGGGGATAGAAATCCATTACGATTACTATCAGGACAAAAAGGGCCAAGAGCGTATTAAGGTAGAACACCACCAAGCCCAAAAATTAATACACGAGAAAAAGCAGCTTTTGGTAGCGCAACAAAAACTCAACGAAAATATTATTGATAAATGGGTACAAAAGGAAATCGACAAACTGGATACGAATCTTGAAGATTATATCACTACCTCTAAATCTTGATAGCACATGCAACTAGCGCTTTGGAAAATGGCCTGTGAGGATTATCAAATTTTGTATCAGGCCAGTAAAAAAACCCGAAGGGCCTTCACTTTTTCGGGTGTGGTGATGGGCATAAATTATATGCTCTCACTATTAGGACTGTATCAGTTTTTTGAAATCATATTTGTAGACATTTTTATCGCCCTGGTGCTGGGCGCATTTGTGACCATCGTATTCATGAATATATACAAACTTTGCCTAACCACCTTAAACAAGGATGAAAAAACATTTAGTTTAAGTTACTTGGCTTCCTTGTTAGGTCGATTAATTTTTGTGGGGTTTATAGGACTATTGATTATAAAAGGCTTTGAATCGTTTTTAATTTTTACAGTATTTGAAAAATTGAGATTAGCGGATTATGAAGGAAAAATACTTCTCAGTTTACGTACCATTCATTCTAAATTTCCTTGGATTTGGATGGTAACCATTGCATTATTAACCTTATTTATACTACCCTTTTTTATTAAAGTTAGTATTAAAGCTGGAAGCATCTATATTCAGGAAAAGAAAACTGTTGAAAAGAATATAATTCTCGAAGACTACAAAAGATTTAAGAAGAGGTATGCTATTATATTTCAAAGGGATTATAACTTATCGATTGAAATTAAGGAACACTATTTAGACCCTCCTTTCAATACCATTCCCCTTATTGTTACCCAAAATCTTGGTACTACTGAAGATTTTATAAAGTTTTTAAATTCTGAAGAAGTTAGTTGAAATACGGAAAGAACGTATAAAAAACGTTTACATCAAGGGTGACTTTGTGGGGCAATATACTGGCTCCCAAGATCGACTTAAGGCTTTATTTCAAACTGAATATCTATATAACGATCTAAAAATAGATTGGGGAGAATTGCGCAATTTAGTCCAAATTTCTGAGGAGGAGTTTTATTCGGTAGAAACAGATCGTATTGCGGAACAGTCTTGTTTAAAAAACATTAAAGCCTATCCCTCAATAAAAAGTCAAGATTTTGATGGGTATAACCTTGCCCTATCAGAGGTGCGAGCCTCAAATGTGCAAATTGTACGAGCGCCCCAGCAGGACCTACAACCTTTTCTGGGTGATATTCGGTTCACTCTTTATGGTAAAATTAATAGTACTGAATTTTATACTGATTTCCTTGAAATTGAAGATAAAAAGGAAGTTGTATTTTCTCCTTTCTTGGATAACTACCCTTCAGAATATGAAGTAAGGGAGGATCCCCCCACCTCCCTACGTCCTTCACACTCAGGTTGTCTTTCTGGATGTTTTTCAACCATTGGCATGGTGTTCGCAATTATACCATTGATTGGATTATTGCTATTTTTCCTAAGTATTGGTTGGATCCCTACGCTATTGATACTTGCCATACTAGGCTTAATCTGGTTACTAAACAGGTTTCCAGCTCTCGGAAATTATGTGGGAAGAAATTTAGGTTGCCTCCCGCGAATATTTACAGGTATATTTTCAGTTGGTTTCTTTTTATTAATTGGTTGGGCATTGCTTTCCATGATTATGAAAGGATGCGGAAATGGAACCTCCAACGGCACATTTCAACCTCCCACTCCAGTAATTGAAGAAACGGAAAATCTTCAAAAAGAAAAGATAATCAGAACAAAAGATGATGAATTTTCGGATAATTACGATGTGCCAGAAGCGGTTTATGACACCCTAAATTCAGAAAAAAACGAACCCATTTTTGATACCTTAATAATAAACAACAGAGTATGGAAGGATTATCAGGACAACATACACAGAATGGATATTGTGCTATCAAAAAGAGATATACGTATTAGCAGAAACAACAGAAACCAAAACTATCTGAACAATGGCTATAGTGGACTATACCAAGATTTATCCATTTTTAACGATGCGTTGTTGGAAAGGGTATATGGTAGCTTAGATTCTTTAAGATTGGCTAATAAAATGGATGAAAAAACATTCGCCGAAGCAATTGTAAGTATGATTCAGGATATCCCATATAAACTTATTCTTGAAACAGATTGTGCGCAAGGCGCACAACAATCACGCTTTGTAATGGAATATCTTAGCCAGTGTTCTGAACCCTGTTGCCTTGGTAATACTAAATTCGGGCTGCAAGCACCGACTGAGTTTTTAGGGAACCTGTATGGTGATTGTGACACAAGAACATTATGTTTATATACTATCCTAAAACATTTTGATTACGACGTCGGAATCATTAATAGCAAACAGTTGTCCCATAGCATGCTTGCAATTAATTTACCATACGAAGGAGTATATAAATCTTATAACAACAAGAGATACTTTTTGTGGGAAACAACCAATGTAGGTTTTGTGCCAGGTTATGTACCGCCCGATTATAATAATATGAATTTATGGGAAATGGAATTAACTTCTAAATAACTAACTATGAAAACCTCAATCCTTGAAATTACAATTGCTCTGCTTTTTAGCGTCCTAATTTATATTTTGTACTTAAAATTTGCGATACTCAGGATTTATAAGAAATACGATTTTGAAATTACGAATATCGCAGCTACGATTTATACAACAACTCTGAGTGTAGTATTTATTCTAATATATACCACTTTGCCCCAATCCATTCTTAACGCATACGGGATTGTTGAAATGAACTCGATAAACGATATATCATTATGGAAGTCATTTGCTCCTTTATTAGGCCAGTATCTTTTAATATTGGTTGTTGTATATTTAATCCTTTTATTTATTAGTCGCTATATATTCAAATTATTCATTGATAAAGAAGGTATATATAGTAGCATTTTAGATGATGAAAGGGCAAAAGTTATTTTCTTTTCAGTGATAATTATTTCCATTTCAATAATTACAAGGTATTTTGTGGAGCAAATTGCACAACAAATGATTCCCCTAAGCAATACAATCTTTTAAAATTTGAAGAATATAATTTTATTTTTTTTATTCCTTCTTTCCCTAAATACCAATAGCCAAACCCTAACAGGCAAAGTAATTGGGATAATGGATGGCGACACCTTTAAACTCCTAACCCAGGATTCAACAATAGTTAAAGTACGTTTAGCAAATATAGACTGTCCTGAAAAAAAGCAGCCATTTTCCCAGAAGGCCAAGGATTTTACTTCCAAGGCCATCTTTGGCAAAACAGTATGCATAGATGTGCTAAAAAAAGATAGGTATAGGCGCAGTATTGCCATTGTATTCTATAATGATTCCTTAAATTTAAACAATCAACTGTTGATTAATGGCTTAGCCTGGCATTATACGAAATACTCAAAGGATATAGAACTTCAAAAATTGGAGGCCATGGCACGGAAAAATAAAATAGGCCTTTGGCAAGAAGCAAACGCAATTCCACCTTGGGAATGGCGAGATTATAAAAAGAAAAAAATCAAACAATGAAATTTCTCCAACTCCTCATATTCCTTGTTTTCTTAGGTTGCGCCAACAACAGTCCCGCCCAAACAGTTTATACCACCAAAACAGGCGAGAAATACCATACGGCAAATTGCCGCTATCTTAAACACTCCAAAAAAGAAATCACTTTGGAGCAAGCTATAAATTTTGGATACCAAGCATGCTCGGTATGCAAACCTGGTTCAAATCCAGAGCAGATTCAAAGTTTGGTATCAGAATCCGACCAAAACACCACATCCCAAGAAACCGTTTCACAAAAAACTACCGCTACCCAATGCACCGGAAAGACAAAGGCGGGAAAGCGGTGTAAGCGCATGACAAAAAATGCGTCGGGACGGTGCTATCAACATTAAAAGAAAAATCAATTAAAATGGGAGTTTGAGGTCTTAAGATTGCATCCCAAACTCCCAAGATTACAAATTTAAATTTACTTGCAACCATTCTTATCGCAAGTAATACTCTGTGATGTGTTTACCCAATGGTCCGGATGAGCATTTGTATTTGTTCCACATCCAGTGTATTCACCTTTGGAACCACTGTGAACTTCGCCCGTGGGCGTGTGTTTTACTGCCATAATATTAAATTTAAATTATTAATACCACTAAGTTATNNTATAGATTTTAGCTTTCCTTACACGGTTTTCCGTANGTATCCTATTATTATCTATGNTAATTTTATTNCTAGTNATATAAAATTTAACAAGATGGAAAAAATTAAAGCAATTAAACCAGGCCCGAAACCCAAAAAAGAAGACGGAACTCAAGATAGGCGAAGACGTGTTACACCAGAGACAAAGCCAAAAAACCCGGGATTAAAACCCCATAAGCATAAGCCCAAAGATTAGTCGTTTAAAAGGGTGTGTACGAACAAATAGATCTCGGTTTCTAAGAGGCCTATATTTTAAAAAGTATTTATAGTTGGGCGGTAATCAATTTTTTAATTTCAACTGCCCCTTTTAGATCAGGATTTGTTTTAATGGCCTTATCTATATCGTGAATCATTTCCCTAAAAACACGGTTTGGATTCGGTTGTTTTTTAACAAGCGTGATTGCATTAATATAAGTTTCCGTACCCTCTATTTCCTTACCAAGCATCAGTTGGGCAAGACCTTTAGTACCCAAAACGGACCCTAATTCATATTCAGCCATTGCTTTATCACAATACTCAATACATTTATCAAATGCTCCATTATCAAATTGTGTTTTTGCCAACCCAGCATATAATTCTGCTTTTTGTTGCTTTTCCGGTTTAGCAATCGCTTTTCTGGTTTCGGTAATTGCGACAACTTCAATGTTAATATTAATGCCATTCATAGCGCTTGGATTCTTTAAACCTAAGTACCACGTACCCCTTTTTATATCATCAACCTTTACAATTGCTTGTTTTGTATTTTCTACCAATCCTTCTGGATAATATTGAAAAGTACCTCCATTCCATTCCACCTTTTGAAGAAATAGATTCACATTTCTTTGATCAAGTAAATAAATGTCTGCCGCAGCTGCCCCTTCCGGCACCTTGATTCTAGAAGTTGCTATTGAAGAAAGACCACTGGGATCTACCAACATACGGGATAGTTGCATAGCCAAGTTAAGATTTGCTGTACCATTTTCTCCCTCGGTCGTGGTGAAACTATAATACCATTCAACTGTATTTGGTGGCAAATCAATCTTTATAGAGGTGCGGGATTTTCCACCAAACTCCGCACGCATTCCACCATTGAGATAAATATCTCTACTATCAATCAATTTTTTGGTTTCTCTGACTATTTCAAATTCTTGACCGAAACTAAACTGGAACAATGAAATAAAAAACAAGGTGACAATAAGCTCTTTTTTCATCTGAGAGTTCTAAAAATTCATATTTTCAAATGTAATTATAACTGCGCAAAGCCATTTACGGAAAACCGTAACAGCGCACATTTTAACCGGGGAGAATACCAAATATAGTGATTTTGGCTAAACAAGAATTTATTCGATTTTTCTTTTGCCATTAAGACATAAATGGCACACAGATAAGTTTAGACAAAGTAGTAAAATGGTTCGACTATTTTAAATCCCGTTTTCTATTCTGTTTATAATTCGTTCATAATACTGGATTCTATTATTTCCCTGTAATCTTTCCGAAATGGTTGATACGCCGTTAATATTAAACATTTCTAGTTTATGCCTTGAATTCTGTTCATATTTTTTAGGATAGAAGTAATATATTTTATTAGATATTGGAAATCTGCTTTCAACCATTACTCTTGCTCGATAAGTAATAAGCCACCATAAATGCATTTCTACAAAGTCCAGATTTAGTCCAAAAATATAAATGTCGTGAGTGAAAAAAAAATCTATCCAACTTTCGTAGTTTACATCATTATTTTTAATTCTTTTGGCGAGCGGAAGAAAGTCCTTTTTAGTATAAGTGCCCTTTGTTCCAGTTGCTACATAATTTCGCATTTGTTGCAAAAATCCGCTGTAATGCTCATAACCTAATGTAATAGTTTTTGGTACAGTTTGGCTTCCGTGAATGTGCCAAATTTTATGATTTTGAGTTTGATGAAAACGAAACATATTATATAAACTCTCTTTTATAAACCCTTTATTTCGACAATTTTTGGCTTCAAGTCCTGATACTTTTTCAAACGATAAATCATAATTAGTTGTAAGAATGTTTTCAATCCCTAAATCTAAAATTGCTTTGTGTAATATATTAGGATTCATTTTTCGAGTTTGAGAAGCTATATATTTTTTTAGCCGGCTTTCGGGTGTTTGATAGGCTCTTGCAGAATTCAAGTATATTTCTTCATAGAGCATTGGAAATGGTTTATTGACTTGATTTAGTTTGCGATCAATTTTTGCGTACTCTAGCAATCCATTTATTAAATCTGACCATGAATAGGATTCGGTAGCATTGTTTATGTCATTGCCAATTAAGAGAGCTTTTTCATTCATATTCTATATTTATTCAGCTGTCAAATAGCCTTATCAAAACTTGATGTTTTCTAAATCCTATTACACATAAATTAATAATTTTACTTTCTACGTATAAAACAAACGCAAACCCACCCATTATAGAAAACCGTAAGAGTGGGCTTTTAAACCGGGTAAAACACCAAATATATTTCTATTATAAGTGGGTTTGTTTCTCTAGAAATGCTTATTGATAACCACAGGAATGCTTGTTATTTTTTTAATGGAATTTTATCGATGAAAGTGACAATTACCCCTATATGTTCGGATTTCACATGGCTTACCTTCTAAATATCTACTTGTACAAGGCGCTCCACATTTATGAGGATTTCCTCTCAAATAGTTAACATACAAACCTAATCTTCTCGCGACTTCTTCTTCCGTCATTATTTTTTCAATTTGTCTGTCAGAACCACTTTTTGACTTGACAATCAAAATTCCATCTTTATCGAGAAAAACAGATTTTCTTTCATTTTCTCTAGTTAGTTTTTCCGATTCATATTTATTTAGAAATTCTGAATCACTAGTATTTATAGCTTCGATAACTTTTTCATCAAGACCAATGAAGATTTTGTTTTTGCCTAAGTTTTGCGTTAATCTTTTAAAAAATTCTTTAGCTTCAATATTTTCTCTAACTACTTTATCAATTTGTTCTCGAATAAGTCTATGGTCAAAAAATTCTCCATAATACTCTACACCATTTAAAATATACTTACCAAAAAATTTATTTTCATTGATTTTAATTTTACCAAATTTTTCTTTTTTTAATGGTTTAATAAATTTATTATAATTTTTGGAATCTACTATATATCCTAAAAATGAAGCGTAAGCTAAAAGCTGTGTTTTGAAAACATTATCCTCTTCGGCGAAATTATTTTCAGGTGGGTCGTCCACGATTACGCACTTTGCATTTCTATGAGTTTTTGAATCGCAAATCATTGCAATAGTTCCATATCTTAGATAAACACTTTTTGACAGTTTATTTGCTTTCTTACTTAAAATATCTTTCTTGAATGTGCTATAATACTTATTGACAGTTCCTTTAGTTTCAATTTCGTATTCTCGATTGTCTTTAATTGTTGAATAATCCAGATACTTTCCATCAGTTAATGGTGCAATCTTTTTGAATTTATTTGGGTTTGTATCAAGTATTTCAACAGTATATTTCAATCCAATTCCAACACCAATTGCCTCTGATATCAACTTTTTAATTCTATCATCATTGGATAGATTTTTAACACTCAAAGAGTCAAATTCTATAAAGTCTGAAATAAGTAATTCTAATCCAGGAATTTTTGATTGTAGATAATCGAAATCTGATTCAACAATATGATTAGGTACTTCCCACATCATAATCGCGTATTTGAATAGTTCAGCTTTTGAGATTGAAATGCTATCAGCTTTTTCAAAAAGCTTTACACCTTTGGCTGTTTCATCTATTTCAATTTCAAATTTTGTCATTTAAAAGTTTGAGTGGTTAATATTACTAGCAACTTGTTTATATCATCTATTTTAGTTCCTTTATTTCCATTTGGCATGTTAATCACTACTCTCTCTATATCAGGGTAAATATAAAACAAACTCAAACCCACCCATTACGGAAAACCGTAACAGCCTAAATTTTAACCGGGGAGAATACCAAATATAATAATTTTGCATATTTCAGAAGTGCGTGAAGGGCATTTCAAGTGCTTCAATAAAGAGTAGCCTTTTTAAAAAACTCAACAATAGGACTCAACATCCAAATTTCATCCTTTAGAAAATTTCGTTGTGCTTGCAACATAACTCATATTTTCACAAATCATTAATTTCCTTCTCAATCATCTTAAACTCATCCTTAACAGCCTCTCCCATATAAAAATCCAAAAGGTCTTTCTTTGTTAAGGTTCCTGTCTGTAAAAACTGCGTCAAATACTTTTGGTTAAAGTCCATCAACAGCATTGACTTTTCTATCTGTTTTAAGATTTCTCGGTTGGTTTCAATGTTCCGTTCAACCAAAGTTTTAATGGCTTTTATTTCGTGGATGTCTTTTATAATACGGGTAACAATAATGCTTAATACATCTTTATCCAATTCAACATTCCTGGCATTAAGTGCTATATCGCGTGCCAACATATAAGCAATAATCAAGTTGGTATAATCTCCTTTTTGCGAATCTATAATAGCTATAAACCCAATCTCAGGGATATAACCCACGTTCTCGCAAAATTTTAAAATAGAATTATCCACCAAGGAAATGTCAAAAACAATCAGGCTTACCTTGCTATTTCTATTGGCATCTGCCTCAATAAGTTGGCTCCAAGCCGTATCTGTTTTTCTAATAAACAAATCTTTGCCCTCTATTGGACCAAGTTTTACGCTTTTATCAAACTTGCATTCTATTACTATTTTTAAATCGGAATTCCCGTTTACCTCACAAATTATATCCCCTGTTTTATTGCGTGCCAAAGCACCAGCTGCATTGCCAGTTAACAATGCCCTATCAGGCATTCTTTTACTTTGAAAATACTCATTCAAAAACTCGGCAATATCATCTTCTGCTAAAGAACCTTTTATAGTGGATTTATAAAACAACTCTTTCTTCATTTCAAAGATCATCTTTAAGCTTTCCAGCTCGGTTCCTAATTCATTGGAAGTTTTGGATAGAAAGGAGGAAATACGGTCTTCCATTAAGGCAAGCACCCCTATATATAGGGCACGTACTAGCTTGTCATCTCTTTCTGCTGTAGGGAGGTTATCAAAATAATTGAAGACAATGGCATTATCTAATTCAAAATTTTGGATTTCGAGTCTTTTCAATTTTTGGTTGAGCTTAATTGTAGCCATAATTTTTATTTAAAAACTTGGGGGAAAACTTTTTTTGTAACGATTTCTTTCCATTTGATTCCAACATTTTCCCATTTACTATCTAACCAATTCTTTTGAATATATTCAAAAGCAATAAATGGTTTGTTTGAACTTGGGGCTTTATAGCCTAAAACATCTTCAATACAATTATCTAGCATTATTCTATAATCTTCACTACCTAAGGCATCTAATATAGGCTTATTATATTTTGTGGCTCCTTCTATTTCATCTTTATCATGAATGACAAATGGTGTTAATCCCATCGAAATTAAATATTTTACAAGTGCTATTATTGTTGCTTTACCCCTTGCCTTAATGATTTGAAAATCGGATTGAATTATTTTTCTTTCTCGATCTGGCATTCGTTTGATAGTTTCCTTAAGAACAATATCTTCTGTATCTCCTTCAACTATAATTATATTTCTAACAAAAAAAATTCGAGCAACATAATCATCAAGTTTTAAAACGAATTTCACCCTATCTTTCTCATCTGTAATTAGTTTTTTGTATGCTTCGGTTGTGTTAAAAGCCGTTATTAAAGTCGACTCATAGCAATCATCTTCAAATTTATCTAGTTTTAGAAGGTTTAACACTTGTCTTGGAGTGTCAGGTAAATCTAAATCTTTTCCTAAATCAATCATGTAGGGTGAGTGAGTAGTACATACAATTTGAGAATTAGAAGATATTGCCAAAGCATATATTTCATCCCTCATATTATTTGCAGCGTTAGGGTGAAGATATATTTCAGGTTCTTCAAAACCAATAAGCAATGGTCTAATCTTATTTCCCTTTTTCTCTAAAATTCTTTTTTTCTCTAAAAAATGTTCTCTATACCTTAATAA
>PAPI01000003.1 GCA_002708845.1 Leeuwenhoekiella sp.
GTTTCCGCGCTCAAGTACGCGTTGTATTACAGCACGCTTGTTTTTATCCCAATCTATCCGCTCTAATTGAGTATCCCAAAAGAGCGCTTTTCTAAAATGATTGAGATTGGGAATTCTCCCATAGTTTGCCGCAACTTGTTGCTGCACATCATAGCTGGCTTGCAGGAGCAAAAAGTAATCTGCCTCTACGCTAAAAACCTCTCCAAGCTTAATAGATAGTTTCGCGTTTACTGCTCTTCGCCGGTTTAAAATTGCGCTAATGGTTTGTTTATGCTCATCAATAGTTCGACCTAAATCACTTCCGGTAATACCGCGTTTTTTTAAAGCACGTTTTAAAACAGCTCCGGGATGTACGCCCTTTATTTTATCTAGATCAGGTAATATGGCAAAAACTTTCAGCAAAGATAGCAAATAAAGTAAACAAAAATGTTTACTTAAAACAGCACCTACGCTATCCATTAAAAAGCGCTTAAAAATAGCATTAATACTGCACCTCTATAACTGTAAAAATCACTCTGAGACCTCCGCTGTGAAACCGTTATGCAATGTGACAGTTCCGATATTCCCACGAACATTTAGCTATTGCCACCAGTTATTTTCAAAGATAGTATTGACTTAAAAAACTCGGATTTTCTTTTTCTTTTGGGTAAAAATAAATTCCTATTAACAATTTACTGTTTTCAGGAACTTTGTCTTTTACTCCTTTGTCAAAACTTGTCCATTCTGCTTTTTTAAGTATCTCAATCAATTTTTTGTCGATTTGGTTTTGAAATCCACTTATTTCAATTACATTTTTAATACTCAAATCAGATGCAAAAGTTATTTCATAAATCCCATATTTTTTATCAAGTTCAATTCCTTTGAACTGCTCTAATTCTTTATGAAGTTTCGCTTTTTCTCGATAATTTATTTTGTCTATAAAATCTATGTTTTTTGACTTGAAAATTTTTAGAATGTTTAATTCTCTTTTTTGTCGTTTCTGATTTGTTTTGTCCAAATAAAGTAAACCAGAACACATTCCAATTCCGTAATTTCCCTCTTCGTTTTTATTTGCATAAGCAATTAAATTTGTGTTTTCTGGAATGTAAATATCACAAGAACTTCCAATTCCATTGTCACTTCTCCCATATACATAAATTGATTTTAATCGGTTACCTTTATACAGCTCATTAATTTTAATATCTGCTCTATATCCGTGTTGATTCTTTTGATTTGGATAGATTTTAACTATTGTCACATTAGCAACAAAATCAGATTGTGTATATTTTTCGGTTATTTTCGGCGGGTCGCAATCGCAAGCAAAAACTCCGATCGAAAATAGAAAGATTATTATTTGCAGAATTTTTTTCATAATTGCTAGCAACGGCTGTCTGTCTCTAAACTACCTGTTTATGTTTTAAAAGTAGTTGAAGTAGCTGCGACATCCAACAAAAGCTACATATAAGATGTTTTGAGTTTTTAGCTGATGTCGATGAAATGAGTCTGCATCTTCAAAAAACCTCAAGTTCACCCAAAAACGAGTGAAAAGCGGAGCAGGAATGCTCGCTTCCTTTTTTTTGCTGAAAAACAGACTAACAAACAGCGATACATCGGTTTTAAGAGTTATGAATTTGGTCTAAAACCAAGTTGATCCAAAAAAGAAAAACCGCTTATAGCGGCTTATTTACGTTTGTAATGTTACCTTTTACAGTCTTGTGCAACGGTTACCATTGTTGGTAGTAGTTTTTTTTCCTAAAAATAGTTTGAAATCTAGTGAAAAGTAACCGCTACCATTTATTAGTAGACTAAAATAACAAATTAAATAAATAAAACTTTTTTCCTGAAAAATAAAGTCTTTTCCACCATTAACTATCCAAGTGGCTACAATCATTGTAATTATTAATGGAACACAAATCCATCTTGTTAAAAAACCAAATATTAAAAAAAGTGAACAAAAGAATTCCGCAAATACTACTAAAACTAAACTCGTCTCAGTTCCAATTCCTAAAGGGTCTGCAAATTCTGAGCTGATTTTACTAAAATTTATAAGCCTTGGATATCCGTGTAGGTAAATCATTGAAATCGAAACACCAATTCTCAATACAAGTAAACCGAAACTTAAGCTTTTTGAAGAGGTGGTCACAACCGATTTTTTGAAAAACTCTATTGCGCCCATATTTTAGTCTGTAAATTTTTGAAGTATTATATTTCTTGAACCTCTCAAAATGTTGTTATCATCTTTGGTTAATGTTGTAATATTGGAAAGTCCGCCGTCTCTTTCTATCTTATCCAAATAAGACGCTACTCTTGGGTCATCCGAAAACCACAAGCCAGTTAGCCAATATTCAGGATATTCAGGGTGTTCAATAGTATAATGGATATGTGCAGGTTCTCCATCGTGAGTTTCATATGGTGCAGGACGTATAGTTTCAAATTCATACTTACCATTAGTATCTGTTTTCATCCAACCACGCAAATATCCGTGATATTTACCGTGTCCACTTTCATTCCCTTTTTTTGGATAAATTCCTTTGTTGTTTGTATGATACACGTAAACAATAACATCCTTAGCTGGGGTTTTACCATCTGGAAAATATACTGTTCCAGAAATAATAAGTTTTTCTCCAGGTTCGCTTTTTGGTGGAATTGTGGTTCTCCAAGATATATTTTTTGGTGCTTCAAACGCTCCGCTCCAACTGGGCTTTTTCAAGTTTGAAACGGATGTTGTTATATTCTTGTTTTGCTTATTAGTCGCTTGAGAACAAGCATTAAAGGAAAGTAGAAAAACTACAATACAAATCGTTGGTATGTGTTTTATAATAACCATTACATTAAATTTAGTTGACCTCAAAAATCAAGAAAATAAAATGTATTAATTATATACTTAGAAGTAAATAGGCTTAAACGAGTGATTTTATTACTTAGTGGTTGAGCAAGGTATTCCAATTTGTACGATAATGTCTGCTCAATCTAACAGAATGTTGATTTGTTAGAATAGCATCGTAATCCCCATTTTTTCGAGAAGAAATTTCTTTAATATGGTTTTTATTGATAATTGCTGAACGGTGAACTCTAATAAAAATTTTGGGGTCTAATAAACTTTCAAGTTTTTTCAAACTCTCATCGTGTAGTAATTTCCGGTCTAAAGAAAATATTACTGTGTATGGTCTGTCTGTTTTAATGACTAAAACTTTTGACACGTCCAATTTTGTTATTCGAGTACCGTTTTTTACAGTTATAAATTTTTGTTCTATTACGTTGTTGTTTAGATTTTTTTTTCTGTTTAGGTAGTCAATAACAAAAGGAAGGCATAAATATACTAAAATCGTGATTTGTGATTGACTTGAAATAGCGTTTTTAAATATTGTTGAAAATCGATGTGGTATTTCATAGATTAGATTGCTTCCTAGAATAAATACGATAGAAAAAATAGAAATATGTAATGCAGTAAAGATAAAACCAGAAGCAAAACCGTAAAGGATTTTAGTTTTTTTTATTTTAGGCTGAATTTTTGTTTTGGTATATGTAGCAAGTTTTATAAATGGAATAAAAAATAGCCAATAAATATTATAAAGCATTGTGTCCGACCAATAAAACCCAGTCGATTTAAATCTTGAAAAAAGATAGTCCTGAAAAATTGCTAGTCCATATATTAAAATACAAAGCAAGATTATTGCTCTTAAATTTGTATTTAATAGTTTGCTATTCAATTTACTAAGTTCTTGTATTCTGATTGTCATTTTTCAAATTACTACCAACTTGTTATATCAGCACTAAATATATACATATCCCCTCAAAGTTCACAGGACATCAACACTTTAGAGTTCTGTATAAAAATCTAGACATTTCCTTTTGAAATATGTTGTAGAATTCCTTAATCTCAGTTAGGTGTATAACCGTTTCAGGATTAAAAAACTAAAATGTATAGGTAGATAAGGATTAAACCCTACATTTTTTAAGTCATAATGCGCTCACGGCATCAGCATAGCATCCCTCAGGCAAAGCCCACTCAAAGGCCATGATAGAGTATGAAAAAATTATTTAGAAAACTAAAAATAAGATCTTCCAATTTTTCAACTAATACCCCTAGAAAAAGTAATGAATTAGAATTCATAGCTTTTCGAGCTCGAAAATAAAAAATGAATACTTCGAAGAAACTGTAGGCCGGGAAAATTAGTTCATTTCTTAAGGTTTAAGATCTGGAAATTTATCTTCAACAAGTTTGAAAAAATCGGAGATATCTAAGCCTTTCTCATGACAAATCTTAAATAAGGTTTCAACTGGTATACGATAACTAGCTTTACCTTTAATTTTACGAACAGTACTTTCTAGAATATTATGCTTGTCAGCAAATTCAACCTGGGTTCCCCCATCTTGCAAAAAAGGATTTATCCACTCAAAAGTTATATACTCACATATAGCGGTGTTAATATCCTTACCCATAAAGACAAAGAAATTATAAAGTCCTATAAATTTCTCGTTCGATCGGACGAGTGTAATATAATTTTACTATATTTGACTCATAATTATATATTTGCGAAACTTCTTAGCATAACATATTAGAAGCATTCGCTTTGAATCTCGAACAGAAAACTGGTAATTTTTAGCAACGAGAGGATAAGCAGGGATGCTCACGACCCGGGCGTGGGCTCTCGCTTATTGNTGNNCGGTATACCAGTACCTCTGTTCAATAAGTTGAGACCTGCGCCTTTTTGTATTAGGCCCACTACTTCACGTTCAGAGCNNTTGTATTCTTCTCTTTATCNAGCTTCGCATCCTTTTCCCCCTACATCATATAGGCNATAGTGGCCGGNAACTTGTATGAGTTGTAGTNAACTAACAGCAAAAGCACTACTNCCTATGCANAAAGCTCGTGTTTACGGGTACACGTAATCATCCGCTAAGTCACCCGTGGGTTATNGGTTGCTTCCCTACGAAGTAACCTGTAGTTGGGTGGGAAACGCCGCTNTAACAGCGGCCTGGGCTTATACCGGGTAGGTTTAAGCACACCGGTGAATTAGCCATAAAAAAGAGCTGTAGACCTTAGGGGCTGCGAAAAAGAGAAGCTGTTAAGTTCAAAAACCTTCCCGGTTGTGATTGGCGTCCGGCGGGAAGGCTTGAGCTTAATTAAAACGATGGGTTACGTTATACAGCTGTACAGAATAAAAAAATAATTTGACACCTGGAAAAGAGGTTGCCTTACCGGAGCTATTAAACTTTTAGGAAGCCTAAATGCCTGGAAGCCGGTTTCTGGAAAGTATACGGCTAAAAACTAAACACCCTAAAAAAATAGAATGTAACGAAATACAGAAGACCTGGTTTATGAAACAATTTCAACCTAATACCAATTATGAAGCCTTCAAAAAGGGGTGTCCACACGCATTTGAAGCGATTTACAGGCAGTATCACCGTAGTGTTTACTGGATGGGCAGGAGCATACTTAAGGATGTCTATACAGTTGAAAATATCCTGCAGGATACCTTTCTCATTTTATGGCAAAAAAGAGACCGGATACAATCCCTGGAGCATCTACATGCGTTCGTTCACTTTGTAATGAAAAGCGAATGTATTTACCAGTATAGCAAGCCACGGAATGCGTTTCAGCGAAACCTAAGCAGACTAGAGTATTTCGAGAATTATCAGGATTATTTATGGGGCTATGAAAGGGATGAACAAGATGCCCACCTAATGAAGCAGAATGCAGATCAGCAGGCCTTAGACCAGATTCAAAAGTTACTTCCCTTACTCGGTAGTAAAAGAAAGCTTCTGGTCGAACTGTGCTTAAAATACGGCTTTCAGTATAAAGCCATTGCTCAGGCAATGGGAACCAGCACCGCCAAAACCAGTATCGAAATAAAAGCCGCGATTGAAGATATTAAGAATATTCTTGGTAGTGGATGTACACCCACAGCTAAGGCCAAACCGATCCGGGCTTTAAAAAATCAGGGTACTATGACCCCGGAACAGGAAAAAATCTTAAACCTGCGTATGGAAAAACACTATTCTTTTGCTGTCATTGCTACAGAACTGAACCGTTCACTTAAGGAAGTGCATCATGAATTTATGATTGCCTACAAATGGGTACAGCTTAAACAGGATCAGCCACAATCAGCTTAGTCATGGGAAAAGAAACCATAAAACTCACCCGAAAGATCCAGCTCAAGGTAGATACCCCTACCAAAGCGGAAAAGACAGTGGTCTACGACACGCTGTACCGCTGGCAGAACCGCAGCTTTAGAGCGGCCAATCTTATTATTTCACATTTGTACGTTCAGGAGCGAATCAAAGAATTCTTTTACTTATCTGAAGGAATACGCTATAAGTTAGCCGATGAAAAAAAAACAGAAGAGGGCATACTCAATCGGTCTAAAATGAACTGCACCTATCGGGTGGTATCCGATCGTTTTAAAGGGGAAATCCCTACTAATATTTTAGCCAACCTAAACAATACCATTATCAATAATTTTCGAAATAACCTGCCGGAATATAGTAGGGGAGAACGTTCCCTTGCAAATTTCAAAAAGAATATAGCCTTCCCCTTTGGACCGGTAGCCATTCACGGATTGTCCTATAATGAAGAGCAAAATGCATTTTGTTTTCGGTTGTTTTCCATTCCCTTAAAAACCTATTTAGGGAAAGATCATACCGATAAACGAAAACTGCTGGAACAGTTAGTTGCAGGAGAAATCAAACTATGTACTTCCAGAATCCAGCTGAAGAAGCAAAAAATTTATTGGCTAGCCACCTTTGAATTTCAAAAAGAAAAACATGGTCTCAAACCGGAAGTCGTTGCAGAAGCTTCTTTATCTCTGGAATACCCTATTACCGTGAAATCAGGGAACGCTACACTTTGTATTGGCAACAGGGAAGAATTTCTATACAGAAGGCTGGCGATACAAGCTGCTCAAAAAAGAGCTCAAAGCGGTGCCACCTTTTGCAGAC
The DNA here is from genome assembly GCA_002708845.1 of Leeuwenhoekiella sp. Lineage (GTDB taxonomy): Bacteria > Bacteroidota > Bacteroidia > Flavobacteriales > Flavobacteriaceae > Leeuwenhoekiella. The sequence continues at coordinate 6,922 of PAPI01000003.1, forward strand.
CGGGAAAAGGCTATAAACGCAAAACAAAAGCAGTAAAAACATTTTACGAACTGGAAAAAAACTATGTAAGCAACCGCTTGCACGTTTACAGCCGAAAGCTCATTGATTTTTGTGTCAAACAACAGGCCGGCACCTTAATTCTACTTGATCAGGAAGCTAAAATCGAGACCGCACAGCAAGAAGCTTTTGTGCTTAGAAACTGGAATTATTATGAATTAACCAAGAAAATAGAATACAAAGCCAACAAAGCAGGGATTGAGCTAGTGATAGGTTAGGTTTTTGTACTTAATCTGGAAGATAACGTTGAACTGAAAACTTTTGAATTTTAAACTCAAATAGAGGGTGCTTGTACACCCGTAAGGTGAGGTATTTTAATCGCACTCACTAAATGCATGCAGCATATACAACCCTTCCCTTAAAGATTAAATGAAAAGGGATTATTAGATACCCATAAACGAACAAAGGTGCAAAAGCTTGTAAAACGTACATAAGTGAATGGTAAACTCAAATACTTAAAAACCCTTCCCATCCCAGTCCTCAATTCTTATTTCATCCAGTTCATTTTAGCGCCTTTTATCGCTTTGAACTAATCATCAAAATCCGGAACTCCATTGGTTTTCCGAAAGCAATTTGCTACCTGAAATGCAAGCATATTAAATCGATTTGTCGCAAAATCTTCACTAAAAATAGGGGCTCCCAGAGCTTTTGTCGCAAAAATCTGAAGATCAATCGGTTATAAAAATTACCAATGAACTGATTATCAATAACTTAATTTAGAAAATGTATACCGTAACATCGCGCAGCGTGTTACCCTCTTGCTATACATTTTCTTCCGCTTCGCTCCCTAAAATGCTACTTATTTTACCTGAAGTTAAGTAAAATAGTTCCCATTAATTTTGATTGCAAATGCCTGCAAATTAAATGAGAAGCAAACCCATTTACTTATTATATCCGGAGCGTTTTTCTTGCCGTTTCACCTGGCGCAGAACGCTTCAACTCCCTCCTATTTTGAGATCAGGGCAACGAAAAAAAGGATCTCGATTGCAGTTCCATTTACTTCCCATAGCGCCATCGCGTTTCCTTTTCGGAAGACTTCTTTTTAAAATTTAGCAAGGAAGCGCTTTTATAAAAAGTGCGAGCAGAGGCCTGCAGGGAGCAGCGTCGAAGTGAGCCTGGTTATGCAAAGCGGCTCCGGCTAAATTTTAGTGCTTAAGCGAAAAGGAAATGGGTGCTGTGCAGGATGTTGAACTACCGGTTTGAAGTTGGATTACAGTTTCTTGTAAAACGCAACCTTGAAGTCAGCAGGATTAGGCGAACGCAATCCTCCCGATAGCTATCGGGATCAGGGATTGGGTTCAAGATTTTGGAATAAACCGTTTTTCCTAAAATGGAGCTTTTTGCGGAATGGAGGGAAATGGGGTTTACTCCCCTTACCTAAATCCATTATTTTGGTGATTTTTATGATTGAGAAAGAGCGCTAGAAATAATATATACAAAAAACTATACTTTACGGGATTCTGTAAAATTTCTTTAAATCTTTTAACTACTTTTAAATCAAGGATTATAGTTGATAGAATTCCAAGAGTAATATCTAATTACAATTTACTCTGTAAAGTAACGTCTACTTCTTTATTTTTTGGAGATAATAGAATATTACCAAATTTCAGAGTTTGAATAAGTTTACTCGAATAATTTTAAAAAATAAAAAATTAGATGAACAAAATAATATTTAATAAATCCTCGAATATTTTTATTAATACTGGAATAGTTGCTATATACAGGTATTTGTTAAAATATGATAGAAAACATCCTGCCTTCGAATTCAGTTATCAACTTAATGACAGCAATTTAGTTGTTGATGCTGAGGATGTTTTAAATCTACTAGAAGAAGTCTATTATTTGATGGGGAAAGATATTTATGATACTTCTTCAAAAAAACAGGAAGATAAGCTCGATAATGTTTATTATGATGTTGAAAAAGAAGAGTTTCATAGGTTTCCTAAAATGAACACTTATGGTCTAGCATCACTTATCACTAATAATGCTCAAGGAACCACGAAAATAAAGGCAAATTCCCCAAAAATTAAAAATTTAGAAAAAGAGCAACCACAGATCGCCTCTAAAATCAAAGAATATTTTAAAAAAAATAACCTAAAACTATTGTCCAAAGTATATCTGAACGAACCTTATACAAAAATCACTACTCTCGATTTAGAGGTGAAATTTTGGAAAGAAGGAAAAAAAAAATGTCCATTATTAGGAGAAGGTTTTAAAACTCTAGATAATGCGATTAACATTTCTCCTTTCATAAAAGGATTATCTTCATTTAATTCATTTTTGAATACTTCGGACGGGAAGGTCAGCCAAAAGGCCTTATACCTTCTACGGTTTTCTCCGGCTTTATCAATGTACAGCTATTACAACGGATATGACTCGTTCATTTCTACTTTTTTTAATTCAAACTCTTTAAAGAAAATCAATAGTTTATATAATGATGAATTTTTTTACGAGAATGAAATTATGCAGACTTGGAAAATGCCGTTTAAGAGAAATATCAAACTTCATAATTTTCAATTCGCCAAAAAAGACAACGATAACTACGCTATAGATTCCGGTGAGGATTCATTTTCTCCGCAAGAAATCACTTTTTTGATATTACTTACTTTTTACAAGAAGAAATTTGCAGATGAACTTTCATTAAAAAACATTGAGGAAGTGAATGCTGACGAGCTTTTAGGATTACTTGAAATTGAGAAGAGTCCTATTAGTCTGGTAACATTTAAAGCCGACAAATTTGCTTCAACACTTAGACCTAATTTTTATGAGGAATATACTAACGTGAAGTTTATTATTCAGCTTATTCATAAACTGGAAACTAATAAGGAAAAACGAGTTCCCATTGGAGAACTGTGGCGGGGATTAATTTTCAAGACTTCAAAAACTGAAGCTATTAAGGATTATAATAAAAAACTGAAGCTGCAACGGCTAGTCAGGATTAATGTAATAGATCACATCCTGAAAGGAAAATCAATTTTGACTGTTATTGAATCTCTATTTCAAAAAAGCTTTTTGTTATTGGCAAATGGAGATAACCCACGTTATAGAAGATACGATCTTATCTTAGAATTTTTAAAAATATATGAACAATCAATCAATTTTGGAACTACAATTATGGAAGAATCACTACAGCAAAGGGCAATTGGTTTAGGAAAGAGCATAGGCTACGCCATTATAAATTACGACAATCCTAAAAGTGATAATGAAAAAAAAGCCAATGCCAAAAATGGAAGAAAATACTTAATAGGCCTTCATAAGGCACGAACTATAGAACAGTTCAGGGAAACCTTAATTAGAATTCAGCGTAAATACCAGGTTTCCGTTGCCAATGAAATTATAGAAAGTTTAAATGAAAAGAATTACGTAGCAATTAAACAGTATGCACAAATAGGTGCTTTAAATAGTTTGAACGTTGTTTTGTCTAATCAAAAAGAATCTTAAAATGAAAGTGAACAGTATTACCCTTACGTATCTATCAAAAGTATCTTTTGCCAGCCTAAATGGTGGCGATAAAGAAGTAGATAATATTAACCCTATAAAAAAAGTCACCCTGCAAAATGGCGAGGAATTACCTTATGTTTCGTCTCAAGCAATTCGCCGGGCACTTCGAGACAAATTAGAAGAATTGGGAAGTGATATTTCTCCCGTTGGAACTTCCAGCACCGATAAAGGAGCTCCCAAAACCGAAATGAATCCAATTAAATATATTGACGACGATTTATTTGGATACATGGATGCATCCAAAGGTAAGGACGGTGCAGCAGGAACATCTACTGTGAGGACATCTCCCATACGTGTGGAATCTTTGTTGGCATTAGCCACTTATAAAGGAGATTTAGACTATGCCACCAATTTTATGGGAAAGAAAATTGAATTGAATGCCAATATTTTTGAGACCGAAATACATTCAGGAGTTTATAGAGGAACTATTCTTATTGAACTGGACCGAATAGGGAAAGAAACGAAATTAAAAGATGAGAAAACCAGAGAACTAGAAACGGTAGATTTAGTCGATAACAAAGAAAAAGCAGCCAGGGTTACTAGTTTTTTGAATGCGCTACAAATGCTTTGGAGTCAAGGCAGGCAGACCCGTTTTTTAGCTGATATATCTCCTAAGTTTATAGCAGCGGGATTAATGAAATCAAAAAATCCAATTTTCTTAGAAGCTGTTGAGCTTACTGAGGAAGGAAATGTAAACATAGACAAGCTGAATACTGTTTTGTCAGACTACGGAAAGTTTATGGAAGATCACGTATTTGCCGTTCAAGAAGCTGTTTTTAAAAAGGAAGAGGGCACGGTTAGTTTGAAAGAAGGGTTTGCTAAGCTTGAAAATTGGGTAAATACGTATTACGGAATAAATTAATAAAAGATGAAGAATTTTATCATCGAAATACAATGTCAAACAGCCTCTTTTAGAAATCCTGATTTTCAAAACTTTCATAAATCTTTAGAATTGCCACCTCCTACTACAATAATTGGGTTAGCTGGAGCAGCATTAGGATACAGTCCATTAAGAGCTCAGGAGTTTTTTGATGAGTCGGAATTTGAAATTGGAATCTATGGTACTTATCTGGGGAAATGTAAAGATACTTGGAAATATAACAAAGGAATTCGCGATATGCGATTATATGATCCTGGATTGGACGGAAGTATTATTCAAAAAGAATTTTTAATTTTTTCAACCTTCATGATTGCTTTTTCGTGTAATAATGAGGAAGCTATTGAACAACTTTATAAAGCTTTCTCGTATCCCATTTATGCGCTAACAATGGGCAATAGTGATTCTCTTGCCTCTATAAAAAATATTGAAAAAAACCTAGACATTACTGAAGCAGATAAAATTGAAAATTGTTTCGTTCAAGGAAATGTTGTTAACGAAGTGATGAGTTTAGCGGGTAGCGGAAATTTTGGCTTTTCCATTTATACTAAAGATACATTAACCTATGATTTACCCATACGGTTTGAGTATGAGAATGACTATGGAAGACGAACTGTTTCTAAAATCGAAACCTATTCACTAATTGGCGATCAAATGAAGATCAATTATAACTTAAAAGGCCTGTTATATAAAAACAATTTTATCCCCTTATTCTCAATATGAACGGACTCGAAGAAATATGGGCAAAATCGAAACCAGTTGAGACATTAACGCAACACACTAAAAAAGTTCTTCAAACTTGGTTTGAATTAAAAGAAAGATATTTTGAAGAAATTGAAGACGAGCAATTTTGGAATACTTCCTTTAATGCTGTGGCATATCATGACTTCGGTAAGATTTGCAATATTTTTCAAGAAACCATTAAAGGAAAAAGAGCTTTTAATGATGATGAGCGCATACGTCACGAGTTTTTTTCTGGAATGTTCCTATATCTTAATAATATTAAATTCTATGAACAGCATCCTGAAAGCCTAATCGCTGTTTTTTCACATCATAAAGCATTTAATGACGAAGGTTTTAATGACCACATATCCAGAAATAGGACCATTTCATTCGATCTCGAAGAAAAACTTATTGATCAATTTGTGAAATTCACAAATCACATTGGCGCTCAAAAAAAGGTCGAGCATTTAATTCTAGACGGCAAATTTAAATATGCTGTAAATAAACCCTATGAAATCTTACTGCAATTGTATAAACAAAGAATTTACGGCCAATTGAGTGAAGAGGGAAATTTGAATGCTAAAAATAGAAAGAACTATATTTATCATAAAGCAATACTAAATATTTCAGATTGGACGGCTTCTGGACACCTCAAGCTTGAAAAAAGTAAAGCGTATACCATAAAAGATTTGGCAGATAAGATTATTGCTAAACTTAGAGCAGATGGCAAGAATGAAATAGCCGATAAATTTCAGTTTAAAAACTTTCAGCAGGAAAGTTTAACCGAGGAAAATGTAATTGCTATTGCACCTACCGGAAGCGGCAAAACAGAAGCAGCTTTGATCTGGTCTTCGTCAAAAAAAGATTGGGAGCGTATTGTGTATTTATTACCCACTCGAGTAACTTCCAATGCAATTTACAGCAGATTAACCGATTATTTTGGAGAAGAATATACTCAGCTAATCCATTCTTCAGCACGCCAATACATCAAAGAACAATTTGATAATTCTTATGACCAAAAGAAATATTTTAGGGACAAATCCTTCTTTAAAAATATAAATATCTGCACGATTGATCAATTGTTGACGCTCGGCTTTAATCTGGGTTTCTGGGAAGTAAAAACCTTTCACCTTCTCAATGCTCGAATAATTATTGATGAAATACATTTATACAGGCCATATACATTAGGCCTAATTATCTCTACAATAACCTATTTGAAAGAGAATTTTAATACTCGCTTTTATATTATGACAGCAACAATGCCTGTGAAATTGCAGCTTTTATTAGAAAAAACTTTAGGAAATGTATCACTTATACAAGACAAGGAGCTTTTAAACGAGGCTAGAAACGAATTTGAATGCCGGGATAATTTAATTGAAGAATCTCTTGAAGAAATTAAGCTTAAAATAGAAGAAGGAAAAAAGGTTTTGATTGTCGTGAATACAGTTGATAAAGCAATAGAACTTTACGAAAAGTTAAAAAGTTTTGCAGAAGGTTCAGGTGTTGATGCAATCTGTTATCATTCGCGTTTTATTAAAAAAGATCGGTTCGTAAAAGAGAAAGAAATTTTTGCCTTGGACAAAAAGAATAAAGGAGGTGTTTTAATTGCTACTCAAGTCGTAGAAGTTTCCCTAGATATTGATTTTGATATTCTTTATACGGAAAATGCCCCAATTGATGCGATTATTCAAAGAGCCGGAAGGGTTAATCGTAAACGTCAAAAAGAAGATACTAAAGTTATTCTTTTTCAACATTATGAAATAAGCGAGAAAATTTACGATGTAAAGGGAGTCTTAGAAAATACGTTCAAGCATTTCAAAAAATTAGATGGGCAAAGACTAACTGAAAACAAGTTAAACGAATTGGTGGATGTGGTTTATAAAGACCTGGACATTGAATCTAATGATAAATATATAGAAGGCTTAAACAAACATGTAGATATTCAATATAAGTACAATTTTATCAAAGATTTAACCACAGATGAAAAAGTGTTTACACGAGAAGGTCTAGATACAATTTCAGTCATACCAGATCAATTTTACCCTGAACTTTACAATAGTGAAGACCGAGATAAGCTTAGTAATCACGAATTATCTCTTAGAAGAGAAACAATAAAATATAAGCAAGCCAGAATAATTTCTGGCCCCGTACAATTTCAATTTATTAATGCAAATTATGATCTTAAAAAAGGATTAACTTTTAAAGAAAAAGATGAAAATAAAAGTCTGGTCTTTTAAGATCAGCCCATCCATCCACTAAAACAAGGAGCACCTATGACTACATCCACCACAACCCAGGTACTGCAAATTTGCCGTATCAAATTCCCGGAAATTCAATTACAAACCCGTGACGCCCATAAACTGCGGGGCTATTTTGGCAATTTATTTAAGCAACAATCTCCAATCCTGCACAACCATTATGAGGATGGCCGGTTTCGGTATAAATACCCCAGTGTACAGTATAAAGTAATTAATAAGGTACCCACGTTGATAGGCATCAATGAAGGGGCTGCTTTATTACCCCAACTCTTTCTTAAAATAAAAGAATTGGATATTTCCGGGAAATCATATCCAGTCAGCAGTAAAAATATTGAGTTGCGCAATGATAATACGGGCTACAGCGATCAACTGCACCAATATAAGTTTGAAACGCTTTGGATGGCTTTAAACCAAAAGAACTATTCCAAATACCAAAACCTAAAAACAGAAGCCGAAAAAGAAGCCATGCTCAACGCGATTTTAGTGGGGCATATACTCAGCTTTTTTCGGAATACAGGAATTGAACTTACTGCAAACGAGCGCCTGATGGCTAAAGTTGCCGTTCAGGAAAAAAGTACCCTGTTTAAAGAAAACCGCATGATCGCCTTTTCTGGCAGTTTTGTAGTCAATGCTCTTTTACCTTCAGAAATTGGTCTGGGCAAGTCCGTAAGCCGTGGCTTTGGCACCCTAATACCCGCCTGATGCAAATTTTTATCAATACATACGGTACCTACCTTCATGTTAAAGACGATATGTTTGAGATCAAAGTGCGTGAGGATAAGAAGCAACCTTTTAGGGTAAATCATATTGCTGCCCACAAGGTAACTTCCTTTATTGTTTCAAAAGGTGCCGCACTCACTACAGATGCTATTGCCCTCGCTTTAAAACATAATATCGATATCGTAATTGTAGAAAACAACGGGCACCCTATGGGACGCTTTTGGCACAGCAAATTAGGCAGTACCACCAAAATCAGAAAGCAGCAACTGGTAGCATCGCTAAATCAGACAGGTGTTTACTGGATTAAAGAATGGCTTTCTCAAAAATTGGAAAATCAGGTCGATTATTTAAACGATCTTAAAAAGCACCGTAAAAACCTTAATGAATATCTGGATGAGAAATCAGCTGCGATACTCGGTTTTAGGAAGAAAATCAAGGAAGCCAAAGGGGGTGGCATCAATCAGTTAGCTGAAAGTTTCAGGGGTTGGGAGGGTTCAGCAGGAAGGCATTATTTTGAAGCCCTTGCAACCTGTATTCCCGACGCTTATTCCTTTAAAGGTCGTAGCTTCCGCCCGGCTCAGGACGAATTTAATGCCTTGCTCAATTATGCTTACGGCATTTTATACAGTAGGGTAGAACGGGCTTTAATGCTGGCCGGTCTGGATCCATTTGTGGGTTTTATGCATCGCGATGATTACAATTCCAAAAGTCTGGTTTATGATTTTATAGAGCCTTACCGTATTTATGCGGAGCGCTTCGTGTTTAAATCCTTTTCGTCCAAAAAGATGAACAAATCCTATTTTGAGGTATTTGAAGGAGGCGTAAGCCTCAATCAGGATGGGAAAGCCTTTTTTGTACCCGAATATCTTGAATATCTGGATAGCGATAAAATCAAATACAAAGGCCGGTTACAGACCCGTCTGAATGCCACACAGCTCGAAGCACACCGTTTTGCAAACACCTTAATTGAAAAATCATGATCACTTGGGTACTTTACGATATCAAGAACAACGCCGCACGCAGCTATGTTTCAAAAGCCTGTAAGCACGCTGGCCTGTACCGGGTACAATACTCTTGTTTTTTAGGGACTTTAAATGCCAACGAAAAAGACAGCCTGGAGTTACAAATTGAAAAAGTGATCAATGAAGAAACCGATAAGGTTTACCTGTTTAGGATGAACAAAGAACAATTAAAAGATTGTAGTATGCTGGGGCAGGCTTTTGATGAAAAGCTGGTGACCGACGAAGTAAAAGCCCTGTTTTTTTAATGACCAGTTTTTATCCATCCCAGGTTATAGAATATTTGTATTGTCCGCGCTATACCTACTTTGAATATGTATTGCGCATTCCTCAGAATGAAGATAAATACCATAAAGTGCAACGTGGTCGCGAAGTACACGATGAGAAGTTGGAGCAAAATAAAGCCTATTTACGTAAAAAAATAGGGGTACAGCAAAAATGGACCGACCACTATATGGGAAGTGCCCAACTTCGGGGTAAGGTAGATGAAGTCTTGTTGCTGGAAGATGGTAGTTACGCCCCGCTGGATTATAAGTTTGCAGTGTGGAAAGACAGGGTTTTTGAAACCTACAAACAACAGCTTTACTGCTACGCACTATTGATTGAAGAAATCTTTGGAGCCAGGGTCAATAAGGGCTTTTTGGTTTACACGCGTAGTAAGCATAAATTGGTAGAAATACCTATTGACGAAGATTCAAAAAATGAGGTGTTGGAAAGCACCGGCAAGATGCTTGAAATCATAGAGGGGAATAAATTCCCTAAAGCGACGACATATAAAAAAAGATGCCTAAATTGTACCTATCGTAACATCTGTATAAAATAAGATTCCGGGTAACAATTTATTTTATAAACGAGTAAAATTAGCATCTATGTCAGGCAAATCGGAACTTCAGCAATACGGAAACGTATTGAAAATGATTATAAAACCGTTCTTTGACATATTGAAAATTAAGCAAGTAAAAGTTGAAGAATTACGCTTAGGCATTATAAACCGTACACATCTGGAGCTTATCGACTTCCAGATGCATCCAAATAGAAACTAGGATTGAAACATATCGGTAATGCCGTAAGCGGCCATAAACTTTTTCTTCCAGATGCATCCAAATAGAAACTAGGATTGAAACATAAGCATATACACAGCTACCGGAGGCACGACTAACTTCCAGATGCATCCAAATAGAAACTAGGATTGAAACAAGCTTGAGAAGACACAGCGACAATTAAAAGAGTCTCTTCCAGATGCATCCAAATAGAAACTAGGATTGAAACAACGTATGCTCGACTCCGGGAGGTACACGCAGGCCGACTTCCAGATGCATCCAAATAGAAACTAGGATTGAAACAACACAGACGTTTACGATCAAATATTTCCTCAAAACTCTTCCAGATGCATCCAAATAGAAACTAGGATTGAAACCAGATACTGGAAAAGCATTCAATGGAGACAAGGCGACTTCCAGATGCATCCAAATAGAAACTAGGATTGAAACAAAACGGCTATTTCTCCAAACTCTCCGGCACTTTGAACTTCCAGATGCATCCAAATAGAAACTAGGATTGAAACATTTATGTTGGGACCGCACCGGTAACGATCTGGAGCCTTCCAGATGCATCCAAATAGAAACTAGGATTGAAACTAGTTTAGGGAGCTTTCAGACAAGGCCGCATTTACGCTTCCAGATGCATCCAAATAGAAACTAGGATTGAAACGAACACTGATACCGGGGTTGAAGGGTATGGTTAGATCTTCCAGATGCATCCAAATAGAAACTAGGATTGAAACATGAAACCCCTCTAACCGTTGCCGGAACGCCTCAAGACTTCCAGATGCATC
>PAPI01000004.1 GCA_002708845.1 Leeuwenhoekiella sp.
GATGGCTTTTACTCTTGATGCAATGTCTGACATAATATTTAATTTTAAATTTTAATTAGGAGGCAAAAATAGCAAACTTTACCGTTTTACCACATTACCAGTCTAAAATGTGACGTTAATTTAAGTATTTAGTTTTTAAGTAAACACCAAAACGGGCTTTTTAAACAAAATATTATCCGTTGTTTTGCAGCCTTACAACACCTTATTTCCTATGAAACGAATTGTATTATTTGCCTCCGGAAGTGGCACAAATGCACAGCGTATTATCGAATATTTTAAAGATAATCTCGATATAGAAGTCGTTTTAGTACTCAGCAATAAGCACAAAGCACAAGTGTTAGAGCGTGCCACCAAACTTAAGGTAAGTGCTTTTAGTTTTAACCGCACTGCTTTTTATGACACCAGCCAGGTTTTAGATTTACTTAATCTCAACAAGCCAGACCTAATTGTACTTGCCGGCTTTTTATGGTTAATGCCTGAATCAATTATAAAGGCTTTTTCTGGTAAAATAATCAATATTCACCCTGCATTGCTTCCGGCTTATGGCGGAAAGGGCATGTATGGTTCTCACGTTCATGAGGCAGTTGTTTCGGCAGGTGAAACAGAATCTGGAATCACAATCCATCAGGTTACTGAAGAATATGACAAGGGCAGCATCCTCTTTCAGGCAAAAACACAACTCAGCCCGGAAGAAACTCCAGAAAGTCTCGCTGTAAAAATTCATGAGTTGGAATACGAGCATTTTCCGCAGATAATCGAAAAGTTTTTGAATAAATAGTAACCGGTGAATTTGAAGCTTTTCGCTTTGCGGGAAAGAAGAAAGCATCAAAAAACCAGATTTAAGTAATAGGATTTTTACTGAAACCTGTGCTTGGGAATCGAAGTGATGGCGAAGAAAAGTTCAGAAAATAGCTGCGCTTGCAGTAAAAAGATTTCCGCCTTCGCGGAAAAGAAAAATTAATTTTTCAATGGGTAAGAAAGAAAAGTTTTACGTCGTTTGGCAGGGTAAAAAACCAGGCATTTACACCACCTGGAAGGATTGTAAAGCTATGATAGATGGTTTTGCAGAGGCGCAGTATAAATCCTTCCCCAGTTTTCCCGAAGCCAAAGCAGCCTATAATAAAGAATATAAAGACGTAAAAGGAAGCTCTAAATCTAAGAAAGTACTTTCTGCCGCCGAAAAGGAAAAATATGGTGAACCTAATTTATATTCTATTGCCGTAGATGCAGCAAGTTCGGGCAATCCCGGCAAAATGGAATACCGCGGTGTAGATACGCAAACAGGCAAGCAACTTTTTCATCAGGGACCTTTTAGGCAGGGCACTAACAACATAGGTGAGTTTTTAGCACTGGTACACGGTTTGGCCTATCTCAAAAAGAAGAACAGCGACCGCATCATCTATTCAGACTCCCGAATTGCCATTGGCTGGGTTAAAAAGAAAAAATGCAATACCAAGCTTACTGAAAATGCTAAAAACAAAGACGTCTACGATTTGGTACGCCGTGCAGAGTTTTGGCTTCAGAATAATACCTACAAAACGGCAATCGCAAAATGGGAAACCAAAGCCTGGGGTGAAATCCCTGCGGACTTTGGCCGTAAATAGGCTCAGAAAGCATCCCAATCAAGAATTTAATACACCCAACTCATTCTTTTACAGCTTATTTAATATAAATAAAGACTGCTGGTAAGTTTAACGTCTATCTACCGACCATTGTTTACAAAAGCGCAAGCAAAACTGTATATTTGCAAAAAATTTTTTAATGCAAAAAATGGTAATTGTAGGCACCTGTGCCTTTGACGAGATTGAATCCCCTTTTGGAAAAACCGGAAAAATTTTGGGTGGAGCCGGTACCTTTATCGGTTTGGCTGCCTCTAATTTTGAAGTAGACCAAGCAATTGTATCTGTCGTAGGTTCAGATTTCCCGCAGGAATACATTGATCTATTAAAAGACCGGGGCATTAATATGAAAGGCCTTGAGGTGGTTGAAGACGGAAAAACCTTTTTCTGGAAAGGCCGTTATCACAACGACCTTAATTCCAGGGATACCTTAATTACCGAACTCAACACCCTTGCAGATTTTAACCCTGTTGTTCCTGAAGCATATCAGAATGCAGAAGTAGTGGTTTTGGGCAATTTGCACCCGCTTGTTCAACTTTCGGTTTTAGAGCAAATGAACCAAAAGCCCAGGCTTGCCATTCTGGATACTATGAATTTCTGGATGGACAGCGCTCTTGAAGATCTTAAAAAAGTAATCGCCCGTGTCGATGTGATCACCATAAACGATGAAGAGGCGCGTCAATTAAGCGGCGAATATTCTTTAGTAGTGGCTGCGCAAAAAATATCAGCTATGGGACCACGCTATGTGGTGATCAAAAAAGGCGAACACGGCGCATTGTTATTTGAAGGTGAAAAAATCTTCTTTGCACCAGCGCTTCCACTTGAAGAAGTTTTTGATCCTACCGGAGCCGGAGACACCTTTGCAGGTGGTTTTGCAGGCTATTTGGCCAGTACCGGGGATTATTCTTTTGAGAATATGAAGCGGGCGATCATACACGGCTCCAATCTGGCTTCGTTCTGTGTAGAGAAATTTGGAACAGAGCGGATGCAGCAGCTCACGCCAGAAGAAATTGAGACACGCCTGCATAAATTTAAAGCCTTAACGCAATTTAATTTAGACCTATAAAAACCCGCGCCCTCTTCTTAACCGAAGGGGGCGCAAACATTACAACAAGCTATGAGTGACGCCATTAAGCATGAATGCGGAATTTCATTAATACGCCTCCTGAAACCCCTCGAATATTACAAGGAGAAATACGGGACAGCATTTTATGGAGTAAATAAAATGTACCTGATGATGGAAAAGCAGCACAACCGCGGTCAGGACGGTGCAGGCTTTGCCAGTATAAAGTTAAATATGGCTCCCGGTGAGCGTTACATTAGTAGACAACGCTCTGTAGCCCAGCAGCCCATACAAGACATTTTTGCTCAGATAAACACCCGTATAAACGAGGTGATGCGCGAAAACCCGGAATATGCAGAAGATGTTGCGCTGCAGAAGAAGCATGTGCCTTATATTGGCGAGTTGCTTTTGGGTCACGTGCGCTATGGTACTTTTGGTAAAAACAGCGTTGAGAGCGTTCACCCGTTTTTGAGACAAAATAACTGGATGCATCGCAATCTGATAGTTGCCGGTAATTTTAATATGACTAATGTTTTTCAGCTATTTAATAAGCTGGTAGAATTGGGTCAACATCCTAAAGAAAAAGCAGACACCATCACCGTGATGGAAAAAATAGGTCACTTTCTGGATGATGCGGTTGCCAAAGTTTACAAAAAACTCAAGAAAGAAGGCTATTCAAAATTTGAAGCCTCGCCGCTTATCGCAGAGCGCCTTAATGTTGCTAAAATTTTAAAGAAAGCTTCAAAAGACTGGGACGGGGGTTATACGATGGCCGGACTTCTAGGGCACGGTGATTCTTTTGTATTACGCGATCCTTCTGGGATACGCCCGGCATATTATTATAAGGATGATGAAGTGGTGGTTATCGCCAGTGAACGACCGGTTATTCAAACCGTTTTCAACGCAAACTTTGAAGACGTTCACGAGTTAGATCCCGGTCACGCCATGATCATCAAAAAAAGTGGATCAACTTCTATTGAAAAAATTCAGGAACCGCACGAGCGTAAGGCCTGCTCTTTTGAACGCATTTACTTCTCCAGAGGAAGCGATGCAGAGATCTATCAGGAGCGAAAAGAGTTGGGACGACTGCTTATGCCCGAAGTGTTGAAGCATATTGATCACGATACGCAAAATACCGTATTCAGCTATATTCCCAACACTGCTGAAACCTCGTTCTATGGAATGGTTGAGGCTGCACAGGCTGAGCTCGACAAGCAAAAAGCTGATGAAATTTTAGCTCGCAGAAGTGAACTCGACAAAGCCGGACTAGAAGAAATTCTATCCAAAAAATTACGCACTGAAAAGATTGCTATAAAGGATGTAAAACTGCGTACTTTTATTACAGAGGATAGCAGCAGAGACGATTTGGTTGCCCACGTTTATGATGTTACTTACGGCGTAGTCAAAGAGACTGATAACCTTGTGATCATTGATGACAGTATCGTACGGGGTACCACGCTAAAGAAAAGTATTATCAAGATGCTTTCCAGACTAAACCCTAAAAAAATAGTGGTGGTATCTTCTGCTCCCCAAATACGCTACCCGGACTGTTACGGTATCGATATGGCAAAGCTTCAGGACTTCATTGCCTTTAGAGCTGCTGTAGATTTACTTAAAGAACACGGGAAGGAAGCAATTATTGATGATGTTTATCAAAAATGTTTGAGTCAGGTTGATTTTAAAGATGATGAAGTAATCAATTACGTAAAAGAAATTTATGCTCCATTTACAGACGAACAAATTTCTGATAAGATTGCTTTGTTATTAAAAGATGAAAGTATAAAACCTGAGGTAAGTGTTATTTATCAAAAAGTTGATAATTTACATAAGGCCTGTCCTAAAAACTTGGGTGACTGGTACTTTACTGGAGATTACCCCACAGCAGGAGGTAATCGTGTTGTAAATCGTGCTTTTATCAATTATGTGGAAGGAAATTTAAAAAGAGCCTATTAAAAACACCCTTTAACTGATAATAACGCATTTGGTCTAAAAGTTTTGGCAGCTAGACCATCATTGTAATACTTTAGTATCTGCCATAACATAAGTAGGTTAAGTTCATGGTAGATTTGGGGCAAAAAAGGTGGATTTCTTCCACCTTTTTTATTTGGATCAAATCGGGATGGCGAGCACAGCACAACTGCATTCCTCCATAAAATATTTAAAATCTATTTAAAAAGCAACAGGAAAAAAACAGGCTGCGAGCCGTTTCTCAACCCCCCTGATTTCTTCCACCTTTTTTATTTGTACCAAATCGGGGTGGCGAGCAATACGCAGTTTAACTATACTACAATTGAGTCACAAATAAAAAATCAAGTTCACACCGAAAAAACAAAAACTGCGAGCCGCTTCCAATTTCCGCATTCTTCCACCTTTTTTATTTGCACCAACTTGGGGTGGCGAGGAAAACACTGTTTTCAAAGAATCATTAAGCCGCCAAAAAAATATTGCGCACCTTTTCCAACTTAAGCATTCTTCCACTTTATACTCAAAATTTCAGGGTGGCGAGCAAATCATCCTTAAAAATGCTATAAGCTTAAAACAACTGAGTTGAGCTCAAAATCAATAATCGCCTTCAGCCAGCTTCAACATCAGTTTTCTTCCTCTTTTAGTATCAATTTGGTGATAGCCATCAATTAGCCGAAAATTATCGATTTGGTAATTTCACAGGAAGAGCCGCGAGAAGGATAATAGTGAAAATCCCACAGCCCCACTTTCTGGGGTGAGGAATTGTAACGAATAGCCTGCCTTCGGCAAAGGTAAACCTGGCCCGAAGGGTTCGCTACAAGAAAAATAATCAGCATAAAAAAACCCGGTCTTTAAAACCGGGTTTTCAAAATCAGTTAATTCTAATTATTTATTTTGTGCATACCGACTGGAAACTTCTTTCCAGTTGATTACATTAAAAAAGGCATCGATATATTCAGGACGCTTATTTTGATATTTCAAGTAATATGCGTGTTCCCATACATCAAGACCAAGTATTGGTGTTCCACCGCAACCTACTCCAGGCATAATTGGGTTATCCTGATTAGATGTCGAGCATACTTCTACTTTTCCACCTTCATGAACACACAGCCAGGCCCATCCTGAACCAAATTGTCCTCCGGCTGCAGTTGAAAATTTGTCTTTAAAAGCTTCAAATGAACCAAAAGCCGAATTGATTGCTTCTGCAAGTTCGCCACTTGGCTCTCCACCTCCATCAGGAGACATTACTTCCCAGAATAAACTGTGGTTGTAAAAACCTCCACCGTTATTACGTACTGCCTTATTAGACATATCCAGATTAATTAGGATGTTTTCAATGGTTTTACCTTCAAGATCTGTGCCTTCAATAGCAGCATTAAGTTTGCTGGTATACCCGGCGTGATGCTTATCGTGGTGAATTTCCATGGTTTGAGCATCTATATGAGGCTCTAATGCGTCTTTGGCATATTTTAATTTCGGAAGTTGAAATGACATATGTATGATTTTTTCGTTAATATATAGTTCTTCACCAAAGATAACAATAACAGTAGGGTATCGAAAGTTCACGGTGTTATAATACTCTTAAGGTTTAGGCGATTATAAGCTATAGCGTTTATTTGGGTTGCGTTGCCTGCCAGAATTAGTATCTTCATCCTATGGAAAATGAAGCAGCATTTTTAATCTATAATGCTTCGGCTGGTGCCGGAAAAACTTTTACGCTTGTTAAGAATTATCTGGTGATTCTGTTTAAAAGCTCTAATGAATTTAAGTACCGGCGTATACTGGCCATCACTTTTACTAATAAGGCGGTTGCTGAAATGAAAACGCGTATAGTGGAAAGTCTGCAGGAGTTTACTCAGGATAGTATCTTTGAAAATCCCGGACCGCTCTTACTGGCTGTTGAAGAAAAAACCGGTCTTGAGCGCAAGTTTATACAGCAAAAGGCCCAGCGGCTTCTTAAAAATATCATTCAGGATTTTGCTTCTTTTGACGTGGTAACTATAGATACATTTACCCATCGCATTATTCGAACCTTTGCTTACGATTTAAAGATTCCACAAAACTTTGAGGTAGAACTAAACACTCAGGAGGTACTTGAGCAGGCCGTAGACAGACTCATTGATAAAACCGGCAGTGACAAGCAGATAACTAACATTCTTATTGATTATGCTCTTGAAAAAACTGATGAAGATAAAAGTTGGGACATTGCCCGCGATTTTTATGAAATCAGCAAACTGCTGCTTCGTGAAAACGACCTCAACTACCTAAAACTACTTGAGTCTAAAAGCCTGGAAGATTTTACAGCCCTAAAAAAAAGCATCTCTAAAAGACTCAAAAACCTGAAGGAAAAAA
Organism: Leeuwenhoekiella sp.; assembly: GCA_002708845.1. GTDB lineage: Bacteria > Bacteroidota > Bacteroidia > Flavobacteriales > Flavobacteriaceae > Leeuwenhoekiella. The sequence continues at coordinate 7,000 of PAPI01000004.1, forward strand.
TTAGCAGCTCTGCACAGGCGATGCTTGATTTCTTCGATAGCGAGGGTCTGGAAGACGCCCATTTCACCCGTAAATCCCTTCCTAATGCTCTACGCAAATTGGCTTCAGGTGATCTCACTATCAACTTAAATACCAAGTGGGTTGAAAATTTAGGCGCAGAACCTTTGTATACCAAAAACCAAAAAGAACCCATCAAAGCAATTTTAGATGGAATAAGCGGTGAAATCGCATCGCAGTTCAGTACAATTAAATCGTACATTCTAAAGTATGGGCTGAATGCAGAGATTTATAAGAAAATCACGCAGCTTTCGGTCTTACAGGCAATAAATAAAGAGGTTCAGAAAATAAAAGAGGAAAATAATCTCGTGCTGATTTCAGATTTTAACCAGCTTATAAACAGCCAGATCATCAATCAGCCCACACCTTTTATTTATGAGCGCCTGGGTGAGCGCTACGAAAATTACTTTATTGATGAGTTTCAGGATACTTCAAGGTTACAATGGCAAAATCTGGTTCCTCTTATTGATAATGCACTGAGTACCTATACTCAGGAAGAAAACTTAAACAGTCTAATGCTTGTGGGTGACCCGAAGCAGGCTATATACCGCTGGAGAGGTGGTGATGCTGACCAGTTTATCGCACTGGCAGGAAGAGTAAACCCATTTCAAAATGAGAATAAAAAAGTTTTTAATCTGCCGCGCAACTACAGGAGTTATTCTGAAATCATTTCTTTCAATAATGCGTTTTTTACTAAAATTGCTAAACTATTTGAAAATCCGGACTACGAGGCAATCTATAAAACCGGAAATGCCCAGGAACTCAATTCCCGAACAGGAGGTTTTGTTTCCTTGAATTTTGTGGAAGTTGGTACAAAAGCCGAAACGACACCGCAATATCTGGATGAAGTGATAACGACTATTGCAAACTGTCTGAAAAATGGATTTCAACTTCGAGATCTATGCATTTTGGTTAGGCGTAATAGTGAAGGGGTTGAAATTGCTCAGAAACTTCAGGAAGAAAATATTCCTGTAATTTCAAGTGAGAGTTTATTGCTTTCTCAATCACCGGAAGTCGATTTCCTAACAAACATATTGCATTTTATAGTAGAGCCCGGTTCTAATGCGATTGCCATTAAAGTTTTGGAATATATCGCTGCAAACTTTTATGAGCTTGAAGACACGCATGGCTTTTACTCAAAATACATAAGCCTTAAAGGCCAGGAATTATTTGAAGCCGCACTGCCTGTAGATTTACATTTTGATATACAATTTTGCAGCGCTTTACCTTTATATGAATCTGCAGAGTATATCGTAAGATCTTTCGGCCTTCAAAAGGAGGGGGGATCTTACATTCAATTTTTTCTGGATGCTATTTTTGACTTCTCTCAAAAACATACGGGAGGTTTACCCGAATTTCTAAATTGGTGGGAGCTAAAAAAAGATAGACTAAGCATTAGCACACCTCCCGAAGCTGAAGCTGTTCAAATTATGACCATTCATAAAGCAAAAGGTCTTGAATTCCCGGTTGTAATTTACCCTTTTGCAGACACTCAGCTATATCCTAATAATGCTGATAATTATAATTGGTATTTACCCGAAGAAGGAGAATTTGGGGATTTTGATGCATTACTCATAAATCAAAACTCCAAACTGAAAGAATTCAACGAGCAAACGGCTTCTTTGTATGATACAAGACGTAGCGAACAGCAACTTGACAGTTTAAACATTTTATATGTTGCACTGACCAGAAGCATTGAGCAATTACACATTATAAGTTGTACAGCTAAGAATTCTCATACGATAAACACGTTTGCCGATTTGTTGTTCAATTACGCTACAGGACATTCTCAATTTGATAAAGAGAGATGTTGTTTAGCTTTAGGGTCTGAAAAGCGTATTTCTAAGATTAAGAATAAACAAACCAATTCGCAAAATCTAAGGTTAATTTCATCAGCTAAAGAAGACCATAATATCGCGATGGTAATTCAGGAACTGAGGAATACAGAATCAGATCGTGCCGCAGCTGTTGATTTCGGGAATGTGATGCATAATTTACTGGCCGAAATTACTGAATTCAAAGATGTTGATCACGTATTGAGAAAAGCTCAGAGCAAAGGTATTATTACATCAGAAACACAGTCTAACCTGAAAGCACAAATTGAAGAGTTAATAAATGAGGTTCAGTCTGAAGGTTATTTTAATACTAAGCATAAAACCCTAAACGAAAGAGACATTCAATTGGATCATCAGATTATCAGACCAGACCGCATTGAAATTAATTCTGATAACGAAGTACTTATTTTAGACTACAAAACGGGGCTTTCACAAGATACACATCATCAACAAATAGCTTTCTATGCAAAAAGTCTGGAGAAATTGGGCTTTAAAGTCGTAAAGAAAGGGCTCTATTATCTTAACAACGACGCTAAGCTCATTTTACTTTAACACACTATTAATTGTTGTTTTGTCGTGAAATCATTGAAACACATTATTGCCTAATTATTTATAATAAATTGAATTTCAGTTAAATAAACCCTATTTTTAGGTGTTTATAGTCCGTATTTTATTATTCAAATCCGCTTGACAAAAACCAAATGCGGGGTAAATGTTTAATAAAACTTTATCAAAAGCGGCTTTGCCGTGTTTTTTTAACAAACTACTTTTACCCCGAACTAACTCGATCACTATGATTAAAAGAATTTTACTCTCGTTTGCATTTTTTGCAACTATTCTGGCTTCAGAGCATTCATTTGGTCAAGACAAAAATAATCCGTGGTATATAAGTGTTGGTATTAATGCTGTTGACACATACCCTGTGGGTGAAGATAACAGGCCTTTTACAGGTGGGTTTCCTAATGAATTGTATAATTTTGATGACCATTGGAATATTCTTCCCTCATTATCTACACTATATATAGGTCATTACATTGGTAGTGGCTTTAGTCTAGGTTTGAGAGGATCACTTAATAAAATTGATAAGTTAGGTGACGTTTCTGCCGATGACCTGGCCTACTATGCTGTTGATGGAATGTTTAGTTACAGCTTTCGTGATGCATTATTCGGAGAAGGTGGTTGGTTTGATCCGTATTTAGGTTTAGGTGGTGGTTATACTTTTGTAGGTGATCAACCAAGTTTTGGTACGGCTAATGGTACCGTAGGTTTAAAAATATGGTTAGGAGATGCTGTTAATCTCAATCTTTCTTCTACATATAAACACGCTTTTGAAGATAAGTACGTAAAACATATGCAACATACTGCTGGTATTGGTTTTGCTTTTGGCGGAACTGACAGTGATGGTGATGGCATTTTTGATAAAGATGATGAGTGCCCTGACACTCCGGGACTTCCTGAATTTAATGGATGTCCAGATTCTGATGGAGACGGAATAAAAGATAGCGAAGATGCCTGTCCTGAAGTTGCTGGTCTACCAGAATTTAATGGATGTCCGGATTCGGATGGAGACGGGATAGCAGATCCAAATGATGAATGTCCTAACACAGCAGGAATAGCTGCTCTTAACGGTTGTCCTGATGCTGATGGTGACGGAGTAAAAGATTCTGAAGATGAGTGTCCCAATGAGGCTGGTCCTGCTGAGAATAACGGTTGTCCTTATAAGGATCAGGATAATGATGGTGTTTTAGATAAAGATGATGAGTGCCCCACAGTTCCCGGAACTGTTGCTAATAACGGTTGTCCAGAAGTTACTGTAGCTGTTTTAGAAGAAATCAACGTTCAGGCAAGAACAATACTATTCGATTTAGACAAAGCTACCATCCGCAAAGAATCTTACGAAACCTTAAATAACGTGGCCGAGATTATGAAGGAGTATCCAAATACTCAGTTTTTAATCGAAGGACACACAGATAGCCAGGGTTCTGATTCCTATAATATGAACCTTTCTAAGGAACGTGCCGCTTCTGTAAAAGAATATTTGGTTGGTCAGGGCTTACCTGCAAGCAGACTTTCATCTGAAGGTTTTGGAGAAACCAGACCGATTGCCACAAATGCTACTGCTGCTGGAAGACAGAAAAATAGAAGGGTAGAAATATCTCTAATTGATTAAAACCGACGAAAATATTGGGTAGTAACGTCAATACCAAATAGAATTAATTTAACATTCTTAAGTGAATTTTATTAATTTTGGCTTTGCTGCTTAATTTTAACAAATTACATTTGCTTCGATTAACACTTAATTTTTACTTACTTAACATGAAAACTCTTACTAAATTATTTCTTTTTGCGGCTTTTACTCTGGCGAGTTTAAGTACTGCAAATGCACAAGACAAGAACAATCCCTGGGGTGTTCGTATTGGGGTTAACGCTGTGGATACCTATCCTGTTAGCCCTGATAACAGACCATTCACCGGAGGATTTGCTAACGAATTTTTCAACCAAAGAGATCACTGGAATATTCTTCCTTCAGTTTCTACATTATATGTAGGTCGTTACATTGGTAGTGGTTTTGCTCTTGGTGTGCAGGGTTCTATTAATAAAATTGACAAACTTGGTGATGCTCCTGCTGATGATCTAGCTTACTATGCTATCGATGGTATGTTCAGCTACAGCCTTCGTGACCTAATCAACGGTGAAGGTGGTTGGTTTGATCCTTACCTGGGTGCAGGTGGTGGTTATGTTTTTGTTGGTGATATGCCAAGCCACGGTACCGCTAACGGTACTTTAGGTATCAAATTCTGGTTAAGCGACAACATCAACCTTGACTTCTCTTCTACTTACAAGCACGCTTTTGAAGATCATTATACCAAGCATATGCAACACGTAGTTGGTGTAGGTTTCGTATTTGGTGGAACTGATACTGACGGTGATGGTATCTATGATAAAGATGATGAGTGCCCAGAAACTCCAGGTCTTCCTGAGTTTAACGGATGTCCTGATACTGACGGTGATGGTATTAAAGATTCTGAGGATGCTTGTCCTGAAGTAGCTGGTCTTCCTGAATTTAATGGATGTCCTGATACTGACGGTGACGGTATTCCTGACAACGAAGATGCTTGTCCAGACGTTGCTGGTCCTGCTGCTACTAACGGATGCCCTGATGCTGACGGTGACGGCGTAATTGATTCTGAGGATGAATGTCCAAATGAAGCTGGTCCTGCTGCTAACAATGGTTGTCCTTACGCTGACAGAGATGGAGACGGAGTACTTGACAAAGATGACAAATGTCCAGATGTTGCAGGTACTGCAGATAACGACGGATGTCCTGGTGTAGATGCTAGTGTTCTTGAAACTCTTAACGGAGAAGCTGGTCGTATCTTATTTGATACTGATAAAGCAACCATCAGAACTAGTTCTTATGAAACTCTTGACCGTATTGCTAATATCGTTAAGGAGTATCCTAATGCTCAGTTTATCGTAGAAGGTCACGCTGATAGCCGTGCAAGTAATGCATATAACATGGCTCTATCTGAAAGAAGAGCTCAATCTGTTGTTGATTATTTAACAAGTAAAGAAGGTGTTAATGCTGGTCAATTGACCATCAAGGCTTACGGAGAAGAGAATCCTATCGCTCCTAACACTACTGCTGCTGGTATGCAACTTAACAGACGTGTAAAACTTACTTTAAAGTAAGAAACACTCAGATGTAAAATCTGAATTAATAAATACAGAAAACGCCCTGATAATTCAGGGCGTTTTTTATTTTAGATTTATGACAACATTTATAGATGAGGTAATTGCAGATCTTTTGAGTAAACATGCGCATAACCTTGTGAATACGGTTATCGTTTTGCCCTCTAAACGAGCAGGAGCATTTTTTAATAAAAGGCTTCGCGCACACTTAGAAGGTAGTTTTACTTTTCTACCCCAAACCCTGAGTATTGAGGATTTTATTGAAGATGTATCTGGGCTAACTGCTGTTTCCCCGACACAACTACAGGTCGAGTTGTATCAAATTTATCTGCGTGAATGTACAGAGACTGAACCTGATAATTTCTTAAACTTTTTGGGCTGGGCTCAGGCCCTCATTGGAGATTTTAATGAGATAGATCGGCACCTAATTAGTCCGGAGTCTTTTTTTGATTATCTGAGCGCTGTTAAAGAGTTAAATCAGTGGTCTGCAGAACAGCCTACTGCACTTATATCTAATTATCTAAAATTTTGGAGATCAGTAAAGCTGTACTACACTGCATTTACAGCGCATTTGAAAGATAAGGGTATTGGCTATCAGGGTATGCTTTACAGAGAATCAGTATCACAAATCAATTCTTATTTAGAAAATGCGAAAAGCACTTATATATTTTGTGGCTTTAATGCGTTAAATAGGGCCGAGCAGTATTTAATCCGATCGTTTTTAGAAAGACCGGACACACATATTTACTGGGATTTAGATCCTTATTTTACAGAAGACCAAACCCATATCACTTCTCGCTTCATAAGTCAATACCTTCGGGAATGGTCAGAATTAAAAGCGAAAAGTACCGTATTTCCAAAATCGGGAAGCAATTTTAATACTCCCAAAAACATAATAGCTACCGGAATTGCTCAGAACATTGGGCAGGTAAAATACGTAGGTCAAATTTTAGAACGTTTTACTGCTGAAGACCTTAATGATACTGCAATTGTACTTGGAGACGAAAACTTACTTCTCCCGCTACTCAATTCGCTCCCGCCGCAGGTGAATGCTGTAAATGTAACTATGGGCCTATCGCTTAATCAAATTACTCAAGCAGCGTTTTTTGAGACCTGGTTTCAACTCCAGATAAACAAGCGTAAATCAGAGTATTACTATAAAGATGTTCTTTCACTTCTAAACCAACCTTATGCTATAACATTATTGGGTGATTTCCGTTCAGAACTTAAAACAAAAATTACTTCAGAAAACCTGATTTACTTAACTCCTCAAGAACTGGTAGCTAATAATAGCGCTATTAATTTACTTTTTGAAGACTGGCAGGATTCATCAGACATCGCCCTAACAAGATCATTACAACTTATTTCTCTACTTAAGGAACAAATGCAAAGTGAGCAAAAATGGCTCGAGCTTGAGTTCTTAGTAGCTTTTGAAAGACTCTTTAACCAACTTAGCGATCTTAATGCAGAATACCCCTATTTTGATTCGGTAAAGACACTAAGGCAATTTTACCGCGACTTACTTCAAAAGGAAACACTTGATTTTAAAGGAGACCCCTATCAGGGGTTGCAAATTATGGGAGTTCTTGAATCACGTGTGATTGACTTTAAACATGTTATCATTACATCGCTTAACGAAGGTACTCTTCCATCGGGAAAAAGCCAGAACAGTTTTATCCCCTTCGATCTTAAAATTGAATACAACCTGCCCACCTATCGGGAGAAGGATGCGATCTACGCCTATCACTTTTTTAGACTGTTACAACGTGCCGAAACCGCACACCTGCTTTATAATAATGAAGCATCTGGACTTAATAGTGGCGAAAAGAGCCGCTTTCTATTACAACTTGCAACAGATTCTAATGCTCAGTACCGGTATTCTGAAAATACGGCTTCCGCTTCCGTGAAGATTAAGCCGTCAACACTTAAAACAGTCTCAAAAACATCGGAATTGATTGAGAGTCTGAAAAGACACGCGCGATCCGGGTTTTCGCCATCTGCTCTTACCACTTACATCAGGAATCCTATTGATTTTTATTATAAATATGTACTTGGGGTTGAAGAGCTGGAGGAAGTAGAAGATACGATCGCTCACAATACGCTTGGTACTGTAGTTCACGAAAGTTTAGAACAGTTGTATAAACCTTACTTAAATGAAATACTATCCTTGGCAATTGTTAAAAATCTATTGAAACAATATGAAGCAGAAGTATCCAGACAGTTTGAGCTTTGTTACAATATAGGAAATATCAAAACGGGTAAAAATCTCATCATATTTAACGTGGCTAAACAGTTTGTTCACAATTTTCTTCATACTGAACTGAGGGAGGTAGAAGCCGGTTCAGAAATTTTGATCACCGGCCTTGAGCTCAAGTTTGAAACACAGCTCAGTCCAGACATAAAATTGAAAGGAACGGTAGACCGTATGGATCAAAATAACGGCACATTACGCATTCTAGACTATAAAACCGGCAAAGTTGAACCCGGCGAACTCGTCATCAAAGACTGGGAAACCCTTATTTCCGATTATAAGAAACAATCCAAGGCTTTTCAGGTGCTTTGCTATGCACTTATGTTTTCTAAAGAAAAAGGGCTTCCTGAGCAGGCTGAAGCAGGCATAATTTCATTTAAAAATCTGGGTAAAGGCTTTCTCAAGCTCAGCGAAGCAAAGGAAACCTCAATTACACCCCAACTGCTCAATACTTTTGAAACCCATTTAAATAAGCTAATTGATGAAATTCTGGATGTAAATATTCCGTTTACTGAAAAGGAGGTTTAAATATTATTGATTTTCAGCACAGTAACTACTTCATCTGTTGGAGACTTTATCCAAAGCTGTAACAATTTGTACCAGATTATAACTCATAGGTATAAATCTTATAGTATTTGAAAATGGAAACACAACCTAACAACCTGAATACCTTAAAAATACTCTTTATAGTTAAGAGTGTTCTTAACCTTCTCGCTGCACTTTTCTTTGCAGGCTATGGTTTTTTTGTCAATATGATTTTATCTGATGTAGCTCACGGGCCACACGACACACCCTTTGATGTGGGTACATTTGTAGGTGTTATATCAGGAGTAGGTTTTACAGCTTTTTTGATACTGGCAATTCTTACTTTTCTCGCGGGTAAGTATTTAGGTGAAACCCGAAATTATACTTTCATTCTGGTCGTTTCAATATTAAATTTCTTTACCGGAATTCTGGGCATACTGCTCGGCATTTTCACACTTATTGAAATAAACAAACCACACGTCAAACTTATGTTTGAAAAGAAATAAACTTAAGAGCTTTCCTCGTTAAATCAAAAAGCCCCCTGTTTTCTCAGGGGGCTTTCTAATTATATGGAAAGTTTAAAAAACCATATTGATTCAATTTTTAATCTTCCCAGCTTAAAAACCAATCTTCCTTTTCTGGGTAACATATATCTTGTTTCATTTATAGGTTCTTGTTCCGCAATAAAGGCTGAATAACTTGAGAAACCGGAATACTGTACTAAGGCATCGATGACTTCTATTTGAGGAATTCTTAATTCCTGATGTTTACTGCTGACTGCTGTATTGTAATAATTTAAAAGACTTTTTTCTCCAAAGGCAAAACCTGCCATGTTCTCTACTTCTGTTGATAATCTGGCTGCAAGCCGTGATTTTGAGGGTTTCACATAACCCCTTTTTTCTTCCTGAATTTTTGCTTTTTCAAAGGCAAGACAAATCAATCTGCTGTGACTCCTATCCTGATAGTTTTAGTTATGCGCTTCAGCACATTGGGAAATCACACAGCTGTTTTTTCTAAAAACTTTCCGAAGCTTTTCCGCAGAATTTCTCACTACTCGTTGCGCTGCTCCATTCATTTGTTCCGGTAATCGTCACAGGAGCAAACTATCAGGGATTAGCACACCTGTGACTTAAAAACTTACCAGGCTGTAGCATCAGAACACCATTGAGAAGTACGTGTTCTGAGAACTGCAGTTCTTCTTCTCAAAAACCGGCGTTCTGCCGGAATCAGATCACTGAGTATACACCTCGGACAGCCCTGATCATGTCCCAACATTAACAGTACAAAATGAAAAAATCAGTTTTTGCAATCCTTACGGTTTTCCTCATTATGAGCACATTTGCCTGCAATCCGGAAAAATTTGAAGAAGAAATCATCGCGCCGCAGGCGTGTTGTGAAGAAGAACCCACTGTTCCTCCGCCACCACCACCAGTGCCAAATGACAGCATTCAGTAACAGGAGAGAATTAAAATAAAAGCTATTTTAGAGGGATGAAATCAACTTGTTTTTCATCCCTTTTTTCTTTAATAGTCCTGTTTCTTAATATGGATATACGGGCTCAGCAACCTGCTGAAAAGCCCATAGACAGCTCGCTTTATTTTTACGAGATTATTGTAAACCCGGATGATGCTCTGAGTTTTAATAAAGCGGAATCGTATTATAGGAGAATGTATGAGGAGAGTATGGCCAAGTCTAACTATAAAAAGGCTGCTATATACCTAGAGCTGATTGGTTTTGGTAAAAATCAAATTGGAGACTACACCGCAAGCGAATTTAATCTGGTAAAATCTTTAGAACTGATCGAACCCTATACTGATACTGAATCGATTGAACTGAAATTAAGGCTATATAATCTTTTGGGAGTCCTATATAAAAATCTGAATAATTACCCCAAAAGTCTTGAATACTACGAAAAAGGTCTTGCTTTTGCCGATAGCACCAAAGATAGCATCAGCTTTTTTTTACGTGTAGGTAATGTACTGCGTAAAGAAGGTAAGATTGATCGCGCTATTGACACTTTAAAGTATGCTCTTAAGCTGACTCAGAAAAATGAACTCGAAGTACTCAAGAGTTATGTATTAGACAACCTGGGCTATACACAGCTTACTACTGGAGATGAATCAGGAATATATAATCTGAATCAATCGGTTGATATTCGTAAAAAACTGGGAAATACGGCAGCTTTATTTTCAAGTTACAGGCACCTAACCCAATATTATATTCAAATCGATGATACTTTGAATGCCCTCAAATATGCGAAAGAAACTTTATCCTTAACTCCAAATATAAAAGATCCAACCTTTGAACTAGAAGCGCTTGGCCTTCTGGCACAATTAGATGATGACCCGCGCATTAAACGTTATAATTTTTTGAACGACAGCATTAAAGAAGCCGATTTAGCAAAGCAAAATAAGTATGCTGCATTAAAATATGACGTGGCTCAAGAGCAACGTCAAACCAAACAGGCCCGTGCTGAGCGTGACCGTCAAAAACGTTTAAAAACCATTTATGTTCTCGCCTTATTACTCGGGTTTCTGGTAATATTAGGGTTCAGCATCTTTCTCCATTTAAAGCGCAAACAAAAACAGCTGGATGTAATTCGCAAAACAGAAGCAAGCATATCAAAAAAAGTTCACGATGGCCTGGCTAACGATACCTTTCAGGTAATTTCTGAACTGCAAAATCTTGATAACGTTCCAGATCATATTCTAAATAAACTGGACAAAATCTATATGGAAACGCGGGATATTTCAAAAAATCACAGTCCGTTAATTGATGGGACTCATTTCAAAGATCAGCTGGTCAGCAGACTCAACTCGTATAAATCAGAGAACTTTAGTGTTATAACACGCAACCTCAACGGTATAGATTGGGAAAAATTTAGCAGAAATAAAAAGGACGCGATTTACATGGTCCTGGGAGAATTGATGACCAATACCAGAAAACACAGCCAGGCCAGCGTTGCTCTGGTATCTTTTGAACAAAAAGGTAAAAAATTAGCCATCACATTCAAAGATAACGGGTTAGGAAATGAAATAAAAAAAGGAAATGGTATCCAAAATATGGAATTCCGTATTTTTTCATTAAATGGAACCATTAGCTTTGAACCAGAGTCCGGTAAAGGACTTAAAGTTCAAATACTGGTGTGATATGTTTAAAAAAATTTTAATCGCCGAAGATTTGGGATGGAATACCCAAAGAATTGAGCAACAGCTTCTTGAAACAGGAGCTGAAGAAATCATCATCGCAGAATACTGTGATGATGCCTACATAAAATATGTTAAGGCCCTTAAAGATGACGTGCCGTTTGATTTACTGGTCGCAGACCTTTCTTTTAAGCAAGACCACAGAGAACAAAAACTAAATAGTGGTGATGAGCTTATAGCTGCAATACGCAAACTTCACATGCCATTAAAAGTTATTGTCTTTTCGATGGAAGAGCGCCTGCAACGTATACGCGGGCTTTTCGACGATCAAAAAATTGATGCGTATGTTTTTAAAAGTCGCCGAAGCCTTGAAGATATGGCCGAAGCTTTAATTGCGGTTGCTCAAAGTAAGCGTTATATATCTCCACAGGTGGCAGCAGCTTTAGGCAGTCAAAAAAATCTGGATATCGAAGAATACGATATTCTTTTACTGGAAGAAATTGCTAAAGGCCGTTCTAATCGTGAAATAAGCGAACGTTTTAAAGCTCTTACCATAAAACCCCACGGTATAAGCTCCATTGAAAAACGCCTCTGTAAATTGCGCATCGATTTTAAAGCTGCTAATGCCACACAGCTCATCGCTGTTGTCAAAGATTTAGGATTAATCTAAATTAGTCTGTCCTCATACTTCAAAATGCTTTTTTGCGTTAATCAAAACGTGTAATTTTTTTATTAAATAATACCTCTTCGGTATATAATTTGAACTATTTGCGTGTAATTTGAAATTATTTGTTTTTTGACATTTAATCAAAAACTAGATGTAAAGAAGTAATCTTATGAAAAAAATCCTTTTAAGTATCTGTTTTATTTTTCTTGCCTTCAGCCTTTCACAAGCTCAGGAATGGCAAAACGATTTTGGCAAAGCCAAATCACTAGCAGCAAAACAAGACAAACCCATTATTTTAGTCTTTCAAGGCTCAGACTGGTGTGCGCCCTGCATCAAGCTTAACAAAGAAATCTGGGAGACTGAAGCATTTCAGTCTTATGCCAAAGATCATTATGTGATGCTCCAGGCTGATTTTCCTCGAAAAGCAAAAAATGCCTTACCCGCTGCACAACAGGAAGCGAACAATAAATTAGCAGAAACATACAATAAGAACGGGTACTTTCCATTAGTGGTAGTTTTAGATAAAAACGGTAAGGTTTTAGGCAATGCCGGTTATGAGAAGACTACACCTGCTGCTTACATCAAAAAAATTGATGCCTTTCTAAATTAGACCTTTGAAAAAGCTAATTACTATTTGCCTTTTCTTTTGCATTCTAAATGCACTACACGCTCAACAAACGTTCAAGCGAACCCTTAAATTAATGGGCAGTCGCTTTGATATTACTGTTGTTGCTCAAAATGAGGCAGAAGGCAATAGTTTTATTGATTTGGCAATAGCCGAAATCACTCGTATTGAAAAGTTGATTTCATCTTGGGATGCCAATTCACAAACCGCTGCCATAAATAATGCAGCAGGCAAAAACCCGGTGAAGGTTGATCCTGAACTGTTTCAGCTTATAAAACATGCTATAGGTATTTCAAAACTTACAGACGGTGCTTTTGACATCAGTTACGCATCAATGGATAAAATCTGGAAGTTCGACGGCTCTATGACCCAAATGCCTGATGAAGAAGCCATTAAAGCTTCGGTTGCAAGAGTTGGGTATCAAAACATCGTGCTTGATGAGGCAAAAAATACCGTTTTCTTAAAAAACGAAGGCATGAAAATAGGCTTTGGCGCCATAGGAAAAGGCTACGCAGCAGACCGCGCCAAAGCCCTCTTGATTGAAAAGGGAGTATCAGCAGGTATCATAAATGCTTCCGGAGATATGAATACTTGGGGATTTCAGCCCAACGGTAATCCCTGGAAGGTGGCAATTACTAACCCGTTAGATAAAAACAAGGTTTTTGCCTTGCTTCCCGTTGTAAATTCTGCCGTTGTAACTTCGGGCAACTATGAAAAATATGTTACCTTCGAAGGTACGCGATACACGCATATTATTGATCCGCGTTCAGGATACCCTGCTACCGGAATTATAAGTGCTACTGTTTTCGCACCAAAAGCTGAGCTTGCTGATGCTTTAGCCACTTCGGTTTTTGTTATGGGTATAGATGTAGGTCTCAACCGCATCAATCAGTTGCCTAATATTGAATGTATTATCATTGATGAAACTGGTAAAATTTACAAATCTGACCACATAGAAATCGAAAAATCATGATTAAAAAATTGAGCATCTTACTCATTTTAGGCTGTTCGTTTACCAGCTGTGTTGCAGTAAAAGAATACGAAAAAGTCAATATCAACGATCCCGATATGGCTCTTGCCGATAAACCCGCAGATCGCAATGTTTCTACCGCTCACTCCTATCGCGAAGCTGCCGTAGGAGCAAATGGCGGTAAAACCGGTGGAGGATGCGGTTGTAATTAATTCTTAGTATCTATTTTGAAAAATACACTTCCATTTTTGCTGTTTGTGTCGCTTAGTTGCTTTAATACTGTTTTTGCCCAGGAAGACCAAACCACTGAAACCTATAAAAAACGCGTTCTTGAAACCACAGAAATTGATTTCCTGAGCAGTTACTACAACCAAGACGGTCAAAATGCTGCGGTAACTGGCGGTATTGGTACCGAAGAATTAACCGACGCAACAGGAACGATTGTCGTAGCCATACCGCTTAACGCAGACGATGTATTGACTATAGACGCCGGAGTTTCAGCTTATACCTCGGCATCCTCTTCAAATATCAATCCTTTTGACGGTGGGGGTCAGGCCGATGCTTTTCAGGCTTCATCAGGAGCTTCAAGCGGTGATACATGGGCAAACCTTACAGGATCCTATTCGCACAGCTCAGACGATCGTAATAAAATCTGGTCTGCGAAAGCTTCGGTTTCTTCAGAATATGATTACTTCTCCGTAGGTTTTGGCGGAAGTTACACTTGGCTTTTTAATGAGAAAAACACCGAATTAAGCCTCAACGGAAACATCTATCTGGATACCTGGAAGACTATTTATCCGATAGAGCTGCGCCCGGGAGCCAATTACGGCGGAGCTGGATACAATCCCCAGTTCACCCCATTTGACAATACCGGAAGAAATTCATATTCGTTAGGCCTTGGCTTTTCGCAAATTCTCTCCAAAAATCTTCAGGGATCTTTAGCTCTTGATCTGGTTCAACAACAAGGATTGCTTTCTACACCCTTCCAACGAGTTTATTTTAGTGACAAGCCCGATGTATTTGTTGAAGACTTTCAGCTTGCTGACGATATCGAACGTTTACCGGATACCCGTTTTAAAATTGCTGTTGGCGGTCGCCTTAATTACTACATTAATTCGATGTTTGTCCTTCGCTCGTATTACCGCTACTATACAGACGATTGGGGTATAAAATCGCATACTGCGAGTCTGGAGGTTCCGGTCAAAATCACCGATAAATTTACGCTGTATCCTTCTTACCGCTTTTACAATCAGACGGCTGCAGATCAATTTGGAGCCTATAACACTCATCTCTCAACAGACGAATTTTATACATCAGACTACGACCTTTCAAAATATAATGCTAATCAGTTTGGCTTCGGTCTCAACTATACCGATATTTTTGCCAAAATTCATATTATTCAATTCGGTCTAAAAAGCATTGATTTGAAATATTACAATTACAAACGCAATACCGGCCTCAGTTCTAATATCATAACTGCCGGCTTTAAATTTGTACAGGATTGATTTGAAAATAAAAAACCCGACACATTTAATGCATCGGGTCTTCATTTGTGGAGAAGATCGGAACCCAACCCAGTTAATTTTTGAAGTTTCTTAGAGCCTGTTTAAAACGCTCTATTCCCTTCTTAGATTACTGTTTTAGAGTGTTTTCAAATTTTTATATAGTTAGATACAATTAATTAAAAATAGCAGCAGTTAGTAAAATGTCGGGACTATGTCGGGATTTATTATTTTTATCCTGTTCAAATGATTTCACAGAATGGCCTCAATCAAATACTTTATTAAAGGTAGTACTGATCCTAGTACAATCTATATCCGTTTCATACACGGGCGCAAAATCGATTTTACCAAAACAACTTCGCTGCTTGTAAATCCTCGGTACTGGAACAATAAAAAGGGAACAGTAAAGCAAATTTCAGAATTTGACGAAAAGAAAAATTTACAGAATGACCTCAACGGCCTCAGAAACGTTGTTTTAAATCAATTTAATGACAAATACGCTAAAGGCGAATTAATTAACGCTGACTGGCTTAAAAATGCAATTGAAGCTTATTTCAATCAAAGTACTGATACTGATTTAAACTACCTTCTTGACTTTGCAGAATTTCACAAGGCTAACCAGCATCATAAAATACAGGCAAATGGCAAAATAGGAGTTTCTCCAGCTACGATTAGGAAATACACTACAATCATCAACAAACTTAAAAAGTTTGAAAAGCATAAAAAAAAACGGCTGCAGCTGGTTGAGGTAGATTTAAAATTTCATAAGGAGTTTATAAAATACTTTCGCTCTATTGACCTCTTAAGTTATAATACCATAGGGAAATATTTAACCTTCATAAAAACAATCGTTAAAGAGGCGAAACGCCACGGACTTAAAGTTAGCAGCGATATTGAAAAGGCAGAGTTTAGACCGCCAAAGGAAAAGACAACGTTTGTAACTCTCAACTACGAAGAAATAAACCGGATTTACAACTTTGATTTTAAAAACGCTCCATACCTAGACAATGCAAGAGATTGGCTAATTATAGGCGTTTGGAGTGGCGCTAGAGCTGGAGACTTACTCAAGTTTACAACGGCCAACATAAACAACGGGTTTATAGAATACACCGCTCAAAAGACCGGGCAAAAAATAATCCTACCGCTACACCCCCAAGTTTTGGAAATACTTGAGAAACGCTCCGGCCGGTTTCCTCGAAAGATATCAACCCAAAAGTTCAATGACTACATAAAAACTGTTTGTGAGCAGGTGGGTTTGAGCGAAATGGTCGAAGGTGCTAGGACAACTGAGGTTAAAGACAACGTTTGGCGTAAAGAAAAGGGCTCTTTTCCTAAATGGCAGTTAGTAAGCACTCATATATGCCGGAGATCATTTGCAACCAATCATTACGGGAAATTGCCTACACCAGTACTTATGGCTGTTACTGGTCATACTACCGAAAAGATGTTTTTAAACTATATCGGTAAAACAGCTAAAGACAATGCCAATGTATTGAACGATTTTTGGCAAAATCAGCAACTCAAAAGGGACAAAAAAGCAATTCTCAAACCAGTTAAAACAGGTACCAATTAAACTATAGACTTATGCACGACTTATCAACTAAAATAGGATTTATGTGTACTTACTTTGAATTACTGCCGGTATGCACGTGTATTGACCAGGCGTTTGACTATTTACAAAAACTATGTTTTGACCTCAACGGTTTTAATCACTTTGAGAGCCGGAAAGAAATGAAGCAATGGTTTTTATCTGACTTTGACTAAATGCAGATCTTCAAATGGAATATGATCCACAAATTTTAGACTTGTTTAGGGAGTTTGTACAGCAAAATCTTATTGATACGGAACAACAAACAATACAGGATATTGAGAGCCGTACAGAGTTTAAATACGGCGACGATTGGCAAAGACTAAATTCATTAAAAAAGCTAGGCAAGAACTACATTACAGGGCACTTTAATCACCTCGACGCTAAAGGTGTTGATTATTCAACAGGAACTGTTCAGATTGTCGAAAGTGAATTTATAGAGCTTATAAATGAATGGAAACCAAACCTAAAAAATTATAACTCTCAAACTCCTGTTTTTGATAACAAATTAGACTTAGAAAAACCACTAGCCTACAAAAGTCATTTTCAAATTATCGCTGTAATGACTTACTGTTTACAGGTTCAAATTTTGAACGAATATAGGGAGAATTTAAAGAATGTAATGAACCCTAAAACCATATTAAAAAATAGTCGAGATAAACTCAGGTATCAACACTTGTTTAAAGATAAAGGCTTTGAAATATTTAACTACCTAAGGGAAAACTTTTACGAAAGGAGCCCAACTACTAAGTACACTTTAATTCACGATGTTTTAAGAGGTTTACTACAATGCAACGACTTGGAATATATGAACTTTGTGAAGATGTATTGTAGTGAGGATTTCGGCTCGACGCAATTTGTAAGAATGGCGAATACTGGAAGTGAGAAATACACAAAGCAACTTGAAAAAATTACTGAGCTTTATTCCAAAATAAAATAGCTCAAATCTATTGAGTTTGATTGAGCTAAAATAGGATCAATCACGAAATACATTTGACCATAATCAAAAACAAATTGAATTATGGCCGATGCTATTTTATTAAACAATGTAACTCCAGAGGGTTTAACCGAAACCATTTTAAACGGTGTACAGGCAAAATTAGACCACCTCAAAAAAGAACTGCAACCCCAAGAGCCTGATGAATGGTTGACAAGAAAAGAAACCGCAAAACTTCTTAAAATAAGTTTGGTTTGTCTCCACGACTGGAGCAACAAAGGTATTTTGAAGGCCTACAAAGTTGGAAACCGCACGTATTTCAACCGTAAAGAGATCAACGCAATATTATTTAACTCAAATAGGTAAATGATATGGCAACGAACGGAGCAAAATATACGAGAGGGATTTACCGAATTTTAGATAACACTTACAAGTCTTACGAGTTATATCAACTTACGGGAGCAACAGAAGAAAACCCACTAATAACAGAGCAAATTAGGATTGAGAAAAACCGCCAATTTAACAACGGCAAAGGGTTTCCTGACTGGCTTGTTGTACAGGATCAAAGGAAGTGGAGTAAATGTACAAGGGTTACAGGGCTTAGACCAACCACAATGCAAAATGTATTTGAAGGGAACCAGCCTGTATTAAAAAATAATAAACTCAAACCGGAGAGCCTGATACTTGTGCAGTTTTCTGAGGATCGTACAATAGCAGTAGTTGACGTATTCAATAAGTACTACCCCTACGGTAACCAACTATTAAACGCAATGCTCACAAAGCACCAGTTTCACATACCAACACAAAAAAAGGAGTAGTATATACTACTCCTTTAATTGTTCAAAAGATACGTTAACGAACGGCATTAACGCCCTGTAAAGATATTATTTACAGTTGATAAAAACCAGAATGGCAAAGCAAAGAACCTATAAAAAAAGGGCTGACTTTGATTTAAAGGATTTTCTGTATAATTCAAAAAAACCAAATACTAGAATATTACATTTTAATGAAGATATCGCTCTACATTATGGTGTTGATAATGCCTTAATGATTCAAAACATTGCTTTTTGGGTTTATCAAAATAAAGATGCTGGTAGGAACTATCATAAAGGTAGATACTGGACTTTCAATACAGTCGAGAGTTTTACGGCTCAATATCCCTTCTGGACTTATGCTCAGGTGAGAAGGATTTTAAAAAATTGTGTCAAGGCCGGTGCATTGTATGAGGGAAATTTTAACCGTAAAAAATATGATCGTACAAAATGGTATACGGTTTCTGATCAGGCTAAAAAAATAATGGGTGTATTGTAGCTAAAGCCTTGTAATTACTCATTTGTTCAAATGAACAATTGCAAGTGCTAAAAACGACACACCAATACCATATTAAAATACACATAGTCACTACTACAGAGTTGAAAAAAATAAATAGGGGTATGGTTAAAAATCACTAGATAAATACACAAGTGTACAACGCCCCTTAGCAAAGTTTTTACTCAATGAAATAAAATGAGGGGGGGGTATGTATCTCAGTACAACAATATGAAAGAATTTACAAAGGCTCAATTCTGGGAGCAATACGATTTATTCAGCATAGAAATAGACGGCATTACACATTACTTAGCTGGAGACCTCAACCAAATTTTAAAAAATTACCGGCTGGAGCTTTCAAATGATATTTACACGTGTGAGCAATGCAGGGCAATTCTAACAATTATTAAAGATGAAAATAACAAAGAACTGGAGACCTCAACCAGTTTGTTTATTCCGGTGAACAAAATCAATGCCTTTTTAAAACCACTTAATTAGCTTTTTTGAATTTTGTCGGGACTATGTCGGGAAAATAAAAACGCCCCGTTTGCTAAATACCGCAAATAGGGCGTTCTCTTTAAATAAATGTGGAGAAGATCGGGCTCGAACCGACGACCTTTTGACTGCCAGTCAAACGCTCTAGCCAACTGAGCTACATCCCCATTGGGTGGCGCAAATATAATTAAAGTTCCCTAAAAACGCTTATTGTTTTTCTTTTAAAACCAACAACGGAATTCGGCTTTCAAAATCGGCTTTTTTTACCGAATCATCTTCCCATAACTTTTCAAAAAAGCCGCGCTTTCGTTTAAAAACGCAAATCAAATCGGGCTTGTTTTCGTTTAGATGTTCGAGTAAACCTTGAAAAACCGTTGCGTTTTCTGAATATTTATAAGTATTAACCAATTCACCCAGATTCGCATCAAATTCAGAATCCTCAGGCAGATAATCTGGTGTTTTTATTTGTAATAAGCGTAAGTCTGCTTTGTATCGCTTTTTAATACTGTGCAGTGGGTCAAGGGTTGAACGATTATTTACAATTCCAGATTTAACAACCATTAGAATACGCGAGATGGGTTTGTATTCAAAATCTGCCGGCACCACAAGCACAGCAGTCTCCGTATTTCGCAAAAGTCCGCCTGCTGTTTTCCCGAGGAAATTGGCTTCATTGACATTATGACTCTTTGGGGTTAAAACAATTAGATCGAGATTGGTTTTTTGATGAAATTTACCCACAGCTTCCACCCAGTCATCACCCTCAAGCGGTTTCACACGTATTTTTACGCCTTCAGTATTAAACCCGCTCAACATCTCGCTGATCTCCTGCTCTGCTATTTGGGCCATTTTCAGGCTTTTGGGCGGCAAGCCTCCCGAACGCCCGGGTTCTTTATACAGCTTGGAAACATACAATGTCGCTTTAAGTACACGCGCAAGCTCTAAAATGTAAGTGACATTGGTTTTTGAAACTGCGCTCTTTTCGCCAAGCGGAAGGAAAATGGTTTTCATCTTTAATTGCTTTATCTCAATTTTGAGCAAAATTAAAGCTTATCCATGATACAAAAAGCAAAACCTGCACAAATAGATGAAATACTGGAACTTACCCGTGCTTGTGCGCTGGCTATGATTAAAGCCGGTATTTACCAGTGGAATGAGCACTATCCTTCAAGGGCTGCATTTGAAGAAGATGTGAAGCGCGACGAACTTTTTGTGTTTACGCAAAGCGGAAAAATCACAGGCACCATTGTTATTTCAAATCTTAAAGATGAAATATACAACCCGGTTAAATGGCTCACCCCGCCCGATGCTAAAAGCGTTTATATTCATCGGCTGGCTGTACACCCTGATTCACAAGGCCAGGGTATTGCACAAAAATTAATGGATTTTGCTGAAGATTTTGGTCGTGAAAATGGCTTTGTTTCCATACGCCTGGACACCTTTAGTCAAAACCCCCGCAACAATCGTTTTTACCAAAAACGCGGTTATCATAAACTGGAAGAAATCTTTTTCCCAAAACAAAGCAAATATCCATTTTACTGCTATGAACTCGTTTTATAGGCTTTTGATAGTTAGAAAAGCTATTTTCGCAACAGGCTGAAGCTTATGTCAAAAACAAATGCACTTTCTTTTAAAAACATCAATCGCCTGGCGATACCGGCATTGTTGGCCGGCATTGCAGAGCCTATCCTTTCTGCAACCGATGCGGCCGTGGTGGGTAATGTGCCGGTAAATGCTACCGAAGTTTTGGCAGCGGTAGGCATCGTGGGTTCATTTTTATCTGCCCTTATCTGGGTTTTAGGGCAGACCCGTAGCGCGCTGCAGGCCATTATCGCACAATATTATGGTGCCAATAAAATTGATGAGATAAGTACCCTACCCGCACAGGCTATTTATTTCAATATTTTTCTAAGCGTCATAATTCTGTCCTGTACACTTCCCTTTATTGAAGGTATCTTTTCACTTTACAATGCTTCAGGACTTATTCTGGATTATTGTGTGCAGTATTATTCTATACGGGTCTGGGGATTTCCGCTAACACTATTCACATTTGCCATCTTTGGTATTTTTAGAGGTTTACAAAATACATTTTGGCCTATGGTGGTTGCCCTTATAGGCGCCGGAGTAAACATTTTGCTCGACTTTGCTTTGGTTTATGGTATTGAAGGTTACATTCCCGCGCTGCAAATTGAAGGGGCCGCCTATGCCAGCCTTATTGCGCAAGGGCTTATGGCGATTTTATCCCTCATCCTGGTTCTTAGTAAAACCGATGTAAGTCTAAGGCTTAAATTCCCCATACATCCTGAACTGTGGCGACTGGTGGGTATGGCACTCAATCTTTTTGTACGCACCATCGCCCTTAATGTTGCGCTGTATCTGGCCAACTCCTTTGCTACAGATTACGGCGCATCCTATATAGCAGCACAAACTATTTTGATCAACATCTGGTTATTTTCGGCCTTCTTTATTGACGGTTATGCGGCAGCAGGAAATATTTTGGCCGGTCGTTTTCTGGGTGCAAAAGATTATAAAAGCCTGTGGGAACTGAGTAAAAAACTGAGTAAATACAGTTTGATAATTTCTGGTGGAATTATGCTTCTTGCCACGCTACTTTATGAACCGCTAGGTCTTATTTTTAGTAAAGAACCTGAGGTTATTGCCCGCTTTACCGCCTTGTTTTTTGTTGTGATCCTGATGCAGCCGCTTAATGCGCTGGCATTTATATTTGATGGAATTTATAAAGGAATGGGTGAAATGAAATACCTGCGCAATGTGCTGATGATTGCTACCTTTCTGGGTTTTGTCCCCGCGATTTTCATCGGTGATTATTTTGAGCTGAAGCTCTACGCTGTGTGGATCGCCTTCTCTGTCTGGATGCTGATTCGTAGTGGAGCTCTAATCCTGAACTTCAGAAAACGCTTTAAACCGAAAATAGCAGGTAGTTAATTTTGATTTATGCCCACTGCGACTGCCTGCTGCAAACCGATTATCGCGTCTTCAACCAGCCCGTAATACTCAGCCGTTCTGAAGCTAAAACCGGCTTTACCTCATGCTCCAAAACCTGACTCTCAAAAATAACAACCCGTCCCGGTCTGGGGATGATATTTAAAGCCTCTTCACCGCTTTCTTTAGGCAAATAAATTGTGAGTTCGCCGCCATTACTGGCCAGCCAGGTATCGTCATTAAGGTAGCAGACTATAGACAATTTACGGCGATCATCATTTTGAAACGTATCTAGATGGCGCTTATAAAATGTTCCGGTAGGGTACACCGCATAATGAAATTCCTTTTGCAAAATCCCCAGAAAGCAGGTGCGGTTGAGGTAAGCCACCAGATCATTGATTTTAGCGAAAAAACGGCGCTCTACCGCACGACCTTCGGCCTCGTTAATCCAGTAGATATAATCGCCTCGTATTTTTTTATCGATTTCTTCATTAAGCCTATTCCCTATTGCAGCCTTTTTAAAAAGATCTGTTTCGTATACGCTTTTAAGGGAGTCCCGCAATTCTGCGATCTCGTCTGCATCAAAAAAGTCATCAATGATGCTGTAATTTTTTTCAAGCAAATCAGAAATAACCCGTTCGTAAACAGTATTTTCTATAAAATCAAGCTGCTCAAAAAGCTGTGTTTCCATGCGCGCAAAATAACTGAAAAAACAAATATGAATTTCAAAAAATTTCTAAACCCAAAATCCGGAGAATAGCGAGAAGACTTTTTATACTTTTGTTGCTTTAATTAGTTTGAAAGAAAAATGGAATTCTTAGAGTTTATAAGCGGGACCGGTATCTATGTAATTTTTGCAATCGCTTTGATTGCAGTAGTTCTTTACCGAAAATTTAAAGGTTAATTATGAGCAACATACGTATTACCAAGCAGTTTTCATTTGAGACCGGCCATGCGCTATACGGGTATGACGGCAAATGCCGCAATGTACACGGGCACAGTTATAAATTGTCTGTAACGGTAATTGGCACGCCTATTTCGCAAAGCGAAAATGTGAAGTTTGGAATGGTGATCGACTTTGGAGACCTCAAAAAAATTGTCAAAAACGAGATTGTTGATGTTTTTGACCACGCGACCGTTTTCAACAAAAACACGCCGCACGTTGAGTTGGCCAAAGAACTTTCAGATCGCGGGCACAATGTGTTGCTGGTTGATTATCAACCCACCAGCGAAATGATGGTAATTGATTTCGCCAAAAAGATCAAAAAACACCTTCCCGAAAACATCAAACTTTTCTCGCTAAAACTTCAGGAAACGGATACCAGTTTTGCCGAGTGGTATGCTTCAGATAATGAAGCCGATTTATCCTAAATTTAAATCATGAAGCAACCTGTTGAGCAGCTTACGATTCCACCCGGGAAAAAAGCGTACTTCTCAAGTGACAACCACCTGGGAGCGCCTACCGCTGAAGCGAGTAAGCCCAGGGAGCTCAAGTTTCTTGCCTGGCTCAACACCATAGAGCGTGATGCAGCAGCTATTTTTTTGCTGGGTGATCTTTTTGACTTTTGGTTTGAATATAAAACGGTGGTCCCAAAAGGTTTTGTGCGGGTTTTGGGCAAACTGGCGCAATTGCGTGACAGCGGAATTCCCATCTATTTTTTTGTGGGAAATCACGATTTATGGATGCACGACTACTTTGAAACCGAGCTCAACATTCCTGTTTATCACAAACCTCAACTGTTTCAACTCAATGATAAACGCCTGTTTATAGGTCATGGTGATGGCCTGGGTCCCGGTGACAAAGGCTATAAGCGGATGAAAAAAGTCTTTAACTCTCCGGTTTTTCAGTGGTTGTTTCGCTGGGTACACCCTGATATTGGAGTGAAAGTCGCCCAGTATTTGTCTGTTAAAAACAAACTGATTTCAGGAGACGACGATCATAAGTTTTTAGGTGAAGAAAATGAATGGCTTGCCACTTACGCAAAGCGAAAACTGGAAAGTAATCATTACGATTATTTTGTTTTTGGCCACCGCCACTTACCTATGCGTATTGAGGTAGGTGAGCAATCAAGCTATTTTAATTTGGGTGATTGGATTGTACATTACACTTACGGCGTATTTGACGGAAGCGATTTTGAGCTGAAGGAATTCCATACTTAGTTTAGAGCGGTTAGCATAAACTGCCGGGTTTCCATCTTCAGAATCGTCTGGTCCAACAAATCCTGAAGCCCTTCGAGTTCTTCGCGGCTTACCGCAAGATCTACCGTTTCTGCTGGAGTTTTCAAGAGCAACGATCTGCAGGATGCCGGTGCCGGACAGTCTTTACAGGTTAGTTGATTTCGGGTATCCTGGGTTTGATATGCAAAATGCTTCAGTTGATCTAGCGTAAAGTAGAAGCCCGTATCTCTAAACACCAACTGGGCTTTCAATTCTTCCTGACTTACCGATTTCCAGTAAAAGGAAATTCCTGTTTCGTTTCGATATATTATATTGATATGCTTCATAAACGCAGTTTTACACAAATATAAAACCTTGTTTAGAATAAATCTAAATAGAAAATGAATTATTCCTGTATATCCCGCAGTTTTAACTGAATACTCACAGTTCCATTCCATTCATTCAGATCCAGGGAATATGCGGCTTTAAAGCGCTTTTTATGCGTGATCAACTTGCATTTTTCACCCAAATTAAAACCTATCGCCCCTATTTGAGTATTTGTTCCCGGCTGGGTAACGGTACATTTTAAATGCAAATCATCTGCTCCTACACATTTACCATAACCGGTATCAATCAGGTTTTTACTCATAAAAACCGGGGTCATATTGCCTGGTCCAAAGGGCGCAAACTGCCGAAGAATACGATAGAATTTTGGTGTAATATCTTCCAGATTCAATTCGGCATCAATTGAAATTTCAGGAATAAGCAGGCGTTCATCAATAGTCTCGTTCACCACCTCCTCAAATTTTGATTTAAAATCATCGTATTGGTGTTCTCCCAATGTGAGACCGGCTGCGTATTTATGACCTCCAAATTGTTCTATGTGTTCACTACAGGCTTCAAGGGCCTCATACACATCAAAACCTTTTACAGAGCGTGCGCTGGCAGCCAGTTTTTCACCACTTTTCGTAAAAACCAGTGTGGGCCGGTAATAGGTTTCGGTAAGGCGTGAAGCCACGATGCCTATTACCCCCTTATGCCAGTTTTCCTGATAGACCACGGTGGTTTTTCGCTGTTCTTCCTGATTGTGCTTTATTTGCTCAAGGGCCTCTGCAGTAATGGTCTTATCGAGATCTTTCCGTTCTGCGTTGAAAGCTTCAATAGCAGCAGCCATCTGTTGTGCCTGTTCTTTGTTTTGTTCGGTAAGCAGTTCTACCGCATGTAAACCATGCTTAATACGCCCGGCAGCATTGATACGTGGCGCAATGATAAATACCACATCGGTAATGGTAAGAATCTCCTTCTTTACATTTTCTATCAGTGCCTGAATCCCTGTGCGTGGAAGCGTATTTATGACATCAAGACCAAAAAAAGCCAGCACACGATTTTCACCGGTTATGGGTACAATATCTGCCCCAATGGCTGTTGCGACCAGATCCAGATACGGCACAAGGGTTTTAACCGGAAGTCCTTTTTCTTGCTCTAAGGCCTGTATCAACTTAAAGCCCACACCGCAACCGCAAAGTTCGTCGTATGGATATGTGCAATCTTCCCGTTTAGGGTCGAGAACGGCCGCTGCATCAGGAATTTCGGGGCCCGGCCGGTGGTGATCGCAAATGATAAAATCGATACCGAGCTTTTTGGCGTAAGCCACCTTTTCAACGGCTTTTACCCCACAATCAAGCGCGATAATTAGGCTAATGTCATTGTCGTGTGCATAATCAATACCTGCGTAGGAGACTCCGTAACCTTCTTTGTACCTATCGGGAATATAGGTTGCCACCTGAGGATAATGACTTAATAAATAACTGCTCATCAGGGCCACGCTTGTGGTCCCGTCAACATCATAATCCCCGTAAACGAGAATGTTTTCGCCCTGCTGCATCGCGAGATTGATGCGTGCCACTGCCCGATCCATATCTTTCATCAAGAAAGGGTCATGCAAATCATCTAACGAAGGCCTGAAAAATGTTTTTGCCTTCTCATAGGTATCTATACCCCGTTGCAGGAGGAGTAAGGCAATTTTTTCGGGGACTTTAAGCTGATTTGCAAAATCGTTTAATTTTTCTACTTCAGGAGTAGGTTTGAGCGTCCAGCGCATGTTAGTCTAAATTAACTTTAAGAATCCAGGCCTTTTCTAAATCTTCTATTTTACGATAACCCTGAAGCCGGTTATAAAGCGCATCAGGGTCCTGACTAAAGTCGATATAGATGTAATGATAGCCATTTTCCGGATTTACAAAATTCTTAGGAGCAAAGCCCAATCCTTCCATCTTTCGGGCCCATCTGGAGGCGTTTGTAGCATTTGAAAACACGTGATTGACTACATAATACCCCTCTGGTTGACCGGCCACTTTAATTGAGGAAGTGCTCAGCATTTCATTGAGAACAGGATCACGGTTTATTACTTTTTCCGGTTTTGAATCGGTTATAACCTCATCTTCTGAAGAGCCATCTTTTTCATAGACCACAACCTCAGTTTTTTTGGGTGTTGGCTCAACTTCTTCCTGAACCGGTAATCGATCTTTCTTCCCTTCTACCACAACCCGCTGATAGTAATCGGAACTGATTTCGGTTTGAAACGCCGTAAAAAACACAAACAAACGATCTTCTTCGGTCTTGAACCGCAGCGTTACACCGGTTGCGTCATTATCGATAAGGCTGTTGTTTTCATTAGGAATCTGAAGCTTAGCTAAATCAAAACCCAAGGTATTATTACTTGCAGGGTTACGGGCAAGAAACTTTTTGTCATCAAAAGTAATGCTGCTGTTGAAAAAATTATTAGCATAACGCACCTTGCTTTTTAAAGGTACATACTCCTCGCTTTCTTCACCATAAATAAATACGGCATCCTTTGCCAGTAGCAGATCGCCCTCTAAAGCCGCCAGAGTGAGTGAAGCCTTTACTTCACCCGTTTCAGGAACCCTAAAGCCGGAAAAGCGCAATTCTTCCGGCTCATTGATGCTTATATATCTAAATCCCTGATAGCTGGTCATATATTGCAATGGCGCTTGCTGCTGCTCATAGACGAGATACAGCATCCATCCGGCAGAACTTCCACCAAACATAATGCCTTCAAGAGCAGTAACGTTAGCCAATGTGTAGGTCCCTGAGCCTGCACTTGGTGAGTTAAGCAAATCGGTTACATCACTATAACAGACGTAGGGAGCTGCATTCTTTAGGTCGGTATTGGGATCAAGAACCCCGTCGTAAACCAGTTCACCCTGAACCGAAATATAATCCTCATTTCCCGGAATCTTCAATTTTACAAGATCAAAAGGCCGGTTGCGTTTTTTCTTAATGTCATAAACCATCCTGCTATTTCGCACTTTCTGTTTTCCTTCTGCCCCGGGATAAGTCGCAGCCCAATAAAGACCGGCATAGACGATTTTAGCATCGGCGGGAAGGTCGAGATTTGCACTGCTTGAACTGAACGTATCTGAATTGCCATCGATATCAACGTATTGCATTTCGGTGCGGTCATTGAGCGACTTGGGTTTATTATTTACCCGCGTAGGATGATCGCTAAGGATTGAATTACCAATAACCCGGGTATCCCCGTTAATGTAAAACTCTTTTACTTTTTGAAAGGAAACGCCGCCCTGGCCAAACACAGACCCTGTGGCCCATAAAACAACTAAAAACAGAAACATCTTGCGCATACCAAAAAGATTAAGGTTTAGGTAAAAGTAGGGATAAGCCGAAGTTACAAATAAGATGCAGTTTCTGCAGAGCCTCGCCAATAATTTGAATCAAAATGTTCAATTTTATCATTAAATTCCTGCTGTTTCAGCTTGAGAACTCATTTGTTTCATTTAAAAAAATCAGATATGCCTTTAGTAACTCCGTTAGACCCCGATCATGATTCTGAAACGCGAAAACTTGCAGAATTCTTCAACGAAACCTTAGGATTCTGCCCGAACAGTGTGCTAACGATGCAACACCGTCCGGCTATTTCACAGGCTTTTATCAACCTCAACAAAGCGGTGATGGCTAATGAAGGTCGTGTTACTTCTGCTCTTAAGCGGATGATCGCCTGGGTGAGCAGCAACGCCACCGGCTGTCGCTATTGCCAGGCACATGCTATACGCGCGGCTGAACGTTATGGAGCGGAGCAGGAGCAGCTTGATAACATCTGGGAGTACCGCACGCATCCGGCATTTTCTGATGCTGAACGTGCAGCGCTAGACTTTTCCCTGGCCGCCAGCCAGGTGCCTAATGCGGTAGACGATAAAATCAAAAGCGAACTTTACAAATATTGGAATGAAGGCGAAATTGTAGAGATGCTTGGCGTGATATCACTTTTTGGATATCTTAACCGCTGGAACGACTCTATGGCTACAACACTCGAAGAACCGGCTATTGAAAGTGGAAATACCTATCTAGGGAAGCACGGTTTTGAAGTAGGAAAGCACTAACAATTAATCCTTGGGCTTTCCAGCTACTACGATTACGATTTCACCTTTAGGGGGTTTGCTTTCGTAATGTGCTAATACCTCGGCTGCAGTACCGCGTATGGTTTCCTCATGAAGTTTAGAAATTTCTCGCGACACGGAAACCTTTCGCCCTGCGCCAAAAAACTCCACCATATTTTTAAGGGTCTTCAGCAACTTGTGCGGACTTTCATAGAAAATAATGGTTCGTTCTTCTTCTGCCAAAATTTGAAAGCGCGTTTGACGTCCTTTCTTTACCGGTAGAAATCCTTCAAAAACAAACTTATCATTAGGCAGACCACTGTTTACAAGTGCCGGCACAAAAGCCGTAGCTCCGGGCAGGCAATCGACCTCAAGGCCGGCTTCGACGCAGGCACGGGTCAAAAGGAATCCGGGGTCTGAGATTGCAGGAGTTCCTGCATCACTTATCAAAGCTATGGTTTGTCCGTTTTTGATGCGATCCACCAGGCCTTCAACCGTTTTATGCTCA
Organism: Leeuwenhoekiella sp.; assembly: GCA_002708845.1. Classification (GTDB taxonomy): domain Bacteria; phylum Bacteroidota; class Bacteroidia; order Flavobacteriales; family Flavobacteriaceae; genus Leeuwenhoekiella. The sequence continues at coordinate 36,619 of PAPI01000004.1, forward strand.
TTGTGCATATGATGCGAATGCATCTGGGTGGTGATCTCAAAATGTTTAAGCAGTTTACCGCTGGTACGGGTATCTTCGGCCAGGATCAGGTCTGCTTCCTGCAACACCTTTACGGCCCTAAACGTCATATCATCAAGATTGCCTATGGGCGTGGGTACCAGATACAATTTACCCATATTCTTAATCGAATTTGCGGGATACGAGTTCTTTAAAACGGGATTCATAAACCTCTTTACCTTCCCAATGGTTGTAATCAGGTTTGATCATCTGATCAATTAGGGTAAAAGCTTCTTCCTGGCTGTTTGCCGTATTAAGCTGAGACAATACGCGGTTGTAATCTGCTGTGCTCCCATTAAATAAATGCTTGATAAAAGCAATGCGATCGTTTAAACCAAATGAAAGTCCGCGGAAAGCCCGGTCATTAAGGGTTTTTGGCCTGTCTGCAGCCGATTTTTCCTGCTCTTCAAATTCAGCCAGTCGCCCGTACTCGCCAATATCATCTCTGTCATTTTTCATCGGTTGTGGCTGAGCTGTTATTTGTTGAAACATATTTTCAATAGCATCAGCTTCAGGAGGCATCTGGGCAACGATGTCCTTAATTTTTTCCATTACCGGCTCATGTAAAGAAGCCTGATTGATTTTTTCTTCGGGCTCTACAGATTTAGATTCGGTTTTAGGAGCAACAGGTGGGGTCTCTCTTTTACGTAAACGTTCAAAAAGTTCCTGGTTTTGCTCAGCAATACGTGCAATACGCTCCAGGTCGCTTTCTTCAGGCTGGGGCTCGGGTTTTATTTCAGCAGTTTGTGGTTCTTCGGGCTCTATTTCAGGCTCTATGGCTGTTTGAGGCTTTTGGTCATCGGCTTGAGTGATCTCCGGTTCTTCTGCAGATTCATAACTTGCCTCCACATAAGCCATCACCGCCAGCGCCTCATAAATTTTTTGAGCTTTTAATTTTAGTGCCGTGTAATCGCTATCGGAATCAAGGTTTAAAATCTGGTTTGCGAGATGCTCCAGGTCAGATTTTAATTTCTTCTTCATAAGTTTTTAGTTTGCTCTGTTTAATGCCGGGCGTTTTTAATAAATTTGCTCAGCCCTCAAAATAGCGCGGCTTTGCCCTTTAAGAGGTTGAAAAGTACAAAATGTTTCTCGAAAATACCGTAAATCATAAAGAGCAATTTGGATGGATCGAAGTGATCTGCGGTTCTATGTTCTCAGGAAAAACTGAAGAACTCATCAGACGTTTAAAACGTGCCAAGTTTGCAAAACAAAAGGTTGAAATCTTTAAACCGGCTATTGATACCCGGTATGACGACGAGCTGGTAATCTCTCACGATGCTAACGAAATCAGGTCTACCCCGGTACCTGCTGCGGCCAATATTCCCATTTTGGCAGATGGCTGTGATGTGGTTGGTATTGACGAAGCGCAGTTTTTTGATAATGAAATTGTCAAGGTCTGTAATGACCTGGCCAATCGTGGTGTTCGCGTCATTGTTGCCGGCCTGGATATGGATTTTAAAGGCAATCCCTTTGGCCCGATGCCGGCTCTTATGGCAACCGCAGAATATGTAACTAAAGTGCACGCGGTATGTACTCGCACAGGAAATTTAGCACAATTCAGTTATCGTAAAGCAGCAAGTGATAATCTGGTTCTTTTGGGTGAGACTGAAGAATACGAACCCCTAAGCCGCGGGGCCTATTATAAAGCTATGCTTCGGGAGCGTCTTAAAACCTTGAATGTTCAGGATCCCGAAGAAGTTAAAACCCCTAAGAAAAACGAATAAATTCATGTCACATACCGTTCTTGAAATAGACCTTAACGCATTAGAGCATAATTATAACTACCTGAGGTCTAAATTGAGACCTGAAGTAAAAATGCTGGCGGTTGTTAAGGCTTACGCCTATGGCAGTGAGTCTGCACATATCGCAAAAAAACTGGAAAGTCTGGGCGTTGCGTATTTTGCGGTGGCGTACGCTTCAGAAGGAATCGCGCTTCGTGAAGCCGGTATTCAAACTCCAATTTTGGTTCTGCACCCGCAGATAGAAAGTTTTAGCTCAATTATTAAACATTGTCTGGAGCCCAGTATATATAGCTTCCGGGTATTAAAAGCTTTTATTGAAATTGCTGAAAATCAAAACCTAAACGAGTATCCCGTTCATATCAAATTCAACACCGGCTTAAACCGTCTGGGCTTCAAAGACGTGAACGAGGCTGAAATCCTTCAGCATCTTAAGGAGACTAAAGCTGTAAAGGTAAGATCACTCTTTTCCCATCTGGTTGCCAGCGAAGATCTAAATGAGAAAACTTTTACTCTTAAGCAGATTGAAACTTTTGAACACAACGCAAAAAATATAATAGCGGGCCTGGGCTACACCCCGATGATGCACCAAAGCAATACTTCAGCTATAATCAATTATCCTCAGGCACAGTTTGATATGGTACGCACGGGTATTGGATTGTATGGGTACGGCAATACGCAGGAAGAAGACCTTAAATTAAAACCCGTCGCGACACTTAAAACGATTATTTCGCAAATTCACGAAATTGCAGTTGGAGAAACAGTAGGCTACAACAGGGCACACACCGCTGCTAAAAAAGAGCGCACGGCTACCTTGCCCATTGGTCATGCAGATGGTATTTCGAGAAGCTATGGGAAAGGCAAGGGTTATGTTATCATAAATGGTAAAAAAGCACCCATAATTGGTAACGTTTGTATGGACATGATCATGGTTAATGTAACCAGGATAGATTGTAAAGAAGGTGATGAGGTTATTGTTTTTGGTAAAGGTGCTTCGGCGGTTGCATTATCGGCACGTATCAAAAGCATCCCGTACGAATTGATCACTGCGGTATCGCAACGCGTTACTCGAAAAATTATTGATGAATCTCAGGAAGAATTCTGAGTTTTTTAAAATTTATATATCTTAGTCAGACATTAACCACAAACCAACTAAATCATGGGATTTTTAAAAGATTTTAAAGCCTTTTTAATGAAAGGCGACATCATTGCTCTTGCCACGGCAGTGATCATTGGAGGTGCCTTCAATAAAATCGTAGGCTCTTTAGTGAAAGATATTATTATGCCGGTCATTGGCGTTTTAATGGGCGGTAAAAACGTAAACAACCTGTTTTTCTCGCTGGATGGTGGGGAGTATGAAACTGTTGATGCCGCTGTTGAAGCCGGGGGTGCCATATTAACTTACGGTAACTTTTTACAGGCAGTAATCGATTTTATCATCATTGGCTTCGTTATTTTCTGGCTATTAAAAGGCTATGAAAAAACCAAGAAAAAAGAAGAAGCAAAACCTGCTGCTCCAAAAGGACCTACTCAGGAAGAATTGCTTATCGAGATTCGTGACGAATTGAGAAAGAAATAAACTACCTCATTATAGAGCCAAGAGACATTCGTCAGTAACAAATTTGTAATTTAAAGGCAAGCCTCGAGATATTACATTCTTTGGCGGTGCCAATAAAAATAAATGTGCCAGAAGGCACAAACCGCTGCACTGCAGACTTAGTTTAACTAAACCCTCGAAGAAATTCGGGGGTTCTTTTTTTGTTATATATATAACAAAATGTTTTTAAATCAGACTAAACCACACTTTTTAAACAAATGTGTACATTTTCAAGAAGTTAGTCTTCTTATTTCTAAGAACTAATTACTTTTGGCGTCCTAATTACACAACTAAAATATTTAAGTATGAAAGTAGCTGTTGTAGGTGCGACCGGAATGGTAGGCCACGTAATGTTACAGGTATTGGCAGAACGCAATTTCCCGATAACCGAACTCATTCCTGTAGCCAGTGAGCGCTCTGTAGGAAAAACGGTTTCTTATAAAGGTGAAGAATATACCATTGTTTCCATGGAAGACGCGATTGCGGCACGCCCGGATATCGCAATCTTTTCAGCTGGTGGCGGTACTTCTTTGGAGTTTGCTCCCAAGTTTGCTGAAGTAGGTACAACTGTTGTAGACAACTCTTCGGCCTGGAGAATGGATCCTGACAAAAAGCTTATTGTTCCTGAAATCAATGCTTCCGAATTAAAAGATTCAGATAAAATTATCGCAAACCCCAACTGCTCGACCATTCAAATGGTATTGGCATTGGCTCCTTTGCACAAAAAATATAAAATCAAGCGTTTGGTAATTTCAACGTACCAATCTATTACCGGGACCGGTGTTAAAGCGGTACAGCAGTTAGAAAATGAATATAAGGGTGAAAAGGGTGAGATGGCCTACAACTACCCTATTCACCGTAACGCAATCCCTGCTTGTGATGTGTTTACTGACAATGGCTACACCAAAGAAGAAATGAAACTCGTTAACGAGACTCAGAAGATTTTAGGTGATAAAACAATTGCTGTAACTGCCACTGCTGTGCGTATTCCGGTTGTGGGTGGTCACTCCGAAGCGATCAATGTGCAGTTTGAAAATGATTTTGAGCTTTCTGAAGTGCGTCAACTTTTACAGGCTCAGGATGGTGTTACCGTACAGGATAACCCGGACACGAATACCTACCCAATGCCTATTTATGCAGAAGGTAAAAACGATGTGTTTGTAGGACGTATCCGTCGCGATTATTCACAACCTAACACCTTAAATATGTGGGTGGTTGCAGATAACCTGCGTAAAGGTGCAGCTACAAACGCGGTACAAATCGCAGAATATTTAGCCGCTAAAGAATTAGTCTAATTCAAAAGAACTAACTAATTATATAAACCTCTGAGACGCGACCTTTCAGAGGTTTTTTTATTGCCTATATTTGAGGGAATTCAATTTGCTTCAAATGAAAAAAATAGCTTATCTGGGCGCCTTCACGCTACTCTTCAGCGCCTGCGAAAATCAAGAAAAAAAAGAATCTGATATGGCAATGACCTATCCTGAAACCAAGAAAGTAGATACGGTAGACACCTATTTTGGAACTGAAGTTCCCGATCCCTATCGCTGGCTTGAAGACGACCGCAGTGCAGAAACTGAAGCCTGGGTTAAGGCTGAAAACGAAGTCACGCAGTCGTATTTATCAAAAATTCCATTTAAGGATGAAATCAAGAAAAAGCTTGAAAAAATCTGGAATTACGAGAAAATTGGCGCTCCGTTTAAAGAAGGAGATTACACCTATTTCTACAAAAATGACGGACTCCAAAATCAATACGTTATCTACCGCTACAAAACCGATGCAGACCCTTCAACTGCCGAAGTATTTTTAGACCCCAATACCTTTTCGGAAGATGGAACCATCTCTCTGGGCGGACTTAGCTTTTCAGACAACGGAAAACTGGCCGCTTATAGCATTTCAGAAGGCGGAAGCGACTGGCGTAAGGTTTTGGTAATGGATGCGGAGACCAGAGAAATTACCGAAGATACTTTGGTAGATATCAAGTTTAGTGGTATTTCCTGGAAAGAGAATGACGGCTTTTATTATTCGAGTTACGACAAACCAGAGGGCAGCGAACTTTCAGCAAAAACAGATCAGCATAAAGTGTATTATCACAAGCTGAACACGCCTCAAAAGGAAGACGCGTTGATTTTTGGCGGTACACCCGAACAAAAACACCGCTATATTGGTGCAGGTACTACCGAAGATAATAACTACCTCATCCTAAGTGCCAGTAATGCAACCTCAGGAAATAAACTCTTTATTAAAGACCTTACAAAACCCAATGCCGATTTTGTTACAATAGTTGATAATGAAGACACGAATACTTCGGTTATTGAAAACGTAGGGTCTAAGCTGTATATCGTTACTGATAAAGACGCGCCAAACCGAAAAATCGTCACCGTTGACGCTTCAAATCCTACTCCTGAAAACTGGGTAGATTTTATTCCGGAGACCGAAAATGTGCTTTCGCCTTCTACCGGTGGCGGCTATTTTTTTACCGAGTATATGGTTGATGCGGTTTCCCAGGTCAAGCAGTACGATTACGACGGCAACTTAGTACGTGAGGTTGAACTTCCGGGAATAGGTAGTGCCGGTGGTTTTGGCGCTAAAAAAGATGAAAAAGAACTGTATTACAGTTTTACCAATTATACTACTCCCGGAAGCATTTATAAATTCGATATTGAATCGGGTGAATCTGAGTTATTCCGTAAGCCAGCGATTAATTTCAATCCGGAAGATTACGAGAGTAAGCAGGTATTTTATACTTCAAAAGACGGCACCAAAGTCCCAATGATCATCACCTTCAAAAAAGGCCTGGAACGCAACGGAAAGAACCCAACCATTCTATACGGTTACGGCGGATTTAATATTTCGCTTACACCCTCTTTCAGCATCACCAATGCAATCTGGATGGAAATGGGCGGCGTTTATGCCGTACCTAACCTGCGTGGTGGTGGTGAGTACGGTAAAGAATGGCACGATGCCGGGACCAAAATGCAAAAACAAAACGTTTTTGACGACTTCATCGCGGCTGCAGAATATCTTATCGCAGAAAACTATACTTCGAGTGATTATTTAGCTATTCGTGGTGGTTCTAACGGTGGTTTGCTGGTTGGTGCCACAATGACCCAAAGACCCGATTTGATGCAGGTAGCCCTACCCGCTGTGGGCGTGATGGATATGCTGCGCTATCATACGTTTACCGCCGGAGCCGGCTGGTCTTACGATTATGGCACTTCAGAAGATAGCAAAGAGATGTTTGAGTACATTAAAGGCTATTCGCCCGTTCAGAATGTAAAAGCAGGTGTAGATTATCCTGCAACGCTAATAACGACGGGGGATCACGATGACCGTGTAGTACCTGCACACAGCTTTAAATTTGCTGCCGAATTACAGGAAAAACAGGCCGGTGATGCTCCGGTATTGATTCGTATTGAAACCGATGCCGGTCACGGTGCAGGAACTCCTGTAAGCAAGCAAATAGAGCAAACCGCAGACATTTTTGCCTTTACGCTCTACAATATGGGATTTGACGTACTTCCTGAAAAAACAAAAGAAACCATTAAAGGCTAATTGAATAACAAGCAGTAACAACACATTAAATAAAGACCTCAAAGGTTTTGATAACTTTTGAGGTCTTTTTATATTCTATTATGCTAAACGTTAACATAGAAACCTTTGCCTACACCCTTGAGCCGGTTCTTAAGAATATAGATTTTACAGTTTCCGAGGGAAAGCATATTTCAATTCTGGGTGAAAGCGGTTGCGGAAAAAGCACACTGCTAAAAATTATTTACGGCCTGCTACACGTTGAGCACGGAAGTATTTTTTGGAAAGATCAGGAACTTTTAGGCCCTGATTTCAATCTGGTTCCCGGTGAACCGTTTATCAAATATCTGGCGCAGGATTTTGATTTAATGCCTTTTATTTCGGTGGCAGATAATATAGGTAAACACCTCTCGCGCCGCTTTATGCAGCAGCGACAGGAACGTATTGAAGAGTTACTCGAAGTGGTAGATATGATGGCTTATGCAGATCAACATGTAAAAAACCTAAGCGGTGGTCAAAAGCAACGCGTTGCCCTGGCCCGTGCTATTGCCAAAGAACCCGAACTGCTTCTACTAGATGAACCTTTCAGTCATATAGACAATTTTAGACGGAATGCCTTAAGACGAAAGCTCTACGCCTACTTGAAGAAGGAAGGCATTACCTGTATTACGGCGACACACGACAGCGAAGAAGCGCTTTCTTTTTCTGATGAAATCAAGATGATGCGCGAAGGTACCTTTATACAAACAGACACTCCTGAAGACTTATTTCAAAATCCAAAAGATGCGTATGTGGCTTCGTTTTTTGGAGATGTCAACTCCTTAGAAATCGATAGTAAAACCAGACTTCTGATGCCTCATCAACTCGAGGTTTCGGAACGTGAAACCCGATTAAAAGCTACTGTGATAAAATCTTACTTTAAAGGAAGCTATTATTTGATTGAAGCATTTTCTGACAACCAAATGGTGTATTTTAATCATAACACGAGTCTAAAAGCAAATTCATCGGTTTTCTTAAAATCTAATTAGCTCATATTGAATTGGAACTGTAAATTATATTATTTTTAATATTTTAGTTATTGTTAGGTAATATATATGAAGGTCATTTACAGTTCAAGGTTTCTTACCATTCATCTAAATGATGGGATTATGATTCAGGAATGGAGCGATTCGCCGCTTTCTGAAACGTATTTCAAGCAGGAGCTAAAACAATTTCTTAAGCAATTTAAAATTCATAAGCCACGGGGAGCCCTGTGGATTTTAGAGAACCTGAATTTAGAAATTTCTGAAGATTTGTACGATTGGGTAGAAAAAAACATTCTTGAGCCTTTATATAAGGCTGGTCTCCGCAAGCTGGCTTCAACAGTACCTCAAGAGAAATTTGTTTATCTGTCAATTATCAACTCTGTTCAAAAGGTGGGTTTGGTCTTAAAACCAAACTTCTTTATGTGCAGGCAAAAAGCATTAAATTTTTTAAATGATACCGAGAATTCTGATGAGACTGAATTTAATTATCAGGTAAGTGAATCTGACCAAATTGGTGAGATCATTTTAGAGATGGGGTATAATCAGCTTCCAAAAGTGATTCAACAGCTTGATAAGTTAAACTCTCAATTAAAGTTTAACGGTACTAATCAAAGTAATTTTGATCAGTTAAGTTTCAGAGAACTTGAAATTTTTAAAAGCATTGCTCAGGGTAAGTCTAATAAATCTATAGCAAAAAAACTTTTTCTGTCTGAAGGTACCATTGCCACCCATCGCAAATCAATCATCAAAAAGCTGAATATCAAATCAGCTACAGACTGGCAACGTTATGCAGATGCCTTTCTTTAAAGATTAATGCCTGGATAAATCTGCAAGCTTCTTCCCTACCTGGCTGCCTATAGCTATACCCATACCACCCAGCCGCACACCACAAAATACGTTATCTGACAGTGATTTTAGTACAGGATGCTTTTGATCACCAACCCCCAGAATACCGCTCCAGCGGTGCTCAATTTCTAAAGAAATTCCGGGCAAAATAGTCCCTTTAAGCACACCTTCTAAATACTGTTGAATTTGGGATGTGGTACCAAAAGAATCGGTTTGCTCGCCTGTAAGGTTCAGGTTGCGTCCTCCGCCCAGAAGTATGCGATTGTCAATGGTTCTAAAGTAGGTATAGCCTTCATCCAAATGATAGGTACCGGTAAGTTTTAAATCTTTTATGGGTTTTGTGATTAATACCTGATTACGCGCCGGTTTTACCTGAGCAATATTCAGCCGCCCTGCAAAAGCATTTGTAGCGATAAAAAGTTTACGGGTTTTAAATTCAGCTTGAGATGTCTTCAGCACAACGCAAGAACCCAAATCTTCATAGCTTTCTACTTTACAATTGTTGAGTATTTGAATGTGATTATCGTGTGCCGAGTTTACAAGCGCACGCATCATCATGCCGGTGTCGAGTTCGCCCTCCTCCTTGTTAAACAGAAGCTGAGACTTAATGTTTCTGAAATTTTGTATGTTGGGTTTAATACTGAAAATCGCCTCATCAAAAAGCGGATATAGCAAACGGTTAATATATTCCACAGATTCTAAACAGGTGGCATAAAGCTCCTGTTGATTCTGAAAAAACAATTCATATCCCCCGAGTTTCTTAAAACCAATAGCTGCATCACCCAATCTTGTTCGCAAAGTTTCAAGCCCTTTTACGCGCATTTCAACCAAATTGAGCAGTTCTTCCTCGGTATGTGTTTTGAGATCAGCCAGAAGTTCTGAAACGCTGCCGAAACAGGCAAAACCTGCATTTTTTGTGCTGGCTCCCTGAGGCATAGCACCGCGTTCTAAAATGAGTATTTTGGCTTTAGGATAAATCTCACGAAGTTCTAGTGCACAACTTAAGCCGGTAATACCGCTGCCTACAATAGTAAAATCTACATCACTAAACCAGGTCTTATATTCCCAATAGGAAAGTGCCATGCAATTATTTTTTCTGGATACTATTCAAAGATAGGTTAAACCAATTAAGCCCGTAAGACCTGAATTGCATCTGCTTTATGATGTATCCTGCGTTAGGGATAGCAGTGAAAATCCTGCTTCGCCTAATGCGGGGCAGATTGCAACGGATAGCATGCCTGCCGGCGAAGGCAGGCCCGACCCGGAGCTTTTGCGTAGGGTAATGCCCTTAAAAAAGAAAACCCCAAACTTAAAGTTTGAGGTTGTTCTTCTGCTTGATTTTTTATCTATTCTTCTTCCGGAGCATTCATGACAAAATCGTTCATAAATGCAGTGGTATAATTACCTGCTATATAATCAGGATGATCCATCAGCTGTCTGTGAAATGGGATGGTAGTTTTGATTCCTTCAATTACAAACTCATCTAGTGCGCGCTTCATTTTATTGATGGCTTCTTCACGACTCTGAGCCGTAGTGATAAGTTTGGCGATCATGGAGTCATAATTGGGCACAATAGAGTAACCGCTATAAACGTGGGTGTCTATACGTACTCCATGCCCACCCGGCGCGTGTAAGTTGGTGATCTTACCCGGTGATGGTCTGAAGTTGTTATAAGGATCCTCAGCATTAATACGACACTCTATCGAGTGTAGCTGTGGATAATAGTTTTTACCTGAAATAGCTACACCGGCAGCTACCAGTATTTGCTCACGAATAAGATCGTAGTCAACTACCTGCTCTGTGATGGGATGCTCTACCTGAATACGGGTATTCATCTCCATAAAGTAAAAGTTACGATGTTTGTCTACCAAAAATTCTACGGTACCGGCACCTTCATATTTGATGAATTCAGCGGCACGCACTGCAGCAGCTCCCATTTTTTCGCGAAGTTCATCGGTCATAAAAGGTGACGGAGTTTCTTCGGTAAGTTTCTGGTGACGGCGTTGAATGGAGCAATCACGCTCTGAAAGGTGACAGGCTTTACCGTTGCTATCACCTACGACCTGAATTTCAATGTGGCGAGGCTCTTCAATGAGCTTTTCCATATACATGGCGTCATTGCCAAATGCTGCTGCCGACTCTTGTCGTGCAGAATCCCAGGCTTTTTGAAGTTCTTCCTCTTTCCAAACAGCACGCATACCTTTACCTCCACCTCCGGCAGAAGCTTTAAGCATTACGGGATATCCGGTTTCTTTGGCAATACGTTTACATTCTTCAAAATTTTCGATAATGCCATCTGATCCCGGCACACAGGGTACTCCTGCAGCTTTCATAGTCGCCTTTGCAGTAGCTTTATCTCCCATTTTAGCGATCATATCGGGTGATGCCCCAATAAATTTCACTCCGTGTTCTTCACATATTCTGGAAAACTTGGCGTTTTCTGAAAGGAATCCGTATCCGGGATGAATAGCATCTGCATTAGTTATTTCTGCAGCTGCCATAATATTTGACATTTTGAGATAAGACTCGCTACTGGGCGCAGGGCCTATACAAACCGCCTCATCTGCAAAGCGTACGTGCAGACTTTCGGCATCTGCAGTAGAATAAACTGCTACAGTTTTAATGCCCATCTCTTTACAGGTTCTAATCACACGCAGTGCAATCTCTCCCCTGTTTGCTATAAGTATCTTTTTAAACATATCTCTGGTATTAAAGGCAAGCTTAAGTTGCCAAGAGCGTTTTAATCTGGTTTACAACAAAGTTGCTTACTGGTATAACTCTGCTGTAATCCATTAAGAAGGATCAACCAGGAATAAAGGTTGGTCAAACTCTACTGGTGATGAATCATCGACAAGGATTTTTACAATCTTTCCTTTTACCTCACTTTCGATTTCATTAAAAAGCTTCATTGCTTCAATCACACACAACACATCACCTTCTTTTATCGTAGAACCTACCTCAACAAAAACAGGCTTGTCTGGTGCGGGCTTGCGGTAAAATGTACCAATAATTGGCGATTTTACTGTGATGTATTTGTCATTGCTCTCTGCAGGTTTTTCTGCTGTATCAGCTGCTGGTGCGGCTTGTTGAGCAGCTGCAGGCTGAGCTGCTTGTACGGGTTGCTGTGGCATCGCACTGCCCATCATAGGAACTTGCTGTACGATTGTGGTTTCTCCCTTAGCCTCTTCGGTCGTCTTGATGGTGATTTTAAAATCATCCATCTCAAGCTTAACCTCACTTGCTCCAGACTTGGCTACAAACTTGATAAGGTTTTGAATTTCTTTTAAATCCATAATTAATAACGTTAGTTAGATTAAAAATTAAGCATTGTAGGCCCATTTCAGGTAGATGGAGCCCCATGTAAAACCGCCACCAAAAGCGGCGAATATTAAATTATCTCCTTTCTTAAACTGTTTTTCAAAATCGCTTAAGAGCAGAGGTAGTGTAGCAGATGTTGTATTTCCATAATGCTGTATATTCATAAGCACCTTACTGTCATCAAGCTGCATGCGTCTGGCGGTAGCATCTATAATCCGTTTATTAGCCTGGTGTGCTACAAGCCAATTAACGTCATCGTGGCTTAGATTGTTGCGCTGCATAATACGCTCGCTCACATCGGCCATATTAGAAACGGCAAATTTAAAAACGGTTTTCCCGTCCTGGTAGACGTAGTGCTTTTTATTAGCTACGGTTTCCTGAGAAGCAGGCATTAAAGAACCACCAGCCTCAATACGTAAAAAGTCTCTGCCCACACCATCTGAGCGTAGATATTCATCCTGAAGTCCCAGGCCTTCTTCATTGGGTTCAAACAATACGGCTCCTCCACCATCACCAAAAATAATACAGGTTGTACGATCTGTATAATCAATTATTGATGACATTTTATCTGCACCTATAAGTAATACTTTCTTGTATTTTCCTGAAGCCACATAAGCAGAGGCGGTAGACATACCATACAAAAAGCTGGAACAAGCCGCCTGCAAATCGTATGAAAATGCATTAACTGCTCCTATAGAAGTTGCAACAAATGCAGCTGTAGAAGCTACCGGAAGATCTGGGGTTGCAGTGGCCATAATGACCATATCTATTTCTGAAGGATCTACCCCGCTTTTTGCGATTAGATCTTCGGCTGCTTTAATTCCTAAAAAAGAGGTTCCTTTTGAAGGGTCTTTTAAAATGCGGCGTTCTTTTATTCCTGTTCTGGTTGTGATCCATTCATCATTGGTCTCAACCATAGTTTCCAAAATTTCGTTGGTAAGCACATATTCTGGCACATAAGCGCCAACAGCAGTTATGGCTGCAGTGATTTTACTCATATAAATCTGGTTTCTGCGAAAAAATTGCGTTTTCGCTTAAAAATGGAAGGAAAAGTACTAAAAATCGATTAATTAGCGTGGATAATTAACTTTTTTTGATACTCCTGAAAAATAAAAAAACTCCCGAAAAATCGGGAGTTTGTTAGGTTTTACAAGCTGCCGTTAAGCTACTTCTTCGTTAGAAGTTGCGTCAATTACAACCTGCCCTCTGTAATAGAGTTTCCCTTCGTGCCAGTGTGCACGGTGGTATAGGTGTGCTTCACCAGTAGTGGCGTCTACACCAATTTTAGGCATTGCAGCTTTGTAATGCGTTCTTCTCTTATCTCTTCTGGTTTTCGAGGTTTTTCTCTTTGGATGTGCCATTACCGTATTCTATTTATCTGTTAAAAAATCTTTCAATTTATCCCAACGGGGATCTGTTTCCTTGGGCGTCTGAGCTTCAGACTCATCTGCCTCTTTATTCTTTATACTTAACTCTTCAAGTTTATCAAGTATATCTGACTCTAAACTACCGTCTTCAACACCAGGATGTATCCTCTTTAATGGCATTGCCAGTACTATGAGTTCATAAATGTATTGTGCGATATTCACTTCATATTCGCCGTGAGGCAAAATCAAAATATCATCAATCTCATCATTGTACTCCTGACCAAACTTAACTACCAGTTTATAGGTAGCTTCAATAGGCTGATCATAAGGCTCATTAGTAAGATCACAATTTACATTTACAAAGCCCTGAGCATCAAAGTAAAATTCCATCAATGTAGATTTTTTACTAAGCGCTACCTTTAAATCTACATCTATAGAATTAAAGTCGTCATACTCAAAATGCTCAAAGAACGTGTCATCAATCTTGTATTGAAAATCGTGCTCCCCTTGTTTTAAACCAACAAACTGGATGGTATACGTTTTCAAATGCTTCATTACCTTCTCTTTCCTTATTCAAATCTTTCCGCAAAAGGCGGGTGCAAAGATATAAATTTTTATTTAGCTGTTAATTAAGTGTGGATAAATTTTTTATCTACCTTTCTTTCTGGCGTGAACGCCCTCCTTGTTGCTTTTTACGAGGCTGTTTTTTAAGTACATTTTGGGTTAATTCTGCGTATTCTTCCCGCTTTTTAAAGATGTCTAACGCCATAAACACCGCTTCTTTAAATGAGCCGGTATCTGCAACTCCTTTTCCGGCAATCTCAAAAGCGGTCCCGTGATCTGGAGAAGTACGTACTTTATTGAGTCCCGCAGTATAATTTACACCTTTTCCGAAAGCCAGGGTTTTAAAAGGGACAAGTCCCTGATCGTGGTATGCAGCAATGATAGCATCAAAATTTTTATAGTTTCCACTACCAAAAAAACTATCGGCCGCGTAAGGACCGTAGGTTATTTTACCTTTTGCTCGAAGTTCGGCCAGCGTAGGAATCAAAACGGTATCGTCTTCTTTACCAATGACACCGTTGTCTCCTACATGGGGGTTAATCCCCAAAAACGCGATCTTAGGTTTTTCTACGCCAAAATCCTGAACCAGACTGTGGTGTATCGTTTCGAACTTCTTTTTAATAAGGTCAGCGGTAATAGTAGTAGAAACATCACTAACCGGTACATGATCGGTTAGCAAACCTACCTTGAGCTCTTCACTTACCATAAACATCAAACTATCTCCGTCTAGTTCCTGATTCAAATAATCGGTATGACCCGGGAATTTAAAGTCCTCAGCCTGAATAGATGCTTTATTAATGGGGGCTGTAACCAGGGCATCAATCTCTCCCTTTTTTAATGCCGCCACTGCTGCCTTTAACGACTTAATGGCATACGCTCCGGCTTCAGGATCTTCTTTACCAAAATTGATAATCGGGTTTTCACTCCACACATTGACGACATTTATTTTACCGTCAATAGCTTGCGATGCATGCTTTATACCCTGAAAATTAATATCCAGTTCAAAGTGCTTTAAAATGTAACTAACGGTTTTCGCAGACGCGAAAATAACCGGAGTACAAAAATCGAGCATAAGCGCATCCTGAAAGGTGCGCATTACGATCTCGCCTCCTATCCCATTTAAATCTCCTATGCTGATTCCTAATTTTATACTTTGTTCTTTCATAGTAAACCTATTTTTGGTTTTCCTTTGTAATAGTATTGTAAAAGTAGTTAAGTAAATAACCACCTGACACATTCAAATTCATTTTATTTGAATACGCTTACATTATATTGCTGAAACCATTCAGTTTAAAAAATAAAAAAATGTTTACGGGAATTATAGAAAACCTCGGAGTAGTTAAAAATTTGAAACGTGATAACGGAAATCTGCATATCACGGTGCAAAGTAAATTGACTCCTGAGCTGAAGATTGATCAAAGTGTGGCTCACAATGGAGTATGCCTAACTGTAGTAGATTTACACGAAAACTCGTATACGGTTACCGCCATAGACGAAACCTTAAAAAAGACTAATCTTGGTCAACTTCATACAGGAGATGCTGTAAATCTGGAACGGGCTATGATATTAGGCTCCCGCCTGGATGGGCATATCGTACAGGGTCACGTAGATCAAACGGCTACCTGCAGGAGTATCGCAGAAGAAGATGGGAGCTGGATCTTTACTTTTGAATATGACCCCAACTTGCAAAATGTTACTATAGAAAAGGGATCTATTACGATTAATGGGGTGAGCCTTACGGTGGTAAACTCAAAAATTAATCAATTCAGCGTAGCTATTATTCCGTACACCTACAAGCACACCACATTTAAAGACTTTAAAGTAGGAACTGTGGTAAACCTTGAATTTGATGTTATCGGGAAATACGTTAAGCGTCTTCTGGAAGTCCGTTCTTAGCATTTTGGCTAAAGCCAAGGAAACAAATTCCTAAAATTAAGCCAACCGGCATAAGCAAAAGAATATAATCGTCAATAGGAAGCGGAAGTCCTATAGGTGGAGCATCACCACTATCCTTAGTTGGTTGGGGTGGTACTTTTTCCTGAGCAAAAGCCACACTAATACATAAAAATGCGAACCACAGAAGTAAGATATTTCTGATTTTCATGATTAATTGAAGTGGGACATTGATTTTACTCGAGGCGAAAATACTAAAAGTTATTAACTTTCGATGCATATTTAGTGCCTATAATCGAATAAATATTATTTTTCAAAGATATTTCTATTAGAAATAGTTGATCTTAATCTGATGATATATCTCGCTTTAGCAGCATTCTAAAGAAATTAAAAACAAGGTAAGTAATAAAATTCCTACTTTGTTGATAATTTAATTTTATAAATCCGGATTAAAAAATGCTTACTAAAAGTAGGGCTTTTGATGTAGCTATTAAGAATAAACTCCACATCAAATCGAAAAACAGGGCTTTTTTAAGTATTTAATGTAGTGTAATTTCATTTCAAAGGAATAAAAGAGGTATTCCAACTACGTTTAGCCTTTTAAAACAAAAAACCCCTACAAACATACTGTTTGTAGGGGTTTACAGGTGTTCTAAGTGGTCCCACCTGAACCCCCTATACTTTTCTTGAATTTTACTAAGTTTTACCGTATTTACAAGGCTTATATCATTAATTTGCTCACTTTTTACACTCTCCCAACTTAACCTTTAGAAAGCCAAATTAAAAACATTCGTCCCCTCATTCGTCCCCTAATTAGATTTTAAGTATATATTTGGGCTATGGGAAAAGCAAAATTTATACTCAAAGAACCCAAGGCTAAAGAAGAAACTTTAGTTTATCTCTTTTATAATTATCAGTACAAAAGGTTCAAGTACTCAACAGGCGAAAAGATTAATCCTAAATATTGGAATCCCAATTCACAACGGGCTAAAGAGTCTAAGCAATTTAGAGAACATCCCGAGTTTAATAGTCGTTTAGATAATTTTGAAAGAGGTATAGCCAGTGCTTTTAGAAAACTATTAAATGACGGAGTACAGCCGAATAATACAATCCTAAAGAAAGAACTTGAAGCTGTATTGTCTGGAAATATTTTGCAACCCAATAAACTAAACCTTTTTGATTTTATTGAACGGTTTATTGAGGAAAGTAAACTGATTAAAAAAGAGGGTACCGTTAAAGTATATAAAACTTCATTCAAGTACTTACAAAAATTTGCATCCCATTTAAGAACGAATATTGACTTCGAAAGTGTTACACTAGATTTTTACAATCAATACATACACTTCTTAAGCACTAAACACAATCTTTCCGCCAACACGGTAGGCAAACATATCAAAACACTTAAAACGTTTATGAGCGAAGCCACAGAGCGTGGTTTAAATGACAATTATGAGTTTAAAAAGAATAAGTTCAAAACTCTTAGAGAAGAAGCAGACACCGTTTATTTAAGTGTTGAAGAACTCAACTTAATTGAAAAACTAGATTTGAGTTCAACACCACGCCTGGAACGAGTTAAAGATTTGTTTTTAGTTGGCTGTTACACAGGTTTACGTTTTTCGGACTTTACCCAAATCAATCCTGAAAATATTGTTGAGAGCAAATCACTAATGCAAGTAAGAACGCAAAAAACAGGAGAGCGTGTATTTATTCCTTTGCACCGTGTAGTTAAAAAAATATTGAAGAAATATGATAACAGACTTCCTCAAACCTATACCAATCAGGTAATGAATAGATATATAAAAGAGGTCTGTTGTATTGCCGGTATCAAGGAAGAACTAGAGACAACAATCACAAAAGGCGGGAAACTTACTAAAACACCCGAAAAGAAATTCAACCTCATTTCTACTCACACAGCAAGGCGTAGTTTTGCCACTAATTTATATTTGGCAGATGTACCCTCAATTTCTATAATGAAAATTACAGGGCATAAATCTGAAAAATCCTTTTTAAAATATATCAGGGTAACTCAAGAACAGAACGCTGACAAACTATTAAATCATCCCTTTTTTCAATAATGACTGATTCTCCAATATTTACAACCTTAAAAGAAGAATTTCAAAAAGCACTAGAAACCACCCCAAACAAAAAAATGTTGATTCAGCGTGAATTATCAGCAATAGAAAATTTTATTAATGGTAACGGGAAACAGATCAGAGCGGGTATTATTAGGACTATTGACTTTTCACATATTCAAAGCGTCATTAATCTGCAACAGATAAGGCATTATAGAAATAATGAATTTCTAAAAATGATGGACTCTCTTTATACAAATGGTACTATTGATAAATCAATAATTGATTCTGATAGTTTTCTATCTACTTCTTATTTGACGGAAACCATAGAATTTGCTCAGGGTTTGTTTCAATACTATTCTTGGCT
Organism: Leeuwenhoekiella sp.; assembly: GCA_002708845.1. GTDB lineage: Bacteria > Bacteroidota > Bacteroidia > Flavobacteriales > Flavobacteriaceae > Leeuwenhoekiella. The sequence goes on from PAPI01000004.1 coordinate 54,995, forward strand.
TCAGGATTTAGAGAATGAAAAACCAAAACCAAAAAAATCTGATCTCACGCACAAGCAAAAAATGTTGGCTTTGCATTATTTAGGATTAGACTTGTCTCAATATGACAACACTAAATCTGCAAAAATTCTTTCTCTGATTTTAGATTTAGACGAGGGCAACACTCGAAAATACCTCTCATACGTCGCAGCTGGTAAAAATGAAGTGCGCACAAAATCAAATTTTAAAAAGTTAAATGAAGTCTTTAAACATCAAGGCTTAGACGATATAGCATTCACAATAAAAAATGATTTAGATAAAATAAGCTAAACGTTGTGGTTACCACAGCACCAACCACAGGGTAGCCCCCAAAGTAGTTTTACGCCAGTATTAATTAAAAACAATTAAATAATGGCAAACGTAATGCTACACACTTTTGAACTATCCGACTTTGAAAAAGTTGTTGAACAAGTTCTTGAAAGAAAACTAAAATCTTTCATTCCTCAAGAGAAAGAGAAACTTACTCTACTCACTCGCAAGGATACTGCAAAACTTCTGCGGATATCACTCCCAACCCTTCACGATTGGACTAAAACGGGCATCGTAAAAGCGCACCGTATTGGCAACAGAATTCTTTACAAACTGGAAGAGGTTAATCAGGCACTTAGTCAGATTCAAACTTCAACAAAGAGAGGAGGTCTGCAATGCTAAAAAAGAAAAATGATTATTCAGTTATCGTGTTTTTTGAAGACGGCACTAAGCCCAAAAAATGGACTTATGTACACAAGCTAAACGGGTTCTCAATGTTCCTTAAAAAGAAACACCCCACTTGGCAGTATATGAATGTCTATAACAGACGTTCAGGCGGTTTTATGCGGCGCTTTATGCGAGACAGTTTTATACCGCCCTTTATCACGGAGTAGTTTTCTTTTTTTTTAACCTTTAAAACACGCACACCTTTAGAACCTTTATTTAAACCCCTTTAAATGGTTTTAATTAATGTGCAACGATTCAGATTATGATGTTAGTCAAAAATACATATGGAACAAGTGTAGCTTTCTGCACGGGAATGTTTGGCAGATTGCCAAAAGATGAGTTTTCAGGTTCTGCCTTGCAACGGAAAAAACAAAAAACAGACAAGAGCAAAGCAAAGCCGAAACCAAAAAAAGAGGGAGCCGTTAAGCTTCGCTCCCTCTCAAAACGCTCAAAGCAAAAGATCAGGAAAAAAATTACCTGCTTTGCTAGGTGTTATAAACGCCTAAGCTTCGTAACACTTACATTTTTAAATAAAGTTGAAGACAAGCAAGCGGTTGATGTTTTGAGAAAATTTCTTGATAACGCTAAGAAGCGCAGTAAAGATTTTCAGTACGTGTGGGTAGCCGAACGGCAAACCCAGAACAGTGAATTTTTAGGAAACGTACATTTTCACATCATTACCAATAAATACTGGAAAATTGAAAAATGGTGGAATTACTGGCTCGAACTTCAACTAAAGAACGGCATCAAGCCTAGAGATGCCAATTTTAAGCCGTCTAGTGCATTTGATGTAAAGCAGTTAAACTCTAGCAACATTAGGTCAATTGCTTCTTATGTGACGAAGTATGTGACTAAAAACAATGCGAAGTTTAAATGTCAGGTTTGGAATTGCTCAAGACGTGTTTCTGAACTGTACACAGACTTCTACACCACGGTAGAATTTACAGAACAGTTTAAAAGATTAAACGCAGTACTTAAAGAGTTTGAACTAAAAGACCACGGTAAAATGCCCTATATGAATGTAAAAATGATAGACCTAAACAGGCAGACATTACCAATGTACAGACGATTAGACGATAAAAATAAAGCAATATAATTATGAAGATACGAGTACAAAATAATTTAGGCCTTAAGCAAACTTTTTTAGCAGATTGCAAATTATTGACAGGACTTCACTTTACAACTTCACAGAAATTTATCAAGCAGAATTCTAAAAATTTTGATTTAGACAAGGTTGAAAAGGATGTCTCAATTTCAGTTCAGGGTATGATAGTAATATTAACGCTAAGACAGGATAATGAACTATTTCAATTTCTTATTGAAGAAGATTTAGACTTTCACGCTATATATGACTTTGATGAAAGTGATATGAGTTATGAATTAAAACATTTAATTGATATATGCCATAATTCTTTAAAAACCAATATGTCGTTTACAACAAATAGTGTGTAAATCAATTAAGGTTCAACTCCTAAAATGAGTAATGGTACTGGAGGGCTATTACGGCCTTGTCTCATTACGTTGTATACTTCACCCTCAAAATATGCAATTCCACTTGACATTTGGGATTGCATATTTTTTGTTGGTAAAATTTCTATTCCTAAATTAATCACACCCCCTGAATAAAAGAGCATATGCTTAACAAACAAATCGTAAGCAACAAACGAATATTTGCCAAATTGAACTTCCACTGCAATTTTATTTTTGACAAAATCCGTTTGGTTATAGCTATAAATTGGTGATTCTTCACCATTGTCTTCAAGAAATTTCTTCTGCTCGCTAGTTGGCATTAGAATACTCTTTTCCATTAGCTCACGATTCAATGTTATGTAATAAGAGTAGCGACTTTCTTTCCAATTTGTCTTTGAAAATTCTTTTTGAAATTCCTTATTAATATCTACAGGGCTATAAAGCATATTCCCCTTTTTTGTTTTTTCTTTACTGACCTTAGTCTTAAAATCATCAGCATCAATTGATTCGATAACAGATTTTATTTCTTCGTAAAGATCATTGTGGTGTACTATAAGATACTCTTCTCCGTTTAAATGTGAATATTTCTGGGCTATTTTCATTTTTTATGTTCTAAACAAGTTTTTCCCATTCTTTAGGAACTTGTGATATTTTATCCTTCTTAGAAGGTTTATGAATTGGTTTATTAATTGGTCTAGTTTTAAGCGTGCCTTCATTTAATTCTTCTATACGCTTTAATGCCAAATTACAGTACTCTTTATCTTTATCTATTCCTAATGCTTGCCTACCATTTTTCAAGGCTGCTATCACGGCAGAACCAACACCATTAAACGGGTCAAGTACCCAGCCATTTTCATTTGACAGTGCAAGAACACACCTTTCAACTAATTCTATAGGATATTGACAGGGATGAGACGTTTTTTCAGGATGATTTGACTTGACATTTGGAATATTCCAAAGTTCATTCTCCCAATCCCTTTTAACAATTTCCCATATATCAGATGGATTTTTTCCTTTAGGGTTACCCGATAACTCACCTTTCTTTGGACCTTTAAAATGTCTTTTGCCAGGATATTTGGATGGGACCCTCACATCATCCAAATTAAATATATAATCATCAGTCTTTGAAAACCAAAGTATTGTTTCGTACCTACCTGAAAATCTATTTGAGGCATGTAATCCGTGCCCAAAATGCCAAACAATTCTATTTCTCAGTTTTAAACCAAGTTTTTTAAATATTTGATAATAAAAAATATCTAGAGGATAAATCTCACCTTTATCAACGTAGTTTCCAACTTGCCAACAAATATTACCCTTATCTGATAAAACTCTTATAAGTTCTTTTATGATTTCTTCTTGGGTCGAGAGATACTCCTCAATAGTCGTCTTGGTTTCATAAGATTTTCCAATATTGTAAGGAGGTGATGTAATTATTAAATCATATTTAGAACTTTCTTCACTCTTTAAAATTTCTAAACTATCACCGTTCTTAATTGAATAATTCAAACTAGGATCAATGTAATCAAATAATGGTTCTTCAGTCTTCATAAGTCAAATATTCTACTATCTATGGTAAGAATTAGTCGTTTTGTAAAATTAGAAGATCGGAATAAATAAATTAAAGAAAAGAACAGGATTTATTCGTCCCCTCATTCGTCCCCTAAAAAGAAAAAGCCCTTAATAAACGCTGATTTCCAGCTATTTACAAGGGCTTTACGTGGTCCCACCTGGGCTCGAACCAGGGACCACCTGATTATGAGTCAGGTGCTCTAACCAACTGAGCTATAGGACCGGCGTTTAAAGCGTATTACGCCTTAAAGCGGGCGCAAAAATAGTATTATTTTTTATTTGATACAAGGTTTTCATTTTTCTTCTGGCACTAGTCCCGATCCTGGCATAGTTCAATCAACACACCTTTGGTACTTTTGGGATGTAAAAATGCCACCCATTTGTTATCTGCTCCTGCTTTAGGCTCTTCATTAATAACCTCAAATCCTTCTGCTTTCAGGCGCTTCAATTCGGCTTTGATATCTGTTACAGCATAAGCAATGTGATGAACTCCTTCTCCCCGTTTCTCAATAAATCTGGCTATTGCACTATCTGGATTTGTGGCCTCAAGCAACTCAATCTTACTGTCGCCCATTTTAAAAAAGGAGGTATTTACTCCTTCTGAAGCTACAGTCTCGATTTTATAAGGAGGTATGCCAAATAACTTTTCGTAAAGGGCATTACCCGCATCCAGGCTTTTAACTGCGATTCCTATGTGTTCTACCTTATTCATACGCTTTTGTTGCGGTTTCAAACGCTCGATCTCAACAGGTTTTTATTTGAGCTGAAAAATTAAAGGATCGTAAATATCTTTCTTATACCAACCGAAAAAATTCAAAGGCTGAGCAATGAACATTTAATCTCAATTCTCCAGTAAAGGTAATGCAAATTTATTGACGTATTTTTGCCCTATGGAAACAAACAGACAAAAGAAAGTAGCCGGTGTTTTGCAGCGCGATCTGGTTGATGTGCTACAAAAAGCATTGATGCAGGCCGGTGTTAAGAATATTATAGTATCGGTAAGCAAAGTCAGCGTAACTACCGATTTGTCTCAGGCCAAGGTATATATGAGTGTATTTCCTCACGCAGAAGCTACCGCAATGCTAAAGGAAGTTAACGCTGTTAAGCCTTTTATCAAACACGAAGTTGCTCAGCGTACGCGCCATCAACTGCGTCGTATGCCCGAACTTCAATTTTATGTAGACGATTCTTTAGAGTACATTGATGGTATTGATAAATCCCTGAAAGGAACTGAAGATCCTATCGAAAATCCTGATTTACTACCTCGCCGTAAAAAATCTTAAGCCTGTCTTGAAGTTTTCAGTATTTATCGCAAAACGTTACCTGTTTACTAAAAGCAGCAACAATGCTATAAATATCATTACCCTCATTTCAGCCTTAAGTATCATAGCAGGCTCAGCCGCCTTGTTTATTGTTTTATCAGGTTTCTCCGGTTTAAAGGATTTCAGCCTTTCTTTTTCTTCGCTGTTTGATCCCGATATAAAAGTGATTCCCGCTCAGGGAAAAACCATTACTTTTAATGAGAAAACTGCTGACGTACTACGTAATACAAAAGGTGTAGCCGATTTCACTAAAATTATTGAGGAGCGCGCCTTTCTGGAGTTTAGAGGAAAAAATCACATCGCCTATATAAAAGGAATTGATGAAAATTACTTAAAGGTAAATCCGATAGACAGTACCCTACTTTATGGCAACTGGTTATCTCAGGAAGAACCCTTAGCTGTTATTGGCTTCGGAATTTCGAGAATTCTCTCCCTTGGCGTAAATAATTATAATGATCTGCTGCGCGTGATGGTTCCCAGACCAGGTAGCGGCCAGATTACCGATCCTACTCAGGCTTTTAATAATTCGCAATTAGTAGTTTCTGACATCTTTCAAATTAATGAAGAGCTTGATCAAAAATACATTTTTGTAAACCTTAATTACGCCCGGCAATTACTAAGATATCCAGACACCACGTTAAGTGCTCTGGAAATCAAATTAAAACCTGATGCAGATCCCCTAAAAGCACAAAGTTCTATTCAAAAACTCTTCGGAAATCAGGCAGAAGTCAAGACCCGTTTCCAACTGAATGATAAGCTGTATAAAATGCTTAATGCCGAAAACCTGGCGGTATATCTCATCTTTACTTTAGTACTGATTATTGCTTTATTTAACCTTGTGGGAAGCATCATAATGATCATAATCGACAAGAAATCCAACATCAAAACCATGCACAGTATGGGAGCTTCACTGAAAGAAATCAAGAGAATTTTCTTTCTTCAGGGAGCGATGATGACCGTCTTTGGAGGTCTGCTGGGCTTAGTGATTGGGGCTCTGGTGGTTGGAGCGCAATTGCTGTTTGAACTCAAAATGATCACTCCCACACTGCCCTACCCTATGCAATTTACGGTTATGAATTTCTTAGCGGTATTTCTTACCATAAGTATTTTGGGAGTTCTGGCATCTTACCTGGCGTCTTCAACCATCAGACCAAAATTGCTGGAAGACTAAACCATGGTCTGTGTGGCAAAGTCGAAATCTGCAAAGCGTTCTTCAACCTCATCAAAGGCAGCGAAAACATCTGCTGCATCATCACTGGTTACCATTTTCATACGATAAGGCTTAAAGTCTGGAATACCCTTAAAATAATTGGTATAATGCCTACGGGTTTCAAACACTCCAAGCTTCTCGCCCTTCCAGTCAATAGACATCTGCAGGTGTCTGCGCGCGGCTTCAATACGCTCCTGCATCGTAGGCGGAGCCATATGCTCACCGGTCTTAAAAAAGTGCTTCACTTCTCTAAAAAACCAGGGATAACCTATACTCGCCCGGCCCATCATTGCGCCGTCGAGACCATATTCATCCCGCATTTCCACAGCACGTTCCGGAGTATCCACATCGCCATTGCCAAAAACCGGAATGTGCATCCGCGGATTGTTTTTTACTTCGGCAATAGGGCGCCAATCGGCGTTACCTTTATACATTTGAGCACGAGTCCTTCCGTGTATGGAAATCGCCTTGCAGCCTACATCCTGTAAACGTTCTGCAACCTCAACGATTTTTATGGAGTCGTGATCCCAACCCAAACGGGTTTTTACAGTAATAGGCAGGTTGGTGTGTTTTACCATGGCTTCGGTAAGGGAAACCATAAGATCAATATCTTTTAAGATACCCGCACCTGCACCTTTAGAAACCACTTTTTTAACCGGACAGCCAAAGTTGATATCGATAATATCAGGTTTTGAAGCTTCAACAATCTCGACACTTTGCAGCATAGACTCCAGATTCGCACCAAATATTTGTATGCCTACGGGGCGTTCTTTCTCGTAGATATCTAACTTCATCACGCTTTTAGCAGCGTCACGTATAAGGCCCTCACTTGAGATAAACTCTGTAAATACTACATCTGCACCCTGCTCTTTGCATAATGCGCGAAAGGGCGGGTCACTCACATCTTCCATGGGTGCCAAAAGCAACGGGAAGTCTCCTACATCAATATCTCCAATTTTTGCCAAAGCTTTGATTTTTACTTCAATATCTTTAAGGTAACCTAAAAGACTATCGAGTCTGTATTATCGCGCAAAATTAAACAATGTTTGGCAAACTATACCTATACCGGTTTGCTTCCCAAAAATCTAGTCATTTGGTTTTAAACGGCTCTCTTCTTCAGCATTAACTGCTCTGCCATTATCTCTAAGCTTGAAGTTTCCAAATTTATACCGAAGTCCTACCCGTATTTTCCGTGATTCGGGCATAGCGAAAAACGAATTGTTCTGGTTGAGATAACGCGAAGTCATCGGAATGTTATTCGTATTCAAAATATCTTCAGAACTCAGATTAAAAATTAATCTTCCGTTTAAAAAACTCTTCTGAATGTCAATATTTAAAGCATACTGCGGCCTGTCGTATTGATATGAACCTGATAAGATATTTGAAATGAACGTATTTGACAAAGTTGCGGTAAGAGTACGCTCCTGATCAATAATAAAATAATTTTGCGTTTGGGCATAAAAACCGGTAATCTTTTGCTTGTAATCCTGGTCAACGCTCTCAAGTGCCTTAAATTCATTCTCCATTCTAAAAAGTGAAGTATTAGCGCTCATCCACATCCAGTTGGTCACAAATTCAGAATAAATCACATCCAGACTGTATTGTTGCTCGTAATTGAGATTAGTGTTTACACCGCGTAATGTCAGGTTTTCATTATCCTGAAAAGGTAATCTGGACATCATATCATCTACACGATCCCAATATAAATTAATGAAAAGCTTACTTTTAAAAGTATAACTGAACTCTACGTGGTTGTTGATTGCAGGCTGAATATTAGGATTCCCTTCCTGAAAGTTATTTTCATTCAAAAAATACCGGAACGGATTTAAACTCTGGAAACGCGGCCTCTCAATCCTGCGGCTGTAGGTGAGTCCAAAAGAATGATTTTCAGACGGACTGTTCATCAAATAGACGGTTGGGAAAAGCTCAAAATACTCTTGCGTATTGACTACTCCGAGTGTTCTTGAGTTTCCATTAGCATCGGTATATTCTCCACGCAAACCGGCCTGAAGACTCCATTTTTCCCAATCCTTCGAAAAGCTGAAATAGGATGCATAAATACTTTCAGTATAATCAAAATTATCATTCAGGATTGCATTGCCGGTATTAATATCACCATTGCCGTCAAAAAACTCCTGCCTGCTCTTTGAATCGATTCCTGAATATTTAGCGCCGGCTTCAAATGCCCAACTTCCTAAATTCCCGGTATAATCTAGTTGACCTGTATAGATCTGAGAATTTTGAGTGGGTATGGTATTAAATGAATTGGCATTTAAAAGATTGCCTTGCGGCGAAAAATAGCGCGTTGCTACAGCTTGCGACTGATCGTTAGCATAATCAATATAGTTTGCATTTGCAGTAAGGGTCGCATCGTTTTCACCCAGCTGGCGCTCATAATTCAAATTAAAAAGCAAATTATCCCTCGAATTCTCAAGAAAGCTCTTGGTAGTATAAAGCGAATCAAGTTGCCCTTGTGGATTGAAAATTTCGGTTCTCCCGCTGATGTCTGAGTCGGCTTTTGGGGTGTGCAGCACATTGGCGCTCAGACTCAGCATGTCTTTTTCGCTTAGCGTAAAATCTAAAATAGTATTGAAGCTGTGCGAAAGCGTGCGGGTATCCTTTGTAAACAAATCATCCCAGGTTGCTTTAGTGCTTCCATTGGGATTGAAAAATTCGATGAAGCCTTCATCGGTTTTGGTATCTAAACGCGAATTGAAAGTATAACCGGCATAAGCATTAAGCCAATCGGTTTTATAATAGTGACTGGTTCCTGCTGCGTATTTAGGCAAAATACCTACAGTTGCCGAAGCGTCTACACTTCCTTTATAACCTATCGACAGATTTTTGGATGTTACAATATTTAAAATCGCTCCACCTTCTGCATCGTATTTGGCAGGTGGCGTGGTAATCACCTCAACAGATTTTACGTTAACCCCTGCAAAACCTTCCAGCAATTGCTGCAGTTCGTCATTGGTTAAGTACACCTTGCGATCATTGATGTACACCTGCGCAGGACGATTTCTTACCAAAATGCTTCCCTGGTTAACAATGACTCCGGGTGTGCGCTTCAGAATATCAAAAGTGGTCCCTGAAGAAATCGCTGTGTTTTCCACATCAAAAATCAGACGATCCGTCTTACGCTGTATGATTGGCCTACGGGCAGTTACGGTGACTTCATTTAAAAACTGAGCAGACTCTTTTAGTACAATAACCGGTACACTTAAGCTTTCCTGAAGTTCAAAAGGATTACTATAGACGTCTTCATAGCCAACATAACTGGCTTTAAGCAGGTAGTTACCGCTATTCAAATCTCCAAATTTGAACGCACCTTCTTCATTGGTAACCGACCCACTCACAAAAGTAGAATCGGCGGCTTTTAAGAGTAAAACATTGGAAAACGGGATCGGCTTTTGTTCAACATTCTGAACAAGCCCGTCAAGGACTAGACTTTGAGCTGATAGAAATAGGGGGGCGAAAACAAAGAAGTTAAATAGTAATTTTGATCGCATAGGGCTCAAATCTAAATTAATTTTTAGGTTAAATTATCGTGATTCTAAAAAATTTCGATGATTGACAGCCAATCCTTGAGGTACAATAGATTTATTAGAAAATGCTTAACCTAAACCGTATATTTGCCCCTTAAAGTTGACCCTGTTTACTTACACGAGTAAATTGTTTTTCGATTAAACGTTTTTTCAACAGAAAAAAATTGCAGACAAATCGAAAAATAATCCGTAAACCGGGCAACGCTGATGAAGAACGTCTATGAAGAACATTCGCAATTTTTGCATTATCGCTCACATTGATCACGGGAAAAGTACGCTTGCAGACCGTCTGCTAGACTCTACAGGTTCGGTAACCGATCGTGAAAAACAAGAGCAATTATTAGATAATATGGATCTGGAGCGCGAGCGTGGTATTACCATTAAATCGCACGCCATCCAGATGAATTATATACACAACGGTGAGCCTTATATTCTAAATCTCATCGACACTCCGGGACACGTAGATTTCTCTTACGAAGTTTCGCGAAGTATTGCTGCCTGCGAAGGTGCATTACTTGTTGTTGATGCCGCGCAGAGCATTCAGGCCCAGACGATTTCTAACCTGTATCTGGCTCTCGAAAACGATCTGGAAATCATTCCGGTACTTAACAAAGTTGATTTGCCCAGCGCAAACCCCGAAGAGGTGACTGATGATATAGTAGATCTGCTAGGTTGTAATGCAGAAGATGTAATCCCGGCCAGTGCTAAAACCGGAATTGGTATCACCGAGATCCTAACTGCGATTATTGAGCGTATTCCGCCACCAAAAGGGAATCCTGACGAGCCTCTACAAGCCTTGATTTTTGATTCGGTTTACAACCCATTTAGAGGGGTTGAAACCTATTTTAGGGTTTTGAACGGCGAGATTACTAAAGGGCAGAACATCAAGTTTATGGCTACCGGTAAAACCTATTTTGCCGACGAGGTAGGAACTTTAAACTTAAAGCAAACACCGAAAAAAGTCATCAAAACCGGTGATGTGGGTTATCTAATCACAGGTATCAAAGAGGCGAAAGAAGTAAAAGTAGGGGATACCATTACCGATGCGAAATCGCCTACCACCAATATGATTGAAGGTTTTGAAGATGTAAAACCTATGGTATTTGCAGGGATTTACCCCGTAGATACAGAAGATTACGAAGACCTGCGCTCTTCAATGGAAAAACTGCAGCTTAACGATGCCTCGTTAGTCTTTCAACCGGAAAGTTCAGCTGCGCTGGGGTTTGGATTTCGATGTGGATTCTTAGGGATGTTGCACCTGGAAATCATTCAGGAGCGTTTGGAGCGCGAGTTTGATATGACCGTGATCACAACGGTACCTAACGTATCGTATCACGCCTATACCATAAAAGATAAAGAAACGCCCATCCTGGTTAATAACCCTTCTGATTTACCAGACCCTTCAGGAATGGACCGGGTTGAAGAGCCTTTTATCAAGGCAAGCATCATTACCAAAGCCGATTTTGTAGGCCCGGTGATGTCACTGTGTATCGAAAAACGAGGGCAGATTACCAATCAGACCTATCTTACCCCAGAGCGCGTAGAATTGTCCTTTGATATGCCTTTGGCCGAAATTGTATTTGACTTTTACGATCGTCTTAAAACGGTTTCTAAAGGCTATGCATCCTTTGACTATTCGCCTATTGGAATGCGTGCTTCGTACCTGGTAAAAGTAGACGTACTGCTTAACGGAAACACGGTAGATGCACTTTCAGCGCTGCTGCACCGTGATAATGCCTATGATATTGGTAAAAAGATGTGTGAGAAGCTTAAAGAGTTGATTCCGCGTCAGCAATTTGATATTCCTATTCAGGCGGCGATTGGTGCTAAAATCATTGCACGTGAGACCGTAAAAGCCCTGCGTAAAGATGTTACTGCAAAATGTTATGGTGGTGATATTTCGCGGAAGCGAAAACTACTAGAAAAGCAGAAAAAAGGTAAAAAACGTATGCGCCAGGTGGGTAACGTAGAAATCCCTCAGGAGGCATTTATGGCCGTACTGAAACTTAACGATTAAGATGAAACGCATACAGCTAATTGGTCTTGGACTTATTGTGCTTTGTGGCCTTATCAGCCAATATACTAATGCCACTCAAAATCAATTTATGGTATGGCTACTCGCTATTGGTGCGGTAGCCGGTATTTTGATGGTAATTTCTGAATATTTCAGCCGCAAGTAAACCGACATTAAAAACGAAAAAAGCTTCCTAAAAACGGAAGCTTTTTTGTTTGGTATCACCAAAGCATCAATACTGTTCCAGTTGAATGCGTTCACTGTTATTATAGCCCGACTTTAGCGCGGCCTCCACAATCTGAATATCCCGTAAACCTTCAATTCCGGGTGCGATTAGCGAAGTATCATTCATAATGGCCAGAGCATCATCGTCCATTTGCAGGGCTTGTTGGTTACAATTACATGGCGGTAACTTCTTGCCATCGCTGGTGCTTCCCTGAACTCCATTGTAACTCTGAAACGGGGATAACTCATAGTCCCCATTTTCGCAGTTTATCTTTAAAAAGTTAACATTATCTGCATAGGTGACCCGCGCTGTGGTCTTTAATCCACCCGGGAATTCCACATCGAGCCAGGTTATTTCAGGGGCTTTATTTAAAAAGAGGTCCGGGCGTTGGGTTTCGTGTCGTGCGGTGAGCGATACTGGTTCTAAGCCGGTTGCATAGCGCAGGGCATTAATATTATACACACCCATATCGTAGATGGCACCGCCTCCTTTAGCGCCATCCAGGCGCCAACCACCACCGGAGCCTATACGCCAGCCCACTTCGGTGTCAACGGTTTGAATGGGTCCATAAGGTTGGGTTTTTGCCCATTTGGTAATAGTCTGCGTATTTTCTTCGTGCTGCATTCGATACCCTATCGCTAGTTTTACTCCATTTTTATCACAGGCATCTATGATCTCTTGACATTCCTCAACCGTCATCGCCATAGGTTTTTCACAGAATACGTGCTTTCCGGCATTAGCCGCCATTACGCTGTATTTTTTATGCAAAAACGTGGGTGTTACGATATAGACCACATCGATATCCGGATTATTTGCAATCTCAGGCAAGGTCTCGTAGCTGTAGACATTTTCATCTTTGATACCATATTTCTCCTGCCATTGCGGAATTTTTTCGGGACTTCCCGTTACAATGCCGCGCAATTCTATATGCCCGGTTTGTTGTAGGGCAGGAGCCAGGTTATTAGTGGCATAACTTCCTAGCCCCAACAGGGCAACACCCAATTTTTTATTGGGTTTGGAACACGCATAATAAGGTAAGGGCAAGGTCGAGGCTGCAAGAACAAGTCCTGATTTCTTCAAAAAACTTCTGCGGGTACTCATCATTTTTGTTTTCAAGTTAATGAATACCAAATCAATACAGAAAATTATTCTAAAAGCTTAGGAAAACTTTAAAGTTCCTTTTCATCAATCTTAGGCTTGACCGGCATTTTTTCAGGATCAAAAGGCTTACCTAAATATACCAGCTTGGTATTTTCAAAACTGTCTATATCAAGTTCATTGATATTTGACTTTAAAATTTCCAGTTCACCCGATTCCTTCTTTAGAAATATAGGCACCATATTATGATCCTCACGGGTACTTTTTACAAGCTTTTCAAAATCCTCTTTAGTATTAACCTCAACCTCCTGAATGGTAGGATGCGCACGCGCGACTTCCGTAAGTCGTATAAAGTCATCTGTTGGTGAGAAAAGACCCTCGTCAGGAGCATCCGGTCCACGCATCTCATCAGGTGTGATTAGTCTAAACGATCCGTTTTCGCCAAAAATATCTTTAAAACGCTTGATGGCGTAGTCGTTAATGTCACCATTTCCGGTAAGTGCCATCAGGTAACCCACATCATTCAGCTCAATATTGTTCATCAAACTATCCGAATAAATACTGTCTTCAATAGCTTCAAGGCCACGCTCTTTGGCTTTTTCAATATTGTAGCTGTTGCTATCAACAAGTACCACGTGGCGGCCGTTTTTCATCAGGTATTCACCAATGATACGTGAAGCTTTTGATGCACCGATGATTACAATACCTTTGGATTCGGTGAGGAATACACCTACAAGTTTAGCAAATATGCGTGCGGTAGTTGCATTAAGAAGTACTGTTCCCAGCACGATCATAAAAACAAGTGGAGTAATATATTCTGCACCTGCTACGCCTTCATTAACCAATTGCAAGCCAAAAAGTGAAGCAATACCTGCTGCTACAATACCACGGGGACCTACCCAGCTCACAAAAAGTTTTTCGTTAAACTTTAAACCAGAGCCTTTTGCACTTAGGAACACTCCAATAGGTCGTAAAATAAAAACCACTACCGCAAATAGCAAGGCTGCCTTCCAGGTATAAACCAGATATAAATCCTGCATTTCGATATTTGCGGAAAGTAGAATAAACAACAAGGAAATAAGCAAAACGCTCAGCGATTCTTTAAAGTAGAGAAGTTCTTTGATATTGGGCAATTTCATATTCCCCATAATAATCCCCATCACCACAACCGAAAGCAGACCACTCTCGTGGGCAAACAAATCGGAGAGTACAAATACCCCAAGCACGGTAGCCAGTGTAAATACATTCAATAAGTAATGCGGAATCACGTTGCGCTTGATTGCAAATGCCAGGGCGTGTGCAAAGGTAAAACCGAAGGTAAATCCAAAAAGTACAATTTTACCAAACTCCTCAAGAGCAGTCAGGGTAAATTCGCTACCGGCACCAACACTAATAAATTCAAAAACCAATACGGCTACCAAAGCCCCTATTGGGTCAATAAGAATCCCTTCCCATTTGAGAATGGCAGAGATGTCTTTTTTAAGTGGAATGTTACGAAGTATAGGGGTTATTACTGTAGGTCCTGTAACAATAATCAATGCTGAAAACAGAAAGGAAATTCTAAGACTCAGGTCAAAAATATAGTAGGCAGCTGCCCCTGCGCCAAAGAACGTTACAAGAGAGCCTACTATAATCAGTTTAGTGATTACCGGTCCCACATTTTTAATCTCGCTAAAACGTAGGGTAAGACCTCCTTCAAAGAGAATGATCCCAATAGCCAGAGACACAAAGTTAAAAAGCCGCTCTCCCGGAAATATGCCTGCCTCGCCATCCCAGATGGGTTCTATCCATTTGGAGCCGTCATACGTAAACAAAGTTGAAATAGGCCCCACAAAAAGCCCGATTAAAATAAGAGGTAAAATCGCAGGTATTTTAAACTTCCAGGCGACCCATTGTGCCAAAATACCTAAGATTATAATTCCGCCCAGTTCTAACATGAATTTTGATTTTTTGCTATGATACGGCTTTAAAAATTCATTTTAAAGCCTGATTTTGCTATTCTTTGTTAAATATAGCTTAATTCGCCAAGGCTTAAAATTTGATTTAACGCTGTTTTAGTAATTTGCACCACTTTGTTTATCCTGAAGCCGCATTATTTTCAGCTTCCTGCGTAAAACTACCTCAGGGCAAGCCCAGAGGCATTCGTTATTAACAAATTTTCATTTTCGAGGTAAACCTCGTGCTATTAATCTATTTGGCGGTGCCAATTAAAAATCAGTAGTCTGTTTATGGTCATTCACGCAATAGAAGCCGGTAATTTTAAATTAGACGGGGGTGCTATGTTTGGAGTCGTTCCAAAATCACTCT
The DNA here is from genome assembly GCA_002708845.1 of Leeuwenhoekiella sp. Taxonomy (GTDB): domain Bacteria; phylum Bacteroidota; class Bacteroidia; order Flavobacteriales; family Flavobacteriaceae; genus Leeuwenhoekiella. The sequence goes on from PAPI01000004.1 coordinate 70,489, forward strand.
GGACCCGTACCAATCCTGCAGATGCAAACAATATGATTGATATTGCTGCACGCTGCTTATTGATCGAAGACGGTGATCGTCTAATTCTTATAGACACGGGAATGGGAGATAAGCAAAGCGAAAAGTTTTTTGGTTTTTACTATCCCTGGGGAGGTGATACACTCGAAAAATCTCTGAAATCAAAAGGGTTTCACCCTGATGATGTAACCGATGTTTTTCTTACTCATTTGCACTTTGATCATTGCGGTGGCTGTATAAAATGGGCTGAAGATGGTAAAACTCCGGTTCCCGTTTTTAAAAATGCAACCTATTGGAGCAACAAAGATCACTGGGAATGGGCCACAAAACCCAATGCCCGGGAAAAAGCTTCTTTCTTGAGTGAAAACATTCTGCCTATTGAGGAAAGCGGGCAACTTCAGTTTATTGAAAAAACCGGAAATACCTATCTCGAAAAGTCTGATTTAGGCTTTGGTATTCTATTTGCAGATGGGCATACTGATAAACAGATGATTCCACACATAAAATATAAAGACAAGACCCTTGTTTTTGCAGCAGATTTGTTGCCTACAGCAGGCCATTTACCCTTGCCTTACGTAATGGGCTTTGATACTCGGCCACTACTCACTTTGGGCGAAAAGGAAAGCTTTTTAAACGATGCGGCAAATCATAATTATTACTTGTGGTTAGAGCATGATGCACATAACCCCATAATAACCGTAAAACACACCGAGAAAGGTGTGCGGCTTAATGAATGCCTTAAAATTGAAGATGTGCTATAACATCAAATGTTTAAGTGACAAGAATATAAAACCTAAATATTAAATATTAATAAATTCTGATAATGAAAAAATCCCTAATAGCAGCATTTGGCGCTGCATTGCTTATAGCCGGTTGCGATACACCCGCAAAACTGATAAGTGTTCCCGTTGAAAATGTTGATCAACTCCCCGTTAAAATAGCCGATCTGGATGAGGAGCAGCTGAAAGAATGGCCAGGAAAAGACATTAAAGAAGATACCATTCCCGGTATGAGCGTTGAAAAAACTTATGCCGAACTTATAAAAGGTCAGGGATCTTCAGTTATCGTTGCCGTAATTGACAGTGGTGTTGATATCGAACACGAAGACCTCGAGGGCGTTATCTGGACTAATGAAGATGAAATCCCGGGTAACGGAATTGATGATGACAAAAATGGTTATATCGATGACATTCACGGTTGGAACTTTCTGGGCGATATTGTTGCCGAGCAGCTTGAAAAAGCACGTATTGTTCAGGCGTACGATGCACAGTTTAAAGGAAAAACCTTAGATCAAATCCCTTCCGCTCAAAAAGAGCTTTTTGAAACCTATACCAAAGCAAAAGCAGAGGTAGAGAAGGAGCGTGATGAACTTCAACAACAAGTTACCCAGTATGAAGGCTTAATGGCTGCTGTAAAAACAGCTCACACTGAAGTTTCTCAAAAATTAAATAAAGAAGATTATTCAGCCGAAGAACTTGCTGCGCTTCCGGCAGAAACGCAGATGGAGCAACGCAACAAAGCAATTCTTACTCAAATGCTAACCTATGCAGATACCATTCCTGAATTCATGGAAATGTTAACGGAGCAGTTAGAGAGTATGCAGGAGCGCCTCAATACCAATTATAACCTAAATGCCAACTATCGCAGTGTATTGGGTGATGACCTCAATGATTTAAAAGATACTAATTACGGTAATAACAATGTAATAGGACCAGACCCTGAAGCAGCTTTACACGGTACTCATGTTGCCGGGATTATTGCTGCTGAACGCAACAATGGTATTGGTATGAATGGGGTGGCCAACAATGCGAAAATTATGGTCGTTCGTGCTGTTCCAGATGGAGATGAATATGATAAGGACATTGCTTTAGCAATACGTTATGCCGTAGACAACGGGGCAAAAGTAATCAATACCAGTTTTGGTAAATACTTTGCCACGCATCCCGAGTGGGTGTACGATGCCATCAAATATGCTGCGAAAAAGGATGTTTTAATTGTAAATGCAGCTGGTAACGAAAGCATTGATCTTGATGGTGATGATACCGTTTATCCTAATGATCAGCTTGATAACGTAACTGAATTTGCCGATAATGTAATTACAGTAGGTGCGCTAAACTATAAATACAGTGGTAAATTAGTTGCTAGCTTTTCAAACTACGGAAAATCGAATGTTGACGTTTTTGCTCCTGGAGTTAAGATATGGTCAACAGTTCCCGGTAATGAGTATGAGTTCTTACAGGGAACCTCGATGGCTGCGCCTAATGTGGCCGGAGTGGCAGCAATGTTGCGCTCGTATTACCCACAATTTTCTGCTGCACAGATTAAGCAAATTATAATGCAGAGTGGAGTAACCAGCAACATTCAGGTATCAGCAGGTGGTGATGCAGAGGTTGTGAAACCTTTCAGCGCACTATCAAAATCCGGTGAAATGGTAAATATGTATAATGCCTTTAAAATGGCAGAGTTATCTACTAAAAAGTAATAAATATGAAACTTAAAAAAGCAATACAATCCACTTTGTGGGGTGCTTTAGTCCTTGCTTTGGGTTTAATCCCTGCAAAAACTTTGGCACAGAATAATACTTCCTACTGGCAACAGCATGTTGATTACAAAATGGAAGTAGATATGAATGTTGAAGATTATAACTATACTGGTAAGCAGGAGTTAGTTTACACAAATAATTCGCCTGATACCTTAGACCAGGTATTTTACCATCTTTATTTTAATGCCTTTCAACCGGGCAGTGAGATGGATGTGCGCTCACTGACCATAAAAGATCCAGATCGCCGTGTGACGGATCGTATTTCAAAATTAGAACCGGATGAAATTGGTTTCTTAAATGTGAATACGCTTACACAGGACGGAACGCCTTTAACTTATGATGTTGCAGGAACCGTGTTAGAGGTTAGTCTCGCTAATCCTATTGCGCCGGGCGAAAGCACGACTTTTAATATGGATTTCAACGGGCAGGTACCGGTACAAATTCGTAGAAGCGGTCGCAACAATGCCGAAGGTGTAGCGCTTTCGATGACGCAATGGTATCCTAAACTGGCTGAATACGACTTTGAAGGCTGGCACGCCGACCCGTATATCGCGCGTGAATTTCATGGCGTTTGGGGGGATTTTGATGTGAAAATCACAATTGATTCAGACTATACAATTGGTGGAACAGGATATTTACAAAACCCTGAAATTGGACACGGCTATGGAGAACCGGGTCAAAAACCTATTAAACCAACAAAAGGAAAGTACACCTGGCATTTTGTAGCGCCTAATGTACACGACTTTACCTGGGCAGCAGATCCTGATTATATTCACGATAAGCTGACTGCTTCAGATGGTACGGTATTGCACTTTTTCTATAAAGACAACAAAAAAATCATTGAAAACTGGAAGAAATTACAGCCTAAAACCGCTGAACTTTTAGCCTTTTATAATGAAAACGTAGGTCCTTATCCGTATGATCAGTATTCTGTGATTCAGGGAGGTGACGGCGGTATGGAGTATGCGATGTGTACGTTAATTACCGGCGAGCGCAGCTTTGGTAGCCTGGTTGGTGTAACCGCACACGAGATGGCGCATACCTGGTTTCAGTTTTTACTGGCTTCAAACGAGGCCAAACACGAGTGGATGGACGAAGGCTTTACCAGCTATATTTCTGACGAAGCGATGAATGTGGTAATGGACGAAAAGAAGCCTAATCCACAGGCCGGGAACTATGCTTCTTATTTTAGATTGGCTACCAGCGGTATTGAGCAGCCACAAACTACTTATGCAGATCGTTATGCGTTGAATGCTGCTTACGGAGCTTCAGCTTATTCTAAAGGAGCTGTTTTCTTAGCTCAGCTGGGATACATCATTGGAAAGGAAAATCTGGACAAGACCATTAAGCAATATTTTGAAGAATTTAAATTCAAACATCCTACGCCTAATGATATTAAGCGCGTTGCCGAAAAAGTAAGCGGGATGCAGCTAGACTGGTACCTCGTTGACTGGACACAGACTACAAATACCATTGATTACGCGATTAAAAATGTGGAAGAAGTAGATGGTAAAACACAGGTAACGCTAGAGCGTAAAGGTCTTATGCCTATGCCTGTTGATTTTTACGTCAATTTCAAAGAAAACGGTAATGCAGAGGGTGTAAATGAATCCTATTACATTCCGTTGCGTATGATGCGTGCCGAAAAGCCTAATCCGTTTCCAAATATGGAACGTACGCAACTCGAAGACTGGCCATGGGCGTATCCTACCTATACGTTTACTATAGACAAACCGCTTTCTGAAATCAATGCAATGACTATTGATGCACAACAATTGATGGCAGACATCGATCGAAGCAACAACAGCTGGAATCAGCCTGCTGAATAAACTTTAGATTCTATAAATCTTAAAGCCGCTTCATGTTGAAGCGGCTTTTTTTATCTGTGACATTCGCTTGAATGAAACCACTTGCCCTTCAGTTGTGTTTGTTAACTATCTTTACACCTCAATTTTTTCGCCTTTGGCTAAACTATGAAGCAAACCTTCCCTAAAAAAGAACACTTAAAACGGAAAAAACTTATCGATGCCTTATTTGCCGGAGGTCAGAAAGTAAGCGCGTATCCGCTGCTTTTGGTTTATAAAACTTCGGTTTTGCCCGAAGAAGGTATCGCAATACAGGCCGGTGTTTCTGTAGCCAAACGCAATCACAAACTTGCCGTAACGCGCAACCGCATAAAACGCATCATGCGAGAGGTTTACCGAAAAAATAAAACCACTTTTCATACAAATGGTTCAACTTTTGCGTTTATGTTTATCTATACCGGCCGCGAAGTGATGTCTTATGAACAGCTTGAAAAAGCCATGCTGAAGCTCATTACCAATTTCAACGCCGCGCAAAACGAGAGCTAATTATTAAACGGAATTCTTATGAAAATACTGGGATTTTGGTTGCTGAGTATGATTTATATGTGCTCAAGCGGCAGTTCTGAAGAATCTTATGCAACGGCAGATGCAGCTTTTGAAGAGGGAATGGTTCAGGCAGAAATGGCTGATGATCTTGAGACAGATGCTGATGTGCAGCAAAAAATCATTAAAAGCGGAAATCTACGATTTGAAACGCAGGACTTAGCCAAAACGCGTGCTCAAATTTTAACAGCTGTTGAAGCTACAAATGCGTATGTTGAAAATGAACGTACAGGTAAAGATTACCGTGGAAATTACCAGGAATTACAATTGCGTATTCCTTCAAAAAACTTTCAACAGGCGCTAGAGCTTATCTCACAGGGAGTAGAATTCTTTGAGGAAAAATCTATAAGTCAGCGCGATGTCACCGAAGAATTCATCGATCTTGAAGCCCGGCTCAAAGCCAAACGCGAACTCGAAAACCGGTATCTGGAGTTGCTTAAAAAAGCTTCTTCAGTAAAAGAAATTTTAGAGATTGAACGCGAACTTTCGGTCATTAGAGAAGAAATTGAGTCTAAAGAAGGCAGACTCAAATACCTTTCAAAACAAGTTTCATACAGTACTTTGAATGTCTATTTCTACAAAACCGAAGTGGAGACCGGTGTGACCAAATCTTATGGTTCTAAAATACTACAGGCGTTTAAAGGTGGCTGGCAGGGAATTTCTACTTTCGTTTTGGGGTTGATTTACATCTGGCCATTTATTCTTCTGGTTATTCTTAGTATCTTCCTCATACGCCGTTGGCAAAAACGCAAATCCCGAAAAAACACGCCTAAAACGTAATTGAAAATAGTTTTTCTATGAAAAAGAGAATCCTCATAGCTGCTGCTTCGCTAACCATTTTATTTACTACCGTAAGTTTTAAAAGCGACTTTTTTGAAATCGCCAAGCAGATCGAAATCTTCACCACCTTGTTTAAGGAACTCAATATGAACTATGTAGATGAGGTGAATCCTGCGCAACTTATGGACAGTGCGATAGAGGGCATGCTTGCAGACCTGGACCCGTATACCACCTATTGGACCGAGCAGGAAGTTGAAGATGCACGCATTAACAACTCAGGTGAATATACCGGGATTGGAGCTTCGGTTTTATCTCGCAACAAGAAGATCACCATAATAGAGGTCTATGAGGATTATCCTGCCGATAAAGCCGGGTTACAAGCGGGTGATGAACTTATTAAAATAGGGGATATTACCATTGCAGATTTTGAAGACGATGCAGGCGATTTGCTTCAGGGAGCTCCGGGTACCAGTATTCCTATTACCTATAAACGCCAGGGTAAACTTCAAAATACAACACTTACGCGCGAGGAAATAGATATTCCGGCTGTGCCTTTTTATTCGCTTATAAAAGGAAATATTGGCTACGTGGTTTTATCTAAATTCAATAAAAAAGCCTCTGCAGAAACAGCTGCTGCTGTAAAGGATCTTAAAGAACAGGGCGCAACGGCCATCATTCTCGATTTACGCGGTAATCCGGGTGGCTTGTTAACCGAAGCGATCAACGTAAGCAATTTGTTTTTACCGAAAGGAAAGCTAATCACCACTACAAAATCGGTTATCGAAAAGTACAACCAGCAATATTATACCCGCAATGAACCCTTAGATACTAACATTCCGGTAGCTGTGTTAATAAACGGTCGCAGTGCTTCGGCTAGCGAGATCGTATCAGGCTCTCTGCAGGATTATGATCGTGCTGTGATTGTAGGAGCCCGAAGTTTTGGTAAAGGTCTTGTACAGCGCCCTAAAGAGCTTACCTATGGTACCCAGTTAAAGATTACCATCTCTCGCTATTATACCCCCAGCGGCAGATGTATACAGGCATTGGATTACTGGAATCGTGATGAGCAGGGTAATGCCATACGTACCGATGTTGCAGATTACAACGCTTTTAAAACCAGTACCGGTCGTACGGTTTATGATGGAGGAGGAGTACTGCCTGATATCGTGGTGGAGTCCGCTAAATTGAGCGCAATCACCGAAGCTTTGTTAAAAGATCAGGCAATTTTTGATTTTGCTACAAACTATTTCTATACCCATAAAATCGAAAAACTTAGCGATTTTAAATTTACGCAGGCTGACTATGCTGCTTTCAAACAATTTTTGGACAAACAGGGCTTTACCTATGAAACCCAGACCGAAAAAGAACTGGAAGAAGCCTATCTCAATTCAGAAAAAGATGATTTGCAGAATGCTATAAGTACCGAATATGCTAACCTTATGAAAGCGATTGATGCAACTAAGAAAAAAGAATTAGATGCCAAAGAAAATGAGATTTCAAATCTAATTATTGACGAACTCGTAAAGCGTTATTTCTACAGACAAGGTTTGTATGAATACCAAATCAATCACAATGAAGAGATTGCAGAAGCTGCAAACATAGTTAATGATGCTTCCAGATACCGTAAAATTTTAAATCAGAAGTAATTCTATTTTACCCCAAACACACCCATTTACAATAAATTTTTTACAATACCATACATAAATGGTTGGATTTAACAGTTTTAAACCATGTTTTAACCTCAGTTTAAGATTCAATTGGATCTAAAAGCTTATTATTAAGTATGATAACTTTAGATAAGGACACAGATAAGAATACACAGATTTTGGAACAGGCAATAGGATACCTGGAAGACCGCGGCTTTGAAAATATAAAAGCAGATACGGAAGGCTTCGAAAGTCCTAAATCATATATCAAGAAAGGGAGTGAAGTAAGTATTACTCCAGACATTGTAGCTGAGCGTGATGGTGAAAAGCACATTTTTGAACTCAGTTTAAAGTCAAAAAAACCCCGTTTACTTAAATCTAAATGGTTATTTCTGGATGTACTTAGTAGTATGAAAAATTTTAAATTTAAAATTATGACTACCAGAGGCCATTATAAGTTTACTGATGAAACACTAAGTAGCATCAGTCTCGATAAAAAACCTGTGAAAATTTAAAAGAAGTATCTAACATACTTGACCAAAATAAAAAATCCGCTGTAGAGCGGATTTTTTTTAGTTTCTAAGCATACGTATGTGCGGAATATTATCTTCCAGATAACCTTCGCCAAATTCTTTAAAACCCAGGTCATTGTAAAACTTCTTCAAATAAACCTGAGCTGATAATTCAATTTCTTCTGCATCAAAACGATCTTCCAAAACCTGTATAGATGCGTTCATAATATCCTTCCCGTAACCGTATTTGCGGTGATTTTCCTTAACGATTACCCTTCCTATGCTTGCCCGTTCAAAATAATCTCCCGGTTTAAATATGCGTGTATAAGCTACGAGTTTATCATTTGTGAAACCCAAAACGTGCAGGGCCTTTTGATCTTTACCGTCAACATCTTGATACGGGCAGTTTTGCTCAACTACAAATACTTCGGCACGCAATTGCAACACATCGTAAAGTGTCTGCAGACTAAATTCATTAAATGTGAGTAGTTCTATTTTCATAAAGCAAACTTAGTGCTGAACAATTAGTTTTTTATCATCGGTTTTGTCAAATTCAGGCTGAATGTTTACGTGGTTGATTCCACATTCATGAGCATAGGTTTCAATCTTATTCAGTATGCTATCAAACTCACTCATCGTAATATCTGCTTCCAGATCTATATGAGCTTCCAGATGGGTTTGCTTTTCATTGAGCTGCCAGATATGGATGTGGTGTATGTTTTTTACCCGATCTAGTTGCTTCACGTGGTCTACAAAATGCGAGAGCTCAATATCTTCCGGACTAAAAAGCATCAGCACTTTAAATGAAGATTTTAGCAATCCGTAACCCATAACAATGAGGTAAATACTTATAGCAAAGGTTAGTAATGGATCAATCCAATATATTTCAAAGGCACTCATCAAAATTCCACCTACTAATACCGCTACGGAAGCCATCATATCGGTCAATAAATGTAAATACGCAGATTTCATGTTCATATTTGAGTTGCTGTCTTTTTTAATTAACAACACACTAAAACCGTTTGCAACAATTCCCAGCGCTGCCATCCAGATCACGATAGAGGATTCTATGGGTTCAGGATTTAAATACCGAACTACAGCTTCTTTAATCAGAATAAGTGCGACTACAATAAGAGTTGCTGCATTGATGAAGGCGGCCAGTATTTCGGCACGTTTATAACCAAAGGTTTTATCAAGCGACGCTTCTTTTTTGGAAAGTATGCGAGCTATATAGCTCACAACCAGTGAGAGTACATCGCTTAGATTGTGTGCAGCGTCTGACAATAATGACAGACTCCCAGAAATGATACCGCCTATGGCCTGCGCCAGGGTAATCAGAATATTTAGACCTATGCTTATAAGTAAATTACGCCCACTAAGGTCAGCACCGTGATTGTGTTGATGACCGTGAGCGTGACTGTGATCGTGTCCCATAGGATTTTATTAAAAGGTTGATAGCTAAATGAACTGTTTTTACAAAGATATTCATAAGCCGGGCCAAGCTTACCCGGTATTATTTGATTAACGCTGATTTTAAATCAGTTAACATTTAGTTAACATGGGTGTTTATAAGTTGTCGTCAAAAACTAACAAGCAAAATTGCTTTTTCAATAAAAAAATTCAAAGCAGAACATACCCCATACGAGTCAAGAAAATCTTCTTACTTTTTATGTGAAAGTTATGAGACAAATCAATCTTCATTTTTGATAAATGTTAGTAAGATTTTATCAAAAAAAAGCTGCTTATTTCAGTTTTCAACAATTGTTGACAGCTAATTATAATACGTTTAAAATCAAGTGTTCCTGATGCTGAAAACCTATCAATAAATGGTTGATAAATGGCAATAACAAAAAAAACAAAACTTTATAAACCTAAGTTATACCGCTACTAACAAGCTATAATACCCATCAGTTTTAATTTTAAATTTCAAAAAAGAAAAATGATAATACTATTACTTGTTGATAACAACCTGTTTTAAAAAAGTGATTACTAATTTGAGTTTAGTCAAAAAAAAAAAGACTCTGTTGTTAGAGCCTTGATTGGAACCTGAAATAGATTTCTAAAAGATCGAATTTACATAGGAGACAACTGCCAGTAGACCTAGCAGAAAAATAGATACAAATAGAATGACAACCGAATAACGCCTAACCTGAATCAATTTCATAATCAATTATTTGGAAGTTAATTACGAGATAAATTTAATATAATTTTAACAATATAATGCTAATCATAAATTATTTAAAAATGAATTTTAGGTTAAATGAAAATCGCTAATCGGCGTATATGCTAAAGATTAACTAAATCTTTACGATTCAGATCCTTATAACTAACCTCTGAAATCGTACTTTTACAAAAATCAGTACGCTGCTAGGAGTACTGTTAAATTTCCCATACCTTGGGAAATCTTAAAAACTGAATTTTAGAAACGCTAACCTCAAAATTCTAAAATTCTATTCTTTCCAAATAAAAATTTAATACAACGCATTTAATGCCAAATAAAAAAAGAAGAAGATCAAATCCCGAAATTGGGGATCTTACACAAAAAATACTTAAAATACTTAAGCGAGAACCGGGTAAGTCATTTAATCATAAGCAGATAGCTGCCAAACTTCAGGTAGATGATCCCAATAGCCGAAATCAAATTGTAAAAAATCTCTCGCAACTTCAGGCTAAAAAGCACATTAAAGAGACCGAACGCGGTAAATATACCTTTAGTGCAGAATCTCACTATCATACCGGTACCCTTGACAGTACTACCAAAGGTGACGGATACGTTGTTGTAGAAGGGATGGAACAGGATATTTATATCCCAAAAAACAATATGAATAAAGCCTTAAACGGCGATACAGTTAAGGTTTACGTCTATAAGCAACGACGCAGCAAAAAGCATGAAGGTGAAATTGTAGAAATCTTAGAGCGCAAAACCAATGAATTTGTTGGAGTAGTACAAATGCAAAAGAATTTTGCTTTTGTAAATACTTCTGCTGAAGGAAAGATGCGCACCGATGTTTTTGTACCTAAAAACAAACTCAACGGAGCTCAGGACGGGGAGAAGGTTCTGGTTAAAATAGAAGACTGGCCTGAGAAAGCCGATTCTCCTTTTGGTAAAATCATCCAGGTTTTAGGAATGCCCGGTGAACACAATACCGAAATCCATTCCATTTTAGCGCAATACGGTTTACCACACGATTTTCCGCAGGAAGTAGAATCTTTTGCTAATCAAATTGATACCAGTATTAAAGCAGAAGAAATCGGCAAGCGCCGTGATATGCGGGATGTGCTCACATTTACTATAGATCCAAAAGATGCTAAAGATTTTGATGATGCTTTAAGTTTTCAGGTTTTGGAGAATGGAAATTATGAAGTAGGTATTCACATTGCAGATGTTTCGCATTATGTGGTTCCGGGAACCATTTTAGATGATGAGGCTTACGAGCGTGCTACTTCGGTTTATTTGGTAGATCGGGTTGTACCTATGTTACCCGAAATTTTATCAAATAATGCCTGTTCCCTTCGGCCTAATGAAGAAAAATATACCTTCTCTGCAGTATTTGAACTCGATAAATCTTCCGGAAAGGTAAAAAATCAATGGTTTGGTCGTACCGTGACCTACAGTGACGCCCGTTTTGCCTATGAAGAAGCACAACAAATTATTGAAACCCGAAGTGGTACCATTCCTGCCGAAATTTCGCTAACTGGAAAAGAATACACCACAGATGAAGCCATAGTTGAGGCAACTTTAGAACTGGATCGTCTGGCTAAAATTATGCGTAAACAGCGTATGAAAAACGGTGCGATTTCATTTGATAAGGTTGAAGTTAAATTCAATCTGGATGAAGATAATGATCCTGTTGGCGTATTCTTCAAAACTTCAAAAGATGCCAACAAACTGATTGAAGAGTTTATGCTTTTGGCCAACAAAAAAGTAGCCGAATTCATTGGTAAGCAGTCGCCAAAGAAAACCTTTGTTTATCGTATTCACGATGAACCGGATGATGAAAAGCTATCTGCATTGCAAACTATTGCCGGACGTTTTGGTTATAAAATGAATCTTAAAGATCGTAAAAGTACCACGGCATCTTTAAATAATTTGTTGAGCGATGTTTCAGGTAAAAAAGAGCAGAATTTAATTGATACGCTGGCGATTCGAACAATGAGTAAAGCGGTTTACAGTACAGATAACATTGGGCATTACGGGTTGGCTTTTGAATATTACACTCATTTTACCTCGCCTATACGTCGTTATCCTGATGTGATGGTGCACCGTTTACTACAGCATTATTTAGATCAGGGAAAATCTGCAAACGAAGAAGAATACGAGCAAAAGTGTAAGCACAGCAGCGAGATGGAGTATTTAGCTACCAGTGCAGAGCGTGACTCGATCAAGTATATGCAGGTCAAGTTTATGCAGGATCACAAAGATGAGACCTTCCTGGGTGTAATTTCTGGAGTGACCGAGTGGGGAATCTACGTGGAAATTGTAGATAACAAATGTGAAGGTATGATCCGTTTACGCGATATCAAGGGCGATCATTTTGATTTTGACAGAGATCAATACGCGATAGTTGGTAGAAAAACCAAACAGGTAATCACCCTGGGCGATGAGGTTTATGTAAAGGTTAAAGAGGCAGATCTGGTTAAAAAGCACCTCGATTTTACACTGGTAAGTGTGAAATCTGCAGTTGAAGATTAAGCAACTGTAACAAACAGTTTTTGGTTTTGTCTTTAAAACAGACTAAAATTTTTAGAATTATGAAAAATCAATTTGTACTACTGTTTATAATGCTCACGTGTGCGCTAAGTGCACAGGAAAAGGTTGAAAATATCGGAGATTTTACCGAAGTCAAAGTTTTTGACCGGATGCGTGTTAACCTGATCAAATCTGATGAGAACAAAGTGATTTTAAAGGGTAGGGATACCGAAGATATTGAGCTTGTTAACAAAGATGGTATTCTTAAAATACGTATGGATATCGATAAGATTTTTGACGGAAACGAGACTTTTGTTGAGGTATATTTCAACAATTTGAAGGTCATAGATGGCAACGAAGGTGCAGAAATCAACATCAATGAACTTTTGGAGCAGGATGAGATTGAAATACGGGTACAGGAAGGAGCACGGGTTACAGCCGGTATTGATGTAGAATCTGCAACCTTGCGAGCGGTAACTGGTGGTATTATACGAATAAATGGGAGTGCACGTTCTCAAAATGTCGAGATAAACACCGGTGGAATTTACAATGGAAAAAACTTGGAAACCACAGATACTCAAATACGTATACAAGCCGGCGGTGAGGCGGAGATTTTTGCAAGAAGAACTGCTGATATTAAACTAAGAGCTGGTGGTGACGTTTACGTCTATGGGAATCCTACCGAATTAATAAAAGATAAATTTATTGGAGGTCGGGTAAGGCTAATGAACAACTAGCAGGCATCAGCGTATCAAAGCAGGTATTCGGTCATTTTAATTATTTTTGCAGGGATAAACCTAAATTCTTTTAGGTTTTAAAGAAATTATCGAGGTTGTTTTCCTAATTTGACAATCTTTAATCCCGCAGTTTTGCGAAAAGACTTTTGATACTCTTAAATGCTACAAGACCTCTCAACAGCGATTCCTCTGGGTTTTTTACTTGCATTCTTAGTTGGTCCCGTGTTTTTTGTATTGTTAGAAACAGCTGCTTTAAAAGGTTTTAGAGCGGCTTTCGTTTTTGATATAGGTGTCGTTTGTGCAGATACGATTTTTATTTTAATCGCCTATTTCAGTACAAATCAATTGCTTGATAAGCTTAAAGATGATCCTGCATTGTATGTTTTTGGTGGAATGCTGCTATCAGTTTACGGAGTAATTTCATTTTTACGAGTGCGTAAAAATAAGCTTGATGATGATGAGCATCCTACCGTCATTATGAGTAAACGCAATTATATAGGGCTCTTTGTGAAAGGCTTTCTACTCAATTTTATCAATATTGGTGTTTTAGGATTTTGGCTGGTAATCCTTATTTCTGCAGGACCTGCATTGGATATGAATCCAGACCGGCTGCTGGTTTTCTTCGGGGTAATTCTCCTGACCTATCTGATTATTGATATTTTCAAAATTCTTTTAGCCAAAAAATTGCGAAGCAAACTAACTCCAACACGTATAGCCCGCATCAAGCAGGGTATAAGCATACTGATGTTACTTTTTGGACTTCTATTAATTTCTAAGGGAATTTTTCCTTCAGAAGTGCATCAGTTAGAAAAACGTATAGAAGAAATTACGCCTGAAAATCAGTTTGGGATAGATAGTCTGGATCTTTAATAATTTTAAGATGACATGTATCAAGATTTCCTGAATCACTGCTTTCTAGTTTAAACGGGAATGTATTTAAAATAAAAAACCCTTCCGGTTAAGAAGGGTCTTTGTTGAGGTTTCGAGAGTCCCGAAGTTTCGGGAGACCCGCTATACGTTTCCCACATTAAATAATTTCAAATAAAAAACCCTTCTGTTGAGAAGGGTCTTTGTTGAGGTGTCGAGCGGATTCGAACCGCTGTACGTGGTGTTGCAGACCACTGCCTAGCCACTCGGCCACGACACCCTTTTTATTCAGGACTGCAAATTTAAGTTTTTTCTTTAGATAATAAAGGGATTAACGCTTTTTAGTAAGGGTAACCCCAACTGAAGCCACATCACCACCTATTGGCGGATTTATTTTACGTACCGTTACTGTAGCTTTTTTAAGTTCGGGAATCTCCAGAAATGAACGATCTAATATGCGCTGGCCCACGTGTTCCAGCAATTTTGAGCGTTGTGCCATCTCTTCTTTAATAATTTTATTCAGATGCACATAGTCTACCGTATCAGCGAGTTCATCAGTCACAGCAGGTTTGGTGAGATTTGATTTCACCTTAAGATCTACCAGATAATCAGACCCTATCTGACCTTCTTCAATTAAACAACCATGGTAAGCGTAAACCTTTACTTTATTGAGTTTTATAATTCCCATTTTCTTTTTCAGATTAATTCTTCAGTAGTTTTCTGACCTTGAAGTAGTACAAAGATATTACATAAGCCTATCCTTAAATAAATAACTAAAGTTTTAATACCCTTTAGCAAGGCTGAAGCACTGCTATTTTTACTAATTTTACCCACTTACAGGCAGGGTAATCGCCGGTTGTAATTTGATAAATTTATGGCAGAAGAATATGTAGCGCTCAATTTTTTAGAGCAAATCGTAGAAGAAGATATTAAGAACGGTTTCCCAGAATCCAGTTTAAGGTTTCGGTTTCCTCCAGAGCCAAATGGTTATTTGCATATAGGCCACTGTAAAGCGATATGTATCAGTTTTGGTTTGGGCGAAAAATACAATGCACCGGTCAATTTGAGATTTGACGACACCAATCCATCAAAAGAGGAGCAGGAGTATGTTGATGCGATTCAGGAAGATATCAAATGGCTAGGTTTTAAATGGGATCAGGTTTGTTATTCTTCAGACTACTTTCAACAGTTATACGACTGGGCCATTCAGCTTATAAAAGAAGGTAAAGCCTATGTAGATTCGCAATCTAGCGAAGCTATGGCTGAACAAAAAGGAACACCAACAGAACCGGGTACAAAAAGTCCTTACAGGGATCGTTCGGTTGAAGAAAACCTGCAGCTTTTTGAGCAAATGAAAAATGGGGAGTTCCCTGAGGGCGTTCATGTGCTTCGGGCTAAAATTGATATGACTTCGCCCAATATGCTTTTACGTGATCCATTAATGTATCGCGTAATAAACAAAGCTCATCATCGTACCGGTAATACCTGGCACATTTACCCGATGTACGACTGGGCTCACGGAGAAAGTGATTATTTAGAACAAATTTCCCACAGTTTATGCTCGCTTGAATTTAAGCCACACAGACCGCTTTATGAGTGGTTCGTAGATCACGTGTATACAGATGGGGTAAAACCCAAACAACGTGAGTTTGCGCGGCTCAATTTAAGTTATACCATTATGAGTAAGCGCAAGCTGCTCAGACTTGTAGAGGAGGGTATTGTAAGTGGCTGGGATGACCCGCGCATGCCCACCATTTCGGCATTAAGACGTAGAGGTTATACTCCAGCTTCAATCAAGAATTTTATAGATACGGTAGGTGTTGCCAAGCGTGAGAATGTTATTGATGTTTCATTGCTTGAATTCAACGTACGCGAAGATTTGAATAAAACCGCGCCGCGTGTGATGGCTGTTTTAGATCCTGTAAAGTTGATAATTGACAATTATCCTGAGGATAAAGTAGAATGGCTTGAGGCCGAAAATAACCCGGAAGATGAAAGTGCTGGTTACCGAAAAGTGCCTTTTTCTAAAGTACTATACATTGAAAAAGATGACTTTAAAGAACAGGCAAATAGTAAATACTTCAGACTTTCATTAGGTAAAGAAGTAAGGCTCAAAAACGCTTATATAATTAAAGGAGAATCCGTAGTTAAAGACGATCAGGGCAATATAACTCAAATACACTGTACTTATGATGCTGATTCACAAAGTGGAAGTGGAACAGAGGCCAGTTTGCGCAAGGTAAAGGGTACCTTGCATTGGGTGTCTGTTGATCATGCGATAGAAGCTGAAGTACGTCTCTACGATAGGTTGTTTAACCACGAGTCACCTGATGGAGATAAAGAGGTTGATTTTATGCAGCATCTTAACCCTAAATCTTTGGAAGTTATAACAGGTTATCTTGAACCCAGTCTTGCCGAAGTATCACCTTATGAGAGTTTCCAGTTTCAACGCATAGGCTATTTTAATGTTGACAAGGAAAGTACATCTGATAAATTAGTATTCAACAGAACAGTGGGTCTTCGCGATACATGGGCAAAAGTGGCTTCTAAATCAGAAGATCAGAAAACCCCTCAGGTTCAGCAAAAGAAAAACATCCCGCAGATTCCGGCTTTAAACGAAATTAAAAAAGTGGGTAAAAAACTGGCTCAAATTCCAGATGAAAAGCGGGTAAAAGCTGTCACTCGTATTCGTGAGTTGGCAAAAGACGTTGATTATGAAGAGCTAAAAGAGCTCTTTAATACTTCGGCTAAAAAGGTAGGAACACGCCTGGCGGTTTTAGAGACCTTAATCGTCTTAATCAAGTTTGATAAAGTGGATGCAAAAGATCAGGAAGTTGCAGATTATTTGGAAGAAATGAGAACTTCTGGAGAACCACTTCTTGAAGAATCAGCTAAAGGCTTATAAACTAAAGAATCAGAAAGAGCAAAAAAGGATCATAATGATCCTTTTTTAGCATTCCTTTAAGGTTAATAGTCAATTTATTAACCGGTTATTAACGGAGAAAAGACGCATAGGTCTTTACCTTTGACAGGAACAAAAATCTAAATTATCATGTCAAAAACAGGAAATACAATTTTAGCTTTAGTAACAGGTGCAGCAATAGGTGCAGGTCTTGGACTTCTTTATGCTCCTGAGAGTGGGGATAAAACCAGAAAGAAAATTTCAAAAAATGCTAAAGAGACAAAGAGAAAACTAGAAAAGCAAATTAACGAAACTTCTGAGCAATTGTCTGCTTCTGCAAAACAAGCTAAAAAGTCTTTTGACTCCAAGCTTGAAGATACCTTGAAAACAGCAAGTTCTAAAGCTGACGATATATTGGTAAGTATGGAAAAGAAGCTTGAAGAGCTCCGTAAAAAGAATGCCAAAGGATCACAGGAAGTTGTAAACGAAGTGAAAGATATTGACGTGCCAACTGCAAAAGCATAAGCACATATGTCTATATTCAACTTTTCAGAAAATATAAGTAAAGTATCTGATGATGCTAAGAAGTATCTAGATAGTAGTCTTGAGTACTACAAATTAGATAGTTTCAAAAAAATGATGAATGGTGCTGTATCTCTGGTCAACCTTTTAGTTAGTGGCAGCATCTTTTTGATTTTCCTACTGTTCATTTCGGTAGGTATAGCGATATCAATTGGTGAATCATTAGGAACGATGAGTTACGGTTACTTTATAGTTGCCGGATTTTACCTTTTGATATTTATACTTTACAAATTATTTGGTAAACCCCTTACAACTGAAATCGTTCTTAAAAAATATTCTAAGGTATTCTTTAATGAATCAACTCAGGAAGACGTTTTGGACGAAGAATTTAAGCATTTAGAAAAGTAATTATGAAAGTCTATAAATCATTCGATCAGATCGATCACGATCTAAAAATACTTAAGCTTCAGCAACAGATAGATGAAGAAACGCTTAAGCTGAGTATTAATGATGTTAAGAGTTCCTTTTCACCGGTAAGTCTTATTGCCGGTTCCTTAGGTGCAATTGTTCAGAAAGCTATTGTAGTTAAAACAGTAAATAAGCTTTTAGGCATTAAGAAAGTAAAAGTTAAGAATGTAGAAGATTAAGAGTCATTTATTAGGAATATTAAAAGCCCGGATTTTACGATCCGGGCTTTTTTGATTAAGATAAATCTTCAGTACTATCTGAATCTGTATAACCAGATTGCGGTCTGGGTTTTTTAGTCTTTTTAGTTTTGGCCGCTATTCCCAGTTCTGCATTACGCTTTTTCATTTCTTCACCAATCTGGTTTGAAGCCACAAAGCTGGCAATCATGTTATTAAGCATATCGCTTCCGGCCTGAGGTGAATTAGGAAGTAAAATTAGATTACTATTTGTTTCTTCTCCAATTGATTGTAATGTATCGTAGTGTTGGGTTACCACAATCAAAGCCGAAGCTTCTTGTGAATTGATTCCAACATTATTTAAAACTTCTACAGACTCCTCCAGACCGCGAGCAATCTCTCTACGCTGGTCTGCTATACCCTGACCCTGTAAACGCTTGCTTTCGGCCTCTGCACGAGCTTTAGCAACGATTTTGATACGTTCTGCTTCTGCCTCATACTCAGCTGCTACTTTTTCGCGTTCAGAAGCGTTGATTCGGTTCATAGCAATTTTTACCTGCTGGTCAGGATCTATATCGGTCACGAGTGTTTTAATAATATCATAACCATAGTCCGTCATAGCCTGATTTAATTCACTTTTTACAGCAATGGCAATATCATCTTTACGCACAAATACATCATCCAGTTTCATCTTTGGCACTTCAGAACGTACCACGTCAAACACATATGAGGTAATTTGGTTTTGGGGATCTTCAAGCTTGTAAAACGCGTCATACACATTCGATTTAACCACTTGAAACTGAACAGAAATCTTCAATCGTACAAATACGTCATCTTTGGTCTTAGTCTCTACAATTACATCCAGCTGCTGAATACGTAGATTTACCCGACCTGCAATTTTATCAATTAGCGGGATTTTGAATTGAAGTCCCGAATTGCGAATACTGGTAAACTTTCCAAAGCGCTCAATAATGGCAGCCGTCTGCTGCTTAACCATAAAAAAGCTTGAAATGATAATTAAAAGGCCTATAAATAAGATGACCGGTAGAAAATAAGACATAGGATTACTTTTTTGAATTACTAAGATTATTGAAGGCGTACTTATCAAAAATACAATAGATTTGTCTCATTTTTGATAAATTCGTAACACCTTGAGGCTACTATTTTTTATAAGCGTTATCCTGTTGAGTATTTCTGCAAATGCTCAGCGATCAACCAAAATTTATAACCGCATAGGTATTCAGGGGGTTTATACCTTAACCACTTTGCATACCAACAACTTGAATACTATTCAGTCTGATGGTTTTCAGGCAGGTTTATCTACGCGCGGTGCTTTTTACAACAATTTTGATTTGATCTACGGTATTGACTTTTTGCAAACCGGCGTGGAGATTCAGGGTAGGGAAGAGGTTATTCCATACACACTAAGTGGAGTTCAGGTAAAACTATTAGCCAGTTATCTGATCGCGGGAGAAAATTTAAGTTTAGAATTTGGCCCGATTCTGCAGGTCAATGGAGGTTTAAAGCTTGATGACCAAAATCAGGAAAATCAAATTCTAGAGGGTTACACCTTACTTAATGCAGGAGATCTGGAAGAAATAAGCAGGGTAAATGGTATGTTGACAGCTGGTATAACCGGTGGATTGGAGTGGCTACGCTTGACTGCAGCTTATCAATATAATTTTACCAATATTTTAAATAAATTCAATTCAGAAGATTTGAATCTAAAAGATCCTGCAGCAACAAATTTCAAGGGAAATCTTGGGCTTATCACCGCAGGAATTGTGATCTATCTATAAATTTTCAATAGCAAAGCGAATACGCTCCAGAGTTTTGGCTTTGCCAATCGTAGCTGCAATTTCAAAAACATCAGGTCCTGACATAGAGCCAACCAGACTTAAACGTAGCGGTTGCATTACCTTTCCGAAGCCCAGATTTTCAGAAGTAATCCATCCTTTTACCTGAGTAGAGAGGTTTTCGGCATTAAAATCTTCGGTGTCATTTACAATTTTAGATAAATGAATCATAATATCACCGGTATCTTCTTTCCAGGCTTTTTTCGCAGCCTTCTCATCGTATTCTTTTGGTCTTTCAAAAAAGAAATGACCCTGCTCCCATAAATCTTCAATAAAAACAGCACGCTCTTTAACCATAGCAATTACTTTTTGAACGTATGCATCATCATAATCCAGGTGCTTTTCTTTTAAAATCTCCTGAAAAGGTTGTACCAATGCAGCTTCTGATGTTAAGTGTAAATGTTGTTGTTGAAACCATTTTGTTTTTTCAGGATCAAACTTTGCTCCAGATTTATGTACACGCTCCAGTTCAAAATCGGCTACAAGCTCTTCAAGTGCGTAAATTTCTTTTTCGGTACCTGGATTCCATCCTAAAAATGCGAGCATATTAACCACAGCTTCCGGCAGGTAACCATCTTCTCGATATCCCGCAGAAATTTCCCCGGTTTTAGGATCTTTCCACTCTAATGGAAATACCGGAAATCCCATTTTATCTCCGTCCCGTTTGCTCAGTTTCCCTTTCCCTACCGGTTTCATGATAAGCGGTAAGTGTGCAAATTGAGGGGCTTCCCAGCCAAAAGCACGATACAACATGACGTGTAAAGCCAGTGAAGGGAGCCACTCTTCACCGCGTATAACGTGTGTGATTTCCATCAAATGATCGTCAACGATATTTGCCAAATGGTAAGTGGGCATACCGTCTGACTTAAACAAAACCTTATCGTCTAAAAGACTGGTGTCAACCTCTACCGTGCCCCGAATAAGATCTTCAAGTTCTAGCAATTCACTTTGAGGAGATTTGAAACGAATTACGTAATCTTCCCCGGCATCAATACGTTTTCGGGTTTCTTCCGCAGAAAGATTGAGTGAATTATCGAGTTTATTGCGATTATGCCAGTTGTAGATGAAGGTTTTCCCTTTTTCTTCGTGGTCTTTGCGATGCGCATCAAGAGCTTCGGCAGTGTCAAATGCATAATAGGCATCACCGGATGCAATGAGTTTTTCGGCGAAAGCAAAATACTTGTCCTTGCGCTCGCTTTGACGGTAAGGGCCATAGCCTTTTTCTTTGCCCGGACCTTCGTCAAAAGGAATACCACACCAGTTAAGGGCTTCAATAATATAGTCTTCAGCGCCTGCAACATACCTGTTTTGGTCTGTATCTTCTATACGTAAGATAAAAGAACCCTTATGCTTTTTTGCAAAGAGGTAGTTGTATAAAGCGGTGCGTACACCACCTATGTGTAAGGGACCGGTAGGACTGGGTGCAAAGCGCACTCTTACGTTTTGATGCATAGTCAAATTTTAGAGCGCAAAGGTACTCAATATACTAAACTATAAAACATACCTTATGTGGGCTTTTAGATAGGGTTTCGGTTCTATTTGGCAATTAGCGCTGTGATCTGCCTTAAGTTGTGTATTTTATGAGTATTGGCTATACTAGAAAATCGTAGTTTTAGTTATTGAATGTATGAGAGCTTAACAAGATGGCGTTAGAGGAAAAATTAGAAGCATTTATCAGTAAGTATTATAAGAACGAACTTCTCAAGGGAATTTTGTTTTTTCTTGCGATTGGACTAACCTATGTGCTTCTTGTATTGATAATTGAGTATTTTTTCTGGCTTAATAAATTAGGACGGGGATTGCTTTTTTGGTCTTTTGTAGGATTAGAATTGGTCTTACTGATTCGGTTTATTTTCATTCCACTTTTTCGATTGTTTAGACTTTCAAAGGGAATTGATTACAACAAGGCGTCAGTACTTATAGGAAATCATTTTCCTGAGGTTCGTGATAAGTTGATTAATACGCTTCAACTAAAAGCCAGCAGTTCCCAATCTGATTTACTTGCGGCAAGCATTGCGCAAAAGAGTAAAGAATTAGAACCGATTCCGTTTTCATTAGCTGTAGATTATAAATCGAATGCCAGATACATCAAGTATGCTCTGATTCCCGTATTGATTTTTGCAGCGTTCAGTTTTAGTAAAGGCACTTCTTTTTTCAGCGAAAGCGCTGAGCGGGTTTGGGACTATAAAGGGGAATATGTTCCTCCGGCACCTTTTAACTTTGAATTGATCAATCCTGAAGATAGGGCAGTGGAAGGCCAGGTTTTTGAGATAGCAACTCAGGTTTCAGGTAATCAATTGCCTGAAGAAGTACAAATTGAACTAAACGGTCAGGAGTTTTTTATGAAAAGTCGTGGGGCCGGTCGTTTTGTATTTACAGTAGATCAGGTTCAGGGAGATTTGAATTTCCAATTTAAAGGAAATGGTGTAACCTCTAGAAGTTATGAGGTACCCCTGGTGCAAACCCCGGTGTTAACCGGTTTTGATGCTCAACTCTCTTATCCTGCCTATTTGCGTAAGCCAGACGAAACTATTTCAAATACCGGTTCGTTCACAGTTCCAGAAGGAACCCGCGTTACCTGGAAACTTACTGCTCGCAACGCCACTGTTTTAGAATTCATATCAGATACCGTCATTTCATTTAATCGGGATGGCAGTGATTTTACTTTAGAACGTCAGTTTTTCAGACCGGCTGATTATGCAATTGCTACTAGTAATTCGACGTTAAAACGGTACGAAGAGCTTAACTATCACATCGATGTTGTACGCGATGCATATCCTGAATTGAATTTAGAACGTAAGGCAGACACTACTGGTTCAGAACAAATTTATTTTAAAGGATCAGTAAGTGATGATCACGGTTTGCGAAGCCTAAAATTGGTGTATTACATTGAAAATCAGTATAGTGAAAAGAATTATTTAGATATTCCTGTTTCTGAGAGTAATATAGATCAGTTTTATGCTGCTTTTCCCGGCAAGCTGAATCTGGAACAGGGTAAGGCGTATACATATTTTTTTGAAGTACGCGATAATGACGCTCTTAATGGCTTTAAAGCTACGCGTTCGGCTTCCGAGACTTATAATGTACTTACAGATGATCGCGCCTTAGATAAACAATTGGAAATACAGGAAAAGACACTCAAAGACCTGGATAAGTCGGTCTCAAAAATGCAGGAACGACAGGAAAAGCTTCAGGACTTGCAAAATTTACAGAAAGAAAAAATTAAGTTGGATTTTAACGACCGAAAGAAGTTGCAATCCTTTTTTGAGCGTCAAAAGGCCCAAGAAGAGTTGATGAAAAATTATTCCGAAACGCTGAAGAAAAGCTTAGAACGTATGGAGGATCTTATGGAATCTCCATCACCAACTAACGAATTATTAAAAAAACGGTTGGAGAAGAATGAAGAGCAATTGCGCGAGCAGGAAAAGTTAATGGAAGAGATGGCAAAGCTGCAAGAATTGATGGACGATGAAGAGCTGAGTAATCGCTTGGATGAGTTGTCTAAGAATAGCAAGAATTCTTCAAGAAGTATGCAGCAGTTACTCGAATTAACCAAGCGTTTTTTCGTTCAAACTAAGGGAGAACGTTTAGGACGTGAATTGAATAATTTAGGACAAGAGCAGGCTAAGGAAGCAGCACCTAACAAGCAATCGGATATACAGAAACAAAAAGAATTAAGTGAATCTTTTAAGGATATAAATGAAGAAATTGAGGACCTACGCAAGGAGAATTCGAAGCTTCAGAAGCCCTTAGATATGCCACAATCTTCTAAAATTCAAGATATTCAACAGGAACAAAAAGAGGCAGAAGACGCTCTAGAAAAAAACTCTGATAGTGATAACCAAAGCCAAGAATCTTCTGAAGGTCAAAGTGAAGGAAAAAAATCACAAAAGAAAGCCGGTGAAAAAATGCAAAAGCTTGGTCAGCAAATGATGCAAAGTATGTCTTCTGGTGGTGGAGGTGGAAGCACCCAGCAGTTAGAAGAAGATATAGAGATGTTGAGACAGATTCTAGATAATCTTATTGTGTTTTCATTTGATCAGGAAGCTCTTAAGGATGATTTTGGTAATCTCGATAATTCAAACCCCTTGTTTTCTAAATATCTTGTCAAGCAAAATACATTGCGGGAGAACTTTCAGCATATTGATGATAGCTTGTTTGTTTTGGCGTTGCGTAATCCCTTTTTAGAAGAAGATATAAATGCTGAATTAACTGAAATTAGTTATGGCTTAAATCAGGCTCTAGAACGACTTGCAGAGAATGAAATTTCTAAAGGTCTTGCCAGCCAGCAATATGTTTTTAAAGGAGCTAATACCCTTGCAGACATGCTTTCTGATATTTTAGATAATATGCAAGGCCAATTGTCCATGTCTATGGGTAGCGGAAGCAGTGGGGCACCGATGCCTTCCCCGGGCAGTGGTGGTGATAAGCAATTGAGTGATATAATTATGTCTCAGGAGGAGCTGGCCAAGAAATTAGGAGAAGGAAAAGATAGTGGAGATACAAAGGGAAATAAACCAGGCGATAATAAAGAGGGTGACGGTAAAAACTCGGGAGAGGGTGAAGGATCACAAGGAGATAATGGTACTCCAAAGGAAGGTTCCAATGAAGAAGCCGGCGGTAAGGCTGGCGAAGCCGAGTTAGCCAGGCAGTATGAGATTTATAAGCAACAGGAAGATTTACGTAACAGGTTACAGGATTTAATTCAAAACGGTGATCTTGATGAATCGGCAAGAGATTTGCTTAAACAAATGGAGGACGTGGAGGAGTCATTATTGTCTGGAAATTCAGAAAATGCCAGACGAAGAATGGAGAATTTAATACAGCAATTTTTAAAACTCGAGGATGCTGAACAGGAAAAGGAGCGAAGAACGGAGCGTGAGTCTAATTCTAATAAAGAAAATTTTACCAATGATATCAGGAATGATTTTCCAGAGGTAAGGGATTACTTTAATACAGATGAGATTTTAAATAGGGATGAGTTACCCCTTAAATTACGTTTTAAACAGAAGGTTAAAAATTATTTTGATAAAGGAGATGATTGAGTTTAATAGTCAGAACGATTTTAGTTTACAGGAAGAGGATCGTATTAAGTTGTGGTTAGAGCGTATTGCGCAAAAAGAAAGTTTTCAAATAGATGAACTGGGATATGTGTTTTGCTCGGATGAGTATTTATTAGAAATCAATAAACAATACCTGGACCATGACACGTATACAGATATTGTGACTTTTGATTACAGTGATAATGGTGTTCTTAATGGTGAGCTCTATATCAGTACAGAGCGTGTTGAGGATAATTCTAAAGATTTTAATGTAAGTTTTGATACCGAACTTCGACGAGTTATAGCCCACGGTTTACTCCATATGTGTGGTTATGGTGATAAATCTGTAGATGAAATTTCTGTAATGCGGTCAAAGGAGGAAGAATGTTTAAAATTGTGGGAGGAGGGTTCTTAGTGCGTTGGTTTTTATTTGATTACCTTTGCGCCCATTTTTCAGAGTATTAATTAAATGTTTCACGTGGAACAATGAGTTTTTTTGATCAGACATATGATGTTATTGTAGTAGGAGGGGGTCACGCGGGTTGTGAAGCCGCGGCCGCAGCTGCCAATATGGGCAGCAGTACGCTGCTTGTTACGATGAACCTGCAGACTATCGCGCAGATGTCGTGCAACCCGGCAATGGGTGGTATTGCAAAAGGACAAATCGTTCGTGAAATTGACGCCATGGGTGGCTATAGTGGTATTGTTTCAGACCGTACTGCTATTCAGTTTAAAATGCTTAACAAGAGCAAAGGTCCCGCTATGTGGAGTCCACGTGTGCAAAGTGATCGAATGCGTTTTGCTGAGGAATGGCGTCTGATGCTTGAGCAAACTCCTAATCTTGATTTTTATCAGGAAATGGTTAATGGTTTGCTTATA
The DNA here is from genome assembly GCA_002708845.1 of Leeuwenhoekiella sp. Taxonomy (GTDB): domain Bacteria; phylum Bacteroidota; class Bacteroidia; order Flavobacteriales; family Flavobacteriaceae; genus Leeuwenhoekiella. The sequence continues at coordinate 96,534 of PAPI01000004.1, forward strand.
GAAGGGGATCGTGTTACAGGAGTACGTACTTCTCTTGGGATTGAGATTAAAGCGAAATCAGTAATTCTTACTAATGGTACTTTTCTAAACGGTTTAATTCACATTGGTGAAAAGCAATTTGGAGGAGGTAGAGCAGGGGAGCGCAGTGCAACCGGAATTACCGAGCAGTTAGTTGATTTAGGTTTTGATTCCGGTAGAATGAAGACAGGAACACCACCTCGTGTTGATGGTAGAAGTCTTGATTTTTCAAAAATGATCGAGCAACCTGGAGATGAAGATCCTCAAAAATTCAGTTATTCAGATAAGACAAAGCCGCTTTCTAAACAGCGGTCGTGTCAAATGAGTTACACGAGTCCTGAGGTTCATGAATTACTTCGTGAAGGTTTTGATCGTTCACCTATGTTTAATGGTCGAATTCAAAGTACCGGACCACGGTATTGTCCTTCTATTGAAGATAAAATAAATCGGTTTGCAGATAAAGACCGTCATCAGCTTTTTGTAGAACCTGAGGGATGGGATACTATTGAGTATTATGTAAACGGATTTTCCACTTCCCTTCCAGAAGATGTTCAGTTTAAAGCTTTGCGCCAGGTTGCTGGTTTTGAACATGTGAAGTTTTTTAGACCCGGTTATGCGATCGAGTATGATTACTTTCCGCCGACTCAATTAAGACATACCCTCGAGACTAAATTGGTATATGGCTTATATTTCGCAGGTCAAATTAACGGAACTACAGGTTATGAGGAAGCTGCCTCTCAAGGTTTGATGGCGGGTATAAATGCAAGTTTGAAGGTTCAGGAGAAAGATCCTTTTATCTTAAAAAGAGATGAGGCCTATATTGGTGTTTTAGTAGATGATTTAATTACTAAAGGCACGAAAGAACCTTATCGTATGTTTACATCCAGAGCTGAATATAGAACGTTACTTCGTCAGGATAATGCGGATAGTAGACTTACGCCGCGTTCGTTTGACATCGGTTTGGCTAGAGAAGATCGTATGCGTGCTTTAGAAAAGAAAGAATCACAAGCTCAGAATTTGGTAGAATTTTTCAATACAACCAGTATTCAACCAGAGGAAGCAAATCCTGTTTTAGAGGAAAGGGGAACTTCACCGATGAAGCAGTCTGATAAAATGGTGAAAATTTTCAGTCGGCCTCAAATAGCTCTTGATGATATGCTTCAATTTAATGATGTTAAGTCTTATGTTGAAGAACATGATTTAGATACCGAAGTTTTAGAACAGGCTGAAATCAGAATTAAATACGCGGGTTATATTGAGAAGGAAAAAGCCAATGCCGATAAACTTCAGCGATTGGAGAACATCAAGATCCCGGATAATTTTGATTACACCAAGTTGAAATCGCTTTCTTTCGAAGCACGCGAAAAACTTTCAAAAATCAGACCTACTACCATCTCTCAGGCTTCCAGAGTAAGTGGGGTTTCTCCGAGTGATATTTCGGTGATGTTAGTTTATATGGGACGCTAATTTTATAGTTCCACGTGAAACACTTTGCATTTTAATCTTCTTTAGACGTAAATAATTTTGAAAAAAAGCGATTTGAAAATTAAAGATCATTCCTTTTCTCAGGAAGAATTTGATTTGATTTACGACGCAGAACTGGATAAATACATAACAACTCCGGTTCCTCAAAATTTGGAAGACTATTATAAAACCGAAAACTACATTTCGCATACAGATGCTAAAGCCGGATTAACTGATAAAATTTATCAGATGGTGAAGCATTTTATGCTAAAGCGAAAACTGAACCTGATTAGTCAATATGCTTCTCGGGGGAAGCTTTTAGATATTGGAGCAGGTACCGGTGATTTTTTAAAATCTGCACAAGAATCCGGTTGGGAGGTAAGAGGTCTCGAACCTAGCGAGACAGCTCGCCAAAATGCCCAAAATAAAGGAATTAAACTTTCGGCTACTATAGATAATTTAGACGGTGAAGATTTTGAGGTAATTAGTATGTGGCATGTTTTAGAACACGTACCAGATACTCAAAAGCAAATACAATGGATTTTTGATCACCTCACAGAAAATGGAATTGCGGTAATCGCTGTTCCTAATTTTAAATCGTACGACGCTAATTATTATAAAGAATTTTGGGCCGCCTGGGATGTGCCGAGACATCTGCATCATTTTTCTTCAAAAAGCATAAAATATCTTTTTGAGAAACACAGTTTTAAATGTATAGCTATAAAACCACTTATTTTCGATTCCTTTTATGTAAGTATGCTTTCTGAAAAATACAAAGGTTCAAATTCACCAATGATCCCCGGGTTTTTTAGAGGACTCCTGTCAAATATCAAGGCTAAATCATCTGGTGAATATTCTTCTCTTATTTTTATCCTTAAAAAGCAGGAATAATTGAATTAAAGGCATTGGAGGTGTTTTCGGGAGGTTGCATAGCCATTTCCTTCGCATCTTGTTTAACATCTCTTAAATCGCTTTATTTGAGCTCAGTTTTTATTGCTTTTGATTATTTGTAACTTCAAAAGAATAGACAGTCCTTATCGTAAATTTATTTTTGCAAAATCTTTTTTTAATCGAAGCTAATCTTACATTTGCAGCAAATTTTAACAAATATGAAAATTTCAATCCAATTAGTGCTTTTAGCATTTCTGGTATCCGCTTGTTCTAAATCAAAAACAGGTTTTGTTGATACCCAAAAATTATTTGAAGAATATACAGAGCTTACAGAAGTTCAGGACAAGTACACCAAAATGAGTGATGAGGTACGTGCAGATCTTGAACCCCAAATCCAGGCTTTTCAAATCAAAGTTGATCTTTATCAAAAAAATGCTGGCAGTATGAGTCCGGCAGAACGTCAGCAAAAGGAACAGGAGCTTGGTGCTATGCAGCAACAGATTCAGCAAGCGCAACAGATGCGTGGAGGTCAGATTCAGCAGGAAAGCCAGGCCGAAATAGATACCATTATTAAAAAAGTACGTGACTTTATTGCCGATTACGGAAAGAAGAACGAATATGAGTATATCTATGGTAAAAATGAAGGAGCTAATATCCTATATGGTAAAGAGGAATTAGATCTTACCGACGAAATCCTCAAAGCTCTGAATGACAAATACTCTAACGGAGATACTGTAGTTTCTGAAGAAACTGAAACAGAAGCAAAGACAGATACAACTGTTACTGAATAAATTTCTATATAATTACAATTAAAGCTGCCTAGGGCAGCTTTTTTTATGCTTTAGTGTGTAGTAAACGGGTAAGTTTAATGGAAAGATCAGTCAGAATGATTTTCGCGTTCCCGTTACGCTCAATGTGATATGCAGCAGTCTGCAATTCTTCAATTACACCAGTTATATTATTTCCGTGAACAAAGGGAGCAAATTTGGCCAGTTCAAATTGTGTAGAAGGCTGAAGATAAACCATTTCAGAAGCATTATAATTCAATAATAAGGCTTGCCTAAAAAAATCTTCACAATAGCCTAAAAAGCTTTTTTGAGTTTCTCTGCCTTTTGAAGCAATATTTTCGCTCCACGAGATAAGGTCTAGTATCGCTTTTTTATTACCTCGCGCTTTAAATGCGGTACGCACCCAGTCTACAAACCAGGTTTCATACTCTTCTTCCTCACTGTTATTATGCAAAAAATGTAATGCGAGATTGTAATCACCGTGAGCTTTAACAGCTATTTTTTTTGCTTCTGCGGGTGTGACTTTATGTTTTTGTATCAAAGCTTCCTCAAGTGCCTCTGCGGCAAGGGGAGGAAAATGCAACACCTGGCAACGCGATTTAATGGTATCTAGAATCTGATCTTCATTTTCAGCAATAAGTATAAATACCGTTTTCTGCGGTGGCTCTTCAATCAACTTAAGTAATTTATTTGAGGCCGAAGTATTCATTTTATCAGCCATCCAAATAATCATAACTTTGAAGCCTCCTTCGTAGGATTTCAGCGAGAGTTTGCGCACGATATCCTGTGCCTCATCTACCCCAATTTTACCCTGTTTTTTTTCAATTCCCAGATGTTGATGCCAGTCATATAGGCTTCCGTAAGGATTCTTGCTGAAAAATTCGCGCCATTCCTTGGCAAAATGGTCAGATACCGGATGTGATTTAACGCTGTCAGTTGTAGCAACCGGAAATGCAAAATGCAAGTCAGGATGAGAAAGATGTTCAAATTTCAAATTACAGGAAGCATTAGCTCCAGAATTTTCACCACCTGCATTTGCGCAAATAAGATATTGAGCATAGGCAACGGCACAGGGTAAAACACCGCTTCCACTAGAGCCTATAAAAAGTTGGGCGTGAGCGATACGTTTCCGGTCTACACTGGTAGTCAGGTGATTTTTGATGAACTGCTGCCCTAATATCGATTGAAACTGCATCCGCCAAATATAACAGAAATGTAACGTATTTTCTGAGCCTATCTGTTATATTTGTTGGCTCCATACCCGATGATAGGGTACATACTGAAGACCAATCACAAAAAGAATAGCTAACCGTAAAATCAATTTTAATGAAAACCATTGACGATTTTAATTTTAATGATAAAAAGGCCCTGATACGCGTAGATTTTAATGTTCCACTTAATGACGATTTGGAAGTAACAGACGTTACGCGTATTGAAGCTGCTAAACCCACAATTCTAAAAATTTTGGAAGATGGTGGCTCGGCGATATTAATGTCACATCTGGGCAGACCAAAAGATCATGAGCCTGAGTTTTCGTTAAAAAACATCGCGGGCAAAGTTTCTGAAATCATAGGTGTTCAGGTGAAATTTGTAGAAGATTGCGTAGGATCTAAAGCGGAAGAAGCTGCTGCAGCGCTTGAGCCTGGAGAAATCCTGTTACTTGAAAATCTGCGCTATCACGATGCGGAGACTGAAGGTGATGAAGATTTTGCTAAACAATTAGCGAATCTTGGAGATATTTATGTGAATGATGCCTTTGGTACTGCTCACCGAGCACACGCCTCAACAACAATAGTAGCTCAATTTTTCCCAGAGAAAAAGTGCTTTGGTTATTTGCTGGCAAAAGAAATTGAGAGCATCGATAAGGTATTGAACGATAACCAAAAGCCAGTACTTGCCATTCTTGGGGGTGCTAAAGTTTCTTCAAAAATCACGGTTATTGAAAATGTTTTAGACAAAGTAGATGATCTGATTATTGGTGGTGGTATGGCATACACGTTTATTAAGGCTCAAGGGGGGGAAGTTGGAAGCTCTATTTGCGAAGATGATAAAATGGAATTGGCTCTTGATATTTTAAAACATGCGAAAGAAAAAAATGTAAGCGTGCATTTACCGGTAGACGTAGTAGCGGCAGACAGCTTTTCAGAATTTGCAAATACAAAAGTAGAGCCAATTGATAAGATCCCTGATGGCTGGCAAGGCCTTGATGCGGGTCCAAAATCTTTAGAAAATTTCAAACAGGTGGTGCTCAAAAGTAAAACCATTTTATGGAATGGTCCTTTGGGTGTTTTTGAGATGAAACCTTTTGCGAATGGGACTATTGAACTCGGTAATTTTATCGATGAGGCTACTCAAAAAGGTGCGTTTTCTCTTGTAGGTGGTGGTGATAGTGTTGCTGCAGTGAAACAATTTGGTTTTGAAGATAAGGTAAGTTACGTTTCTACAGGTGGTGGTGCTATGCTCGAAATGCTTGAAGGTAAAGAGCTACCCGGTATTGCGGCTATTCAGAATTAACATAAAACCGGTATAGGATTATCCCGGGCGTTTTAGATTTTGATTAAAAAATACGACTTTAGCGTTTGCATCGTTGTAAGTATCTATGAAGAAAAGCTTAAGTCTGGGCATTGTATTAAGTTGCGTGTCTGTTCTGGTCTTAAACGCCCAGGAAACCAATACCGAAAAATCAGCTGAAGAAGTACAGATCAGCAAATCGCTACCTATTGTTGATACGGTAGAACTCAAACAAATTCAGCAAAATCTGGATAAGGAATTGAAGCAGAATGCCTCAAAACCGGAGCAAAAAGTATTTCTCTTTAAAGAGGTGGATGGCGATGCAACAACCTATACACTCAAAGACCGAAAATTTACTGCTAAAATAGATGAGCGCTGGATTGAAGAACTTACCACAGGAACACTCTACGACTCTATTAACGCCCTTGTAGATGATACAGACTACGAAGAGGTAAATTACCCTGAACTCACCACAGAAACGCTTAAAAAACGTCTTGCAGACCTTAATGCGCGTACGCCTTTCAACATCGAATACAATCCCTCGCTTGAAAATGTCATTAAAGGCTATTTAAAGCGTCATAAGCCCACCTTAGAGCGGCTAATGGGACTATCTGAATTTTATTTTCCGGGATTTGAAGAGACTTTTGATAAATACGATATGCCACTTGAACTCAAGTATCTGGCAATCGTAGAATCGGCTTTGCGTCCCAGAGCCAAATCGCGAGTAGGTGCTACCGGAATCTGGCAGTTTATGTTTAGCACTGGTAAATTATACGGTCTTGACATCAGTTCTTATGTAGATGAACGTATGGACCCCATAATGTCAACTGAAGCCGCAGCGCAATATCTTTCAAAACTATATGAGATTTTCGGAGATTGGGATCTGGCTCTGGCCTCTTACAATTCCGGTCCTGGTAATGTGAGCAAAGCAATACGCCGCAGCGGTGGCCGCACCAATTACTGGAACATCAGAAATCATCTACCTCGGGAAACAGCGGGATATGTTCCTGCTTTTCTGGCAACGATGTACATCTTCGAATACGCTGAAGAGCATGGTTATAAGCCTCAAAAGCCTGAAATCAATTATTTTGAGACGGATACCGTTCGTGTAAAGGAAATGCTTACCCTGCAACAGGTTTCTGCTTATACCGGTGTTTCGCTTGAAGAAATTCAGTTTTTAAACCCGGCGTATAAACTTGATATTATTCCCTATGTTTCTGATGAGGAATATTATCTGAGACTACCCGTTACGGCCCTTGGACCCTTCGTAAATAATGAAACCGAGATTTACGCTACCGCCAAGGAAGAATTAAAACGGGAAGAAGAAACACTGCCACAATATCTTGAAGTACCGTCAAGTGTTACATACAGAGTGCGCAGCGGTGATTATTTGGGTAAAATAGCCGAACGGTATGGGGTAGGGGTTTCTCAAATTAAACGCTGGAATAATCTGAGGTCAAATAATTTACGTATAGGTCAGCGCCTTATTTTATACCCTTCAAAACCGGTTGCTTTAACTGCAAAGCCAAGCTCAAATTCAGGCTCTTCAAAAAAGTATGTTGTTAAAAAAGGAGATAGTTTATGGACGATTGCGCGTAAATTTCCTGGAGTAAGTGCTGAGAACCTTAAAGTTTGGAACGATCTTAGTGGTACTAATTTGAAACCGGGAATGACCCTGGTTATCGCTAACTAACTTTAATTATTTTAAACGATGCGAAAAATTATTCTATTATTGACACTTATAGCTTTAGTAGCCTGCAATGATAAGCCTGAAGGTAAAGTACTTTCAGCCTCATCAGGAGCACTAAATGCTTTAACTGTTGTCATGCCAAATGATATGTGGGCAGGTCAAATAGGAGAGGCTGTACGCCAGAAACTAGCCGGCCCCGTACACGGTCTGCCTCAGGTAGAACCCATGTTTGAAATCAATCAAATGCCTTCTGAAGCTTTTACCGGCTTTATGCGCAAGCAGCGTACATTTCTTAAAATCGAGCAGTCCGATTCATCCGGGGTTTCTATTATTAAAGATGAATATGCGCGTCCACAAACCGGGATCATCGTAAAAGGCCCCTCAGAAGAAGCTATTATTAATCAAATAACACAGGATAGTGCTAAGATTGTTAATGCGGTTAAAAATGCTGAGTTTACTGAAAAAATTCGTCAAATAAGTCTGTCTTTAAAAGATGATGAACCGCTTACCGAAGCTTTTGGCATTACTATGAAGTTTCCCACGGCTTACCGTTATGCGAAAAAAGACAAAGATTTTTTCTGGATACGTAAAGACATTCCGCATGGCGATATGAACATTACCGTTTATGAGGTGCCTTACAATACGATAGACAGAGATTCAAATACCGTAGGCTCATTGATAAAAATGCGTGATTCTATAGGCGGAGACAATATAACCGTGAGTGAGGGGATGCGTTTTATTACTGAGGCGGCTTTCGCTCCTTATCTGGAAGAAGCCACGATAGATGGTAAACCCGCCTATCAAATGAAAGGGATGTGGGAAGTAAAAGGCCGTTATATGGCCGGTCCTTTCGTGAATTTTACGGTAGATGATAAAGAAAACAATCGTTATCTGGTGCTGGAAGGTTTTGTATTTAAGCCTTCAGCAAGTAAACGGGATAATTTATTTGAGTTAGAATCTATACTGCGATCAGTTAAATTTGTAGATAAGAAGAACTAAGAAATAGGTATAAACGAAAAAAGCGCTTGAATTTTCAAGCGCTTTTTTTATTTCAACATTTTAAAAAATCATTACGATTTTTTATCCTCTAGTTTTTCTTCAGATTTCTTGGGGCTGTCATCATCTCGCGATGCATCCTTAAACTCTTTGATACCACTTCCTAAGCCTCGCATCATTTCCGGTATTTTTTTACCTCCAAAAAGTAAGAGTACTATTACTACGATAAGCCCAATCTGCCAGGGACCCACCATGCCTAATATTATCGCTGGTATATTCATAATTCAAAATTTAGATGGTAAAGATAACAAGAATTAGCCAAAAAGCGTTGCAGTATGTAAAACTTTAGCAGTAGGCAAACGCCTTTTTAAATTTTATATTTGTTGGCGCATAAATGAACCGCAAACCTATTCGATATGCGATTAAAGCCCGTTTAAGCTATGGCCAAACCCAAAGAGCGCAGAAAACTAAAAAAGCGACTCCTGCACAAGTACAGGTTGTTGATTTTAAATGAAGATACTTTTGAGGAGCGTGTTTCCTTAAAACTAACCCGGCTCAATGTGTTTATTTTGGTGGGTTTTTCTATGATTATTCTTATCGCGCTTACAACCTTGCTCATCGCATATACACCCTTGCGTGAGTACATACCGGGATATTCTTCAGTAAAACTCAAACGTCAAGCCACTGCGTTAATGTTTGAGACCGATTCTTTAAAGCGACAGCTTGACATCAACAAACAATATCTTAACAGTATAAAAAAAGTGCTTACGGGTGATGTGGCTGAAGTAAATTTTAATAAAGATTCTATCGCTTTGAATGAGCCCAGAGATACTAACGGCCTGGAGTTTCGGGTTTCTAAGGAAGACAGTATTTTAAGGGAACAGGTAGCCAATGAAGACCGTTATAATTTGTTTGATCCGGCATCTTCAACGATGAGTTTTTCGCTTTTCCCACCCGTAAAAGGAAATATTACTGAAGGTTATGATGCAGACGAGCGGCATTACGCTGTAGATGTCGTGGTACCCAAAAATGAACCGGTAAAAGCTGTAGCAGACGGCACGGTAATTTTTTCAGAATGGACGGCAGACACGGGCTATGTACTTATCATTGAACACGGTAATAATTTAATTTCGGTTTATAAGCACAACGCTTCCCTAACCCAAAATCAGGGAGATCTGGTAAAGGCAGGTGAAGTCGTCGCAATTGCAGGTTCAACCGGCGAACTTTCTACAGGGCCCCATTTGCATTTTGAATTGTGGAACAATGGTTATCCTGTAGATCCTACAAACTATATCTCATTTGAGTAATGTCTATAAAATCACTTTCAGCTAAAATATTTGCCAAATACATTGTTTCCAAAACTAAAATGTGGAGCCGTAATCCAGGTGCTACCCAACAGCAGGTTTTTGAACATTTAATCAGCAAAGCCGAAAAAACACGTTTTGGTCAGGACCATAATTTTAAAGAGATAGATAGCTACGAGTCCTTTAAAAATCAGGTTCCAATTAGAGATTATGAGCAGCTAAAACCTTACGTAGAAGAGGTTGTTGCTGGTAAAAAAGACATTTTATGGCCCGGATTGCCTGAGTATTTTGCAAAAACTTCCGGAACGACATCCGGGGCCAAATACATTCCCATCACAGCTGAGTCTATGCCTATGCACGTTAATGCTGCCCGAGATGCAATTTTACATTATATCGAAGACACGGGTAACAGTGATTTTGTTGACGGAAAGATGATCTTTCTACAGGGAAGTCCAGAACTTCAAATCAAAAATGGCATTAAAACCGGGCGTCTGTCTGGTATTGTGGCGCATTACGTGCCCGGCTATTTACAACGTAATCGGATGCCTTCATGGGAAACCAACTGCATTGATGACTGGGAAACCAAAGTAGATGCTATCGTTGAAGAGACCCACGATAAAAATATGAGTGTAATCAGTGGGATTCCTTCCTGGGTACAGATGTATTTTGAACGCCTTAAAGCCAAGCGCAATTTGCCCGTAGGTGATATTTTTCCCAATTTCAACCTGTTTATTTACGGCGGGGTGAATTACGAGCCGTATCGCGAGAAGTTTGAAAATTTAATAGGGAGAAAGGTTGATAGTATTGAATTATACCCGGCCAGTGAAGGTTTTTTCGCATTTCAGGATTCACAAACCGAAAAAGGAATGCTTTTGCTCCTCAACAGCGGTATTTTCTATGAGTTTGTAAAAGCCGATTCCTTTTTTGATGAAAACCCTGAACGTTTGAGCATCACTCAGGTTGAACCTGGGGTAAACTATGTAATGATTATTTCTACCACCGCCGGCTTATGGGCTTATAATGTGGGAGATACTGTGATGTTTACTTGCTTAAAACCCTATCGGGTTGTCGTTACCGGGCGTATAAAGCATTTTATATCGGCCTTTGGAGAGCACGTCATTGGCAAAGAGGTTGAAGAAGCCTTAAGCGCCGCTGCACAAGAATATCAGGTTCAGGTAAGTGAGTTTACGGTTGCTCCGCAAATCAATCCGGCTTCAGGATTACCCTATCACGAATGGTTTATAGAGTTTGAACGGGAACCTCAGGATTTTGATGCTTTCGCGAAAGCGATAGATGAAAATTTACAAAAACAAAACAGCTATTACTTTGACCTCATCAAAGGTAATGTGCTCAAGAGGCTTGAGATACATAAAATCCCGGCTGGAGGTTTCAACACCTTTATGAAATCACAGGGAAAACTGGGAGGCCAGAATAAGCTGCCTCGCCTGTCTAACGACCGTAAAATCGCTGAGGCTTTAGAACAACTTAATTTTTAAAAAGTATATTTGGCTTTATGAGTTTATTAAAACAAGAAAGCAGAACACGTGCACAGGAGTCCTCTGCAGCCATTGAACGCATGTATATCACGATGCGACACCTATTTAACCGTGGGTTTTACAAACCTATGGGGGTTTCGGGTGATACCCTTCGGGAATCATTGCTCATTTTAAGACCAGAAATATACGGTACTATTGCAGACGAAAAGGTAGAACTTAACGGCCTTCTTTACGTCATAGATCGGTTGCCCGAAGGCATTGAAGAATGTCGCTATATCAATCTCACCAGTGATGAGGGGTATAAAGATTCTCATTTTAAGCCCATTGTTCCGCCAAAGCGTCGCCGCAATTGCTACCGCATTGACGAGGAGCAAATGAACATCGAAATCACTCGCGGGCGCTCGGAGATTTATGATATTCTCACCCACCTTACCTTCCTCTTTGTGGAGTCGCACAAGATTATGAAACGCGTGGTCATTAACGAAGAGGGGCATACCACACGCGATTGGAAAAAACTGGAAAAAGCCGTTCTTGATGAAGAACCGCTCAGCCGTCAGGATCGTGAAATTGCTCTTACACATACCGCAAATATTTTGGGCAGAACCTTTCAGGAAGTGTCTACTATTTATGGGAAATTTTCGGTATCTGATAATGAAAAACGCTTTTTAAGACTCATTTACTGGCTGGGTAAGCGTGCTATTGAAGAAGCTCTCGATAGCGACAAGCGCCTGGTTACGTTTTCACCCTTATTACGTGAACGTCTGGGTCATCACATACACGGGGAGATCTGGGCAAACGATATCAAAACAGAGCTTGATGCCAAGGGACTTCTAAATAGACCCATTCACATCATCAGTGCAAATATGCACAGCGTGATGAATACACTTTTTGCTCCCGTAGCCCTTGAGAAAGAAATAGCCAAAAAGGAAAACCTCGAGATTTATGAGACGCTGAGTAATCCCGGCAGTGCTAAACTACGTGCCCGTGTGGAGAAGACAGCTCAGCAAAACGGCATGATTTTCCTGCGCGATCAAAGTGGAACCAACATCGATGTGCAGATTTTTGATACTAAAAAATTAGATTTAAAGCAGAACAACTTCTGTAATAAAGCCTCATATCCCGAAGGCAAAGAGCCCGTAATCATTGTTATGGATTATGCTTTTGGTGAACAGGCTTACGAAACCATGGAAGAATTGCTCAAACCCTATGAAAACAAACGCGAAAATGTGCACCTTGATGTAAAGTCGATTTCCATAATGGGTAAGGCCGGAATTTTGGAAGGTGGCAAGGGTGATATTATGATCCCGAGCGCACATTTGTTTGAAGGCACGGCAGATAATTACCCCTTTGAAAACCAACTTAAAAAGGAGCATTTAGACGGGCATGGAATTTCGGTTTATGAGGGTGCAATGATTACCGTTTTGGGAACTTCGCTTCAAAACCGCGATATTTTGCGCTTTTTCTACGAAAGTACCTGGAATGTTATAGGCCTTGAGATGGAAGGCGCACATTACCAAAAAGCCATACAGGCTGCGGCAAAACTCCGCGGAAGCATCAGCGATAGCGTAAAAGTGCGATATGCCTATTATGCATCAGATAATCCGCTTGAGACAGGTAGTACTTTAGCTTCAGGAGGTTTAGGTACCACGGGTGTAAAACCAACGTATTTGATAACCGAGCGTATTTTAGAACAAATATTTAGCGAGTAATGGCAGAGCATAAGAATCAGGATGTAGATCTGTTAGATGTTTTCAAATGGCTAAAACAGCTCTGGGTTAATCTCTGGATTAATATCTATAGATTCTTTTTGTTTTTGATTCGAAATGCCCTAATAGTTGTGGTGCTTCTTGTTTTAGGTTTTGGTATAGGCTATGGTTTATCTTCTTTATTGAAATCAAAATATAAAGCGGAACTTATAATTAAACCAAATCTGAACACTACCTCGTATTTGTACCAAAAGACAGAGGAACTGGACAGTCGTCTGGTTTTTAAAAACTCAGATGGAAGTTTAACTGCTATTGATGCTATTGAGATTGAGCCTGTAAAAGATATTACAGACTTGCTTGAAAATTTATCTGAAATACCCACAGCAATCATTCCCGATGTAACCGATTACCGCGAAACGGAATCTGAATTTTACAAAAAAACTCTTTTTACTCCCGGCTATGCCTTTCATCGTATTGAAATCGTTGCAAAAGACACTACAGATCCGCGTGATTTACTTAGAAGTATGGAAGCCTCAACGTTTTTACAACAAAAGCTTCAGGCAGCTCGACTGAGTTTAAATACACAGATTACAGAAAATCAATTCTCGATAAATCAAATAGACAGTTTGTTGTTGAATCTCAACAATCAGCTTAAGCAAAACCAATCATCTTCGGCAACTACTCCGGTGATTTCCGTTTTACAGGGTTCTGACATTACCCAGCTTTATGCTTCCGTCTTAGAAAATAAAACAGAATTGCTTGAGCTTCAGGATGAACTCACCCAAAAGCGACTCGACCTGCAAGAGGTTTTCAAAATCTATTCGGTTTCAAGCTGGAAGTCAAAAGCTTCACTAAAAACCTACTTACCTATACTTTTGCCCTTGTTTTTTGTCTTTTGTTTTCTGCTTTTGAAATTTTTAAAGCGATTAAGAGGTAGATTACAGGAACTTTCAAATTCTTCAGTTCACTAGACCATGATAAATTTTAAGGAGTGAATTATTGCGGATTTTAATATCATAATGCTGAGCTTTTTCTAATCCGTTTTCAGATGCTTGAGTATAAAATTCGGAGTCTGATTCTAATTTCAGAAGAAGTTTGCGAAGTGTATTTGCGTCGCCTGGAGCAAAAAGGTATTGTTCAGAAGCAATCAAATCTTTGAGTCCGCCCACATTTGTTGCTAAAACGGGTTTACCGGCTGCCATTCCTTCTAAAACTGCCAGCCCAAAACCTTCATAATGGGAGGATAGAATGACCACACTGGTCATTGCATATAAGCTGGCGATTTCGCTTTGCTCTTTTAAAAAGATTACCCGGTCATTTAAGTCCATTTTAGCGCACAAGGATCGCGTTTCTGATAACAATGGTCCATTTCCCGCCAAAAGCAGTTTAAAACGCTTAGGCGTGTCTTTAAAAGCTTTCAAAAGCGTCTTGTGATCTTTCGCAGGGCGAAAACTGGAAACCTGCAGGCATATAAAATCGTTGTCCTCTAGACCATAATTTTTACGTAAAGCAGGCTGGGCATTTTGATATCTTGAAAGATTCAGGGCGTTATTGAGCACTACGTATTTGAAAGTATCTTTCGTTTTCAAATGAGAAATTACACTTTCTTTTACCGCCTGAGATACACAAAGTACCTTACTGATGCCTCGATAACACCACAAATCTATATATCGAAACAGCAAATTTTGCCTCTTTTTTACAATAGGACAATGCTCGGTATAAATCAGTTTGGAATGTGATTGGGTTAAAACCATTGCGAGTCTCACGTAATACAGGGAGGGTAGGAGGTGAACGTGAATCAGATCATAAGTTTTATTTTTTAGAATGCGGTTGAGCTCCCAAACCCCAAGCAAATTATATGGAGATTGATGTTGCAGCTCGATGAGGTTGATCTGACCTGCTTGATGAAGTTGTTCTTTTAGAAACGTTTCTTTTTTCGACAAGAGCACTAAATCTACCTGTAGATTTTCGCGATCTAAATGAAGCAGGGTATCTGTGAGCATACGCTCTGCCCCGCCGGTTATTAAATTATTGATGACGAAAAGGATATTCATGTTAAGCAAGTCAAAAGCATTCTGCGGGCGATACCGTATTTAAGTTGTACGTGCTATTTGTATCTTTCGCCCTTCGGTTGAAAAAAACCGTGGCTAAAGTATGCATAAAAAAGGGATCAACAAGTTGCGCAAAATCTTAGGTACAAAACTCTATAGTGGTGCTATGCTTATGATGTCTTTGCGCGTTGTGGGCGTACTGGCTCTTTTTCTGGTTACCCTGTATATCACAAATTCATTTGACTCTTATTTGGTAGGTCGCTATGAGTTTGCGCGTTCAACCATTTTTGTTTTAGGGAGTCTTATTCTTTTGGGAACAGATCAAACAATTTTATACTTCGCAGGCAGATTTAAAAGCCACGAAAACTTCAAGGCTCTGTTTCAAATTTACAAACGCATCCTGTTGATTATATTGGTTTTGAGCGTTTTACTTTTGAGCATTTTCTACAGTTTAATGCCTTATTTTTCGCGGCATTTCGCCAGCAGTCAGGATTCTATAGAGCTGATTTTTAAAGTGATTTTGAGCGTATTTTTCTATGCTGTTGCAATGCTTAATATTGAGTTTTTCAGAGCTTTGGGGCTTCAGGCAAAATCGGAGCTTTACCGTGGACTTTTCAGACATGGTTTGCTGTTTATAGGTGCAGTGGGCATTACTTTTAACTTTATAAACGAAGAAGTCGCTGAGGTTTTTTTAGGAAGTTATATTGTGGTTGCTTTAGTGACTTCGGTTGAGCTTATGTGGTTTTACCGAAAACGAAAAATTTTTGCCCAAAACAGTCCTAGAATAACTTACAAAACTTTATTTAACGCGACACTTCCGGTAGCTGTAAGCTCACTCGGCTTTTACCTTTTGATCTCGCTGGATGTGTTCTTTTTAAAGCTATATGAAGATTTTGAAACTCTGGCTTTTTATGGTATAGCATTAAAAATCATCTTCCTTATTGCTACGATCGTAAACACAGTTGCCTCTTTCTTGGCAGTTGAAATTGCTAATCTTTATTCCAACGATCAGAAAGCTTTACAGCAGCTTTTAAAACGAGGTGTGCGATTTATTGCGTTGTTGTCTAGCGTACTTACTGCTGTTATCATCATATTTTCAGACTG
Organism: Leeuwenhoekiella sp.; assembly: GCA_002708845.1. GTDB lineage: Bacteria > Bacteroidota > Bacteroidia > Flavobacteriales > Flavobacteriaceae > Leeuwenhoekiella. The sequence continues at coordinate 112,553 of PAPI01000004.1, forward strand.
GCTTTTGTCTTTTTTTGGTCCGGAATACGTCAAGGCGTCTCATGCACTGATTATATTGGCAGCAGGGCACTTTTTAGCTTCGCTTTGCGGGGTAACAGCCACTTATTTGAACATGACAAAAAAGCAGAAAAGTTTGCAAAACATACTTATTGCTGCAGTAATTCTCAATGCCTTGCTCAACTGGGGGTTGATTCCCCATTTTGGGATTGAAGGTGCCGCAATGGCTTCGGCTGCAAGTGTACTTTTTTGGAATGTTTGTGGAGTATATTTAGCGTACCGAAAAGATCGCATTAAAATCTACCTGCATTAAACTTATGAATCGCTATCTCCCCAGATCTAAAGCTACATTTCTTGCCATTGCTGTTTTGACAGTGATTTTGGGTGTTTTGGCAACCTACTATTTACCGGTTCGTTTTTTCTATGATGCCCAGACCATTATAAATGATTACGATAATGAAAAGGGCTTCGTAGGGAGCTACCCGGTTACAATGTCTTTTTATGAATACACCGGTCTAGGAAGTTTACCCTTTCCGCTGGTTGCATTCATACAACTGATTATGCTACTGTGGGTCATTTATAAAATTGGAATACCAGAACATTTTGCCAGTCTCAATTTGAGAAATATTCTGGTGTATACAATGATTTTAATGCTGGCCTTCTATATTTCTATGCCTTCAAAAGAGTTTTTAACCTTCTTGTTTATTGGCTTAATTGTCGGGATTTTTCAGAAAAAAAGGTTTAGCGTTACAACAACCATCAGCATGGTATTTTTACTGCTAATTGCGTTTGGATTATGGTTCAGGCTGTATTATGCTATTCTACCGGTATTAACATTAATGATTTTTTATGCTTCCCGAATCAAAATCAAACAGCAGGTATTAGCTGGTTTGGTGACTGGATTTGTGGTTATGATTTTCATTTCGCTTTCATACGGATTTTTAAAGGGAGAATTTTTGAGCGAAAGCACCCGCGAAGCTTTAAATGCAGAACGACTTGGAAAATTAGCAACCAACTCGGTAATCAACTCACCGGTAAAACCCGATACCTGGTACGGCGAAAGCTTCAGCATCCTTTACGGGTTTATTTCGGTAAACATACCTGTAAATGGGTTACGACATATTTTAAAGCCGCAAATTCTGCTATTTATAGCATGGCAACTGCTTTTTACGCTTTATTTGTTTTGGCTTTTTAAAAATGCGTTAAAATCAAAAAGGAAGAATAGCCTTGAGATTTGGATTTTCAGTCTCGTATTTAGCTATTTCATTCTTCAAGGGGTATTTGAACCTGATTTAGGATCTGCCGTCAAACATAAAATTGGGATACTACCCCTTCTATATTACATACTCTACTATGATGATTTCAGAAAGAACATACCGGTTTAGCTATAATCTTTGGCTGGTAATTCTGGGAGCGTCTTTGATATTTAGGGTTCCCGCAACGGTTTTGTTGATCATTTTTGCGGCATACAATCTGTTTTTCTATAAGCGCATGAAATTCACTGCGTATCGTGTGTTTATTATCCTATTAATTGCCAGCCCATTTCTACTCGATTTGCTCTTTTTTTGGAATAATGATAGTCTGGCAGCAGGTTTAAAACACGGAGAAAAGCGCCTTGCCCTGATCCTGCTTCCGGTATGTCTACTCAGCCAGACATATCGTTTTAATACCTTTAGAGTGCTGCGTTATTATGCCTGGTTAGTTACACTCCTTGTTTTTATTTGCTTACTTCGATTTGCCTGGATAGAGTCTGAGTTGTTTCTCAAATATCTCAATGGTAACGAACTTTGGGAAATGGGTTATGCCTTCGCAAAATCTACAGGAAACCACGCTCCGGCGCTTAATATGCATATGGCTTTTGTAGTGGTGATCAATTTCTTTTTTATTGTACATCGGTCTCAAAATTCAGGAATGTGGAGTTTGATTTTGCGCATACTCTTTTTTGTGATTTCAGTGATTTTACTGCTTTACATAAATACGAGACTGGCAATCGTTTTTGCCTTTATAGGGATGATTTTGGTGGGTGTATATCAAAGCAAAAAATTATTCAGCCCTCAGATACTTAAGAAATTGGCTCTGGGAATTTTAATTTTTGGTGCGCTAGGTGTTGGCTTTGTAAAGCTCTTTCCATATAGTACCCAGAAATTTTCTTCCGTCACTTTTGCACATATGGATAAAGTGGGGAGGCTTGATGAACTCGAGCATCCTGAGGAAACGGTTTTTAATGGTCTCGTTACAAGACTCAGTATTTGGAAAACAGCACTACAAGTTGCACAAAACAATCCTTGGGTTGGAGTAGGAAGTGCAGATGGTAAAAAAGAATTGATAAAACAGTATAAACGCACGAATCAGCAGTTTTTAGCTAAATATGAGTTTCCTGCTCACAATCAATATCTTGATTTTTGGATCAAATTTGGATTATTAGGACTGCTGGTAAGTTTTCTGTACATGGGCCTGTTTTTATATGTGGGAATACAAACGAGGCAGGTGCTCTGTATTTTTCTTTTTCTACTGTTTGCCGCTGCAAATATGGTTGATGATTTTTTAATTCGTTTTGACGGAATTGTATTTAGCGGGCTTTGGATTTCCTTTTTTGCGCAGAATTATATTTTAGATTTTGAGCATAGAAAGCGAGCCGAGACTCTTTAAGAATTGACAAGGAATTATCTGGGGCTTTGAAGATAAAGTTCGGTCAGTTTATTAAAATTAGTTGTAGAGTCAAACAGTATGCGATTGCGTTTTGCTGCGGCCTCACCCATTTTCTCACGTACTTCTACAGACTGTAGCGCTTTTAGGCAAGTTTGAAATTCTTCTGCTTTTTCAAATAAATATCCGGTCTTGCCCGATTTTATAATGTCTTTGTTGCCAATAATATTGGTTGCAATTACCGGAATTTTGCGTGAAGCCGCCTCCAGGACAGCAATCGGCAAACCTTCCCAAAGCGAGGTTTGTAAATACACATCCAGTTTTTCAAGCCAGGCAATTCCCTTCTGATTTTCTTTAAACCAGCCTGTAATTGTGATATTTGAAGCGGTAAGTAAATGCCTAAGTTCACCGTCACCTATCCAGATAAATTCAATTTCCGGATTGCTTAAGGCAAGTTGATTAAAAAGTGCCGGATCACGCTGGGCTGTGGTACGGGCCAGTATTCCGATTTTTTCAATTTTAGAATTTTTGGTTTTGGTAATCGGTGCAATTTCCTGATGATTAATTCCATTTCGCACTAATACTGCTTTTCCAATTTTCTTTGAATGATAAAGCTCTGTATCGCCGCAGGCGACTATGGTGCCACCACAAATTTTTTGGCTAAAAAACTCTATAGCGTAGAACAGGCCTCTCTTGAATGTACTCACATCTTTTCTGAGAAACGAATACCCGTGAGGAGTGTAAAAAAGCTTTGCCTGAATACCTCTTGAAAGCAAATGAGCAAAACGTCCCAGTATTCCGGCTTTTGAGGAATGTACGTGTAGAATATCGGGCTTGATATGAAGCAGTTCCTTTCGGATCATTTTAAACGCCTTGTAATCTCCTGAAGGATTGATCTCCCGCATCATCGGTATTACGATAAGGTTCGTTTGCGGGTGAAAATCTTGTGCTATGCGGTCCGGATCAATTTGTTCGCGCTTGTCACTATAGATAACGGTTACATCAAAGCGCGGGTCTGCGGCCAAAACTTGAGTCAGATTGATGAAATAGGTATATACACCGCCTCCCAAAGCTTCAACAAGGTGCACAATCTTAATTTTCTGCATAGATATAGGTTCAGGTCCTGAAATATCCTTTCAGGCTTTAGGAGCTTTTTCGGGGCGAAAAGATATTATCATAATTTGAAATAGCGTAGGTCATTTCCATTTTATTTGAATATGTGTTTAAGAGCTTAGCGCTTACCGAAAATCTTTTAGTAATTTTAGCTCGTTTACCCCTTTTGGAATTACAGTATTTATGAACGAAAAGTCCATCAGACACAATTACCTGCTACAGCCGGCCATTGCGCTTTTTGATATCGTCGTAATTATAGTAAGTGCATTTTTACTGCACTTACCCACCCATGCTTTCCTGATTTTTGCAGTTTACAGCGTCTTTGGCTGGCTCATTACTACTGTGGGTTTTGGATTTTATAAAGTTTATAGATTTACGCCACTTGTACGTATTTTGGGGCTCATAAGCCGGCAATTATTTCTTGTTTTATTGTGTACGCTTTCTTTCTTCGGGATTTTTAACGAAATCGATATCGCTTTAATCGATATACTGAATTATCTGTCTGTTTCGATGATTAGTATAGCACTTTTTAAAATACTAGTTTTTAATCTGCGTAAAAAATTTAGAACACGACTGGGTGCTGATTATGTACGTGTTGTAATCATTGGCCGAAATGCTAAAACCGAAAAGCTAAAAGATTTTTTCAACTATAATAGGGCATACGGCTTTAAAATGCTTCAGAACTTTGATCTTAAAAATGAGCAGATCAGCCTAAATGAGATACAGAATTACGTTTTGGAAAATACAATAGAAGAGGTGTTTTGTTCAATTTCCGAACTTAACAATGCCGAAATTAAACAGCTCATTGATTTTGCAGACAATCATTTGGTCAAAGTAAAATTCCTTCCAGACAACAAGGATATTTTTACAAAAAAGATGGATTTTCAATACTACGGTTATACACCTATACTTGCGCTGCGCACGCTTTCTCTCGATTCTCCCATTAATATGTTTTTAAAGCGTTTGCTGGATGTTTTAATTTCGGTTCTCGTGGTTGTAGGTGTTTTGTCCTGGTTAACTCCCCTTCTGGCAATCATCATTAATTTAGACAATAAAGGGCCCTTATTTTTTAAACAGTTGCGCACGGGTCTTGACGGTAAGGAGTTTTATTGCTATAAATTCAGATCTATGGCGGTCAATTCTGACGCGAATAAGCAACAGGCAAGACGTGACGATCGTCGTACCACACGTGTAGGTAGGTTTCTAAGGCGCACCAGTCTTGATGAGTTTCCGCAGTTTTATAACGTTTTGATGGGTAACATGTCTGTTGTTGGCCCCAGGCCGCATATGCTGAGTCATACCATTGATTTTGCCTCACAAATAGATAAATTTATGTTGCGACATCTCGTAAAACCGGGAATTACAGGTCTTGCTCAGATAAGTGGGTACCGTGGAGAGATCGAAACCAAACATGATATCAAAAACCGCGTACGACTCGATATCTTTTACGTAGAAAACTGGTCTATCTTGATGGATCTGCGTATTATCGCTAAAACATTTTTACAGGTCATCTATGGCGATAAAAAAGCCTATTAACGCTCCATTAATCTCAATTGTAACGCCTTGTTACAACTCGGCTGCGTATATCGAAGCGACTGTAAAATCCATTAAAAATCAAAGTATTACAGACTGGGAGTTATTGCTGGTAGATGACGGCTCTATAGATCAAACGCTGCAGATTATAAGTAAACTGGCAGCAGAGGACGCACGCATTTCCTATTTCAGGCAACCAGAGAACAAGGGTCCGGCGGCTGCTCGTAATCTGGGTATTAAAAAGGCAAAGGGTGATTATTTAACCTTTATTGATGCTGACGATTTGTGGTTTCCACAGTTTTTGGAGCGCAGTCTTGAGGCTACCCGGAAGCACGCTTTTGTTTTTAGTTCGTACCAGCGTCTTGATGAAAACCTGCAACCCTATCTTTCTGATTTTATCGTACCGAAACGTGTAAGCTATACAGATATTTTGAAGAGCAATTCGATAAGTTGTCTTACCGCTTTTATTGATATTTCCCAGCTTGGTAAAAAGTATATGCCTTTGATTAAAAAGCGACAGGATATGGGTTTGTGGCTACAGTATTTAAAGCAAACCGGCTTCGCATACGGTATTCAGGAGCCACTTGCCGTTTACCGAATACGCAAAAATTCGCTTTCGCGTAATAAAGCAGCCTTGCTCAAATATCAATGGCAGTTCTATAGAGAATTTGCTGAACTAAATCCTATACAATCGGCCTATTATATGGCGTGCTGGGCGTACAATGGCTTTGTGAAATACCGCAATTAAAAACTTCGGGTGAATTGCTTCAGTTTACCGCGAGTGCTTCGGTCTAAATTTGTTTTTCGTTCTATTTTAATGGTTACATCCTGCCCGAAATAATGCAACAACGCCCGTTTTATTTTTTGAATTTCCGCTTCGGCGAAAGCTTTATCTGCCACATATTCTACTTCAAAACGATCAGGCTTTGACTGATTGATGACAAATTCTTTTACCGAGCCGGTATCACTAATAATTTCTTTGGTTACATAGTAAAATGCAAGAGCCGGAATCTTTTTTCCGTCAGGCAACAGCGCATAATCCCCAATACGGCCTTCCAGCTTGCTTAAAACCGGCAAGCCATCCTTAAAATTTAAAGTACCAAGATCACCTAGTTCATAACGGATAAACGGATGTGCCTTATTGAATAGCGCAGTAATCACGATTTTCCCCGAAACACCTTCAGCTACAGGCCGATTATGCTCATCCAGAATTTCTACATAAATCAGCCTTGAGTCTATCTTCAAACTACCACTCGCTTTACCAATGGCAATGATTCCGGTTTCTGAGGCACCGTATTCATTGATAATGGGAATGCCAAACTGGTTTTCAAGTAACTGTAAATCTTCCGGAAACAGCATTTCGGCTGTGACAATGCAGTGCGTGAGGCTCGGGCAAATTTCTTTTAGAATCACACCTTTTTCGGCTAAAAACCGGGCAAAAAGCACCAACGAACTAGTATAACCGTTGAGGTACCCGTATTTTTTAGTCTTAAAATGACGAATGAAGTTTTCAAAATTTTCTGACGAAGTATTAAAAATGGGAAAGCGGTAACGGTTTCCCAAAACGTCTTTAAAACGCTCTTTGTAATGTTCCACACCGCTTTTAGGAATACCGTAAAAACGAGCTTCTGGCAAAGCGATATCGATGCCCAGTCCTGTATATAAATCCTGTATGGAAGCCCACGTCAACGCGTGTGCAAATTTATCTTTAGCAAAAATGAATGGATTCCCCGATGAGCCAGAGGTCTTGTGTTTATGAATATTTTTTTCTGAAATGCCCAGAGCCAGTCGGTTTTTGAGCGGTTGTTGTAAATCGCTTTTGGTCAACACCGGCAGGGAATCCCAATCGGTAAATTTTCCGGCTAAATCCTGATAAAAAGGGTTTTTGCTTAGGTGATGCTCGAGAATTTCAGCTTTTTTAGTTTCGGCATACGCCGAATAATCCCGTTCTAGTTCAGCCTGCAGCTGCTGCAGTTTGCTTTTTGCGGCTGCGATGGGATAGCCGCTAAGGCGCAGACTGAGGTTGGTTAAATTCACAAGACTAAAATTAGTAGGTCAATTTACAAACATTTATTTTTGGGGCTTAATTAATTTTTAAGCTCATCTGATGCATATTCTAATTCTGGGCGCCGGCGGGCGTGAACATACATTTGCCTATAAAATCGCTCAAAGTCCTAAATGTGAAAAGCTTTTTGTAGCTCCGGGTAACGCCGGTACAGCCGGTATCGCAACTAACGTTCCGGTTTCGGTAACCGATTTTGAAGCGATAAAAAAGCTGGTTTTACAGGAAAATATTGATATGGTTGTCGTTGGCCCAGAAGATCCGCTGGTACACGGGGTGTATGATTTCTTTAAAAATGATAAGGAACTCGGGCAGGTTGCGGTTATTGGTCCGTCAAAACGCGGAGCGTTACTGGAAGGCAGTAAAGAGCGGGCTAAAGAATTTATGGCCATGTACAATATTCCCACGGCAGCTTATGAGAGTTTCAAAGCCGAAAGCCTGGAGGCCGGAAAAGCATTTCTCGAAGAGCTTAAGCCTCCTTACGTGCTTAAAGCAGATGGACTGGCAGCCGGGAAAGGCGTGGTTATCCTGAATGATCTTGATGAGGCCAAAGCAGAATTGGCAGATATGCTCACTAATAAAAAGTTTGGTGCTGCCAGCGAAACGGTAGTAATCGAAGAGTTTTTAGACGGTATTGAGCTCAGCGTTTTTGTGCTTACAGATGGTAAAAATTACATCACTTTGCCTACGGCGAAAGATTACAAACGCATTGGTGAGGGGGATAAAGGCCTGAATACTGGTGGTATGGGAGCAGTTTCTCCGGTTCCATTTGCAGATGTGGCTTTTATGGAAAAAATCGAAAATCGAATTGTAAAACCTACGATTGAAGGTCTAAAGGCTGAAGAAATTGAGTACAAGGGCTTTATTTTTATCGGACTTATCAAAGTAGGGGATGACCCTAAAGTGATTGAATACAACGTGCGTATGGGTGACCCGGAAACTGAAGTTGTGCTGCCGCGTATCAAGAACGATCTAGTAGAAGTATTTGAAAAAGTTGCTGCGCAAAAATTAAACGAGGTCAATCTGGATTTAGATCCCAGATCTGCGGCTACCGTGATGCTCGTTAGCGGCGGCTATCCCGAAAGTTATGAGAAAGGTAAGGTTTTAACCGGATCAGAAACAGTTGAAGATTCACTGGTTTTTCACGCGGGCACCAGCCTCAAGGATGATGAGGTGATTACCTCGGGGGGTCGTGTGATGGCGGTAACTTCACTTCACGATGATTTTAGGGAAGCGCTTAAAACATCCTATAAAAATATTGAGAAAATCAAGTTTGACAAGATGAACTACCGCAAAGACATCGGTTTTGATCTTTAAAACAGCATTTTATTTCAATAAAAAAGCCTGCACATTGCAGGCTTTTTTAATATGATAAGGGAACAAAAATTAGTTGTTGAGGTTGTGATGTTCCTGACTGTCAAATTTATTAAGTTGCATACACCAGTAAACAAATGCTGCTGATACGATTAAGATAAAAACAACGTTGATAAGGTTTGCAGCCAACCAGCTTTCATCCTGCAATTGACGTAACCAGTCAAGTGGTTTAAAAGCCACATTAACAAAAAAATCCTGAATTCCGTAAAATAAATCTTTCAATTCCATAATTGTATACTTTTACATCCTGATTAGGAATGCCGCAACTGTTATTTTAAAGTGTGCGTTGCAAAAATAGAAAAAACTACAATGCTAACAAGCTTTTTTGGTGCTTCAAAACCTATAAATTTCGCAGTAATCTTATTGGGGGTTATCTTGTTTCTTGCAGGATATTACATACTTTCAGATTATTATGAGCTTACAGCCCTTAGCGTGTTAAGTCGATTTATGGTTTTATTGTTGTATTTGTTTTCGCTTGGGGTGCTCAATTTTGTGGTAAAACGGAACACTCTTACTCGAAGAACAACCTACATTGTCTTTTTCTTCGCCTGTTTTACACTGGCCATTCCACAGACTTTTTTTAATACGAAAATTATACTTTCCGGCTTATTTGTGCTGTTAGCCTTGCGTCGCATTATAAGTCTCAAATCAGAAAAGGATCAGAAAAAGAAAATCTTTGACGCCGCCTTCTGGATTGCCATCGCCTCCCTGTTTTTCTTCTGGAGTTTGCTTTTTCTGGTGGTGTTGTATTTTGCCATTTTATTTTATGCTCCTAACGAATACCGAAACTGGTTGCTTCCGTTTGCGGGCCTATTTACTGTTTTCATTTTAACATTTACCATAAGCCTCTATTATGAGGGCGCTGCAGTATTTGCGCGCAATTATGTGCAATTACCCACCTACGATTTTTCGGCCTATAACAACCTGAGGCTCCTATTACCCACTTCATTTATAATAACGCTATATCTATGGTGCGGTTTTAGATATGTATCGCAAATAAGTGACGTAAGCCAAAAATTAAAGTCATCTTATCTCCTTACGTTTATAAGCTCTGTAGTTGCCTTAATAATCGCAATTATTCTTGCTCCTGAACGGGACGGTAGCGAATTGTATTTTTTGTTTGGACCCTTGGCTATTATCACAGCTAATTATATAGAAACCAGTAGCGGTTTTTGGTTTAAAGAAATGATGATGTGGCTGGCACTGCTTATGCCTTTTATTGCAGTCTTATGGGGCGCTTAGATTTACAGGTTATTGAAAACCAACTAAAAAAGCGCTGGGCCTATCCTGAGCACTGGTTTCAAAAGCAAAATGATCTCTGGGATTCGCGCAGCAATTTTATTTATAATTCGCCAGATTTTGAGAATTTAATTTCAAGTATTAATCAGGAAGCAAAACTGCACAGTCTTGATGTTCAAATGTTTTTTCAATATGCAGTTAACCGCTGGTATAATTACTGGAGCGCCCGCGCTGTAGAACAGATATTTTGTGATATTCCGGGAGTTTTGCCGGCAAAAAATGCAAAAGACCGCCTGGTCGATTTTAGTATAGACGGAATTAATTTTGACCATAAGACCTCTGTTTTTCCTAGAGGCTTTGGTAAAGATCTCGCTTTCGCGAAAGCAAATCTTACTGCACTTATAAACTGGCTTTATGCCAATCAAAGTACCGGGAAGCGTTATCACCGATCAAATCGACTTTTTCTAGTGGTTTTTAAAAAAGACGGCAGGCACTATCAATTAAAGGCAGAAATCTCCTGGTTGCAAAAGCTTATTGCAGATTATGTGAGTACTTTTGACAGCTCAAAATTAGTTGCGGTCTCAACACCTGATCAAAAAACCGCATTTTCAGACATTATCTGGGCTGTTCGATGAATTATATTGGTTCAAAATATAAACTCTCTTCCTGGCTGCTTAAAAGCATCAAGCACGTATGTGGTAACGATTTATCAAGTCTTGTTTTTTGTGATTTGTTTGCAGGTACGGGTAGTGTGGGGCGTAGTTTTAAACCTATGGTGCAAACGGTCATCGCAAACGATCTGGAGTTTTACAGTTATGTTTTAAACCGAAATTATATCGGCAACAATGAGTCTATTGATGCTTCAGCCTATATTGAAGAATTAGAAAGCCTTCCGCCTGAAGATGGTTTTATCTATAACACCTATAGCGAAGGCGGAGCATCGGGGCGTTTGTATTTTTCGGCCGAAAATGGCAGGAAAATAGACGCTATCCGCAGCCAGATTGAAGCTTGGTTTTCGCAAGGCAAAATAGACGAAGACCTGTATTTTTTTCTCCTGACCAGTTTGCTTGAAAGCGCCGATAAGGTTGCCAATACGGCTTCAGTTTATGGGGCTTATTTGAAAAAACTGAAAAAATCAGCTCAAAAACCACTGACGCTCAAACCTGCTGATTTTGAAATCACTTCGGGGAATCATTCGGTTTACAACCAAAACAGCAACGAACTAATAAAACAGATTTCAGGCGATATTCTATATCTGGACCCCCCTTATAATTCACGCCAATACGGGGCAAATTATCATGTGCTCAATACTATTGCAAAAAAAGATACCTTTGTACCCAAAGGAAAAACCGGGTTGCGCACCTATAAAAAAAGTGCTTTTTGCAGCAAAAATGAGGTGGCTGCAGCATTTGAAACGTTGATTAAACAGGCACATTTTAAAACCATCTTTTTAAGTTATAACAATGAGGGTTTAATGCCTGCCGAAACCGTAAAGGCAATTATGCGGCAATATGGCAAATACGATTTGGTCACCACGTCTTATCAGCGTTTTAAAGCCGATAAAACCGAAAATCGCAATCATAAAGCAACCGGTACAACTGAATATTTACACATTTTAGAAAAATAACCAGCCATGATAACACATACCGCAAAACGTATTTTTGAACGTGCTGTAGACGATTACCACATAAAAGACCGTGTAGATCAACCCTTTGACAATCCATATGATACTGATGTTGACTTTTTAGAGCATTTGCTGTATCGCAAAGCCTGGATTGACACTGTGCAATGGCATTATGAAGATCTTATTCGCGACCCAAATATTGACCCTGTAGAAGCCCTTGAGCTAAAACGTAAAATCGATGCCTCAAACCAGGACCGCACCGATATGGTGGAGTATATAGATAGTTACTTTCTTAAACTGTATCGCAATGTAGAGCCTAATGATTCGGCAACGATAAATACAGAAAGTCCTGCCTGGGCGCTGGATCGCCTGGCCATTCTTACCCTGAAGATTTATCATATGGAAGAGGAGGCAAACCGCGAAGACGCTTCAGACGAGCATAAAATCGCCTGCCAGAATAAGCTTGATGTACTTATTGAGCAGCGCGTAGATTTATGTACTGCGATAGATACCTTGGTACGTGATATAGAGAGCGGCGACAAGTACATGAAAGTCTATAAGCAGATGAAAATGTACAATGATGATGAGCTAAACCCGGTGTTACGCAGCCAGAATAAAAAATAGATGACGGTTGCCCAAAATCCCCACATTCTGTGCATACGGCTTTCTGCAATGGGGGATGTGGCGATGACCGTACCCGTATTAATAGCCTTGACACGTACCTACCCCAATCTGGAGGTCACGGTAGTGTCAAGGCCTTTTTTTTTACCTTTCTTTGAGCCGTTGGAGCGCGTACATTTTTTTGGTGCTGATGTTAAGGGCACGTACAAAGGAGCCGTTGGGCTCTATAGACTCTATAAAGATCTGGAGCCCAGCCGATTTACGGCAATCGCCGATTTGCACAATGTGATCCGCTCCAATGTACTGCGATCTTTTTTCCGCCTACGCGGAAGCAAATCGGCACAAATTGATAAGGGTAGGGCTGAAAAGAAAGCCTTAACACGAGAGCACAATAAGGATTTTAGACCACTCAAAAGCACCCACGCACGTTATGCCGAAGTATTTGAAAAGCTGGGCTATCCGGTACAATTAACCGGCAACGAGCTCCTGGCAAAACAACCCATTACTGATAGCATTCGTGCTCATGTAGGTCACGAGCCGCAGAAATGGCTAGGTATAGCGCCTTTTGCTGCACACGCCGGCAAGCACTATCCGTTGGAGTTGATGGATGCTGTTTTAGCTCAATTGAATAAAGAACCGTATAAAATTATTTTGTTTGGCGGCGGGGCCGAAGAAACACAGACCCTGCAAAGCTTTGCTGACAAATATCCCAATTGTGTTTCGGTGGCGGGCAGATTCAGCTTTGCTGAAGAATTGGCCCTCATCTCCCATCTTGACGCCATGCTGGCGATGGATAGTGGCAATGGGCATCTTGCCGCGCTTTTTGGAATTCCAGTGGTGACGATGTGGGGGGTGACGCATCCGTATCTGGGCTTTACGCCATACGGTCAACCAGAAGAAAATCAATTGCTATCAGATCGCAAGCAGTTTCCGGCAATTCCCACTTCGGTTTATGGCAATAAAGTCCCTGCGGATTATGAGAAAGCGATGTACAGCATTAAACCGCAACAGGTAGTTGATCGTATCAAAACGATTTTAGCGTAAACTATCCTGTACAGGTGATCTCTTTTTTTACTTCCGATTATCAGATTTGGGCGTGACCCTACGGGTCGGGCTATTCGCTACAAGTTTATGCCCAATAAAATGGGCATAAAGCTTTTCACTTCTATCCCTCACGCGATTTTCAACATTCAATTTTACGAGTATACTTTTTAATATCTCTTTAAAATGCTATGGTCATTTTAAAAGCTAACTTTAAAATTCAATAGTTAATTATGAAAGCACCGCTCACGCAATTACTTAAGATAAAACACCCTATTATAATGGCACCTATGTTTCTGGTGTCTAATGTGGCTATGGTCAAAGCGGCAATGCAGGCCGGGATCGCAGGCTGCATACCCGCGCTCAACTACCGCACCCTGCCCGAATTACGGGAAGCAATCAACGAACTAAAAGCCACAAAGACCTCAGGAGGCGCTTTTGGCTTTAATCTCATTGTCAATAAATCAAACACAAAATATCCTGATCAGTTAGCGGTTTGTTGCGAATTGGGTTGTGATTTCATCATTACCTCGTTAGGAAATCCCAAGCAGGTGATTGAAGAAGCTCATAAAAAGGGAATTCTCGTTTTTTGCGATGTTGTCAATTTGGAGCAGGCCAAAAAGGTAGAAGCTCTAGGATGTGATGCTATAATCGCTGTAAATAATGAAGCCGGCGGTCATCGTGGAGATATTTCGCCTAAAAACTTAATAGAAACGCTCAATGCTGCTGTAAATATTCCTGTGATTTCTGCCGGTGGTGTGGGAACTCGTGCAGACCTGGAAGAAAAAATGAGTTTTGGAGCAGCCGGGGTCAGCATCGGGAGTCCGTTTATAGCTTCAGAAGAAGCCGGGGTTTCGCAGGAATACAAGCAAGCATGTGTGGATTATGGGGAACAGGACATTGTAATGACTCAAAAGATTAGCGGTACGCCCTGTACAGTAATCAATACACCTTATGTGCAGGAAATAGGTACCGAGCAAACCTGGATTGAAAAACTGCTCAACAAAAATAAGTGGCTCAAGAAATATGTAAAAATGCTGCGCTTTTTAAAAGGAACCAATATGGTGACCAAAGCCGCAACCGAAGCCACCTACAAAACCGTATGGGTTGCGGGCCCCACCATCGAGCATACCAAAGCCATTGAACCGGTTGAGAAAATCATTGCACGATTTGTCTGAGATCTTGCTGAACTCGTCTAGATGAAACCCGCAAAAAAACTAAAATCCTCACCCTTTTTTAAAACAGGTGAGGATTTATTTTTTAAAGCGAAGCTTTTGAGCATTCCCACTTAGGGTCTGGCTTAAATGTCATCATAATCAACCGTCAGCGTAGCTGAGGTAGCTAAAGCCTGGCAGGTTAAAATAAGTCCTTCTTCAACCTCGTCATCAGTCAGGATCTGGTTTTTACGCATCACTGCGGTACCCTCAGTGATACGCGCAATACAGCTACTGCAAATACCACCCTGGCAGGAGTGCGGCGCATCAATATCGTTTTCCAATGCAGCATCAAGAATCACTTTATCCTGTGGGATTGTTAACTCAAACTCCTCATCATCACAGATGATTTTTACCTGAGTGATTCCATCTAGTGATTCCGCAATTTCCTCACCGTCATCAGAACTGGTAAAAAGTTCAAATTTCACTTTATCGTCTGTAACACCGTTTTCTTTTAAAACTTCAGAAACCCCGTTGATCATTTCTTCAGGTCCGCAGAGGAAAAACTGGTCAAAATCGTGAGACTTGAATTTGTTTTTCAGCACAAAATTAACTGTAGCTTTTTCAATTCGGCCAAAATGCGCATCGGTCTCCTGCTTGCGGCTGTAGATAAACTCAATAAAAAGACGCTCCGGATACTTCAATTGTAACTCAAGCAACTCTTTGTGAAAAATGGTTTCTTCAACGGCCCTGTTTCCGTAAGCTAAAACAAACCGGCTTTTAGGCTCTTCTTCCAGTATGGTTTTAAGGATTGAAAGTACAGGGGTAATTCCGCTTCCGGCAGCAAAAGCTGCATAATCTTTTTGATTATCAGGATTGGTTTCTATGATGAATTTTCCTTCAGGCGGGTGCACTTCAAGCGACTCACCCACGTTTAGTTTATTATTGGCTAAAACCGAAAAGGTTCCGCCTTCTACTTCTTTTACAGCCACTTTTAAAATTCCGCTTTGCGGAGTAGAGCATAGCGAATACGCACGACGGACTTCTTTACCTTGAATTTTGGTTTTCAAAGTAATGTATTGGCCCGCTTTAAAACTGAACTCTTCTTTCAGGTTTTGAGGGACTCCAAAGGTGATGCTCACTGCTTTATCGGTCTCTCGGGTAATATCTTGTATGGTTAGTGCGTGAAAATCGCTCATGGTTCAAAAAATTTGGGCAAAAATACAAAGCAAGCCGGTTTTGAGGCGTAACATTTTTATAATTTTCGTACTAATGCAGGGACGCTAAGCCAAAAAACTTAAATAAATGATCAAACATTTTATAAATCTGGAATGGAAAAGCTTTTTTAGATCTGCGGCTTTTCAAACCAATCTGGTACTCAAAATTTTTATGGCGCTTGGGGCGCTATATTTCATTGGCATTTTTACACTTGCGGGTGTTGGCGCCTATTTTGGTCTTGAAAAAGCCGGTTATGAGCCTTTGCAAACGCTTAATCGGTTTATGATTTATTATGTGATCTTAGACCTGATTATTAAGTACTTGCTGCAAAAAATGCCGGTGGTCAATATAAAACCCCTGCTTTTGTTGCCTTTTAATAAGTCTAAGATTGTTGATTTTGCCCTGGGTAAAACCATGCTGTCTTTTTTCAATATTGTACACGCGTTTTTCTTTATTCCGTTTAGTATCGTGTTGTTAGGGCAGGGTTATGATCCGCTTCACGTAATTACCTGGCACCTGGGGATGATGGCGCTTATTTATGTAAACAACTTCATCAACGTGTTTCTCAATGATGCGATGGCTTTGGTTGCAGGTCTGGGTTCTGTTATTCTGGGACTTGGTGCCCTTCAGTATTACGGAATTTTTGATGTAACACCTTACGTAGCTCCATTCTTTCAGGGGTTGTATGACACGCTGTGGATGTTTGCCATCCCGGTGATTGCAGCGATTGCGTTATACAAGGTAGCACACAGCTATTTTCTAAAGCGCCTGTATCTGGATGCCGGTCTGGCTGTAAAAGCCCAAAAAGCATCGACCGAGAATCTGGATTGGTTAAATCGCTTTGGTAAAACAGCAACCTTTTTAAAGAACGACATTAAACTCATTAAACGGAACAAACGCTCTAAAACAACGGTAATCGTGAGTGTTTTGTTTTTGTTTTATGGACTGCTCTTTTTTACCGGAGCAATTGAAGTCTATGACACCCCATTCTTTAAAATATTTGCCGGCATTTTTGTTACAGGCGGTTTTCTGTTCAGTTTTGGGCAGTTTGTGCCCAGTTGGGACAGCTCCTATTACCCGCTGATGATGACACAAAACATCAAATACCAGGAATATCTAAAATCTAAATGGATGCTGGTTGTTCTGGCAACTGCGGTTTCTACCGTTTTGGGACTAGGCTATTTGTATTTTGGCTGGGAAGCTTACGCCGCAGTTTTGGTAGGCGGTATTTACAATATGGGCGTAAACGGCCACGTCGTGCTACTGGGTGGTGCCTATATCAAAACACCTATTGATTTAACCAGCAATAAAAAGGCCTTTGGAGACAGTTCGGCATTTAATGTGAAAACGTTGCTGATTACCATTCCTAAATTGTTGTTGCCAATTGCATTATACGCCATTGGGCATTTTACGCTGGGGCCGGTTTTTGGTTATGCTTTGGTAGCCCTGGCAGGTGTCGCCGGATTTGCATTTAGAGATTTTATGTTCAAAAAAATTGAAGGAGTTTATAAAGCCGAAAAATATAAAACGATAGCTGCATATAAGCAGAAGAACTAGAGCCCTCCCTCGGTCCCTCCCAAATAGGAGGGAAGCTTTAATAACCACTAAAAATTGAAATTATGATACATATTCACGATTTATCAAAAACCTATAGCGGCGTTACTGTTTTAAATATCGAAGAATTGCACATCCCAAAAGGTGAATCTTTTGGCCTTGTAGGAAATAATGGTGCGGGAAAAACCACACTTTTTAGCGCGTTACTTGACCTGATTCAGCCCACAACGGGCTATATTCAGAATGGGGAAAGCAAGGTTAATGAAAGCGAAGCCTGGAAATCGCACACGGCTTCCTTTATTGATGAAAGTTTTTTAATCGGGTATCTTACGGCTGAAGAATACTTCTACTTCATTGGGGAATTACGCGGACAAAATAAAGCAGATGTAGATGCCTTACTCTCCGGTTTTTCTGACTTTTTTAATGATGAAATCCTGGGCAAACGCAAGTATTTACGTGATTTGTCTAAAGGAAATCAAAAGAAAGTAGGCATTGTTGCCACGCTTATAGGTAATCCCGATGTGATTATTCTGGACGAACCTTTTGCTAATCTGGATCCTACTACACAAATACGTTTAAAAGGAATCATAAAAAAACTGGTAACCGATCGGGATATTACGGTGCTGGTCTCTAGCCATGACCTTATTCACGTGACTGAAGTTTGTGAACGCATTGTAGTGCTTGAAAAAGGAAGCGTGGTTAAAGACATCAAAACTTCAGAAGCTACGCTTAAGGAATTGGAAGCGTATTTTAGTAAGGAGGAGCCTGTGGTGGAGTAAGAGGTTGTATTTTAAATATTAGACTAATGCTTCAGATACTCTATCTGCTGTTTTTTGGAGCAGTAAATTTTCTTATTTATTATCTGTTTGTACGAGATGTATTAATTCTAAGGAGTATTTTAATAGGTTTAATTTTATTCTCTGGCCTGTTTATTTTAATTCAGAATTATTATCTCTATGAATACGGAATGCCTAATGATTTGTTCTTTACTAATTTGAAAAACCCTCTTATTTTTCTTTTGTTTTTTTCAATAGCGGGTAAAATTATCGAAGAGCAATTACCAAAGAAAAAAGCTGAATCAGGGAGGAATAATATTTTAGTCCAGTCAATAAAATTTTTCAGAACTGGGGTCATTTTTGTTGCAACAATGATTTGGCAAATGGTTATTGTTCTCAGTCCTTATTAATTGAAAAAATTATTTTAACGGCTTTTTAACCCCTTCATACTAATTTTGCTACTTTGCAGTTATTGCTTTATAATCAAATACGATTTGCAGACTTCGCTACAAAAAATACTTCTCGTCACGCTACTCCTTGCTGTTATGGCAGGTTGTTCCCGTAAGAAAGATAAATTTCTAAGTAGAAATTTTCATGCAATTACTGCTGAGTACAACACGTTGTTCAACGGAAGGCAGGCTTTTGAGCAGGGGCGTGACGCGCTTATTGAAAGTTATCAGGATAATTTTTGGGAGATCTTACCGGTAGAACGCTTAGACTCCCCAGATTTTATACCGCTTCCCGGCGATGCGGTCGATCCCAGTTTTGAGCGTGCTGAAGAGAAAGCCATTAAAGCCATACAAAAACACAGTATGGAAATTGACGGCACCGAGCGTAATCCTCAAATTGACGAGGCTTTTATGCTACTGGGTAAAGCGCGTTATTATGATTTACGCTACGTAAGGGCATTGGAGGCGTTTAATTATATTCTTGGTTATTATCCCGCCAGTAACACTATTGCCCAGGCCAAAATCTGGAAGGCCAAAACAAACCTGCGTCTCAACAACACCAAAATCGCGATTGAAAGCCTGCATAATCTTCTTGACAAGGAGGATGCGCTTGATCGCCAGGATTTTGCCGATGCTTCTGCGATGCTGGCACAGGGTTATATCGAAGAAAATCGACTTGATAGTGCCCTGGTTTACATTGAAAAAGCAGCTTTTTTAACCCGTAAAAATGAAGAGAAAGGCCGCTATTATTTCATAAAAGGACAATTGTACGATCGCGTGGGGCAGCCGCTTTTGGCTAACGCCAATTATGACAAGGTGATTAACCTAAATCGTAAATCCCCACGGCGATACATGATTAATGCGTTTGTAAATAAGCTACGTAATTTTGATTATGAAGCTCAGGATCCACAACTGGCGTTTGATTTGCTTACCGATCTTGAAGAAAACCGCGAAAATCGTCCGTATCTGGATATTATTCAGCATCAGTTTGCAGAGTTTTACCTCAATGTAGGGCAGCAGGATTCTGCGGTTTCTTATTTCAATAAATCCATCAGATCAAACAGCCCCGATAAATACCTGACCTCGCGTAATTACCTGAGCCTGGGGGATCTCAATTTTGACAATTCAGAATACCTGATTGCGGGAGCGTACTACGACAGTACGCTCAACTTTGTACCCGAAAAATCTCGGGAATTCCGTCGTATAAGTAAGAAACGGGAGAATCTTGATGATGTAATTCTATACGAAGGAATCGCTACACGCAACGACAGTATTTTAAACCTGGTGCGTATGAGCGATGCCGAGCGCACAGCTTATTTTGAAGCTTATATTCAAGGGCTTAGGGAGGAACGTGCCAAAGACTCTATAGCCGCAGCAATTGCTGAGGAAACACTGGCAAATAATGAATTTTTTGTTCCGGAAAAAGGTGGTCCGGCAGAGAGAGGTGGTTTTTATTTTTACAATCCAACGCAGGTTGCGCAGGGAAAGCTCGACTTTAAAAATCGTTGGGGATCAAGGCCTAACGAAGATTACTGGCGTATTTCAAACAGGCAGGGTATGTTGCCTGAAGAAGAAGCTATTGCTACACAGGAAAGTCAACAGGAATTGGTAGAGGATGAGTTGTTTGACGTAGAATCATACACCAGTAAAATTCCTACTGTCCCGGCTGCAATAGACAGTATTAAAACCGAACGGAATTTTGCATACTACCAGTTGGGACTGATTTATAAAGAGAAACTGCGTGAACCGGACCTGGCCATACAACGGCTTGAGAATTTGCTTGCCAGCAATCCTGAAGAGCGCTTAGTTCTGCCCGCCAAGTACAATCTGTATCAGCTTTATGAGGCAGAAGGCGATACATTTAATAGTGATAAATATAAGTTTGATATTCTTCAAAATTATGGAGATACGCGCTATGCCAGTATAATTAAAAATCCAAATAAAACCCTTGAGCAGGACGCATCAGGACCTGAGGCGGTTTACAACAATTTGTATAAGCAATACGAAAATCAGGAATATGAGATCGTGATCGCAAAAGCTCAGGATTACATAGATGAATTTGCAGGTGATGATTTTGTGCCAAAATTTGAATTGCTCAAAGCCTTAGCTACCGGCAAACTCAAAGGTTATGAGGCTTATGAAGAGGCGCTGAATTATGTCGCACTCAATTATCCCAATCAGGAGGAAGGAAAACAAGCCAAAGAATTGGTCGAAAAAGGATTACCCGCCGTTAAAAGCAGCACTTTTATATCTGATGCAGAAGCTTTCAGTTTTAAATTGTTGTATCCGTATGCTAAAGGCAATCATCTGGAGACCCTTAAGCTTAAAGACTCTACGCAAGCTTTTCTGAGCCGTCAATCTCGTAAAGACTTGAGCGTTTCGTTAGATGTTTATGATAAAAGCACTGAGTTTCTGGTACTGCACGGATTTGTATCTGTCGCAGAAGCCTTAATTTTTTCTGAAACTTTAAACCGGGAAAAACTCATTTCGTTAAAAGAAGAAGAACCGGTTATTATAAATTCGCAAAATTACCGAACCATTCAAATACACAAGAATTTGCAAGCCTATACTAATGTAGAGACTAACTGATGAGAAAAGATAAAGTAAGAAAAGAATTCGAAGACGGAAGTAAGCAAAACAGAATCAGTAAAGGAACATCGATTACTGGCGATATCAAATCTGAAGGTGATTTCAGAATTGATGGTACCCTTGAAGGAAAAATGGAAAGTAGCGGTAAAGTAGTTATCGGGAAAGACGGCAAACTCAAGGGAACTCTGGTCTGTAAAGAAGCCGATTTAGAGGGTGTGGTTGATGGCACGCTTAGCATCGAGGGCCTTTTAAATTTAAGAAGCTCTGCGGTGGTAAAGGGTGAAGTAAGTACTGGCAGACTTTCGGTAGAGCCCGGAGCCGATTTTAATGCCACCTGCGCAATGGGAACCTCAGTCAAGAACGAATCAGAAGATGTCAAAAAAGAAGCCGGAAAATCCGCTTAAAAGTTGGGTTCAATTTTCTACTATTGCCCTGCAAATGGGCGGAACCATTTTTATGGGGAATCTGCTGGGATCATGGCTTGACGAAAAGTTTGAAACCACCTGGCTGGAACCTGCTATAACCCTAGCTGCTGTATTTTTGTCAATGTACATTGTGATCAGGGCAGTTAATCAATTTAACAAGTAATGCTTATAAAGCGCCTGGCATCTTATGTGCTTATTGCCGTTGTTCTGTTTATCACCTTCTACTTTTTGCACGGGTATGTCGTGCAAAAAGTCGGGGCAATACATCCCTTCTCATTGTTTGAGGTATATGTATTCAACTTTTTATTTTCAATAATCACGGTAGTGATTTTTGATTTGCTGGCAACCTACACTATCCGATTTAAAGATCAACTTGGGTTTTTGTATCTGGCTACTATGATTGCCAAAATAGGATTGTTCTGTATTGTTTTTAAGGAGAGCCTTTTTGCCGGTGTGCCACTTACGAAAGGGGACAGCCTTAGTTTGCTGATTCCCATATTCCTGTATTTGTTTTACGAGGTATATATTCTTGCCAAAATCCTTAACCGAAAGCCTTCAATTTAATTTTATTCAAAAGAATTCGTATTCTGAATAAAATGCTTAGTTTTGCAACAAATTTTAGGAAGCCCTATTTTGAATTTAACATAATGAAGATAGCCAGATTATCTGTCAAATTTTTAGTTGTTTTAACAGTCCTTTTTTCGTTAAACAGCGCTTTTGCGCAAGAGCACGCAGTTGCAGCCTCAAATGATGAAGGTCCTGTGAATACCAATCAGGAAATCAACGACTACATTCAGCATCACATTAAAGATTCTCACGACTTTCATTTGTATTCGTATACAGATGCGGCAGGGGAGCGTCATCACGTAGGATTTCCACTTCCGGTAATTCTGTGGGCAAGTAACGGGCCGGTAGCCTTTATGTCTTCTGCATTTCACCATGATGTTAATGGAGAGGTGGTTGTAGAAGCTGGTGGATCACGTTTTGTGAACCTGCACGATAAAATATATGAATTAGAAAACGGTGCTGACGAGCTGGTCATGGGAGCAGACGGTCATCATCCTGAAAATGCATCAAAACCTTTAGATTTTTCAATCTCAAAAAGTGTTTTTGGAATTTTAATAATTGGGTTATTGATGTTATTCTGGTTCTCTTCACTGGCCAGACAATACAAAAAGAAAAACATACCCACCGGTTTTGGGCGTGTGCTTGAGCCTTTGGTGATTTATGTGCGTGATGAAATCGCTAAGCCAAACATCGGTGATAAGTACCGAAAGTTTACAGGATATTTATTAACGGTATTCTTTTTTATCTGGATTTCAAACTTACTGGGCTTAACTCCATTTGGTTTCAATATTACGGGTCAGATTGCGGTAACGGCAGCATTGGCAATTTTCACGTTGATCATTTATACCTTTAGTGGTACTAAAGATTACTGGATGCACATGCTATGGATGCCTGGTGTACCGGTTCTTATACGTCCTGTTTTGGCAATTATCGAATTGGCAGGAGCCTTTTTAATCAAGCCGTTTTCACTTTTAGTTCGACTTTTTGCGAATATTTCTGCAGGTCACATTGTGGTAATGAGTTTGATTGCAATTATGATCACGCTTAAAGGAGAGTTGACCCCATTTGGTTCGACAACCCTTTCGTTTATTTTATCTCTTTTTATCACGCTTATCGAGGTGCTGGTTGCATTTCTACAGGCGTATATTTTCACGATGCTTTCGGCACTGTTTATTGGTATGGCTGTAGCAGATCATGTGCACGATGAACATTTACACGATGCTCAGGGTCATGATATCGAAGATACCGAGGCGTCAAGAAGAGAATTTATTTAAGAATTTTTGTTTAATTATTTATATATACTTTAATTATGGCTTTAGCTATTGTACAAGAAGAGATGATCTCTTGGGTACCTAACCTAGTAGGTGCAGGTTTAATCGTAATCGGTGCTGGTATTGGTCTTGGTAAAATTGGTGGAAGCGCGATGGAAGGTATCGCTCGTCAACCAGAAGCAACCGGAAAAATCCAGACTGCGATGATTATCATTGCTGCACTTTTAGAAGGTCTTGCATTTGGTGCACTTTTCTTAGGAAAGTAATCCACGGGATTAAAAACAAAACTTGGGTGCCTGTAACGGTTGGTTACAGGACCTGAGTTTAAAAATTGCCGCGAGGTATGCCTGTAACGGGCAATTAAACAAACAAAAATACGATCAGAATATGGATCAGTTATTAAATGATTTTTCTATAGGCTTATTCATCATGCAAACTGTGATTTTGCTGGTGTTGATTTTCTTAATTGTGAAATTTGCCTGGAAACCTATACTTAACTCGCTTAATGAGCGCGAAGAGGGTATTGAAAATGCACTTGAGGAAGCCGAAAAAGCACGTTTGGAGATGAAAAATCTTCAAGCCGACAATGAAAAGGCTTTGCAAGAGGCTCGTGCTGAGCGAGACACTATGATCAAAGAAGCCCGTGAAATTCGTGCTAAAATGATCGCAGAGGCTGAAGAAGATGCAAAAGCTCAGGCAAACAAGATCATCAAACAGGCTCAGGAAGCTATCGAAGCTGAAAAGCGTACTGCAGTAGCAGAGCTTAAAAGTCAGGTAGCCGAATTATCACTTGAGATCGCTGAAAAAGTAGTTAAAGACGAACTTTCAGATAAAAAGAAACAAATGCAGTATGTTGACAAAATGCTGCAAGACGCCACCCTTAACTAATTAAAAACAGTTCATGGCATCAAGAGCAGCAATACGTTATGCAAAAGCCGTTTTAGACCAAAGCCAAGAAAAAGGTACGTCTGAGGTGGTTTTTGGTAATATGAAATCAATACAGGGTACACTGATTGCCAGCAGAGAGTTGCGCAATGTTTTGAGCAGCCCTGTTATTAAGCCCGAAGACAAGCGTGCCTCTTTAAAAGAAATTTTTAAAGGATACGATCCCACGGTCACCAGTCTTATTGACCTATTGGTAGATAAAAAGCGAAGCGCTTTATTGGGTGATGTGGCCGCTGCATATTTAAGATTGTACAATGAGTCTAAAGGTATTGTTGAGGCTCACGTAACCACAGCAGTTGATCTAGACAAAGCTTTAGAAGACAAAATACTTGCTAAGGTTAAAGAATTGACGAGCAGTAAAGAGGTAACTCTTGAGCATCATATTGATCCCTCAATAATTGGTGGATTCGTACTTCGTATAGGAGATATACAATACGATGCGAGTGCTTCAAATCAACTTGACCGAGTACATAAAGAATTTAGTAAACGTTTATAATTACAACTGAGTCATGGTTAATCTGTGACTTGCTTAGACATCAAATAAAATGGCAGAAGTAAAACCAGCTGAAGTTTCAACAATATTAAAGAAACAGCTTTCAGGCTTTGAAGCATCGGCTTCTTTAAACGAAGTAGGGACAGTACTTACCGTAGGTGATGGTATTGCCCGTGTGTATGGGCTTTCTAACGCTCAATATGGCGAACTTGTAGAGTTTGACGGTGGGCTTGAAGGTATTGTACTTAACCTTGAAGAAGACAACGTAGGGGTTGTACTCTTAGGTCCTTCTAAAGAAATTAAAGAGGGAGCTACCGTAAAACGTACCCAGCGTATCGCTTCAATCAACGTAGGTGAAGGTATTGTGGGCCGTGTGGTTAACACATTAGGTCAGCCTATAGATGGTAAAGGTGCTATTCAGGGCGAAACTTATGAAATGCCGCTAGAGCGTAAAGCTCCTGGGGTAATTTACCGTCAGCCGGTTAACGAGCCACTTCAAACAGGTATTAAATCAATCGACGCGATGATTCCGGTAGGTCGTGGACAGCGTGAGCTTGTGATTGGTGACCGTCAGACTGGTAAAACCACAGTTTGTATTGATACCATTTTGAACCAAAAAGAATTTTATGATGCAGGAGAGCCTGTTTATTGTATCTACGTTGCTGTAGGTCAAAAGGCTTCAACGGTTGCGGGTATTGCCAGCGTTCTTGAAGAAAAAGGAGCATTAGCATATACCACTATTGTTGCTGCAAATGCATCAGACCCTGCTCCTATGCAGGTATACGCTCCGTTTGCAGGTGCTGCTATTGGAGAATATTTTAGAGATACAGGTCGTCCTGCATTGATCATTTATGATGATTTATCAAAACAGGCGGTAGCTTACCGTGAGGTATCACTTTTGCTACGTCGTCCACCGGGTCGTGAGGCATATCCTGGAGACGTTTTCTTCCTGCACTCGCGTTTATTAGAGCGTGCTGCAAAGGTTATTGCAGATGATGATATCGCTAAGAACATGAACGATCTCCCAGATAGCCTTAAACCTATCGTTAAAGGGGGCGGTTCATTAACTGCACTTCCTATCATTGAAACACAGGCGGGTGACGTTTCGGCGTATATCCCTACAAACGTAATTTCGATTACTGATGGTCAGATCTTCCTGGATGGTGACTTGTTCAACTCAGGTGTGCGTCCTGCGATTAACGTGGGTATTTCGGTATCACGTGTGGGTGGTTCTGCTCAGATTAAATCAATGAAAAAAGTAGCAGGTACGCTTAAGTTAGACCAGGCAGCTTTCCGTGAACTGGAAGCTTTCGCGAAGTTTGGTTCTGACCTTGATGCTGCAACCTTGAGCGTAATTGAAAAAGGTAAACGTAACGTAGAGATCTTAAAGCAGGCTGAGAATACACCATATACAGTTGAAGATCAGATTGCGATTATCTATGCAGGTTCAAAAAACCTGATGCGTAACGTACCTATCGATAAAGTAAAAGAATTTGAACGTGACTATTTAGAGTTTCTTAATGCGAAGCACAGAGACGTTTTAGATACACTTAAAGCAGGTAAATTAACTGATGAGGTTACTGATACCTTAACAAGTGTAGCAAACGACCTGTCTTCAAAATATAAGAAGTAGTTTTTAGCTAAGGCAGTTCATAATTCTTAATTTATAATTTAGATAATGGCGAATTTAAAGGAAATACGTAACCGCATTTCATCAGTATCTTCTACGATGCAGATCACCAGTGCTATGAAAATGGTGTCTGCCGCAAAATTGAAGAAAGCTCAGGATGCGATTACTGCAATGCGACCGTATTCTGACAAGCTTACTGAGTTGCTACAAAACTTAAGTGCTTCACTTGAGGGAGATAGCGAAAGTAAATTTGCTGAAGAGCGCCCGGTGAAAAAAGTACTTGTGGTTGCAATCTCATCAAACCGCGGTCTTGCAGGTGCCTTTAACTCAAATATCGTAAAGGAAGCTAAAAATATCGCTGAAAATGCCTATCCAGGTAAAGAAGTGCACTTTTTAACTATTGGTAAGAAGGCAAATGATATTTTAAAGAAAACGCACACCGTGATCTTTAATAACAATGCAGTGTACGATGAGCTTACTTTTGAAAATGTAGAAGAAATAGCCCAGCGAGTTATGGATTTGTTTACTGACGGGACTTACGACAAGATCGAATTGGTTTACAACTCCTTTAAAAATGCCGCTACTCAAATTGTAATGCGGGAACAGTTTTTACCTATTGTTCCTTTAAAAGAGCAATTTGAAGGAGTAGCAACAGCTAATACAGGTGATTATATCTTTGAACCTTCAAAAGAGGAAATCGTAAAGCAATTAATACCTAAAGCATTAAAGACGCAATTCTTTAAGGGAATAAGAGATTCGGTTGCCAGTGAGCACGGTGCACGTATGACTGCAATGCATAAAGCAACAGATAATGCCACAGAATTGAGAGATCAGCTTAAGTTAACTTATAACAAGGCGAGACAGGCGGCCATTACAAACGAAATCCTTGAGATCGTGGGTGGTGCAGAAGCCCTTAACAATTAAGAGAATAATTTTTATCTTGAAGCCTCGCAATTAGCGGGGCTTTTTTGTTTAATTCCTATACCATAGCAAGAGGTTTCGCGTTTATTCAAAAAGATTTCCTGTAATGAAATTTAAATGGGCTTATTTAATTCTTGTGGTTTTATTCGCATCCTGTGGTGGTAGTTCAGATTTGGTCAGCAATCCTCCTTTTAAAATAGTTGAGGCCAATAAAAAAGAAATGGATAAAAAGGGATATTCCATTTCGTTTAATACTTCGGCATTACCGCGTGATATTGCCTTTAAAAGTTTGTATTTTGGCAAGCGTAAGGCACAAGTGCTTTGGGATGATGAGAACACCTACTACGCAGATTTTCCGCTTTACACTTCAGATGGAGAAAAAGTGCTTTCCGCAGATATGAGTGAAGAATCAAACAACCCGTTGCCGATTATGCCGGTAGAAGTTCCACATCCTCTTAAAGAAAACGAAGCCCTGCTGCATTATTCCGAAGGAGAAGAAACGTATTATACCATTTTTGAAGTGCAATAGAACCATACAATTTTGCAGAGTGCTACTTTTGCAGGGTTTACTCGGCTTTCCAATTAATCTTTTAAAAGCTATTTCTTGAGCATCTTAAAGCGTTTTGTAAAAGATACTGCGGTCTACGGTCTGGCAACGATCCTGCCGCGTATTATGAGCGTTGTACTTGTATATCTTCATACCGATAAGCTTGAGACTTCGGGCTACGCCGAAAATACTTCGTTTTACATTGGCGCCGCATTTCTAAACGTGTTGCTCACGTATGGGATGGAAACGGCTTTTTTCCGCTTCTTTTCAAAGGCGGAAGACAAACAACGGGTATACAGTACCGTTCTCATCGCTCTTACCACAACAACGCTCATCGCCTTTGGCTTACTTTGGCTTTTAAAAACACCTATTACCGAAGCTTTAGAGCTTCCTGTACAGTACTTTGGGTATCTTCTGGGGGTAGTGATACTTGATGCGCTGGTTGTCGCTCCATTCGCTTATTTACGTGCTAAAGGTAAAGCACTGCGTTTTGCCGGAATTAAGCTCATCAATCTCGCGATCTATGTGATTCTTAATGTTACGCTGCTTTGGGCTATTCCGTACTTTGAATTACAATTCAGTTGGTACAGCACCTCAGAATATTTGATTTATATTTTCTTCGCAAACCTGGCGGCGAGTGCCGTAACCTTTTTACTCATTTTGCCCGACTTTTTCAAGACTGAACTTGTTTTCGACAAACAGCTCTTTGGTCAACTCTGGCGTTACGGCTGGCCCGTTCTAATCGCAGGTCTGGCCTTTGTGGTCAATGAAAATTTAGATAAACTCCTGCTGGGCAACATACTGGATAAAGATATTATGGGTGCCTATTCCGGATGCTATAAGCTAGCCGTGTTTATGACTATTTTTATTCAGGCATTTAGGCTGGGAGCAGAACCCTTCTTTTTTAATCACGCCAGCAGCAAGAATGCACCGGTTACCTATGCTACTATTCTTAAGTATTTCACGATTACCGGGGCCTTTGGTCTTATGATCATTGTCTGTTTTATCGACTTTTTTAAAGACCTGCTCATTGGTAATTCAGATTATTTTATCGCTTTAGAAATTGTTCCCTATATACTTCTGGCTAATCTATTTTTGGGTATTTATCACAATCTGGCGGTATGGTATAAACTCACCGATAAAACTTTATACGGAATGTATTTTTCATTACTGGGAGCGGCATTAACTATTGGCTTAAACTGGTATTTCATTCCCAAAATTGGCTTTATGGCTTCTGCTTATGCTACCGTGGTGGCCTACGGGGCGATGATGGGTATTTCGTACTATTTTGGGCAACGCCATTACCGTATTCCGTATAACACTTTGCGCATTGTACTTTATCTTGTTCTGGCAATGGGAGGCGCTCTGCTCTCGTTCTACCTGTTTAGAGGAAATTATGCCGTCAGCATTGTAACCTTAGTGCTTTTTGCCGGAATCACTATTGCCTGGGAAGGCCGCGAATTGAAACGAATTTTAACCAAAAAATCAGCATAACTATGCAAATCAATATCATCAACAAATCTAGTCATGACTTACCGCATTACGAGACCGAAGCTTCTGCAGGAATGGATCTCCGCGCGGAGCTTGATGCTCCTGTTACTCTTAAACCTTTAGAGCGTGCAATTATCAAAACCGGTCTGTTTATCGAATTACCCGTAGGCATCGAAGCTCAGGTACGTCCGCGCAGTGGTTTGGCAGCTAAAAAAGGCATCACCGTTCTTAACGCTCCCGGAACCATCGATGCCGATTACCGTGGGGAAATCGGGGTGATTTTAGTAAATCTATCCAACGAAGATTTTACCATTGAAAGTGGGGAGCGCATCGCCCAACTGGTAATTGCCAAACACGAGCGTGCCGAGTGGAATCCTGTTGAAGTTTTGAGCGAAACCGCTCGTGGAGCAGGAGGATTTGGAAGTACGGGAACAAAATAGCGATTAGCTATTTTTGTCCTTTTCCGCCCTTCGACTATCGCTCAGGATAGACTCCGGCGGAAAACTCTTTCTTAAATCAAAGAAACATATTCGCGAAGGCGGAAAACTTTTTATAGTCAACTAAAATTTTAAAAGCGGCTAGCGCACCCGATAGACTTTGGTGGCCCCTCCAGAAAATTTCTTATACAGCAAAACCTCTTGAACGAACTTAAAATCACATCAATTTATACTTATCCGTTGAAATCTGCGGGTGGTGTTAGGTTGCAGCACTCTCAGGTTAGCAGGCTGGGTTTAGCGCACGATCGGGAGTTTGCTTTGGTCAATGCTGAAAATAAAATTTTGACCGCTCGTGAAAAACCGCAATTGTTGCAGTTGGAGGTTACCTTGAAGGGAGATTCCATGCGAATTGCTGCTGAAACTGATTCGATTGAGATCGCATTAACCTCAGAAGAGGAAGCGGTCTACGAATTAGAGCTTTTTAAAAAGCCTGCTTACGGCAAATCGGTTGCTGCTAAAGCTGACGCCTGGTTCAGCACGTTTTTTAACGAACCGCTGCGCTTGGTACGTCTGCATCCGCAAAAATTACGGCGGGTGAACTCTAAATATGAGTTAGAAGGCGAGCATCCCATTTCATTTGCAGATGGCTTTCCTGTTCATTTGATCTCAGAAGCTTCGGTTACTGATTTAAATAAGCGTTTGGAGCAGCCGCTTCCGGCAGAACGCTTCCGACCAAATCTTATCATTTCAGGAGTAGAAGCCTATGCCGAAGAAACCTGGAAACACATTAGCATCGGGGATTGTATTTTCGATGTGATTACTGCCACGCCGCGTTGTTCGCTCATTACCATCAAACCCGAAACTGCTGTTTTTGACTCCAATCAGGAACCTTTGCGGAGTCTTTCAGCTTATAAAAAAGAGGGAAACCAAACCAATTTTGGCGTATACCTGATCCCGAAGACGTTCGGGACTATTTCTGTAAACGATGCCGTGCATCTTAAATAGCTGTTAGTGAATTCGGCAAACAATCAAATCCTTTGTATTTTGCAGCATCGCCGGCTGATTACCAGAAGCGGTTGGCGTGTCTACCTACAATTAAAAACTTTAACATGAAGATTATTGTCCCAATGGCAGGCCGCGGTTCCCGACTGCGACCGCACACCCTTACGATCCCCAAGCCACTAATCCCTATAGCCGGTAAGCCTATCGTACAACGTCTGGTTGAAGATATAGCCGAAGTTTTAGAGGAAAAGATCGAAGAGATTGCGTTTATCATCGCAGAAGATTTTGGCTCAGAAACCGAAGAAAACCTCAAAGCAGTTGCAAAAAGTCTGGGCGCAAAAGGGACGATTTACTATCAGGATAAACCTTTAGGTACCGGGCACGCGATTATGTGTGCGCAAGATTCGCTGAACGGCCCCTGTGTGATTGCTTATGCCGATACACTTTTTAGAGCCGACTTTACGTTAGACAAGGAAGCTGACAGTGTAATCTGGGTGAAACAGGTTGCAAATCCGCAGGCGTATGGTGTTGTGTCGCTTAATGAGGCTAATGAAATTACCGGTCTGGTTGAAAAACCGGCCGAGTTTGTCTCAGATCTTGCGGTGATAGGTATCTATTATTTTAAACAAGGCGAAGTGCTTAAACAAGAACTTCAGGCAGTGTTAGATGCCCAATTGATGCACGGTGGCGAGTACCAGATCAATGACGGAATCAAACAAATGCAGGCTAAAGGCTATGTCTTTAAACCCGGCAAAATTGATGAGTGGATGGATTGCGGTAATAAAAACGTAACGGTAGAAACCAATGGCAGAATGCTTCAGTTTTTACACAAAGAAGGTAAGCATCTGGTTTCAGACCAGGCTAAACTGGAAAACGCTTCGATCATTCCGCCCTGTTTCATTGGTGCAAACGCAGTCATTAAAGATTCAACTGTGGGTCCTAATGTTTCAGTAGGAGCAGGGACCGTTATTGAAAACAGTACCGTGTCTGACAGTTTGATACAAAATCACAGCACAATTACTAACGCGCAGTTAAAAAATGCGATGATTGGAAATTATGCCAAATACGATGGTAACTTTACCGCGATAAGCATCGGGGATTATTCTGAACTGATTTAGTTTGTAGATATGAAATGGCTCACGCTCATACTTGTATTTTTTATGTTTTCGCCCTTGGCGGAAGCACAGGAGCCTAGTCCTTTGCAGGATGTAAACGTAGACGAGCTTGAAGATGTGACCGATGAATTTCAGGAGCTGTTTTTTGAAGCACTGAAGCAAAAAGGAATTGAAAATTACGACCGCGCCATCACGGCTTTAGATAAATGCATCAACCTGCGCCCTCAAGAGCCCATTTTATACTTCGAAAAAGGTAAAAACGAGGCCGCACTGGGCAACCTGCAGCAAGCCGAAAATAATTACCTAAAGGCACTTCAGATTAAGCCCAATCAACGCGATATTATGGAAAGCCTGTATGAGGTATATTATGCCCGTCAGGATTTTGATAAAGCGATTGATTTGGTCAAAGATTTGGCGAAATTTGACCTTCGGTATAAAGAAGACCTGGCGCGTATTTATGTGAGTAAGGGCGATTTTAAAGCGGCTATAGCAGTTTTAGATGAGCTTGATGCGGAGTTGGGCAAGGATGCCTATCGAAACCAGATTCGTACACAGGCACTGGCATTAAGCGGTGGCGATTTTAAAGAGCAAATGCTTCTGGAAAAGATTAAAACCAGTCCGCAGGATGAGCAAAATTACCTGAATTTGATTTACGTGTATAGTGAGCAGGGTAAAACCGATAAGGCTTACGCTACCGCTCAAAAGTTGCTCAAAGTAAATCCGCAGGCAGACGAAGTGCATCTGGCGCTTTATAAATTTCATCTGGAAGAAGGCTCTGTGCCTCAAGCTTTAAAATCACTTGAAAAAGTGATGAAAAGCAATCGAATCGAAGCAAAGGCGAAGCACAGCGTACTCAACGACTTTTTAATTTTTGCAGATCGCAATCCCGAGTATCAACCCGAACTGGAGGAAGCTATTGCCCTGTTTTCAGAAGAAGAAAATACCGATGTAAGCGAAGAGTTGGGTGCGTATTACCTGAAGAATCAGGAAACTGATAAAGCATTGTCGTATTATGAGACGGCCTATGAAAATGATCCCACAGATGCCGGTGTTCTGCGTAATTTAACCCTTCTGCGTCTGGAAGCCGGTCAGTTTAAAGAAGTTATAGCCCTGAGTGAGGAAGCTCTGAGTTTCTATCCGGCTCAGGCGGTGTTTTATCTGGCTTATGGCGTAGCCCAAAATGAGCTGGGTAACTTTAAAGATGCCGTGAGCTACCTCGAGATGGGCATAGATTATGTAATTGAAAACCCTAAAATGGAGGCCGACTTCTACCGGCAACTGGCTCGTGGCTACACCGGTCTGGGTGATGCCGCAAAAGCGGAAACCTATCAAAAGCGCCTCACAAACTTGAATCAATAGATGCAAACAATATATAAAATTCTCATTCTTTCGTTTATCCTAAGCCTTTCAGCTTGTAAGTCTACCAGAACGGTATCTTCAACTGAAGACTTAGAATCTGCAAAAATCATTGCTTCGCATTACGAGACGCATCCTGATTTTGAAACCCTTGCAGCACGTTTAAAAATCCGTTATCAGGATCCCGGCACCAATCAAAGTGTGACGGTAAGCCTGCGTATGAAAAAGAGAGAAGCTATCTGGATGAGCGCTTCAGTTTTAGGGATTTCTCTTGCAAAAGCAATGATAACGCCAGACCGGGTGCAGTTTTATGAAAAAATAGACGGTTCTTATTTTGACGGGGACTTTGAATTGCTGAGTGAAGTACTGGGTACCGAACTTAATTATGATCAGGTCGAAGCCTTACTTCTGGGTCAGCCTATCTACGATTTACGAAATGGCGGTTTTAGCGCCGGCTCAACTTCTACACGTTATGTAATTGCTCCGCGAAAACAGTCGGAATTGTTTGATCTGTTTTTCTATTTAAATCCGGGTGCGTTCACGCTTCAGCAGCAACGCTTGACGCAGCGTGAAGAAAGCCGTGATCTGGTAATTGACTATGGAGATTTCACCAAAGAACAGGCGGGTTATTTTCCGTCAGAAATACACGTAAAAGCTCAGGAAGGGGATAAAACCACTTTAATTGATATCGAATACCGCGGTTTAGACTTTAATACACCGGTAAGTTTTCCATTTTCAATACCTTCGGGACTTAAAGAAATCGAACTGTAATGCAGCCATCCCGCTTTTACAAACTTCTTATTTTTATGATGCTCCTGCTGGGAGCTTCAACACTTTTCGCCCAAAACGACCGTCAGGCAGAGCTTGAGCGTCAGCGCCGGCAGTTGATGGGGCAAATTGAAGAATTAAGCAGATTGCGGCAAAACAATAAAAAGGACGAGCGCAATGTATTGAGCCAGGTTGAAGATCTGGATTCTAAAATCAAAACGCGCCAAAACCTGATTAAGGTTACAAACAGTCAGGCCAATCTGCTCACGCAGAAAATTAACCAGAACATCAACAAAATAAGCAACCTGCGGGACGAGCTCGAAAAGCTAAAGACTGACTATGCCGCCATGGTTGAGAAATCATACAAAAGTAAGAGCAGCCAGAGCCGTATTATGTTTTTGTTGTCTTCGGAAAGTTTTTTACAGGCTTATAAGCGGGTGCAGTATATGAAGCAGTACAGCAATTACCGTAAAAAACAGGGCGATCAAATCAAAGAGCGCACGGAGTTGCTGAAGCAAACTAACAACGATCTTTTAAAACAGAAGGAAGAAAAGCAGCAACTTATTGCCCAAAACCGCGAGGAGCAGGAAAAGCTTGAAGCTGAGAAAAAGCAGCAGGATGCACTTATTGCCAAAATCAGGGAGAAAGAGTCTACCTATGTGGCTCAAATTCGTGAAAAACAAAAAGCCGCAGACCGCATTGATAAAGAGATTGACAGAATGATTAGAGAAGCAATAGCCGCTTCTAAAAAAGAAACCGGGGCAGAACCCACTAAAGTTGAAAAGGCGGGGGAGATGCCTACTTTTAACCTGACACCTGCCGCCAAAGCACTTGCGAGCGATTTTGCTTCCAATAAAGGGCGTATGGACTGGCCTGTAGAGCGGGGCAGGGTTTATAAACGTTTTGGTACTTCGCAGCACCCTACTTTACCAAATATTACACAATATAACAGTGGTGTAGAAATCGAGACCGCTCCCGGTAGTGTTGCACGAACCGCTTTTAAAGGTACGGTACAGCAAATACAATTGATACGCGGAGGAGGCTATATAGTCTATGTCCGTCACGGAAATTACATAACGGTGTACCAAAACCTTAAAAACCTTAAAGTCAAAGTAAATGATGAGGTCTCGACCAAGCAGGCTTTGGGTGAAGTAGCAGTAAATTCTTTCACGGGAAAGGCCATTCTGAAATTTTTGGTTTACAAAGACTCACAGCGTCTAAATCCCGAAGAATGGGTGTATAACATGTAGATTTTCGGACAAAAGGGCGCAACCATTTTAACAGATTAGCATCTGTTTGTAAAACAATGTATGAGAAATCTTTACCTTTTGTTTGCTTGCTTTGTTTTAGGCAGTTCCTTTTCCTGCGAGCCTGAGATAGAGTCCAATTCCCGCGGTCAGGCTAAAGGCCGACTTGTCGACCAAAATGCCATCGGGGTTGCCGGTATTTTAGTACGTGCAGAAACTCCATATACGCGTCTGGGTTTTCAGAATACCGATGCCGAAGGAAATTTTGAATTCACTTATCTCATTCCCGGATGGGAAATACCTGAAGTGCAATTGAACCCAAGGGACGAAAACCCGGATTATAATTCTTCTTTTGCTTCTATCTCCTATGTTGATAATAGTTCAATGTTTACAACTACTAACAGTGATTATGGCGATGTTATGTTGCCAGAACTGGCTACATTCGAATTGACTTTAAAGGCAAATGCCAATACTCAGGACACCTTAAATTTTAGAGTCACCTACGCCGATCGCTTTTGTGAACGGTATCGGTTTCCTCCCGAAGATGACGTAGAAATCGAAGAATTGTGTTTTGTGGATACCGAGTTCTTTGGCCAGCATTTACCAGACGACCTGAACAAAACGTTTGATTTTGCAACAATTCAGGGCAGGCCGGTTTATATCGACTTTCGCATTAATAGCGGCGCTGAGCAAAACCTGGTTTTAAATCTCAACAATTCAATATTAAGCTATGAGATTACGCACTAGACTGTTTTTGACGCTGTTTATTTTTGTTGCAGTTTACGGGACTGGAAGCGCACAAGATAGTACGGCAACCCGTGATTTAAGCTGGAAACGCAAGGGTTTTATTGATGCCGGAGTGTATATAGCCAATCCCGGTTCAAAATCATATGTGTCTCAGTCATACAGCCTCAACCCGGGTTTTCAATTGGCATTTTCGGGGTATTTGTTTCCTAAAGTTTTATTTGGCGTTCGCTACGTGCAGTTTAGCGGAAGTATTACAGACCGGCAATTAGCAGGAGATTATGACAGAACCAATTTTCAAACTTTTGGCATTCAATTAGGCTATGATATCGCTACCATAAATCGCTTTAATTTTGTTTTAAATGCCTGTGTAGGGGCAACAACCTACCGAAATAAAAAAGAAGGTGCTCAAAATTTTATAGATAATGGGACGTCTTTACACATTAACCCGCAGGTAAATGTGGAGTTGTTAGACTGGCTTGCTGTTTATGTAATGCCTGAGTGGCGTATTGATTATATGAATACCCGTGTTCCTCCTGATTTAGAAGATCTTTTTGGAACCTTAAACTATATCAATATATCAGCTGGGGTACATTTGAAATTTTAATCAGGACTTAATGAGAACATATTATTTAATAACTTCAATTCTGCTGTTCTTTTTCATTAGCAGCTGCAGTAATGAAGAACGCATTACAGACAACAGGAGAGTGCTTTTTAAAGGCCGACTTATAGATACCGAAGGTATGCCCGTTACTAATTTACGGGTTGAAACTAAAACAGAAAGGAGTAATCTGGGATCTGTCCTTACCGATGATAACGGCAACTTTAAGTTTACCGCCTTGACTGTTAGTCGAAACAATGTAATGTTTACTGTAAATGACTCGGACTATTATACCGTCGCCAATCCTGAGTTTGGTACTGTTCAATTCTTAGAAGCTCGCCCACAACAAAATGAATGGACTTTTGATTTCAACGAAATTACCATTGCAAGGCGTGCTACTTTTAGAATTGTTACAATTCCTCAAGAAGGGACTCAGGATACCCTTACCTATCAGCTCACCTATACCTCTCCCGAATGTATTAAATACTTAAATGAACCCGAAGATTATATACCGGGAGGTACAGCAGACAGATGTTTTTCAAGTCTTGAATTTTTAAAAACTAAAGGACCTGAGGCCTTTAAAGATTCGATTAATCTTGAAACTAGTCTTTATAGTGATGTCATTCTAACCTATAGAATCAATAGTGGTGCTCAAAATCAGATCTCCATTCCTGTAAATACAAATCTTACTCGTTATGAGATTACTTATTAGATTATTTCTAACGTGTTTGTCAATCTTTTCATTTTTGAATCTTCAAGCTCAGGATTCTACAGAGGTTCAAAAGGAATCGTTTTTTAACCGAAAAGGAATGATTGCGATTGGTTTTTATAAGATCAATGCCAGCGAAGAGAGTTACGTAAATAAGGCTTATGATCTGGGTGAAGGCTATGAAGTTTCAGCTTTAGGATATATTGCGCCTCACGTTGTTTTGGGAGCC
Source organism: Leeuwenhoekiella sp. (assembly GCA_002708845.1). Taxonomy (GTDB): domain Bacteria; phylum Bacteroidota; class Bacteroidia; order Flavobacteriales; family Flavobacteriaceae; genus Leeuwenhoekiella. The sequence goes on from PAPI01000004.1 coordinate 150,041, forward strand.
AGAATCTCTGTTTTCAGAGGCTCGGTAACTGATCCTACTTTTGTGGGCAATTATTATGTTACCCAGTTTAATCTCACCGGGGCTCAGGTGGGTTATCATTTTTTCGAAGAAAAGCGTATTCAGATTATTTTACAGGGAGGTTTAGGCTGGGTTAACTATAGACATGCCAAAGCAAAGGCTAAAGATTTTAAAGATTCGGGATTTTCATATTATCTAAATCCGCAATTGAGCTTCTCTATTTTTAAATGGCTGGCTCTTTATGGCACGCTTGATTTGAGATATGACAAATTAAAAGTTCAAACTGCAGCTGAGATTCAGGATGCTTTTGATCAAGTAACCTATCTCAACACCTCATTTGGTGTACGTTTTAAACTCTAATCTACTCAAATAACGCCTTCAATTCAGTAGCATCGTTTGCATTCATCTTACCAGCAAGTACCAGACTAAGCTGTTTTCTACGTAAAGCAGCAGCATAACGTTCTTTTTCCTGATCAGTTTCAGGTTTAATTTCAGGGATGGGTACAGGTGTACCAGTACGGTCAACAGCAACAAAGGTGTAAATGGCATCATTTGCCTTAGATCTAAGGCCGCTTTCCCGATCTTCTACCCAGACATCTATAATTACCTCCATAGAGGTCTTAAATGCTCTTGAAATGGTTGCCTCAACTGTTACAACACTTCCTAGCGGAATGGCTTTATTAAAAGCCACGTGATTTACCGATGCCGTAACTACAATCCTTCTGCTATGTCTGCGAGCTGTGATACTCGCTACGCGGTCCATACGCGCCAGCAACTCTCCACCAAACATATTATTGAGCGGATTGGTCTCATTGGGCAGAACAAGGTCGGTCTGTACGGTTTTAGATTCAGAAGGTGTTTTTGCGTCCATAAGCATTTTATTGGCAAAGCCTAATGATAAAATATCCCAAGGCTTGCTGCGAAATCAAAATTGAGTCTAGTCTAATTCCTCAGGGGCATACCTAAGGGATTTTCTTTCGGCAAAAATAGGAAGAATACAAGCAACAGAGACTAAAAAAGCCCCCGAGTTGGAGGCTTGCAAAAGTTTTATTGAATAGTTGATGATGCTTAATCGAGTTCCTGTACGAGCATCCAGGCATTAGGGTTGTCTGAATTGCGTACTTCACGTAAGACTTTGGAGGCCTCACTTCGATCTGCATAGCTACCATAAACAACCTGATGTAAGCCATATTTATTTTCACCGATAAGACGCGCTTTATAGCCCGCTTTTCGAAGTTCTTCAACTTTTACCTCCGCATTTTCAGGAATGCGAAAGGCTCCTGCTACAATATGGTAATTACCGCTAGGCTTAAAAACATTCAGAGTAACCGCCGGCAACGGATTTTCAATAGTAAATGTCGCTTTCTGTATGGTCTCATCTACAACTTGTTTGGCTTTTTGTTCTTCGGCCAGATTGTGATCTGCGATATCTTTAAAGTATAAGAATCCCAAAGATCCCGAAAGACCTATAGCAAGCAAGCCTACTGCAGCATATTTAAGCCAGGGAGAGTTACGTTGTTTTTGCTCTAAAGTCACAACTTTTGGTTCAACCACCGGTTCTTCAACAACGGGTGCTGTACGTGAAACTACCTCAAATTGATACGTTGCAAGGCCAAATGCTTCCGTAAGGAAATTGGACTCACCTGCAGGTTCAAAATTAATTTTACCAGCTTCATTCCTTGAAAGCGTACCTATTTTGGTAAAAACAACTTCATTACCGGCCTGCAAATCGGCATTGAGTTGCGCTGCAAACTCCTGCACATTTTGAAGTGCTTCTCCATAACTAATATTTTCCGCAGAGGCGGCATAGTTAGCAAGTAAGCCATCATTTTGCGTGAGTTGTGCGTTAAATGACAAACGTTTGTAAGGAGGGAAAAAGGTATGGGTGTCGGGATTATGACGCGCTGCAACGCGATGCCCTAAAAAGGCTCCGAATCCCGGTATAATCACACACTCATACCGGTATAGTAAATCGCTGATGTAGGTTGTAAAATGCATAACGTAAAATTAAAAAAAAATGCCACCGGGCTAAACTTATAAACCGTGATTTGTTAACAATTTTATAATACCTTTAGGCTAAGTTGCTTAGCGCCCCCGTAAACCTAATCAACCTAAGGGCTTCATAAATGACGCAAGACGAACTTCAGGCTTATTTGATCCTGCAACGTATTCCTAATCTGGGAGATACTTCTATTAAACGGCTTATCAACCGCTTTGAGACCGCTGAAAATGTTTTGCGGCAGAAGAAAGAAACGCTTTTAAAAATTGATGGTATTGGCGAGGTAAGACTGAAAGAGTTTTATGAGAAAAGCCACAGGCTAGCTGCTGAAGAGGAGTTGCGTTTTATTGAAAGTAAGGGCATTTCGTATTGCAGCTTTATGGAGGCAAACTATCCTGAGCGTTTAAAGCATTGCGTTGACGGTCCCATTTTGCTCTTTAAACGCGGTGATGCAGGTTATGATAAAAAGCGGGTTTTGGCAATTGTGGGCACCCGAAAAGTCACCACTCACGGGCTGCAATTTATTAAAAAGTTTATTGAAGAGCTTGCACCTCTGCAGCCGCTTATTGTCTCAGGTTTTGCTTATGGTGTGGATATAGCAGCACACACTGCGGCCCTAGATAACGACCTTGATACACTGGCGGTTCTTGCACACGGTTTAAACCAGATCTATCCTAAAGTGCATGCTAAATATCAAAAGGCAATTGAACGACAAGGCGCTTTTATTACAGATTTTTGGAGTTCTGACGCTTTTGATCGAACCAATTTCTTAAGGCGTAACCGAATCATTGCCGGGATTGCCGAAGCTACTTTGGTTGTTGAAAGTGCTGAAAGGGGTGGGTCGCTGGTAACCGCTGATATCGCAAACTCTTATAATCGTGACGTATTCGCTGTTCCTGGAAGAGCAGATGATCTGCAAAGTGTAGGCTGTAATAATTTAATCAAGACTCAAAAAGCCCAACTGATTACCAGCGCCGCAGACCTGGTTTATCATTTGAACTGGCAGCCTGAGGAAATTTTTAAACCGGTGCAAAAGCAACTGTTCGTAGAACTTACCGACGAGGAAAAAATCATCTGGCGCCTGCTTTCAGATCGAGGTAAAGAAGAACTCGATCTCATCGCTTTAAACTGCGGGCTACCCACATTTAAGACGGCCTCACTGCTTTTGAACATGGAGCTTAAAGGTGTGGTGCGTCCGCTTCCGGGAAAATTGTTTGAGCTGATTTAATAGCCTAACTTTTCACGTACACGATTTAAAACCCCATTAGCAACTTCACGAGCTTTTTCTGCTCCTTTCTCCAGAGCGGCATCTACTTCTTCAAGATTATTCATATAGTAGTTGTAAGCCTCACGTTGCTTTGCATATTTTTCAACAAGAAGCTCGTAAAGAGCTTGCTTGGCGTGTCCGTAACCATAATTTCCGGCTAAATAATTTTGGCGCATCTCTGCAACTTGAGCTTCAGAAGCAATTACTTTATACAGATTAAAAACATTACAGGTATCGGGATTTTTAGGTTCTTCTAGAGGTGTGCTGTCTGTTTGAATGCCCATCACCTGTTTCCGCAATTGTTTATCCGGTAAAAAGAGGTTGATGTAGTTATCACGGGACTTACTCATTTTCTCGCCGTCTGTCCCGGGAATGTATTTGGTATTTTCCTGAATTTTGGCTTCGGGCATCACAAAGGTTTCTCCCATTTGAGCGTGAAAGCGTGATGCCACATCGCGGGTCATCTCAATGTGCTGCAACTGGTCTTTACCTACCGGAACAAACTCGGCGTCGTATAAAAGAATATCTGCTGCCATAAGCATTGGGTAGGTAAACAGACCAGAGTTTACGTCTGCCAGGCGATCTGCTTTATCTTTAAAAGAATGCGCAAGGGTAAGACGCTGGTATGGAAAAAAGCAACTTAAATACCAAGTAAGCTCTGTAGTTTGTGGTACATCGCTCTGACGATAGAATACGGTTTTTTCAATATCAAGACCAAAGGCCAGCCAGGTTGCAGCCACCGAATAGGTATTTTCTTTTAATACCGAAGCATCTTTGATCTGCGTAAGCGTATGCAGATTGGCAATAAAGAGAAAAGACTCGTTGTTAGAGTCATTTGCCATTTCAATTGCAGGTATGATAGCTCCCAGTAAGTTACCTAAATGCGGAGTTCCTGTGCTTTGAACGCCGGTTAAAATTCGTGACATGCCTTAAATTTTATTTGGCGCAAAGTTACCCCTTTTGAGCAATTAACTCTTTTTAAAATGTCTATTTTTGAATTAACCAATGCCCTAAAGCACGTACTAACCTGTAAACAACCCGAATGATAAAAATTCTACGTAAAATACTGATTTTGCTCTGGCGCATTTGGTTTTATGTGATTCTTATTGTTCCGATTCTGGTTTTGTTTCCAATCTTGCTAATTTCTGTGGCAAAAGACTCCTGGTATCCCTTTTTCTTTAGGCTAGCCCGGTTTTGGGCACGTATTATTCTCTACGGAATGGGGTTTTGGCCAAAAGTGGAGCGCCTTGAGAAAACCGAGCGTGGCAAAAGCTATATGTACATCGCAAATCATACATCCATGACAGACATTATGTTGATGTTGCATTCCGTACGTAATCCGTTTGTGTTTGTAGGTAAGCAGGAATTGGCAAAATTTCCCATTTTCGGATACTTCTATAAGCAAACCTGTATTTTGGTTGACCGAGGAGACCCGAAAAGCCGAAGGGCTGTTTTTGAAAGTGCCCAAAAGCGCCTCAATCAGGGATTGAGTATTTGCATTTTTCCGGAAGGTGGGGTGCCAGATGATCTCTCAGTAGTTCTCGACACCTTTAAGGATGGGGCATTTAGACTGGCAATAGATCATCAGGTACCTATTGTTCCTATGGTTTTTTACGATAATAAAAAGCGCTTTTCCTATGATTTCTTTACCGGTTCGCCAGGTATTATGCGCGTTAAAGTATTGCCGTTCTTAGAAACGGAAGGTAAAGAACCTAATGATCGCCGCGAACTTAGAGATCAGGCTTACAAAGCGATTCATAGCGAATTACTAAAAGATAAAACAACACCTCGGGCACTAAAAGGATGAGGTTTCTTCAACAAAAAAGCTGCCTCTACCCAGGCAGCTTTTTCTGTCATCGTCTACACGATGACTAACCTAACCAACTAATAAAATCTAATTCTTCTTTTTCAAAATTTAGAATCTTACGTTTATACCCGTGTAAAGCCCCATATAGTAGGGTTTAAAATCACTCACCCCATTTGTATAGGCGTTAAGCTGGTATTTAAAAATAGGCTCCAGATTAAATTCAATAGCAGGAGTAATGCGGTAATCAAAGCCGATACCTATATTGGTGCTAAAACTGGTATTGTTCAAACTGTTTGACGAACCTAGTTCGGTAGTAAATCGAGACCCTTCTTCTAAGATGACAGAATTGTCATTTAGGAAAAGCGTACTGAAACCTCCGATAATTTGCATACCAAATTTTTTGTCAACCAGCGCGTACTCAGCCTCAAGCGGAACTTCGATATAGCCCAGCTGTTGACGCAATGTGCTAGACGGACTTGCAAAATTACTCGATGCAAATTCTTCTGAAACCGGAGCATTAGGAATCGAATTCATCGTATTCATCCGGTTACTAAAAGTTGAGACCTGTACCTGAGAGGCACTCTTGTTATAATCTATACTACGAAGAGAACTTGCCTGTATACTTGGGGTGAAAGCGACCTGCTCGGTACGGTAACCTAAATCGACACGATTTACTCCCGCTCTTAATTTCAATTTGTCATTTAGGGCATAGCTTACCTGAAGGCCATAGCTCAAATTAACATCACCGCGTTTGGCATTATCTGCAAATTGCGGGTCAATACCTGAACCTCCAAAATCTCCATAATAAACAGGTGCAACCAAAGGTGTTATACCCCAGCGATTTGACTTCTGAGTTTCAGGATCTTCAGTAGTTGCATCAGCAATTTCTTCCTCCCTGTTTGCAATACGCAGCAATTCATCAGGGTCTGTTTCTGTTTCCGGCTCTTTGCTTTCCTCTTCTTTAGCTACAGCATTTTGTGTTGTGATTGTTTCCGTTTGCAGGCCTGCATCTAAAGAGTCAGAATCTGATGAACCTGAGCTGTTTTGAACATCAGTAGTATTCCGGAGCTTGTTCTTTTCGCTTTGCGAAAGTGCTACAGCTTCTGTTTTTGTTGAATTAGCTGTAGGTTGAGATTCTTTAGTGTCATTTGTTTTTTGTTCTGTAACATTAGCAAATTGACTCTCGCGGGATGCATAAGAATTCAAACCTGCATTATCTTTTTGCTCAGTCTTAATTTCTTCGGTAGCAACTGTATCAAATTGATCAGAGGTGTCTGATTTATCTTCAGTTTGCTGATTTGGGGTTTCTTCAGAAGCAACTTCAGTTTGCGGGTTTGTGCTTCCGTTTGATGCGTTGGTATCTTCTGACTGTTTTTCCTGAACCAGTTTAGGTGAAACGGTATTCTGAGTGTCAAAAACAAAATTGCCTGCCAAAAGTAATAGTGCAATAACAGCTGCAACACCGCCAAGCTTAATCCAAAGCGGGATTACGCGTTTACGCTTCTGCTTTTCACGCGCAGCGATAGACTCCCAAACGTGAGCGCCGGGTTGTGCTTCAAAGTCTTTAAACTTTTCCTGAAACAGTCTGTCTATGTTTTTCTTCTCTTTCACGGAATGAAAACTATTAATGCTTTACGAGGTTTTAGATTCGGTTTGAAAGTGTTCTACTTTCTGTTTTAAAATCATACGGGCACGGGCCAGATTTGATTTTGAAGTGCCTTCACTTATCTCAAGCATACTTGCTATCTCTTTATGCGAATAGCCATCAAGTGCATATAGGTTAAAAACCAGTCTGTAACGATCTGGTAATTCCTGTACTATTTTTAGTAAAAACTGAAGAGAAACATCTTCTTCATCTACGAGAACATCTTCCTGTTCTATATGCTCTTCGTTTACAATATTAAAAACCCGCTGCTTTCTATAGCGCTGCAAAGCGGTATTAATTACAATGCGTTTGAGCCAGCCTTCAAACGATCCTTTGTGTTTGTACTGGGAAATTTTGTCAAAAATAATGATGAACCCATCCTGCAAGATATCTTCGGCCTCGGTATAATTACGGGCATATTTCAAAGAAACAGAGAACAGTGTCTTTGCATAGCGCGTATACAACTGTTCCTGTGCCTTTATATCTTTCTTAATGCATTTTTTGATGAGTTCGTCCAGACTCACATTTTCCTTAGGTTTAAACCATTAACCTTTAACAGGTATGGTGTCTGTTATAAATTGATCTTCACCATTTTCGTCCTTGCCTGAATAAAACTTAAAGATATAATCGTAATTATATCGTGTTTCAAAAGGCAGGTAAACAGACACGGTATCTGTTGGTGTGTCAGTACACATTTCTTCTTCATAAACCCCTTCAAAAACATAAACAAAGCGAGTGCTGTCCTGACGCGCATAGTCAAAATCGTAAAAATAATTACAGCTCGTAGGGGAGATATAACGAATTTTAAAGTTATAGCGCTGACCCCAGACCAGAGTGTCTGGCAACTCATAATCCACTACGGGTTGTAGTTCATAATTAATTTGCACACGATCATCATCAAGTGAGCAGGATGTGATTAATCCAAGTAGGGCTAAAATTAAAAAAACCTTTTTCATCATTTAAATATTTACCTGGTAGATACCTAAAGATGAAAAAGGTTGCGTAAAGCCTGTAATTTTTTTTTCTAAGCCTGATTCGCGAGCTTTATGGCTTCCTTAATTTTGGTTTCGAGCTCGTCTAAAAGATCTGGATTGTCTTTTAAAATAGCTTTTACAGCATCCCGACCCTGACCCAACTTGGTGTCTTCATAACTAAACCATGAGCCACTTTTTTTGATGATTTCATAATCAACCCCAATATCAAGAATCTCACCTACTTTAGAAATTCCCTCGCCGTACATAATATCAAATTCGGCCTGACGAAAAGGTGGCGCAACTTTATTTTTGACCACTTTAACGCGGGTTTTGTTACCCTGTACTTCGCCATTTGCGTCTTTAATTTGCGTCGAACGGCGTATGTCAAGACGTACGGAAGCATAAAATTTAAGCGCGTTACCACCGGTTGTTGTTTCCGGGTTTCCAAACATCACCCCGATCTTTTCACGCAACTGGTTGATGAAAATAACGGTACAATTGGTTTTGCTAATAGAACCGGTAAGTTTTCGTAGCGCCTGAGACATTAAACGGGCATGAAGTCCCATTTTAGAATCTCCCATTTCGCCTTCAATCTCACTTTTAGGCGTCAAGGCTGCAACAGAGTCCACTACAATAATATCAATAGCGCCCGAGCGAATAAGATTATCGGTAATTTCAAGAGCCTGCTCACCATTGTCTGGTTGTGAAATGATAAGGTTTTCAATATCTACACCTAGTTTTTCCGCATAAAAGCGGTCAAAAGCGTGTTCTGCATCAATAAATGCCGCAATACCTCCTTTTTTCTGAGATTCGGCGATAGCATGCAGAGTAAGAGTTGTTTTACCAGAAGATTCAGGGCCGTAGATTTCAATCACTCGTCCTTTAGGCAAACCACCCACACCTAACGCAAGGTCAAGACCCAGCGAACCGGTTGAGATGGCTTCAACTTCTACTATGGCATTATCGCCCATTTTCATAACCGTACCCTTACCGTAGGTTTTATCCATTTTGTCAAGGGTAAGTTTGAGGGCTTTTAATTTGGCTTCTTGTTCTTTGCTCATACGATTTTTTAAGTCTTTACCCGGTGAACCGGGGTTTTTACAAGTTTGAGTTCTTCTTATTAACTAATGGTCAACACAAAGACCGTAAAGAACCTCAATTTTCAGGCTGCTAAAGTAGTATTTCTTTTTAAGGGAAGCAATCAAAGCAGCTTTAAATATTGGAAAAATTCCTTTAAAATATCAGAAAACGTATAATTACGCCATTAATATCGGAAAAATTCCTAGTATAAAAGTCATTTTATTGGGGTGAAGCAACCTTTTTGCATTTTATGCATCTACAACTTAAATGTAAACTCTGTAAAGTTATGATGCAGAAATTACCTGAATTACACTTCAGTTTACGAGGGGTTTTAAGCTTCAGGCTGTTTTGTAATTTTAAAATGGATGGCGGTTAATGGTGTTTTTGAGATACTCAAAAATATCTATTAACTGAATTAGCCGTTCAGGAAAATGCCCCCAAGTGATACTTGCGGGCATTTTTCAGTTTAATCAATAGGTTCCCACAATTGAACTTTATTCCCTTCCCCATCAAGAATGTGAATAAATTTTCCGTAGTCATAGGTTTCCATTTCATCAACAACCTCAACACCTTCTTTTTTTAGCTGGTTTACAAGTTCTTCAAGATCTTCGACCCGGTAGTTGATCATATAATCCTGACCAGATGAGCCAAAATAGTTTGAAGTCTCTGCAAAGGGTGTCCATTGGGTTTGTGCTTTGGTAGACGGGTCTGCCTCTTGAAACCATTCAAAAGTAGCTCCGTAGGGGTTGGTTTCCAGCCCCAGGTGTTTATGATACCATTCTGTTATTTTTTCAGGATCTTTACTTTTAAAGAAAATCCCTCCAATTCCAGTTACGCGTTTCATAGTAAATAGTGTATCAGGTTGTTTGAAAAAAAGTGTATTTGTAGTAAATCCAAGAGAAAAAGCTGCTACGAGAAGCAAACTTAGTGCTGCTTTTTTCATAGATAAATGATTTTTAGGTTTAAAGTCTTTTGACAGGTTTATTAAAAGTAATTTAAATCTCGTTTCATTTGCAGTCCGTTTCAAAAAGTGGTTTGCCTTTGTCCCAACCGTCTAAAAACTGTATTTTTGCCCCACTTTTAATCTTAAAATTACGTATAGCATGCAACTGTACAACAAATTAAGTGCAAAAGAACGTGCAGCTCTCATTGACGAGGCCGGGGAAGACCGGTTGACGCTCTCGTTCTATCAATATGCCAAAATCGGCAATCCGCACCTGTTTAGAAATCATTTATTTGTCGCCTGGGATGAACTTCAGGTTTTGGGACGTATTTACGTTGCCCACGAAGGCATCAACGCGCAGCTTTCGGTCCCTGCACAAAATTTCGAAAAATTTAAAAGTTTTCTAGACGGTATTTATTTTCTGGAAAATGTACGCCTCAACATTGCTATTGAGCATGATGCGAAGTCATTCCTTAAGCTCAAAGTTAAAGTGCGCAATAAGATCGTCGCAGACGGTCTTAATGATGATACGTTTGATGTAACCAATAAGGGCATACACGTAGACGCTGCCACTTTTAACGAACTCATCGAGAGCGATGATGTGGTGCTGGTAGATATGCGCAACCATTATGAGAGCGAGATAGGGCATTTTAAAAATGCAGTCACACCTGACGTTGATACCTTTCGCGATAGCTTAGACTTGATTGAAGAAGATCTTAAAGATCATAAGGAAGATAAAAAACTGGTGATGTACTGTACCGGCGGTATTCGCTGCGAAAAGGCCAGTGCCTACTACAAGCACAAAGGTTTTAAACAGGTATATCAGCTTGAAGGCGGAATCATCGAGTATGCCCGGCAGGTTGAGCAATTAAAGCTTGAAAATAAATTTAAGGGTAAAAACTTTGTTTTTGACCACCGTCGCGGTGAACGCATTACTGATGAGATTATCTCCAATTGCCATCAATGCGGAAAGCCTTGCGACACCCACGTTAATTGTGCTAATGAAGCCTGTCATTTACTCTTTATACAATGTGATGAGTGTGCTGAAGCTATGAACCACACCTGCTCTGATGAATGTAAAGAAATAATCGCTTTGCCTGAAGATGTGCAAAAAGAACTGCGTAAGGGCATACCCAATAGCAATAAAATTTTCAAAAAAGGAAGATCTGAAAAGCTGAAATTTCAGCGTAAGTAAACTGAATCCCGGAGGTCTAACTTCGGGATTTTTCTTTGATGAAAATCAAGTATGCCGTAAAATAGATAAGTCTTCGGCTTCCTGATTTTTACCAAAGGTTTAAAAATGTAAGAGGCTTTCCTAGTTATGCAATTTAGTTTTACTATATTTTTGCGTAGCTAAAATGGTATCTTTAGCGGCAATAAAGACAGAAGACTTCTGTTTTTAATACTAAACATCAAATCCCGGTAATTTTAAGCTGGAGATTTACTAAATATATAGGGTACATGGCGTGTGGAAATTGTGGTACGACTGTTAATGGTCAGCCGCGTGGTTGTCAAAATAATGGTACTTGCGGTACCGATGGTTGCAATAAATTAACGGTTTTTGACTGGCTCTCCAATATGAGTTTGCCTGAAGGTCAGGAACCTTTCGACTTTGTTGAGGTTCGGTTTAAAAACGGCCGCAAGGAGTTTTATAAAAACGTAGATAAACTACAAATCAATGTGGGAGAAGTGCTTGCTGTACAGGCACAATCTGGCCACGACGTGGGTATTGTATCCCTTACCGGGGAGTTGGTACGCATACAGATGAAAAAGAAAAAGGTACCTTTTGATACCGATGATTTCCAAAAAATTTACCGCAAAGCAAATACCCGCGATGTCGAAGTTTGGGAAGAAGTAAAAGGTAGGGAAGAAGCCATAAAGGTGCGTTCCCGCCAAATTGCTATACGCCTTGGGCTTCAAATGAAAATATCAGATATTGAGTTTCAGGGAGACGGGTCTAAAGCCACTTTTTTTTATACCGCAGAAGATCGGGTAGACTTCAGGCAACTTATTAAAGAATTTGCTCAAGAGTTTAGAACCCGTATCGAAATGCGCCAAATAGGTTTCCGTCAGGAAGCTTCCCGTTTAGGAGGTATTGGCTCGTGCGGCCGCGAACTTTGTTGTTCTACATGGCTTACCGATTTTAGATCGGTTACCACCAGCGCAGCACGCTATCAGCAGTTATCGCTTAATCCGCAGAAACTTGCCGGACAATGTGGAAAGTTGAAATGTTGCCTCAATTATGAGCTTGATGCCTACCTGGATGCATTAAAAGATTTCCCGTCTACTGAGCAAAAGCTCAAAACCGAAAAAGGAACGGCTGTTTGTCAAAAAATAGACATTTTTCAGGGTCATTTGTGGTATGCTTACGAGGGCGAGTGGATGAACTGGCACAAACTTACCACCGATCAGGCTAATGAAATCCTTGAAAAAAATAAAACCAGTAAACCAGTAGCCAGTCTCGAAGAGTATGCTGCAGATCTGGTAACCGATACTAAAGTTGATTTTGGTAACGTTGTGGGGCAGGATAGCCTTACCCGCTTTGATACGCCTAAAAACAACAAAAAGCGATCAAAAAATCGCAGAAAGAAGAAAAATTACCGCAAAAGAGGTCCTAAAAAAGATGCTTAGATTCTTTATTGTTTTTGCCGTGTTAGTACTCTTTTGTTCATGTGACGACAATGCGGTATTTCATGAGTTTAAAGAATTACCGGGCAGTTGGCAGCGTGATTCGGCTGTAGTTTTTAAGGTTAAAGCACCAGATAGTCTACAATCTTATGATGCCTTTATAACCCTACGCAACGATAATACCTATCCTTTTAGCAATATCTTTTTAGTTACCCAAATGCAATTTCCCAACGGAAAAACAGTTACAGATACGCTGGAGTATATGATGGCTCAGCCTGACGGTACCTGGCTGGGAGAAGGTTTTGGCGATCTAAAAGAAAGCAAGCTCTGGTATAAGGAAAATATCAGGTTTGAAGAATCGGGAATCTATCAGTTTAAAGTAATGCAGGCCATGCGCCGCAATGGAGATATTAACGCTGTTCCGGAGCTCTCAGGCATCAGAGATGTAGGCCTGCGAATAGAGCGCATAAAAGAATAAACACATGGCGACACCAAAAAAGAAGGTTTCTAAAAAAGAAACTAAGTCAGATTTCAGCACATACATCAAGGGGTTTTGGATCCTGTTTCTTGGAGGATTGGGGGCCTTGGCCCTGGTATTCCTATTGGCTTCCTGGGGGGTGTTTGGCAAACTGCCCACTTTTGAGGAACTTGAAAATCCCGAGAGTAATCTCGCAACCGAAATTCTTTCTTCAGACGGAAAAACGCTGGGTAAATTTTATAACGAAAACCGTACTCCGGTAAAGTATGACGACTTGCCTCAAAACCTTATTGATGCTGTGGTTGCTACCGAAGACCGCCGGTTTTATGAACATTCCGGTATTGATGTTAGGGGTACCGCACGCGCGGTTGCCTATTTGGGCTCTAAGGGAGGTGCAAGTACCATAACCCAGCAGCTGGCTAAGCTTCTGTTTTCAGATGAGCCCAGTAATAAACTGGAGCGTGTGATTCAAAAAGTAAAAGAATGGATCATCGCTGCGCGTCTGGAGCGTCAATATACCAAAGAAGAAATTATCACCATGTACCTCAATAAGCAGGATTTCCTGTTTCAGGCAGTGGGTATTCGTTCGGCCTCAAAAATCTATTTTGATAAAGAACCAAGAGAATTACGGCCCGAAGAATCTGCGGTGATTGCCGGAATGCTTAAAAACCCAAGACAATTTAATCCCTACCGGGAAATTTCAAAAGAGAAATCATTGGAGCGCCGCAATACCGTAATTGCGCTTATGGCTGAAACCGGCAGAATTACAGAGACTGAAAAAGACAGTCTTATAGCAATGCCAATGAAGATCAACTTCTCTCCGGAAGGGCACGCAGACGGCATCGCGACTTACTTCAGAGAATACCTGCGTGCGTTTATGGCAGACTGGATTCAGAAAAATCCCAAGGGGAAAGATGCAGAAGGTAATGAGGAGTATTACAATATTTACCGAGACGGTCTGGTAATTACCACGACCCTTGACTCGCGCATGCAGCGCTATGCCGAAGAGGCTGTTACTGCGCATATGGAGAATCTGCAGCGTGAATTTGATAAACAGAATGAGAAAAATAAAACAGCTCCTTTTAGGGATATATCTGTAGAGGAGGAAGAAAGCATTATTAATCGGGCAATGCGCAATTCAGACCGCTGGCGCAAGATGGCAGCCCGTGATATTGATGTGGAACAAATTAAGGCCTCTTTTGATAAAGAAACAGATATGCGTGTTTTTGTTTGGGATAATGGGGCAAAAGAGGTAGATACGGTAATGACTCCGCGGGACAGTATTTTGTATTACAAGCGTTTCCTAAGAGCAGGTTTGCTGAGTATGACGCCACAAACCGGGGAGGTCAAAGCCTGGGTAGGTGGTATAGATTACAAGCATTTTCAATATGACCATGTGAAAACAGGTAGAAGACAGGTAGGATCTACCTTTAAGCCTTTTTTATACGCCACAGCCATAGATCAATTACATCTTTCGCCTTGCGACACCATTCCTGATAATCCGTATTGTATTCCGGCAGGAGAGATGGGTACACAAAGCGACTGGTGTCCGGAAAACTCGGGTGGAGATTATAAAGGTATGGTAACATTAAAGTCAGCTTTAGCGCAATCAATTAATACTGTTTCAGCGCGTTTAATGCACCGCGTGGGTCCTAATACCGTAATTGATTTGATCCGAAAATTAGGTGTTGATACGCGTGAAATACCGGCTGTACCTTCTATCGCATTGGGTACTGCAGACCTGAGTTTGTTTGAGATGGTATCCGCTTATTCAGCTTTTGCAAACAAAGGCGTTCATGTCGAACCACAAATTGTCTCTACCATTGTTGATAAAAACGGGACGGTTTTGTACCAAAGCGTTCCTAAAGCGCAGGATGTGCTTAGTAAAGAATCGGCTTACGTGACTGTTAACCTTATGGAAGGGGTCACCCAATACGGTTCAGGAGTTCGCTTGCGGACGGGAGCAAGTAATGATTATATGTATAAGAACGTAATTACAGGTCACCCTTATGCTTTTAAAAATCCCATAGCAGGTAAAACCGGTACTACCCAGAATCAAAGCGACGGCTGGTTTATGGGTATGGTGCCTAATCTGGTTACAGGAGTTTGGGTAGGTGGCGACAACCGCTCGGTACATTTCCCAGGCATAAGATATGGACAAGGTGCAACAATGGCATTACCTATCTGGGCGATGTATATGAAAAAATGCTATGAAGACGAAGATTTAAAGATTTCTCAGGAAGATTTTGAACGTCCTGATGACCTTTCCATACGTATAGACTGCTCGATTCCTGCTGAAGGAAGTGGCCATACTGAAGTACCGGACGAACTTGATTTTTAATTGGCAGCACCAAAGGGATCAATATAGCCGAGGTTTAGTTCGAAAATGAATTTTTTCTAATGCATGTCTCAAAGGCTTTCCCTAAGGAAGTTTACTGCTGTTGAAGCGTTTTCGCGAATGCGGAATTCTTCTTTATGAAATCTATAAAATCCTGCTAAAAGATTGTCTCTAGACCGGGTATTTTGTAATTTTCTTATTCTAAAATGAGAAAATGATAACAAAAAAAGTAAACTCGGTAACTGAAGCCCTTCAGGGGGTTCAGGACGATATGACGTTGATGCTGGGAGGCTTTGGCCTTAGCGGTATTCCCGAAAATGCAATTGCAGAACTCGTTAAACTCAACGTTAAGGGGCTTACCTGTATTTCAAACAATGCCGGGGTTGACGATTTTGGACTGGGTTTATTGCTTCATAAGAAACAAATCAAAAAAATGATTTCGTCTTATGTGGGTGAAAATGCTGAATTCGAGCGCCAGATGTTGAGCGGAGAACTTGATGTTGAACTGATTCCGCAGGGTACACTGGCAGAACGATGCCGTGCTGCACAAGGCGGTTTTCCTGCAATTTACACCCCTGCCGGTTATGGTACTGAGGTAGCTGAAGGTAAAGAAACCCGCGAGTTCGACGGTAAAATGTATGTGTTAGAACGTGCATTTAAAGCCGATTTTGCTTTCATAAAGGCCTGGAAAGGCGATACCGCCGGAAATCTCATTTTTAAAGGTACAGCGCGTAATTTTAATCCGGTTATGTGTGGTTCGGCTTCAATCACCGTAGCAGAAGTTGAAGAGCTTTTGCCGGCCGGTGAACTAGACCCCAATCAGATACATATTCCCGGGATATTTGTTCAACGTATTTTTGAAGGTAAGAATTACGAAAAACGCATTGAGCAACGCACGGTACGCAAACGCGAAAACTAATTGATAACTATATAAAACCAAAAAACAATATGGCACATTTAAGACTGGGCGATACCGCCCCTGATTTTAAAGCAGAGACTACCGAAGGAACTATTAATTTTCACGAATGGCTGGGGGACAGCTGGGGAATTTTATTCTCACACCCGGCAGATTATACCCCGGTTTGTACTACAGAATTGGGTACAGTAGCCAATTACCATGGTGAGTTTAAGAAACGTAATGTAAAGCCGATTGCACTAAGTGTTGATGGCGTGGCCTCACATAAGGAGTGGATTAAGGATATTAATGAAACGCAAAATACAACTGTAGATTACCCGATTATTGGTGATGAAGATCATAAGGTAGCAGAATTGTACGATATGATACATCCTAACGCTAGTGAAAAAGCTACGGTACGTTCGGTATTTGTAATAGGACCTGATAAGAAGATTAAACTTACACTGACTTACCCGCCATCAACCGGGCGTAATTTTGATGAAATTCTAAGAGTGATTGATTCACTACAGCTTACTGCTTATCATAAGGTTGCAACACCGGCGAACTGGAAAGACGGTGAGGACTGTGTGATTTCACCAAGCGTGAGCAATGAGCAAATACCTGAATTTTTCCCAAAAGGACACCGCGAAATCAAACCTTATCTGCGTATGACGCCGCAGCCTAATAAATAAACTTATGTTAGACAAGAACGGAATCGCAAGACGTATTGCCCGCGAAGTGCAGGATGGCTTTTATGTCAACCTGGGCATCGGTATACCTACGCTGGTAGCCAATTATGTGAGAGACGATATCGAAGTGGAGTTTCAAAGTGAAAATGGCGTTTTGGGAATGGGCCCCTTTCCATTTGATGGAGAAGAAGATGCCGACATTATCAATGCCGGCAAACAAACCATTACTACGCTTAAAGGAGCCTCTTTTTTTGATTCGGCATTGAGTTTCTCGATGATACGCGGGCAACACGTAGACCTTACGATTCTGGGTGCTATGGAAGTTGCAGAGAATGGTGATATCGCAAACTGGAAGATTCCCGGTAAGATGGTTAAAGGTATGGGAGGCGCGATGGATCTTGTGGCCAGTGCCGAAAATATCATCGTAGCGATGATGCACACCAATAGGGCAGGAGAATCAAAGCTTCTTAAGCGATGCACTTTGCCACTCACCGGCGTAGGTTGCGTGACAAAAATAGTTACCAATCTTGCAGTCCTTGAAGTAACCGAAAACGGGTTTAAGCTTCTTGAGCGTGCTCCGGGCGTTACAGTCGAAGAAATCAAAATAGCAACTGAGGGAGCTCTGGAAGTTCCGGATGAAGTACCCGAAATGGTACTTGCATAGCAGTTAGCAACATTAAGAATTAAAAGGAGCCTTAGAGGGTTCCTTTTTTTTATGCTATCAAAAGTGCTTTAAGTCCGTTAAAAGACTTCTTAAGTTCTGAATAAGCGTTTAAAATGCGTTTTTGAACGTTTAAAAACGTTAAAATTTAACATTTATTGTATAAAATTTAAGTTTTCTCTTGTAAAATTCAATTTTTAAAGTACTTTAGCCAAACCCCAAATTCAAAACACTTAAAATTCAGATTCGGGAGGAGTCCTGGATGTGTATGTAACTTCAGAATAGGAGTATTTTGATGTTGTGATTTGTTAGAATCCGCGGGGGGAGCCCCGCGGCTTTTTTTGTAGATTTTGAACTAATAAAAATCCCTTATAATGATTTCATCCCTACGTAAAACAAAGCATTCATTACTTGAATTTTTTAAGACAACTGCCAAGTTAGCCTACGTTGCTAAAAAGGTATTTCTTTTTATGATTTAAATCCCTTTTGGGATTGCGGCTATAAGAGCTTTGGTATAATCACTTTGCGGATGTTCATAAACCGCATCAGCCTCTCCGGTTTCTTCAAATTGCCCCGCACGCATAACCAGTAAGCGGTCTGAGATGTATTTTACCACAGCAAGATCGTGTGAGATAAACAAATAGGTAAAGTTATAGCTGTTTTTAAGGCTGTTCAGCAGGTTGAGTACTTGTGCCTGTACAGAGATATCCAATGCTGAAACCGACTCATCACATACAATAAACTTAGGTTTTACCGCAATGGTTCGCGCAATGCCTATACGCTGACGTTGCCCGCCGCTAAACTCGTGTGGGTAACGATCGTAATGCTCGGGTAATAAACCTACTTCTTCTAATAATTTTAAAGCTTCAGCTTTGCGTTCCTGAGCTGAATTGTACAGTTTATGTACCTGCATAGCCTCTGTGATAGCAAGGCCCACGGTAAGCCTGGGGTTCAGCGACGAATACGGATCTTGAAAAATAATCTGAATGTCTTTGCGCAAATTGCGCAATTCTTTTGTACTTAATTTCGTGAGATCTTTTCCGTTGTAGAAAATGCTTCCGGCAGTAGGGTTATCCAATTGCAAGATGAGGTTCCCCAAAGTAGATTTTCCGCACCCGCTTTCGCCCACTAATCCTAATGTTTCTCCTTCATAAATTTTAAAACTCACATCATTAACCGCCTTAACACTTTCGGCTTTGCCAAAAAAAGAAACAGAATTGAAGTATTCTTTTTCCACATTTTTGATCTCCAAAAGAGGAGTTTTAGCGTAAATTTTTTGGTGTTGTTCGCTGCGCTCAACTTTTGTTACGGGTTTTTCCAGTGGTTTTTTAGCCAAGAAATCGGCTACAGTGGGTAATTTTTTTAAACGTTGGGTTGTTGATGGTCGGGCGTAAATAAGCGCTTTTGTGTAATCTTCCTTCGGGTTTTTAAAAATGGCTGTCGCACTACCAGTCTCCACAATTTTACCTTTGTACATCACAATTACCCGATCTGCAATTTCACTCACGAGGGATAGGTCATGCGAGATGAAGAGAATACTCATTCCGGTTTGTTCCTGCAATTCTTTGAGCAGCAGTATAATCTCTTTTTGAACGGTAACATCGAGTGCTGTCGTAGGTTCATCAGCGATAAGAAGCTTTGGCTTGCAGGCGATGGCCATAGCGATCATCACACGCTGCTTTTGTCCACCACTGATCTCGTGAGGATAGGAGTTAAAAACAGCTTCTGGCCGCGGCAATTTAACCTGATTAAAAAGTTTTAAAACCTGCTCCTTAGCTTCGGCTTTAGAAACATTTGTATGTCTGAGCAAAATTTCTGCAACCTGTTTCCCGCATTTCATGGATGGATTGAGCGAACTCATAGGCTCCTGAAAGATCATGGAAATATCCTTGCCGCGGAGATCTTGTATCTGATTTTTAGTGTACTCCAGTAGGTTTTTGCCTTCAAAATAAATGGCACCGCGGGTGATTTGTGAAATGCGCTCAGGCAGGAGCCCTAAAATTGCCAGACTGGTCACTGATTTACCAGAACCAGACTCCCCAACTACCCCTAGGATTTCATTAGTATTGATAAAGAAATCGACCGCATGAAGCACGTTATTTACATTT
This sequence comes from Leeuwenhoekiella sp., assembly GCA_002708845.1. GTDB lineage: Bacteria > Bacteroidota > Bacteroidia > Flavobacteriales > Flavobacteriaceae > Leeuwenhoekiella. Next base: position 169,571 of record PAPI01000004.1, read on the forward strand.
TTACCACTTTGAAACGCAACATGCAGGTCGTTTATATGAAGAAGTGTGTTTTTCATAATGCTAATTTACGATGTTTGTCACGCTAAAAGGTATACCTAAATAATTGACTTACAGTTTATTAATTCAAAAGTTAAATGTGATAATGTGTTTTAACGAAAATATTTGTTTTATGTCAATAAAAAGGGCAATTTGAAGCAATTCTTTAACAATAATAAAGGTAACATTAACATTTTTAACAAGCATTTATGAAAAAAAACTACTCGAGGCATATTTTTTTGGCTTCTTATCTTAGTTTGAGTTTGTGTGGTCTTTAAGCTCAAAATAAGAATGCAGAAGAATCTTTAGAGAAAAAGCCCATTCAGGCTTTAGGCCTCTTTAAATTAGATCGTGTGCAGTCTAAGTCGATGACTGGCCCACGTATTATTCTAGGTTCGCAGCTGGAGCTTACTGATGACAATACCTTTACTCAGGTCGATTTGATTTCTGAAAAATCAGGGATGCAGCATCAGCGTTTTGATCAGTATTACGATAATGTGCGCGTAGAATTCTCTAGTCCTGTGATTCACTCAGAAAAGGGAACACCCACAGCAATTAGTGGTGAATTTTATGCGGTTAAAGATTTAAGTACAACTCCTGCAATCAGCCCGCAACAAGGTTTTCAAAACGCGTTGCGCCAGATTGGGGCACAGCACTACTTGTGGGAATATCCTGATGCTGCTCAGGAAATTGACTATCAAAAACCGGCAGGCGAACTGGTTGTTCTACCCTATATAACCGATGCAGGGACGACCATGAAACTGGCTTATAAATACGATATCTATGCAACCTTTCCGCTTAGCAGAGGAGAGGTTTATGTAGATGCGCAAAAAGGGGATGTGCTATTTTACAACAGTATAATCAAGCACGTTGATAGTTTTGGCCACGTTGGCGAAATCGCTGCAACGGTTAGAACGGCAGATGAGGCTAAGAAAGCTTTGGAAGATTACGACGCCTTAGCCTATGTTACCGGGTCCGCTGCTACGCGGTATAGTGGTACACGTTCTATAGAAACCACTTTAAGTGGCGGAAGCTATATTCTTGCCGATGCCGGAAGAAAATTATACACCCGTGATGCTAAAAATCAGGCTCCGGGGTCAACCTATCCTTACATTAATAATTACGACCAGTTCACAGATAATGACAACAACTGGACTTCTGCTGAGCATAGTGCTAATAAAGATGATGCGGCATTAGACGCGCACTGGGGAGCTATGATGACTTACGATTACTTTTTAAGTCAGCATAACCGCAACTCCTTTGACAACAACGGAACCCAAATACGCAGTTATGTGCACGTAGATGTGAACTATGATAACGCGTTCTGGAATGGTTCGGTTATGTCTTATGGTGACGGATCGTCAAACGGGCAGGAAGGTAATGGCTATTTTGACGCTTTGACCTCTCTTGATGTGGCGGCTCACGAGATAGGTCACGCAGTATGTACCTATACAGCAAATCTGGCCTATCAAAGAGAGTCAGGAGGTCTTAACGAGGGCTTTTCAGATATCTGGGGTGCTGCTGTTGAATTTTATGCTAAAGGAAACGGTAATGAGACCAATCCAAATCCTGAGATATGGCTTATTGGTGACGAGATTGACCGTAGAACAGGCTCTGCAGCCCTACGCTCTATGTCTGATCCTAAATCCTTAGGTCAGCCTGATACCTACGGTGGTACCTACTGGAAAAACCCAAACTGTGGTACACCAACCCGTACCAACGATTATTGTGGGGTTCATACCAATTCCGGGGTTCTCAACCACTGGTTCTATCTGTCTTCTGTAGGAGGAACAGGTACAAATGATGTAGGAAGTTCCTATTCTGTAAACGGAATCGGTGTTACTAAAGCTGCGCGTATCAGTTATAGAACAGAGTCGCTTTATCTTTCTTCCAACTCCACTTATGCAGATGCACGTGCTGCCAGTATTCAGGCGGCTATAGATCTTTATGGCGCGGGTAGTGCTGAAGAGCAGGCGGTTACCAATGCCTGGTATGCAGTAAATGTAGGAAGTGCCTATGGAGAAACACCTCCTGTAGACTACTGTACCTCTCAGGGTAATAGTGTTGCAGATGAGTACATAGGGCGTGTACAGCTCGGAAGCATTGATAACGCCAGTGGTGCAACAAGCGGCTATACCGATCACACTGCTGTTAGTACCGAATTAACCCGCGGAAGTTCTGCAACCATAACCATCACTCCGGTATGGAGAGGTACTGTATATTCTGAAGGATATGCGGTATGGATCGATTATAACCAAAACGGAAGCTTCACCGATAGCGGCGAATTGGTATTTAGTCAGGGGGCTAATCAAAACACCTCTGTAAGTGGAAGCTTTACCGTTCCCACTTCAGCATTAGACGGTTCTACCCGTATGCGTGTCTCTATGAAATATAACGGTATTCCATCTTCTTGCGAAACCTTTAGCTATGGCGAGGTAGAAGATTATACCATTACGTTTGGAGGTGGCACAGCAGATACTGAAGCTCCTTCAGCTCCTACAAATCTTGCAGCTTCCAATGTGACTGAGACCACACTTGATTTAACCTGGGATGCTTCCACTGACAATGTGGGTGTAACCGGTTATGATGTGTATCAGGGAACCAGTCTTTTGGGAACGGTTACCGGTACTTCTGCCTCAATTACGGGTCTAACGGCAGATACGTCCTATTCATTTTCTGTGCAGGCTAAAGATGCTGCAGGTAATGTTTCGGCCTCGAGTAATAACGTAAATGTTACTACGGCGGGGGGAACCACAGCAGATACTGAAGCTCCTTCAGCACCTACGAATCTTGCAGCTTCTAATGTGACTGAGACCACACTTGATTTAACCTGGACAGCTTCCACAGATAATGTGGGCGTAACCGGTTATGATGTGTATCAGGGGGCCAGCCTTTTGGGGACGGTTACGGGTACTTCGGCCTCAATTACAGGTCTAACAGCAGATACGTCCTATTCATTTTCTGTACAGGCTAAAGATGCTGCTGGTAATGTTTCGGCTTCCAGCAATGTAGTTAATGTAACTACAGCGGGAGGAACTACCCCAGATACCGAGGCACCAAGTGCTCCTACGAATCTTACAGCTTCCAATGTGACTGAGACCACCCTTGATTTAACCTGGACAGCTTCCACGGATAATGTGGGCGTAACCGGTTATGACGTGTATCAGGGAGCTAGTCTCTTAGGTAGCGTAACAGGTACTTCGGCTTCAATTACCGGGCTAACAGCAAATACAGCATATACTTTTACGGTTAATGCTAAAGATGCTGCGGGTAATAGCTCTGCGGGAGCATCAGTGAATGTAACTACTGCCGATGGAGGCGGTGGACCTATAGATGACACGCTCATTGCAAGTTATTTTGAAACCGGCTGGGATGGTTGGATTGATGGTGGTGGAGACTGTGCACGCTATGCAGGTTCTCGCTCTCCAGAAGGAAGCTATTCCATTCAGTTGCGTGATAACAGTGGGGTTGCTTCATCAATGACCAGTCCTGTATTTGATCTATCGGCTTACGACAATGTTGAGATCAGTTTCTCGATGTACGCGTATAGTATGGAAAATGGTGAGGATTTCTGGGTGCGTTACAACGATGGTTCAGGATGGCAAACGGTTGTTGCTTACGCGCGAGGGACCAGTTTTAATAACAACACGTTCTATACAGCTACTGTTAATCTTCCGGCATCAAGCTATAATTTGAGCAGTACCGGTCAGTTTAGATTTCAGTGTGATGCCAGTGCTAACGGAGATTTGGTTTATATAGATGAGGTTGTAATACGAGGTACAGCGACAGCAGGAGTAAACGCTATTGTAGAAGCAGCCGCTCCACAAACTTTTCGTGGCGAAAGCTTTGCAGAGCAACCTGATTTTGAGGGAGACTTTGTCGTATACCCAAGTCCGGCGGTTGATCTGGCTCGTGTACAGGTAATGCTTGATATTGAAGACAAGCCTGTTGATGTTGTACTTTCGGTTTACGATATTAAAGGAAGTCGTATTCTTACTAAAGAATACAGCAATGTAACCGAAGCTGCATTTACTGAAGAACTGGATGTGACCAGTTTCAAATCAGGAGTCTATTTCGTAGAAATCACCGCACAGGGCGGAATGAAAGAAACGGCTAAATTTATTAAGAAGTAAAATCGAAATAGCTATATTAAAATCAAAGCCCGGTGCAACTGCATCGGGCTTTTTTTGTGTTATACAGAAGTAACTTCGCTATCTTCTAATAAAGCTTCGTTGCGTAGGCGCAAAACAATCTGCGCAACTGCAACCACATCACGCTCACAATACTCAACGATGCGTTTCACATCTTTTTGTTTGTAATAGACATCTCGAACCTGACTGCCGTCGATATCGGTCTTAGGAGAAGGAATATCCAGTATTTTAGTAAGTAATTTTAAGGAAGTATAATGTTTATAGTCACCAAATTTCCACAACTCCAGTGTGTCCAGATGCGGAATTTCCCAAGGTTTTTTGCCGAAGAGATCCAATTTAAATGGAAGTTTGATGCCATTTACAATCATTCTTCGGGCGATAAAAGGAAAGTCAAATTCTTTCCCGTTATGCGCGCAAAGCACGTGCTGCGGTTTGTTATAATGCTCGCTAAGTAATTTTTTAAACTGAAACAACAACTCTTTTTCAGTACCCGAAAAGGTGGTAGTTCTGAAGTTTCGAGTGTCGCTGTCTAGTTTAAAATAACCAACAGAGATACAAACGATTTTTCCAAATTCGGCCCAAATCCCGGCGCGCTCGTAGAATTCTTCAGCGGTAAACTCATCTCTACGTTGGTATTCGGTCTTATCAGCATAGAGCTTTTGCATTTCTGAATCCAGATCGCTAAAGTGCTCGTGTTGCGGAACGGTTTCGATATCAAGAAAGAGTATATTTTCTAAGTTGAGTCTGGAGATCATAATTAAAACATCTTATAAGCTTCATCAAAATAGGTGTTCAATTCAGCAGGATAGCCGTTATCACTCAATGGACCGTGGCTGTGACCCAACCGTACCACAATCAAATCATCTTCTGGTAGGACCATCACATATTGACCCAAATGGCCGCGCATCATAAATACATTTTTGTTTTTATAATCCATCAACCAAAATCCGTAACCATAAGGTTCGCCTTCAAAACGAGGACTAATTGATTTGGCAACATAGGCAGAGTCCAAAAGCTGCTGTCCGTTCCATTTCCCGTAGTCTTTGTAAAGCTTACCCAGGCGTGCAAAATCGCGAGCGTTTGAGGCAATACAGCAATAAGCTTTTACGAGTCCGCTTTCTTCACTATCCATTTGCCAAAGGGCATCTTCCTGGGATCCCAGGGGTTTCCAGAATGTTTTAGAAAGATATTCGGCTAATTTTTTGCCAGTAGTTTTTTCGAGCACCATTGCTAGAAGTTGTGTGTTGCCGCTCAGGTAGGTAAAACCCTGTCCCGGCTCGGTCTTCATTCCCAAATTACGCATTACAGGATCCAGATTATCATCAAAATAAGCTCGTGTAGTTACTGAAAACGGACTGTAATACGACTCGTCCCAATTGAGACCACTGGCCATAGAGGCCAGGTCGCCAACGGTCATTTGAGCAGCTGCTCCTTCAGCATATTCCGGAATGAAATCGCCTACTGGCTGATCCAGACTTTTGATATAGCCCTGCATTATGGCTTTGCCCAGCATTGCTGAAACATAACTTTTAGCCATCGAAAACGAATTGCTTTTTGAAGTTTGCCCAAAACCATCGTAGTATTCTTCAAATACAATACTGTCATTTTTGATCACGATGTAGGCAATTGAACCATATTCTTTATGAATACTTTGAAGCGTATCACTGAGTTCATACGTGTTGTAGTTTTTTGCCTGTGGCCAGGCCTCTGAGGTGCCGGCTTCAATAAGGGTATTGTCAAACTTCTTATAATCTTCCAGATATGCCGTAGTGTGACCGGTAAAATAGATGGTGCGTACAGCCTTGAGCAGGTAGTCGTAATCAAACACATATAATGCGATGACGAGTAGGACCAAAAGGCTTATTAAACCAATAAAGAGGCGCTTTAGTATTTTCATAACTTAAAGATACCGAAAAAGCGTTTTGGTTTTTTGAGGAAATCCGTACTTCTAAAAAAGAACTTGTTGGGTGACGGGACTTTCGTGTTCCAGCAGCCATTTTTTACGCCAAATTCCGCCGGCGTAGCCGGTCATCGAATTATCGCTGCCAATCACGCGATGGCAGGGAATAATAATCGCGATCGGGTTTTTTCCGTTTGCTGAGGCCGCAGCTCTAATGACTTTCGGATCACCCAGATCTTTGGCCATTTGTAAATACGAAGTAGTTTTACCAAAAGGAATTTCTGCAAGTTGAAGCCAGACGCGTTTCTGAAAATCGGTTCCCTGCGGATTCAATTTGAGATCGAAGTTTTTGCGTTTTCCTTCAAAATAATCGCTTAGCTGAAATACCGCATCCTCTAAAGCAACCGGAATGTTTTCGCTTTGCGGAATTTTTTCATCTTTAAATTCAACCCGTTGCAGTCCCGATTCATCTCCCTGAATTACGAGTGTTCCCAACGGCGAATTTACAAATGCTTCGCTCATTCTGAAGGCTTATCAGAATCGGGCATATCTTCGCGTTTTACATCGGTATCGTGCTGTGGCGAAAGTTCTACCGTAGTCTCAGCGGTATTTACCTTTTCTAGAGGTATTCCCATTCGTTTAGCACGACGTTCCCAGTTTTTACGCGCTTGCACCTGCATATCTTCAATAGTGTCGCTCTCGTCCATTATTTCAAGCCCCAGTAAGGTTTCAATAATATCTTCCATAGTGACAATACCAATGGTGTTTCCGAATTCATCAGTCACCAGTGCTAAATGATCTCTGCTTTTTACAAACGTGTCAAATAGCTGCGGAATGGGTTGGTTGGAGTTTACAATAAGAATATCGCGCTTGATATCAGAAAGTGTTTTTTCGCCGTGCTCTTCTACGATTTCTTCAAGCACATCATCTTTAAGAATGAAACCCGTGATGTTATGCGATTTATCTTCATAAACCGGGATTCTGGAAAATTTTAAATGCGGGTGTTCTTTTTGAAATTGCTTTAAGGTCATGCTCTGATCTTCGGTAACCACAACCGGAAATGGCGTCATAACATCTTTGGCCATAACCGATTTAAAGACGAGCAGGTTTTTAATCACTGTCGTCTCGTTGTCTTCAAACACCCCTTCTTTTTCAGCGGCATCGGTAAGGGCCATAAATTCTTCGCGGCTCATGGTGCTTACGTGCGCCGATTTGCCGACAAGCTTAGTCACCTGCATTAAGATCCAGAGGATACCGGTGTATTTTAATAAAATCAGTATTAATGAGAGCGTTTTAGCCGTGAAATTCCCAAGAGATTTCCAATAGGTAGCACCTATAGTTTTTGGGATGATTTCAGACAAAACCAAAATTGCAAGTGTCATTATGGTAGAAACTAATCCCACGAAGTTGATTCCCAATATACTCATTTCGTAGCCTGACTCAGCGGCCATTTTACCGGCCTGATCACCCACCAAAATAGCACCCACCGTGTGGGCAATCGTGTTGAGTGTAAGGATTGCAATTAAGGGCTTATCGATGTCTTTTTTAAAATTGGCCAGGGTTTCTGCATAGCCTTTACCTTCTTTGGTCTTTATGCGAATAAAATTTGGCGTTATACTGAGTAAAACGGCCTCCAGAATAGAACATAGGAAGGAAAAGAATATCGAAATAAACGCAAACGCGATAAGTAGAGCCATGGGTTAGTTTGATTTGCGATAAATATACTATAAATCAAAAGGTCTCGCCAAGAGGTTAAGAAAAGCTTAGGGTATAGCAACCGAAAAGATTTAGGAATTACCAACCCGTATATTGTGGTGGTTTTAAACCGTTTAGATTGAGGTATACAATGAGTTGTCCGCGATGGTGGGTGACGTGATCCTGAAGCAGATTAAGAATTTGCAAACGTGATTTTTCACCCGCAAAAAAGGCTACAGATTCTTCCAGTTTGGTTTTGGGATAGTTTTTTATGGCTTCTTGAATTTGATCAAATGAAGATTCAAGATTGTCAATGATACGCTCTTTTGGGTTTGCTGAAGTACTCACTTCGGCTTCTTTTTTATCAAAATAAGTAGTGGCCAGCCATTCCATATTGCCGTTTATATGCTCGAGTTGTTCAGCGAAACTCATCTCCCGATCGGTAGGTTTGTAATCATAGAGCGAGTCTGGCATTTGCCCGGCAATAGCAATCAAATATTCCTTTGAATTTTGCCATTTTCCAAGCCATGCTTTTTTATAAAGACTTTCCTGAGCTGAAACCTGACTGAAACTCAAAACGGCAATTATTAAGATTAAAAAATTACGCATAACTAGGAGATCAATTTAACTACATCTTTTGCAAAATAGCTTGCAATCAGGTCAGCACCGGCGCGTTTAATGGCGTAGGTTTGTTCTAAAACAACCGCATCGTGGTCAAGCCAGCCTTTTGCAGCAGCAGCTTTGATCATCGCATATTCACCACTCACCTGATACACGGAAACGGGTACATTTACCGCATTTTTAATGTCGCGTACGATATCCAGATAGCACAGTCCGGGTTTTACCATCACAATATCGGCGCCTTCGTCAATATCCATCAGGGTTTCTTTTACCGCTTCAATGCGGTTGGCGTAGTCCATCTGATAGGTTTTTTTGTCTTTAGGCACATCTTTCAGATCAACCGGGGCACTGTCTAGCGCATCGCGAAACGGACCGTAAAAAGCAGAGGCATATTTTGCCGAGTAGCTCATAATACCTACATCATGGTGTCCTTCATCTTCAAGAAGAGTTCGCATTTCAAAAATACGACCGTCCATCATATCGCTGGGCGCGACCATATCTGCACCGGCATTGGCGTGTGAAAGTGCCATTTCGGCTAAAACTGCACTCGAATCGTCATTTACGATTTTACCGCCACCTACAATACCGTCGTGACCAAAAGAAGAGTAGGGGTCAAGGGCAACATCGGTCATCACGACCAGTTCAGGAACGGCATCTTTAACCGTTTTAATCGCGCGTTGCATCAATCCGTCAGGATTTAAAGCTTCGGTACCACTATTGTCTTTCAGTTTATCATCCACTTTTACAAAAAGCAGCACGCTTTTAAGTCCGAGATTCCAAAGCTCTTTTACTTCTTTTTGCAATTTATCAAGACTGAGTCGGTAATACCCCGGCATTGACGCGATTTCATCTTTAATGCCTTTTCCTTCCACCACAAAAAGCGGTACAATAAAGTCGGAGGGAGCTATTAGGGTTTCACGTACCATTGCACGCATCGCTTCTGAGGTACGTAATCTGCGATTTCTTCTTAATGGAAACATAGTTTTATTTTTATTACTATTTCTACTATTAAACCCACTTTCGCGGATTTTCTAAATGATTCTAAGCTGTAAACAACTTCATTACTTCACAATATTATCAAGCCAGGTAAAAGCGACGAGCATAAAGATAATAGCGATCAATACGCTGCCTGTATCCTTTACAATGAATGGCCCTACAAAACCTACGAGCAGGATAAGTAGACCATAAATCAGGGCAAAATAACGGCTGGTTTTACTGTATCTCAAAAAGGAATTGGGCAGCGGAACCATTGCACACAGCGAGGCAAGTCCTAAAGCTGCAAAATAGGCGATGCCTGTTGCATAAAATACAGAACCCGTTACCAAGGCAGTCAGGGCTAATGTGACTATGAGAATACCACTATACTTTTCATTCTGATCAAGGAGAAACTTTCCATTTCTGTCCAGAGAAAGAATGGCATTTGAGATGGGATCTATCATCCAGCCTCCCAGAGCAAATAACAGATACGCAATTATCAACGGAACCGCAAGTACAGATAAACCGGCTTCTCCAAGCAATTTTACAGAAAAGCGATAGGCTAAATAGATACCAATAATAAAAATCCATTGATTCTTGCCGGTTTGTTTTGAAATCCAGAAAGCATATTTTAAATGCCAGCGGTAAATGAAATTATTAGCCTTAAGGGCTGTACTCATTCCGTTGCGGGCATATTCATTATTTGGATTGAGCTGCAGGGCCATTCTAAAATGTTCCATAGCTTTCTTGTGATCGCCATGCTCAAGTGCAACCCAGCCCACGTTTGTGTGTGAAAAGCTGTCTTCAGGATTATCGTAAAGTATATTTTCAACAGTCTCACTGGCTTCTTCCTTGCGGTCAAGCTTGGTGAGAATTTGTGCACGCAGGTTCAGGCAATAGCTGTTTTTAGCATCCATGGAAAGGCCGTGATTTGCTAAATGAAGCGCTTCTTCATAGTTTTTCTTATCTAAAAGAAGTCCGGCCTTAAAGCCGAAGTAGTCTGCATCTTCAGGATCTATTGATATAGCCTCATCTATAAATTTCTGGGCATCAGCATGCTTGTCTTGTTGTTTGGCAATTTGTGCTTTTATAAAAAAGACATCCGGTTGGTTGGGATCTTCTGCCAAAAGTTGCGCAGTCATTAATTCAGCTCTATCATACTGGTTGAGATTGTAATAACAAAGCATCAGATAATAGCGAGCAGTAAAATCTGCCGGATTTTCGCTTAGTTGTTTAGCCGCTTCTTCATAGCGGCCTAATTCAAATAGGGTAATGCCCCTGTCTACGGCTGAAGCCATTATTTTTTAATTTTTAAGAAATGTAAGACTTCATCATATAATCCGGCGTCGTTGGCGTACAGTGCATAATTTTTAGCCGATGAAAACCACTCTTTGGTACTGGGTTTGACCTTTTTTATAGCCTTTAATAGATCTTTTGTTTTAAGGGGAGCCGGTATACCAGATTCAAATGATTTTTCAAGCTTTTCTTCAATAGCTACATCAATTGCAGCCTGAATATCAGCTCCCGAAAAATCTTTTGATGCCTTAGCCAGACTGGCGTATTCTATTCGCTCAACCGGTTTGTTGTTGAGGTGTATTCTAAAAATACTCTCACGTGCAGGCTCATCTGGGGGAGATACAAAAATGATACGGTCAAATCTTCCAGGGCGTCTAAATGCAGGATCCAAATGCCAGGGAGCATTGGTTGCACCTAAAACTAAAATCCCGTCATTGTCTGAATCTACTCCATCTAATTCTGAAAGAAACTGATTGATAACCGTGCGACCTGAAGATTTATTCATGTCGTTTCGGTTGGCGCCCAGCGCATCAATTTCATCTATAAAAATCACGCAAGGCTTATTGGCACGCGCTGTTTCAAAAATCTCGTGGAGGTTACGTTCTGAACTTCCAATCCACATATCGAGAATCTCATTGATCCCCACATTGATAAAGTCTGCGTTTATCTGGCCGGCAGTAGCTTTAGCCAAATGCGTTTTCCCACAACCCGGAGGGCCGTAGAGTAAAATACCACCGCCTATTTTCTTTCCGTATGCTTTGTAAATATCGCTGTGGAGCAAAGGTTTTATGATTTTGAGATCTATTTCGCGTTTTATATGATCCATACCGCCCACATCAGAAAAGCCAACTTTGGGCTTTTCTATAAAACTTAGAGCATCTGCATCTGTAAAATTTGTGTCAGTGGGAGTTGAAGCATTTTTGAGTTTTTCGTCAAAATCAGCGTTGGTGTAGTGACGATCCAGGCTTAAAATTTCTTTATACGTTTCTTGTGCATCTTTAAGTTCACCCTGATTGATGTAGCAATAACATAGCAGCTCAAGAGCCTCAACAGACTTATGTTTGGCTAATAGTTCTTCTAGAAGTAGTTCGGCAGCACTAAATTTTTCCTGCTCGTAAAAACAATTAGCCAGGTTAAATTTAGCCTCGGTGTGTTGAGGTTCTTGTTGTATAATGTAAAGTAAATGTTCCTCGGCATTTTTTGTGTTGCCGTTTTGAAGATAAAGTTTCGCAATCTGAAGACGCAGCGGAATATTATCTGGAGAAAACTTTAAGGCTTCTAATAAACTTTCTAACATAGCTGTAATTTTAAAATTTTAAACCCACTCCCGTGGATTCTCTAAGACATCAACCAGCTTGGCTTCCGGGCTTCCCGGTTGCGGATGATGATCGTAGCGCCACTGCACGTGTGGGGGAAGACTCATCAAAATACTTTCAATCCTTCCGTTTGTTTTAAGGCCAAAGAGGGTGCCTTTATCGTGAACCAGATTAAATTCTACATACCGGCCGCGGCGCACCTCCTGCCAGTCGCGCTCCTTTTCGCCGTAGGCTAAATCTTTTCGCTTTGCTAAAATGGGTATGTACGCATCCAGAAAGCTATCACCAACTTGAGTCACAAAATTGTACCAATCCTGCATGCTGCGATAGTCTGTGGCTTTTAAATAATCAAAAAACAAACCGCCTATTCCCCGAGCTTCACCGCGATGGCTGTTGTAAAAATACTCGTCACAGCGTGCTTTGTAATGCGGGTAAAAATCCGGATCGTGCTTGTCGCAGGCGGTTTTGCAGGTCTGGTGAAAATGCATGGCATCTTCTTCAAAAAGATAATAAGGTGTGAGATCCTGACCACCGCCAAACCACGAGTCTACCAGCGTGCCGTCTTTTTCATACATCTCAAAATACCGCCAGTTTGCGTGAACCGTGGGCGCGTAGGGATTTTTAGGGTGTATTACCAGGCTGAGTCCGCAGGCAAAAAAATTGACGTCGCCTACCTTAAAATATTGCTGCATTGCGGGAGCCAGAGGGCCGTGTACTTCAGAGATATTGACGCCGCCTTTTTCAATCACAGCGCCATTTTCAATCACACGGGTGCGGCCACCGCCGCCTTCCGGGCGCGTCCAGTTATCTTCTTTAAATGTAGCTAAGCCGTCAACTTCTTCCAGTTTTGAGGTGATTTGATCTTGTAAGTTCTTGATATAGCTTACAAACTGCTCTTTCATGCTTTATTTTTTTAGGATGTAAAGCTCCATATCCTGGGCTTTCCCACGAGTGGGTTTAAATTCGGTTTCCAGAGTGCTATGCCACACAAAACCACTACGTTCGGCTACTTTGATGCTTTTTTCGTTGCTTTTATGTGTGATGATGCGGTAGGTGGTAATTTGATGATTAAGATAGCCAAAGTCTGCAATGCGCGTAACGGCGTTGGTAATCCAGCCACGCCCGTGAAAGCGCTTATCCAGGCAGTACGCCAGTTCCGCCTCAGACTTCTCGTGATCGATTTCTTTTAAAATTACCAGTCCGGCAATTTCGGGGTGCACAGTGGTAGTTAGCGCAAAATGAAATTCTTTTTTTGCCTCAACGTGTTTTTGAGCCTGTTCTATAAACGCTTTTGACGCTTTGATAGTCTTGAGCTCTTTTAATGTTTGCGGAAAATAAGTTTTAAAAGCATCTTTATTTTCTTTAAACAATACGTGTAATCTTTTGGCATCATCGGGAGTCAGGAGTGCCAGTTCAAAATCAGTTAGTTCAGTCATTGGGATAGCTTGTTTTTTGGTCTAAAAGTTCAAGCGTGGTTTTACTGGCAGCGGTTACCGAAATAGGTAAAACCAAAATAATTCCCACAACAGGAATCAATAAAAACAGCATAAAAATAATGCCGTTGCCTATTGCATAACCCCGGTGGCGTTTTACAAAGTTAACGCTTTCCCGATATGGAAAATGACGTTCAAGAGTATAATCCATATTTCCGAAACCGGCGTAATAGGCCTGAATCAAAAACAGCATGGCTGTTGCCAAAATACCAATAACCGGTATTAGGCTAAGTAGTAAAAACGGAATGCTAAGCAACAGTTCCCATACCAGATTTCGCAGGTTAATTTTAAGACCACGCACAAGCTGGCTGGCATTAGACGTGTCACGGTGTTTGTGTACCCCTTCATAAAATTCAGCTTCTATTTTTTCAGAAACCGGACTCATAAAAGGCGCAGAAAAGGCCATGATGAGGTGTTTGTAGGCAATTAACCCCAGGGCGATAATGATCAGGGCGCCTATAATAGTACTGAGTGTAGCAACGGTTTGCGCGCCCCATTCCCAGATCCACAACCTTGCAATAAAAGTTCCTATATTATCAGAGAAACCCCATGCAGAAACGCCAATTAAAATTGCGGTAAAAAAGCTGATAAGCATCGGGATGGCAAAATACTTCCAGAGTTTGAGCCGGCTGATCAGGCCAAATGCATCTTTATAAGCAGAGAGTCCTTTAAAAATTGATTTAATCATACTTCTGAAATATAAACCAGCTGTTTTAGGTTTTGATGTGCTTCTTCAGGAGCCGAAATTTGGATTGCATTTTCCGCTTCGGTTTGCAGAAAATGAATTACTTCAGCTTCTGTATTTTGAACATACTGTGTTAGCACCTCAATCCCAAAACCATTATTGTGTAAATCCATCTTGCGGTCCAAGGGGTTATTCACAAACAATTCTTCGTGTAAATTAGTGAATTTTAACGCCCAGTCCTTCGCTTTTTTTATATCTGAAGTTTTGCGGTATACCGCGCGGCCCAATAGCAGTGTCCACAACGCGTGGCGAAAGGCATTGGCCCTGTTACTCTTATGATGCGTTTTTCCATAAATTTTTGTGGAAAGTCGCATTGCTTTTTTAGAAGCTCTAAGTGTAAGCACGATGTAATGCGGTCTCGTGGCAAAAAGCCGGGCAAGTTTAAAAAGTTGAGGAATACTCAGGGTTTTTAGCGTTGCCCAGATTCTCATCGTTCGGCTTTATATTCTTTTACGGCCTCGATAAAGGCCCCGGCATTTTCCAAAGGAATATTCGGTAAAATCCCGTGACCCAGATTGACGATGTATTTGTCTTTGCCAAAGGCGTCGATCATTTCGGTTACCATACGTTTTATTTCTGCCGGGGGCGAAAACAGGCGTGTAGGGTCAAAATTTCCCTGAAGGGTGATATTTCCACCGGTTAGGTAGCGGGCATTGCGTGCGCTGCACGTCCAGTCAATTCCTAATGCTGAAGCGCCACTTTTTGCCATTTCGCCCAAAGCAAACCAGCAACCTTTACCAAAAGCAATCACCGGAATCTCATCCTTTAACGCATCGATAATTTGTTGCATATACTGCCAGCTAAATTCCTGATAATCTACCGGAGAAAGCATACCGCCCCAGCTGTCAAATACCTGAACCGCATTCACACCGGCCTTTACTTTCTCTTTAAGATACAGAATAGTCGTATCTGTAATTCTTTGCAGCAACGCATGTGCGGCTTCGGGTTGGGTGAAGCAAAATTCTTTTGCAATATCAAAATTCTTAGAACCCTGTCCCTGTACGCAGTAGCATAGCAGCGTCCACGGGCTACCCGCAAAACCAATCAACGGAATCTCATCGTTCAGTTTTTCTTTGGTCACTTTGATGGCATCCATCACATAACCCAACGTATCGTTGATATCGGGTACGATCACTCGATCCAAATCTTTCATTGACCGAATAGGATCTGGCAACCATGGCCCCACACCGGGTTTCATCTCCACGTGAATGTTCATCGCCTGTGGGATCACCAAAATATCACTAAACAAAATCGCAGCGTCCATCCCATAACGACGTATGGGCTGTACTGTGATTTCACTGGCAAGCTCCGGAGTCTGGCAGCGGGTAAAGAAGTCGTATTTTGCTTTTATTTCTTGAAATTCCGGTAAATAACGACCGGCCTGACGCATCATCCATACCGGAGGGCGCTCTACGGTTTCGCCTTTAAGTGCTCTTAAGAATAAATCGTTTTTAATCATAATTATCGTGTCTTCCCAATCGCTGTCGGGAGGTTTCTAATTTAATGCTTTTACCGCACGAGCAATCACGCTTTCAATCGTGGTTGCGTTAGCTACAGTAAACTGGTCTGTATAATTTTGAACTTCGGCAGCAGTGGTGTTTCCTATACATACCGCAAGTGTATTTTCTAATGAATTTTGTTGTGCAAAGCTCTGCACTCCGCTTGGACTAAAAAACAAAACTGCATCAAATTTTTGTTCGAATTTTTTATTGTTTAAGCTGGTTTTATAAACTTCAATCTCCTGAAAACGAAGCCTGTTTTCGTTTAAAATTTGTGGCAATTCGTCTCTTCGCTTGTTTCCGCAGAAAAAGCAAAAATGCTCGTTTTTATAGTTTTTTGTGATAAAATCAGCTAATTCTGAGGCGTTTTGACCAGTTTTGACAACTTTTAAGCCGTTTTTTAAAAGTAAAGCTTCGGTTTTTGAACCTACGCAGAAGCACCTCACCCCAGCCCTCTCCTCAAGGAGAGGGGGTTGGTTTACATTTGCATTAGAAACATTCCGCTCAACTAATTTTTTCAAAAAAGCTTTAACCGCATTTTGACTCGTAAAAATTAGATTTTCTAATTGCTGCGGAAGATTAAAATCCAGAAAATCAATTTTAATAGCGACATATTCCACCATCGAAAAACCGGCTCCCAGAATCAGATTCTTTTGAGAGGGCGTTAGTTTTTTTGTGGAGAGCACCCTCACCCCAGCCCTCTCCCTCGAGGGAGAGGGGGCCTTCATCCCACCTTCAATCCCTCTCTCGCCTGAGAGTGGAGCTTTATCTTTACTCTGCAAAGCCGCTTTTTCTTCTTGGTAATGAACTATTTCATGTAGTATTTTCTTAGGATCTTTGAAGACATCATCATTAGTAAATCGGAGTACTTTATAACCCAAAGCCTTAAGATGTAAATCACGGATTTCGTCTTTTTCTTTTTGCTCAGGATGGTTGTGGTAACCGCCATCTAATTCGATAACGAGTTCTATCTCATAACAGAAAAAATCGACAATATAATTTTTTAGGGGATGCTGCCTGCGGAATTTAAGACCATTTACTTTGCGACCACGAAGCAACTCCCAAAGCACTTTTTCTGCTTCGGTAAGCTCTTGCCTAAGCAGGCGTGCAAATTTTATGTGATTGCTTCGTTTCATAGTAACTTCCTTCTCCCTTGGGAGAAAGATTGAGGATGAGGGGCTTTTACAATTCCTTTTTAATTTCTACCATCAACTCGCGACCTCCTGATTCTAATATTTTGAGCGCGCACAGGCGACCAAAATTTTGCTGCTCAGAGACTGGTACGCTTTCTTCAATCTCCATTTTATTGCTTCCGTCAAGGCTAAAAAGAGCCCCGTGAAAGTAAATGCGATCGTCTTTAATTGCTGCATAAGCGCCAATGGGAGCAGTACAACCGCCTTCAAGTGTGCGTAAGAATTCACGTTCTATTCGTGTAGCGAGTTCAGCATTCTTATCATTAAGCTTGGCACAGGCTTCTTTGCAGAAAGTGTCATCATCCATCACAGCAACTACCATCGCACCTTGTGCCGGTGCGGGAATCATCCAGTCCAGCACGATATGATTTTCAGGTTTCAGGTTGATACGTTCCAGACCGGCTTTTGCGAAAATGGCTCCCGCCCAGTCGTTGTCTTCAACTTTCTGAAGCCGTGTATTTACATTGCCGCGTAAATCAACAACGCTATGTTTTGGATATTTGTGCAGCCATTGCGCTTTACGTCGCAAACTACCGGTTGCTATGGTCGTTGCATCTTCAAATGCAGTCGTGTTTTTTTCGCCCTTAAACACAAAAATATCTTCCTGCGCTGCGCGGGGTAAAACCGCTCCCTGAACGATGCCTTTGGGCAATTGCGTAGGCACATCTTTCATAGAATGCACGGCAATATCTACGCTGCCGTTGATCATCGCGACATCCAGGGTTTTGGTAAAAATCCCGGTAATACCGAGTTCGTAAAGGGGTTTGTCAAGGATGAGGTCGCCGGTAGATTTAACCGAAACCAGTTCTGTTTTATAACCCAATGCGTTAAGTTGATCCTGCACGGTATGGGCCTGCCAAAGCGCGAGTTCGCTATCGCGGGTGCCTATGCGTATGGTTTTTGCCAAAGCTTAGTTATTTTGAAGATTAAACACTTTTTGAATGAGATCCAGGCTTTCGGTGCTGGAGAGGTCTTCGGTCTTTAAGTGTTTTGCAAATTGCGTGGTAATTTTCTGAATGATGCGCTCGCTGATGATTTCAGCCTGTTCTTCATTGAAGTCGGCAATTTTGCGACGCTGATTGTCAATCTCGCCGGCTTTCATATCGGCCAGTTTCAATTTTAGAGCTTTAATAGTGGGCGCAAACTGGCGGGTGGTGAGCCACTCGTAAAATTCTTCCTTAATTTCATCGATGATTGCCTGTGCCTGCGGCAATTGTTTTTTACGACGGTTGAGCGTATCATTAGTGATTTGCGAAAGCTGATCCAGATGCACGAGGCTTACACCTTCTACTTCTTCTACGTTTTCATTCACATTCTTCGGAATGCTCAAATCCAATATCAATAAGGGCTTTTTCAGGTATAACAGCTCTTTAGAAATGGTGGGCTTTTGTGCTCCGGTTGCCACAATGAGCACGTCAGCCGCAGCGATTTCAGACTGAATATCGGCGTAATCTTTTACGATTAGATTGAATTTGCCCGCTATTTTTTCGGCTTTGTCCTTGGTGCGATTAATAAGTGTGATGTGGTCGTTTTGGGTGTGTTTGACCAAATTTTCACAGGTATTACGCCCAATTTTTCCTGTACCGAAAAGCAAAATGTTCTTTTCGGAAACAAAAGGAACCCGCGACAAAATATACTGTACCGAAGCAAAACTCACAGAGGTTGCTCCGCTTGAAATGTTGGTTTCGTTTTTAATGCGCTTGCTGGACTGAATCACGGCATTGATCAACCGCTCCATAAAAGGATTCACCAGTTTTAATTTTTTCGCTCTGCGAAACCCATTTTTTAACTGACTGATGATCTCAAAATCTCCCAGAATCTGACTGTCGAGACCAGTACCCACTTTAAACAGGTGCGCCACTGCGTCTTCGTTTTTATAGAAATAAGAAACGGCTTCAAATTCTTCAATCGTCCCGCGTGTATGCTCGCAAAGTAATTTCACCAGATCAAGTGGCTCCTGGGCAAAACCATACAACTCGGTACGGTTGCAGGTAGAAATGATGCTAAGACCTTCAATGCCTTCTTCTTTGGCGCGCAGTAAAATCTGGTCCTGAATTTTTGCATCTACAGCAAAATGACCGCGTGTTTCGGCGTCCGCTTTGAGATAGCTTAAGCCAATGGCGAAAAAATCCCCGGGGTAAGCCGGGTAAAAATGTCGTTTGCCGTTTGTATTCATAAGATAGGCTGCAAAAGTATTTTGTGCACCGCTTAAAAAATAACGCTCAAAGCATGATTTTTAACGATGCCCGAATAAAAGTGGTTTTTTTTGACGAAAATCCTGAAAAAGGGCTAATTTAGTGGGGTAAATCGATTTTTGTAAAACTAGTTTGTTTAGAATAAATCTAAATAATAGACGAAATTCACGCGATGGAAACTTTAAAAAATAACGCTTCAGGTTTATACAGTGAAACGCATATTGAAGACGGATTTTTCATATTAAAATTTAATAACGAATCAGCTGAAAATCAGCTGATAGCACGAGAGGTAGACAGCAGTTATATTCAGTTTCATTTTTGTGCAAAGGGAAATTCGGTTTTTCAGTTTAACGAAGGCAATTACAAGCTGCCTTTGGCTGAAGAGCACTCGTTGCTTTTGTACAACCCACAGCGGGATTTGCCTATAAATCTAGAAATCGCACCCGATAGCTGGGTTATTTCCGTATTCATTTCAATTAAGAAATTTCATTCTCTGTTTTCGCGTGAAGCGGATTTCATCACCTTTTTAAGTGATGAAAACCGGGATCGTAAATATTACAAAGACGGTTCGATCTCACCTTCCATGGCGATTGTACTCAATCAATTGATCAACTACAATTTACACCCTTCGGTAAAAGCGCTTTACTTTAAAGGCAAAGCTTATGAATTACTCAGTTTGTATTTTAACCGGCCTTCGGAAGCAGATACCGAGCAATGTCCGTTTCTGGTAGATGAAGACAATGTGGCAAAAATCAAGCGGGCAAAAGATATTGTGATCAACCGGATGGCAGAACCGCCCTCCTTGCAGGAACTGGCGGATGAGATCAACCTGAGTTTGAACAAACTCAAGGAAGGATTTAAACAAATTTATGGCGATTCGGTCTACAGTTTTCTGTTTGATTATAAGATGGAAGTTGCCCGGCAGCTACTGGCTTCGGGTTCGCATAATGTGAATGAAGTGGGGCTGAAAATTGGCTATAGCACCGCAAGTCATTTTATTGCGGCATTTAAAAAACAATACGGTACCACACCTAAAAAATATGTTCAATCGCTTAATTAATTTTATGAAAAATTCGCTACTCCTTTTAACGCTTATGGTATTGGCGGTAAGTTGTAATTCCGCTAAAAAAAGCACCTATTTAACCACCAAAAATGTATTGATTTTTACGAAAACAAACGGATTTCGCCATGCTTCGATAGAAACCGGAGTTGCGGCTTTACGTGAAATTGCAGCCGAAAATCACTGGGCGGTAACCCATTCTGAAGATTCGTTGATTTTTACACCAGAGCGTTTAAAAGACACCGATCTCGTTATCTTTCTAAACACTACCGGAGACATTTTTGGAGAAGCCCAGGAGAAAGCATTTAAAAAATATATAGAAGATGGCGGAAGGTTTTTCGGCATTCACGCTGCCAGCGATACTGAATACGACTGGCCCTGGTACGGGGATTTTATAGGAGGCTATTTCGTTAGTCATCCAAAAATTCAACAAGCCCGAATCAACAAAAAAACAGATCATGTTACCGTTGAAGCGTTCCCAAAGACTTTTGAGCGAACAGATGAATGGTACAATTTCAAAAACTTGAATCCAGACGTAACTGTAACGCTTACCCTCGACGAATCTTCTTATGAAGGCGGAAAGAACGGTGTGTATCACCCACACGCCTGGTACCAGCAGGTAGGCGAGGGGATGATGTATTATACCGGCGGAGGTCATACTGACGAATCGTATTCTGAGCCCGGTTTCCGGCAACATCTGGAAGATGTTATGACCTGGTTGATGAAGTAGGTTGCAAAGGTATTTGCAAAAATAACATCGCTCCAAACCTCCCTTCCTTCAATGGAAGGGCTGGGATGGATGTTTTAGTATTGTATTTTTAAATAAGTCGGAAAAGTTTAAATTTAATACTCCAATAAAACTGTGTTATGGATCTGGATGTGAGGAAATATAAATTCATCAAAGAGCTTTTAAGTGTTGAAAGTGAAGTCGTCATGGAAAAGCTGGAGCGTATTTTAGATCAAGAGAACGATCAAACTCATGAACTTTCCCCAGAACACAAAGTTGAATTAGATCGACGCCTACAAGCATATCAGGATAAGCCTCAGGATACCTTAAACTGGGAAGAGGTTAAAAAAGACTGGTGATGAAGTACCGGATCATCTTATTTCCGAAAGTACTTGAAGATTTAAAGGAAGCAAAGAAGTGGTATGCAGCCATAAATCCCAAGCTAGCAGAAGATTTTAAACTTGAGGTAAATAAGGAAATGGATTATATAGCCCACAATCCTCAATATTATCAATTTAAATATAAGGAGTTGAGACAATCTCTGGTCAACCGATTTCCCTATTCTATTTTCTATAAGTTAGAAAAACAACAGCGGCAGATTATAGTTTTTGCAGTTTTACATTCGCGTAGAAATCCGAAGTTAGCTCGTGACCGAATAAAATAGCTTAACCCACCCAAAATAAATTTTACCAATACCTGCCTGTAAGAACCCTTATCACTTTTGCTTCTCAAACAAGCTATAAGTCGTAATTTTAGCCCGTAAAAAAGGAAACCATGAAAAAAGGAGTACTTATGGTCAATCTGGGTTCGCCAGATAGTACCAATCCTAAAGATGTAAAGAAATACCTGGGTGAATTTTTGATGGATGAGCGGGTGATTGACGTGCCACTGTGGGCGCGAACCCTGCTTGTTAAAGGAATTATCCTCAATACCCGTCCCAAAAAATCGGCTGAGGCCTATTCAAAAATCTGGTGGGATGAAGGTTCGCCTTTAATTGTGTTAAGCGAAAGACTCCAGGAAAAAGTCGCCGGTAAAGTTGATGTTCCGGTTGCTTTGGCGATGCGCTATGGCACACCATCTCTCAAAGAAGGACTTCAAAAATTAGACGATCAGGGAGTAGATGAGGTGTTGATTATTCCATTGTATCCGCAGTTCGCAATGGCGACGACAGAGACGATTTTAGTTTTAGCTGAAGAGTTGCGCAAGGAGCATTTTCCGCATATGCGTTTTTCAGACATTCCCGCTTTTTACAACAAACCCGAATATATTGAAGTGCTTTCCCGAAGCATTAACGAAAAAATAAAAGATCTCGATTACGAGATGTTGGTATTTAGCTATCACGGTGTGCCCGAACGACACATCCGCAAAAGTGATGTGACCAAAAGCCATTGCAAGATAGACGGTAGCTGTTGCAAAACTGCTTCGGCGGCGCATCAATTTTGTTACCGCCATCAATGTTACGAGACCACCCGTCAGGTTGCTGAAAAGCTAAATCTTAAAGAAGGAACCTATTTCACCTCATTTCAATCCCGCTTAGGTTTTGATCCCTGGTTACAACCGTATACCGATCGGACTATTGAGCGTTTTGGTAAAGAAGGCATCAAAAAAATGGCGATTGTAACCCCGGCATTTGTTAGTGATTGCCTCGAGACTTTAGAAGAAATCGCGATGGAAGGTGAAGAAATTTTTCACGAAGTGGGGGGTAAGGAATTTACAACGATCCCTTGTTTGAACGACCGGGATGACTGGGCGCACGTAGTAGCAACCTGGATTAACGATTGGGCTTTGGTTGAAGCCTCAAAAGCGATAGCATAAATTTATTCCCGCGCAGGCGGGAATCCTTCGCTTAGGCGGGAATCTTTTTTAATTCGATATAAATTGCTCAAGCCCAATAAATCTGAAGCTTTAGGAAGCGAACCCATCGCAGGTTTGCTAATCAAACAGGCGGTTCCCGCATCAATCGGTATTCTGGTGATGTCGTTGAATATTCTGGTTGATACCATTTTTGTGGGCAATTGGATAGGGAGTATTGCTATTGCGGCGATCAATGTAGTGCTGCCGGTTTCCTTTTTTATAGCCGCTTTGGGTATGGCCATTGGTATTGGGGGGTCTTCAATTATTTCGCGGGCTTTAGGGGCCAATAATCAGGCAAAGGCTCTAAAAACTTTTGGTAATCAGATTACCATTACGCTTTTACTCACTGTAAGTATGGTTGTTTTGGGATTGGTTTTTATAAACGATCTCATCCCTGCTTTTGGAGGAAAGGGAGATATTTTTGAACCCGCTAAAATTTACTACCGTATCGTGCTTTACGGAGTGCCCGTTCTGGCACTTTCTATGATGGGTAATAACGTGATCAGGGCAGAAGGCAAGCCTAAGTTTGCCATGATC
Source organism: Leeuwenhoekiella sp. (assembly GCA_002708845.1). GTDB lineage: Bacteria > Bacteroidota > Bacteroidia > Flavobacteriales > Flavobacteriaceae > Leeuwenhoekiella. The sequence goes on from PAPI01000004.1 coordinate 192,864, forward strand.
GCGATGATTATTCCGTCTGCGGGAAATTTGATTCTAGACTATCTGTTAATCAACGTGCTCGATATGGGCATGGCAGGTGCTGCATGGGCAACGACGGCTTCCTACATCTGCTGTTTCTTTTATATTCTTTGGTATTTTTTGAGTGACAATTCCGAGTTGAAAATTGACATCAGTCATTTTGGTTTGGATTGGCCCATTCTCAAAGAAATGAGTGCCCTGGGCTTTGTGACGCTTGCTCGCCAGGCAGTCGTAAGTGTGACGTATTTGTTGATGAACAATATTTTGTTTGATCTTGGCGGGGAATCTTCAGTTACGGTTTATGGGATTATTGGCCGCATGCTCATGTTTGCGTTGTTTCCGGTGTTGGGAGTCACGCAGGGATTTCTACCCATTGCGGGTTACAATTACGGAGCCAAAAATTATTCACGCGTTCGCGAAAGCATTCGCCTTGCTATAACTTATGCGTGTGGCGTAGCCTTATTGATTTTTATAGTAATCATGTTTTTTCCGGAAGCTATTGTTTCGGTTTTTACGAAGGATGAGGCGGTTTTAAGAGATACACCGGGTGCGATGCGCTGGGTATTTGCTGCGGTTCCCATCATTGGGATTCAGTTGATTGGTTCGGCCTATTATCAGGCTATAGGTAAAGCGATTCCGGCATTGCTGCTAACGCTCACCAGACAGGGAATTTTCTTTATTCCGCTGGTGTTGATTCTGCCTAAATACTTCGGAGAAATAGGAGTGTGGATCTCCTTTCCCATAGCCGATACGCTTTCTACGCTAGTAACAGCTTATTTTCTATGGCGGGAGACCAGTCAGCATTTAGAAGTTACCCCGTCACAGCAGAATTAGTTATCTTAGTTTCCTACTAACTAAGTTTTTTGATCATGCACATCTTTTTACGCGGCGTTGTTTGCGCGCTGGTTTTTCTATCTACGTTTTCTTTTCAGGCACAGGACATTGACGAGTCACTTTATGATGCCTTAGAATATCGCCTAATCGGTCCTTTTCGTGGCGGTCGTAGCGCAGCAGTAACCGGAGTTCCCGGTAAACCCAATCTGTTTTACTTTGGCGCAACCGGAGGTGGAGTTTGGCGTACCAAAGACGGCGGACGCTCCTGGGAGAATATTTCAGACGGCTTTTTTGGTGGAAGTATCGGCTCTGTTGCCGTAGCCCCCAGCGATCATAATATAATGTACGTGGGCGGTGGTGAAAATACGCTTCGCGGAAACGTTTCTTCCGGCTACGGCATGTGGAAAACCACAGACGCCGGTAAAACCTGGGAACAGGCTGGCTTGCCTAAAAGCAGGCACATTTCAAAAATTGTGATTCACCCGGATAATCCCGATGTGGTGTATGCCGCGGTTTTAGGAGATATTTACAAACCCACCGAAGAACGTGGCGTTTACAAAACGACAGACGGCGGTAAAAGCTGGAATAAAGTGCTGTTTTCCAATGAAGATTCGGGTGCGGTTGATCTTACTTTTGATCCCAATAATTCACGCGTTTTGTATGCTTCAACCTGGCACAGCCGAAGAACACCATACAGTTTTATCAGTGGCGGTGCAGGTTCAGCCTTATGGAAATCTACAGACAGCGGTAACACCTGGAAAGAAATTTCTAAAAACGAAGGCTTCCCGACTGATACCTTAGGAATTATTGGCGTAGCCGTTTCGCCCGTAAACTCGGAGCGGGTTTTCGCAATGGTTGAAAATAAAGACAAGGGCGGACTCTACCGAAGTGAAGATGCCGGTGCCACCTGGAAACTTATTAACGACGACCGAAACTTACGCCAGCGTGCCTGGTATTACACAAAAGTCTATGCAGATACCGAAGATGAAGATGTGGTATATGTACTCAACGTAAGCTATCATAAAAGTACAGACGGCGGTAAAACCTTTGAAAGCAACAATGCCCCACACGGCGACCATCATGATTTATGGATTGCTCCCGAAGATCCTATGCGTATGATTATGGGCGATGACGGTGGTGCGCAGATTACCTATGATGGTGGCGAAACCTGGAGTACCTATCACAACCAGCCTACTGCACAATTTTATCGTGTGACAACAGACAACCAGTTTCCGTATCGTATTTATGCCGCGCAGCAGGATAATTCTACTGTTCGTATTCCGCATCGCACCGATGGATACAGCATAAGCGAAGAAGACTGGGAAAGCACCGCCGGTGGTGAAAGTGCCCATATCGCGGTTGATCCGGAGAATCCGGATATTGTTTACGGGGGTAGTTACGACGGCTTTTTGACCCGCGTTAATCACGAGAATAACAGCGTGCGTTCGGTTTCAGTATGGCCCGATAATCCGATGGGTCACGGTGCCGAAGATATGAAGTATCGTTTTCAATGGAATTTCCCCATAATGTTCTCCCGTCACAATCCCGATGTGCTGTACACCTTCAGCAATCATGTGCATAAAACCACCAATGAAGGCCAAAGCTGGGAAGTTATCAGTCCCGATTTGACGACAGATGATAAGTCGAAGCAAAAATCGTCAGGCGGACCCATCACACAGGACAACACTTCCGTAGAATATTACTGCACCATTTTCGCAGCCAATGAAAGTCCGTTAAAAGAAGGTCTGTTATGGACCGGAAGTGACGACGGACTCGTTTACGTAACCCGTGATGGCGGTGAGAATTGGGAAAATGTAACGCCCAAAGGAATGCCCGAGTGGATGATGATCAACAGCATTGAGCCCTCGTACTTTGATGAAGGAACCTGCTATATCGCGGGAACCAAATACAAATCGGGTGACTTTGCACCGTATTTATACAAAACCACCGATTATGGTAAAAGCTGGAAAAAAATCACCAACGGGATTGCTCCTGAACATTTTACCCGCGTGGTTCGTGAAGACCCGGAGCAGGAAGGTTTACTGTATGCCGGTACCGAAACCGGAATGTACATTTCGTTTGATGCGGGAGCCAACTGGAAGCCATTTCAGCTCAATTTGCCTATCGTTCCGGTTACAGATTTGGCGCTTAAAAACAACAATTTGATCGTCGCTACTCAGGGTCGTAGCTTGTATATTATTGATGATTTGAGCGTATTGCATCAATTGGATGGCGATAGTAAAACCAATGCGGTAAAACTATTCAAACCCAAAGACACCTATCGCATGGATGGCGGCAGTCGCAAATCGAATTCCGCAGGAACCAATCACCCCAGTGGCGTGATGACCTATTTCTACCTTCCGGAATACGATGCAAAGAAAGATAGTGTTGCGCTCACCTATTTTGATGCGAAAAACGACACGATCAAATCGTATAGCACCAAAGGCGAAAAAGACAAACTGGAAGTCAAAAAAGGAGGCAACCAATTTAACTGGGATATGACCTATGAAGGTGCAGAACGTTTGCCCGGAATGATTTTATGGTGGGCCAGTACCGAAGGACCCAAGCAAATTCCCGGTACCTATACCGTAAAATTGAATGTAAACGGAACGGATTACGCACAGCCTTATACGGTTTTAGCAGATCCCCGTTCGGAAGCGAATTTAGCTGATATGCAGGCGCAGTTTGATTTTATCAATGATGTTAATGAAACCGTAGATCACGCGCATCAAAGCATCAAAAAAATACGCAACATCACCGGACAGCTGAGTGCTTTTGAAAAGCAATACAAAGACAATCCGGATACCAAAGAATTGCGCGAAAAATCTAAAAAACTACGTGAAGATTTGGAAGAAATCGAGAAGGCCCTGTATCAAACCAAAAACCGAAGCGGTCAGGACCCTCTAAATTTCCCAATCCGGTTAACCAATAAACTGGCACATTTGAATTCGCTGGTAGGTATGGGGGATTTTGCACCAACCGATCAGGATATTGCGGTTAAAAACGAACTCACCAAACAGGTTGATGCCGAGTTGACAAAGTTTGACCAACTCATTACTGATGAGGTTGCGGCTTTCAACAAGGCCTTTAATGAAATGCAACTCAATTACTTATTTATAGAGGAAAACTAGTTTTTCTCACCCAGAGCTCCCCTCCTTTGAAAAAGGAGGGGACACAATTTCGAAGAAATTGAGGGGTGGTTTTACCAGCCTGAAACCCCTTCAATCAACGAGCAAATAGCTTTACCTTTGCAGTATGGAAGAATATTACCTGTACTTTAAATCCCTGCACCTCATTTTTGTCGTGACCTGGTTTGCGGGCTTGTTTTATGTGCCGCGCCTGTTTATGTACCAGATTGAAGCTTCCCAAAAACCGGAACCCGATCGTACGATTTTAGGCGAGCAGCTGGCCTTGATGACCAAAAGATTATGGAACATCATCACCTGGCCCTCGATGATTTTAGCCAGTCTTTTTGCTTTTATCATGTTGCACATTCAGCCGGGCTGGCTCAATGCGCCCTGGATGCAGATCAAACTGGGATTTGTGGTTTTATTGTATGCCTACCACTTTAAAAACCATCAGATATATAAGCAGCTGCAGGCCGGTAATTTTAAATACACCACAAAGTTTATGCGTATTTGGAATGAGGGACCAACCCTTATTCTGTTTGCGGTTATTTTTCTGGTTATTACCAAAAGTACAACCAACTGGATTTGGGGACTGGCCGGCTTAATCGTGCTGGCTATTATGTTGATGTTGGGGATAAAATTGTATAAAAGTATACGCGAAAAAAATCCAAACGCGTGACGGCGCGGTTTTTGATTGCAATCTAAGCCTATGAAATTTCACAAGCTTTCTCTTCGCCTGCGCATCTTTTTTGGGATGGTGCTGCTCATTTTAGGAGCCTCTATTCTCATTGGGATTATCAGCGTGGTTCAATACAAGGAGGAGGCCAAAGAATATCACGAAGACCGCTTATTGCGTAAAGAAGACCAGATCAGAGCTGAGATTGATTATGTCTTAGACCAGACTACCTATGAGGTGAAGTCCGAAAATATTCCACTGATATTAAAATTCAATTCAGACATCTACCGCATTGCAGACGTTCATGAGTTACCTATTAATATCTACGATCTTGACGGAAATCTTTTAGTCAAATCAAAAGAAACCTTTACCGAAGATACACTCGAAACCCGCCTCAGCCCGGGAATTCTCGACGGTCTTGCAAACACACCTACTAAGCGCTGGGTAGTACAATCTGAAATTGACGGCGTCAAATACCAGTCGTCTTACACCTACATCAACGACAACAAGTTTAAGCCGCTGGCGATAATGAATCTCCCGTACATTCAGGATGATAATTTCATTACCCGCGAGTTGGAAGAGTTTTTACGTCGCCTGGCAGAAGGATATCTTTTTATGATCCTGATTGCTACGGCATTATCCTATTTTCTGTCGCGTTACATCACCCGTAGTCTCAAGACCATTAGTGACAAAATGATCCAAACGCGGTTGGATAAACGCAATCAGCGTATTGAGATTGACGATGCCAGCGAGGAGATCAGCAACCTGGTAAAGTCGTATAATGGCATGATTGACGAGCTTGAGAACAGCGCAGCGAAACTCGCACAAAGTGAGCGGGAGGCAGCCTGGCGCGAGATGGCCAAGCAGGTAGCCCACGAAATTAAAAATCCGTTGACGCCGATGCGCCTTACCGTACAGAGTTTTCAAAGGCGTTTTGACCCTCAGGATCCCGATATTCGTAAAAAACTTGACGAATACAGCCACACGCTGATACAGCAAATAGATACGATGAGTTCTATTGCCGAGGCATTTTCCAATTTTGCAAAAATGCCGGCTCAGCAAAACGAAACTTTAAATTTGGTTTTTGTAACCAAACTGGCCCTTGATATTTTTACCGAGCCGTATATCACTTTTGCGAGTGATGCCGAAGAAATAACGGTTAAACTAGACCGTACTCAGTTGATACGCGTGGTAACCAACCTGGTTAAAAATGCCATTCAGGCTACTGAAGACACCGAGGATCCCAGAATTCGGGTAGAGATTAAAAGTGATGCAGATGAGGTTTGCATTCTGGTTTGTGATAATGGCCATGGCATTTCAGAAGAAAATGCAATTAAGATTTTTGAGCCTAAGTTTACGACCAAATCAAGCGGAATGGGTCTTGGGCTGGCAATGGTTAAAAATATTGTGGAAACCTATAACGGAACCATTACCTTTACTTCAAAGGTTGAAAAAGGAACCGTTTTTAAGGTTGTCTTTCCCAAGGCGGAAGCGTAAATAATCCCAAGTTAAAATCCCTCCTGATTGGAAACAAATTTTTTAATTTCGAGGAAAGCACCGGGAGCTTTTCCCTTTGCCGGTGCCAATAAATTTTAAATCAGAGTACTATGAATTTTGAAAATCTAATGTATGAAGTCGATGATCAATTGGCTGTCATTACCATAAACCGACCTAAAAAATTAAATGCCTTAAATAAGGAAACCATTCAGGAGCTTCACGACGCATTCGCGGAAGCTGATCAGGATGCAGATATAGGCGTAATCATTCTTACCGGAAGCGGCGAAAAAGCATTTGTAGCCGGGGCAGACATCAGCGAATTTTCTGATTTTGAAGAAGAAGAGGGCGCTATGCTGGCACGAAAAGGACAAAAAATACTTTTCGATTTTATTGAAAACCTGAGCACACCGGTTATCGCAGCCGTTAATGGTTTTGCACTGGGCGGCGGTTTGGAACTGGCTATGGCCTGTCACATTCGTATCGCAAGTGACAACGCCCGTATGGGATTGCCCGAGACCTCTCTGGGACTTATACCCGGTTATGGGGGTACGCAGCGCTTACCACAGCTGGTAGGCAAAGGCCGCGCTTTTGAGATGATTATGACCGCGAGTATGATCAACGCCGATCAGGCTTTACAATATGGACTTGTAAATCACGTGACCACTCAGGAAGAATTGATGGCGCTTGCCGAAAAAATCGCTTCAAAAATTCTCGATAACTCGGGGGTTGCTATCGCAACCGCAATACAGGCTGTAAACGCCGGTTTTAAAAACGGAGTCAACGGCTACGAGACCGAGATCGAAGGTTTTGGAGCCTCTTTTGCTACCGAAGATTTTAAAGAAGGCACGAGTGCCTTTTTAGAAAAACGTAAGGCGGAGTTTCCGGGGAAATAAAGGCACTGCCTTAAAGAAATTTAAAAACCGCCTTAGAGCGGTTTTTTTGTTCTTAAATAGGTGTCAAGTATTGATAATCAGCATTAAAAAATGGTGATTTCTGTAAATCACTATTTGAAACAATTATATTTGTTTAGGTATAATGAGTTGTGGACAATTTAAAAAAGACGAAATGAACACATTTATTTTTCAGTCAATGCCTGAAAGGTTTGATTTAAGAGAAAAACTCATCGTGAATGAGAAAGATACTTGGTATGCAACAAGATATAGAAATAAGATGCAGCCAGGTGACTTAGTGTTCTTTTGGATGGGTGGAGATAAAAGATTTCGAGGAATTTATGGTTGGGGTAATATTACTTCAAAACCATATATAAAAAATAATTGGGACACGTATGGTGTAGATGTAGAATATCAAGTGAAATTTGAAAAGCCAATAACTAGTTCTAAGATAATTTCAGAACCTAGTTTATCAGAATTACTAATTTTTAGAGCCCCACAAGCAACAAATTTTATTGTAAATGATTTTGAATTGAAAAAATTATTGAAGCTGATTAATAAAGCGGGAGAGGAATCACCAAAAATTCAATATTATGGCTGAGAATAGAACACAGATTATTCAAGCAATAGAAAAGCCGATCAATTTTTTGGTTCTGATTTTATTGATGGTTGAGGCTTTATTAGGAATATTAGTTTTAAAGCTAGAATCCCATCGGGATATATTGATTTATTCAATAATAGCATTCTTCATTGCATATACCTTGCTTATAATATTGATAGCATTCGTAAAACCTGAAGTACTACATGGCAGAAGAAATTGGAAAGACAATTTTGCAAAATCTATGGCTGATGATATTTATGTAAGTCTTGAAGGTTATTTATCCAACCTTGAAGAAGGGGAGAAATATGAAGCATGGTTACAATTTTCTGACATCATGAAAGATGCCAATAGTGAAGACAGGGATTATTCTTCATTTAGAGTGGAAATTGCTAAAAGAATAGATAAGCGAGTAGACCAAAGAAAAAATATTGAATCAAGAAGAGGAACGATAAATTAATTTTATAGAAAAATCCTGAACGTAGCACAAGTCTATAATTCTTGAAATATTTCATTTATTTATACCGCTAGTAAGCGGTTTTTTTTAATACTCTGATAGGCATATCAGAAATTATTGATAACTGTAAATTATAGGGTGTAACGGCTATATTTGTTTGTAGAATAAGTCAGTATTAAGGAAAAATATGAACACAAAGGAAATAAGTCAAATTTTCAAAGGACCGTTAGACAAAATTTTGGGATTAGTAGGAGATGAATTAAACCAGTCTCTATCTAATAGGATTCTAGAGTATCAAGTAGAAGAGTACAAAAGAAATTTTTGGTCTAAAACCATTTTACATCGATCTACTCCTAAATCGCTGAATGAGTTTTACGAACCACTGTATCTTATTCAAGGTCAAGGTTCAACTAGAATTCCTACCAAATCTGCAAAAAACTTACTTAAAAATAGAAATTATATTACTCTTATTGGTAATGCTGGAAGTGGTAAGAGCACAATCATAAAATATTTATTAACTAACTGCTTTAAGGAGAGATACAAGATTCCAATAAAAGTAGAATTAAGATATTTAAACGAATACGAGGGTAGGCTAAGTGATTACATCTATAAAGAAATCTTTCAATTTCAAAAATTAGGTTTAACTAATACAATAATTGATAGAATGTTAGGTTCGAAAGAATTTATTTTCTTCTTGGATGGATATGATGAGATAAGTTCCAAAATAAAAGAAGGAACTACGAAAGACATAGATTCTTTCGTTAAAAAGTTTCCAAATAATAAATATGTCTTAACATCTCGCCCTCATACTCACATTGAGACATTACCTCTGTTCGAGAATTTTTATGTTTCGGAGTTAAAAGAGGAAGAAATAGCTTCATTTGTTAAAAAACAAATTCCATCACAAGAAAATGAATTAGCTGATAAAATTATAGAAGCTGTGAACAAGAAAGAGAATGAATCATATAGAGAGTTTTTAAGTAATCCTCTTTTACTCTCTATGTTTATTTTAACCTTTCAATCTTATTCAGATGTTCCACAAAAAAGAAGTGATTTCTACGATCAAGTGTTTGACACTCTCTATTCCATTCATGATAGTGTTTCTAAACTCGCATTTGTTAGGGAAAAAATGTGCGGCTTATCTAAAGAGCAATTTGAAGAGGTCCTCCAATTATTTTCGTTTTTATCCTTTTTCGAAGAAAAATTTATATTTCCAAATAACTATTTAACTGATAAATTAGATTTAATTAAGTCAAAGAAAAACAATTTAAAGTTTGACAACACAAAGATTATTAATGATCTTCAAATTGCAATTGGAATTTTAAATAAGGAAGGAATTGATTATACATTTCCACATAGATCACTACAAGAGTATTTTGCTGCATCTTATATTTCAAAATTGGATGATATAAATAAGAAAGAAGTATACAGAAAGATTCTATCGAGTATTTTGGATGGGCATAAAATATTGAGATCTAGCCGAGAACATTTTTACTTGCTTCTCTCCGAGTTGGATCAAAAGAAAGTTATTGAATATATATTATTACCCTTTTTAGAGAAATATGAATCAGTCAATTATCTTGATAAACTTGATCATGAAGAAATATTATCGGAATATGTAAATATCAATTTAGTTTATACTGCCTTCTCATATATTTTAAATAGTAATGATATTAGGCTTATTACGAATGAAATTGAATTTGAATTTCATGAAAGAATTGAAATGAAAAAGCAAGAGCTAAACTTAAATACGGAAGAATTATTTGAAGAGAAATATGAATTTCATAGAGAACAAATTGTCAAAGTAATTACCGAAAGCAAAGTAAAATCATTTCTAAAAAGTTTCATACCAAAAATGATAATCGAAGGCAAAAACTTGGAACAATATTTAAAGGATCAACATTCTAGTGATACTGATATAATTGATATGATAAGATAGTGTTTTCACGAGTATAGATGGTTTTTGATACCTCCAATAATTAATTTGGAGAAGGTCGCCGTTCATTACTATTTTTCAAAATTTTTCCATTTTAATAAAATGGCTTATCCACTTACTAAATGTCTAAAACAAATAAATAGGAATTATTCCATATATTTGTAATAAATCCAATTTTATGCAGGCAGAAGGAGAACACCTCAAAGGGCGAGGAGCGCAAAAACATATCGCTAATCGATTTGATAAAAATCATCACGAAACCCGTGATGATTTTTTAAACTATTGCGCTCAGGAAGGTGACGAGCCTCAAAATCTCAAGACGCTTTTTATAGATACCTTCCCCAAGACCATAGTCAATAAAGTAGACAGTCCCGATGTGGGAATGGGTTTTTCGCTCAATCCCTATCAGGGTTGTGAGCACGGCTGCGTATACTGCTATGCGCGCAATTCACACGAATACTGGGGTTATAATGCCGGGCTTGACTTTGAAAGTCGCATTCTCGTAAAGCGCAATGCAGTACAATTGCTCGAAGCCTATTTTATGCGGAAAAGCTACAAGGCCGCTCCCATCGTTCTTTCCGGAAATACCGACTGTTACCAGCCTGCTGAAAAGCAATTTCAACTCACCCGAAAACTATTGGAGACGTTTTACAAATACCGGCATCCGGTAGGAATCATTACCAAAAATGCCCTTGTACAACGCGATCTGGATATCATCAGGGAGTTGGCTAAATGCAATTTGATTCAGGTCAATATGTCTATTACCTCACTTGAAGAAAAAACGCGTCGTCTGCTCGAACCCCGCACCGCCAGCATCAAAAAGCGCCTGGAGACGGTTAAAAAACTAAGTGAAGCCGGCGTTCCCGTTAATGTGATGACGGCGCCCATTATTCCGGGGATTAACAGCCACGAGGTGTTACCGCTTATTAAAGCCGCTGCCGATCACGGCGCCCGCTCGGTAGGCTATACCGTGGTACGGCTTAACGGGGCAATCGCAGGAATTTTTGAAGACTGGCTCAAAACCGCAATGCCAGACCGGGCAGATAAAGTACTCAACCAGATTGCCGCCTGCCACGACGGAAATCTCAACGATTCGCAATTTGGTCGTAGAATGCGCGGCAGCGGCGAGTTTGCTGAGCAGATCAAAGCTCAGGTAGAGCTGGGTCGCAAAAAGTACTTAAAAGGCCGCGGTATTGATCCGCTTGATTGCAGTCTATTTGAAAAATACAGGCCGGGACAATTATCGTTATTTTAACGGAGTCGCTGGCATAGTTTCTGCACTTTTATACGTGCTATGAGAAACTACCCAACTGCCTTTTTGATCCTGTTAAGCCTGTTGATGATTACAGGCTGCAACAAACTCACTCAGGTGACTGATGTCATCACACAGCCCACGGCACGGGAGGTGTATGCGCGTAACTTCGACAACGATTCGCTGCCCTATCTTAATTGGAACCGGGCATTTGCTCGGGCTTTACAGGATAGTGTTGAGGTAAAACTACCGTATGCCGAACAGGGTGTTTTTAATGCAGACAATCTTCCGGTTTATGCGTACAATTTGAAACTCGAGTTGGGGCGAAACTACCATTTTCAGGTAAAGACCGACTCCCTAAATCCGTTGGTTTTTATAGATATCTACGAAAAAACTTCAGACAGCATCCGGCCCTACAAACTCCTTGAGCAGGCCGATTATAAAACAGCATCTTTAAACTTTTCGCCCAAAAATACAGGCGATTTCAAGCTGGTGATTCAACCGCAGCTTGGCGCAACCAGTGATTTTACTATGTCTTTTGGCAGTGCTCCTGCTTATGCTTTTCCCGTGGCGGGACTTTCGTCAAAGGCAATACAAAGCTTTTGGGGGGCAGCACGCGATGGCGGAAGTCGCAGTCACGAAGGGGTAGACATATTTGCCAGTCGGGGTACACCTGTATTGGCCAGTGTAGCCGGTTATGTGAGCAGTACAGGTAACCGTGGTTTAGGCGGTAAACAGGTGTGGTTGCGTGATGGGCTCTTTGGGAGCAGCCTGTATTATGCGCATCTGGACAGTATTATTGCCAGCCGTGGACAACGCGTAAAAGTTGGCGATACATTGGGTTTGATAGGCAATACCGGTAACGCCCGTACTACGCCACCCCATTTGCATTTTGGGATTTACCGCAGGGGAAGCGGAGCGATTAATCCATTTCCGTTTATAGAGGAAGCAGCGTTTCCTGAAATTAGCGAAACATCGACTGAAATTCCAACCAAAGTTGTTGTAAATGCCTCGCAAGCCAATTTACGTCAGGGCCCTTCAGCAAAAATGCAAAAGAATGGAAGCCTCAGTAGACGAGATACCATCTGGGTGCTAGGCCGCAGTGCCGACTGGCTGCATATTAAAACTTCAGAAAATCAAAGCGCTTTTTTGCACGAGAGTCTGGTTCAGGCTTTGAATTGATAGCAAAGACGCTTCCTTTACCAAGTAGATTATTTACTAGGGGTTTACCCCTCAATTAACAGTTCTTTGGGTAGAATGGCTTTAAAAGCTTGGTATTTTTAAACAATCATATAAAAAACGCAAACGATGTCGTTATTCGGAAAAGTAAAGAATACAATAGGCCTTCTAAAATCGGTTGATTTAGATGCTTTGGCCAAACTCTCTCAAAAAGTAGATTTATCTCAGGTAATGAGCGCTGTGGGCAATCTCGATGATCGCCAGCTTAAGGGCCTGATGAAAATGTTGAATTCGCAGGCTAAAAAGGGCCAGCACAAACTTCCGCCTATTGATGGCGATTTTTACAATCTGGCTACAAAATTGAGTCCGGAAGAGCGCGAACTGCAGATGAAGATGCGCAACTTTATGGAAGATGAGGTTAAACCTATTGCCAATCATTTTTGGAATAGAGCCGAATTTCCGCACGAGATCATACCCAAATTTGCTGAACTCAATATGGCCGGTATCGCCTACAAAGGTTACGGTTGCCCCAATCAAAGTTTTCTGATGGAAGGAATTCTGGCGATGGAGCTGGCACGGGTTGATGTGTCGATTTCTACCTTTTTTGGGGTACACAGTGGCCTGGCAATGGGCTCTATTTACCTCTGCGGAAGCGAAGAACAAAAGCAGGAGTGGTTGCCCAAAATGCAGAAGTTTGAAAAAATAGGTGCTTTTGGTCTTACTGAACCCGAAGTAGGTTCAGGCGCAGCCGGCGGTCTGGGCACCACCTGTAAACAAGAGGGCGACGAGTGGGTAATAAACGGACAGAAAAAATGGATCGGTAATGCCACCTTCTCCGATATTACAATCATTTGGGCGCGAGATGTGGATAGCGGTCGTGTAAAAGGCTTTATCGTACGCAAGGAAAACCCCGGTTTTAAGGCCGAGAAAATGGAGGATAAAATGGCATTGCGTACTGTTCAAAATGCCTTGATCACCTTAACCGATTGCCGCGTACCTGAAAGCGACCGTTTACAGAATGCAAACTCATTTAAGGATACCGCAAAAGTATTACAGATGACGCGTGCAAGTGTAGCCTGGCAGGCTGTGGGTTGTGCCCGTGGTGCTTATGAAGCAGCGCTAAAATACACGAAAAAGCGGGAGCAATTTGGTCGTCCAATCGCCAGCTTTCAGTTGATACAAAATCATCTGGTAGAAATGGTTTCTAACCTTACTGCAATGCAAACGTTGTGTTTTCGCCTTAGCGAAATGCAGGACGGCGGCACGCTTACCGATGAGCACGCGTCGCTGGCCAAAGTATTCTGCTCTATGCGCACTCGAGATGTGGTGAGCCGTGCCCGTGAGGTAATGGGTGGTAACGGTATTTTACTCGAGTATGATGTGGCTCGTTTTGTGGCAGATGCCGAAGCGATTTACAGTTATGAGGGCACTAAAGAAATAAACTCGCTAATTGTGGGTCGGGCAATTACCGGTTACAGCGCTTTTGTGAGTTAGTAAAGCATTTTAATATTCAGGTTTTGAAGCATATTAATTAACTTGGCGCCTCAAAATAAACCTACGATCTATGAATATTAAAACTTTTGTATTGGTGTCTCTTGCGGCTCTTGCTTTGGCGAATTGCAGTACACCTCAAAAAACCATATCACAGCCTGAACCTTTTCGGCTTAAAACCTTTCAGGACTCTATTTCCTACGCTATGGGTATTAATAGTGGCGAAAATTTACGTGAGATGCCCGGTGGCTTTTTTGACCTTTCTGTGTTTGAAACGGGTTTGAAAGAGTCGTTTAAAGACTCGGTTGCCATTGAACTTGATGAAGCCGCTACGCGAAAGCTTTTTCAGAAACTGAACGATACCATGCAGAAGATTGAAAAGGCTAAGCGGGAGGAACAAATTGCTGCAAATAAGGCCGAAGGCAAAGCGTTTTTAGAAGAGAACGCAAAAAAGCCGGGAATTATAACTACCAAGAGCGGACTGCAATATGAAGTATTACGAGAAGGAACCGGTGAAAAGCCGGGCCCCGGCGATCGCGTAAAGGTGAATTATGAAGGAAAGCTTCTCGACGGGACGGTTTTTGACTCTTCCTATAAACGCGGCGAACCTTTAGTTTTTGGCGTGAGCCAGGTGATTAACGGCTGGACTGAAGGTTTACAACTCATGCCTGTAGGTAGTAAATACCGTTTTTTCATTCCGGAGGATCTGGCTTATGGCGAGCGCGGGGCAGGGAAAGATATTAAACCCTATGCCACGTTGATTTTTGATGTTGAATTGCTTGAAGTTTTAAAATAAACCGTGACAACCCTTGAGTATTGGTTATTCAATCCATATTAAAGGGCTCAGGATTTTTGAAAACCTTTAAATATCCCGTTATTTGCACACGAAAATTAAAAACCTAAAACAATGAAATTAAATAAAGTATTTCTTGCGCTTCCGGTTGTAGCACTTACACTGGTAAACTGCGATAATTCTAAAATGAGTTCTGGAGATGTAGAACTTAAGACCTTTAAAGATTCTGTTTCGTATATGATTGGCGCTAACAGCGGTGCTCAGTTTAAGCAGGCATTGGGAGACAATCCTGATGAGTTGTTTGATCTTGATGTGTACGAAGCTGGTGTTCGTAAAGGATTTACAGACAGCCTTGAGTTTTCACAACAAACTATGCAAGCTTTAATGACCCGTTTTCAAACAGAGCTTCGTGCCAAGCAGGAAGAGGCTGCAATGGCTAAAGCTGCTGAAGCTAAAGAAAAGGGTGCTGCTTTCTTAAAAGAAAACGCAACTAAAGAAGGCGTTCAAACTACAGACAGTGGTCTTCAATACATAGTAGTTGAAGAAGGTTCTGGTGATATGCCTACTGCTACAGATCAGGTGGAAGTGAAATACGAAGGAAGTCTTATTGACGGAACCGTTTTTGACGGAAATATGGGAACAGACCAGACAGCTACTTTTGGGGTAAGTCAGGTAATCAAAGGTTGGACTGAAGGTTTGCAACTGATGAAAGAAGGAGCAAAATATAAGTTCTTTATTCCTTCTGACTTAGCTTATGGCGATCGTGGTTCTGGTCCTAGAATTGGTCCGGGTGAGACTTTAATCTTTGACGTGGAATTGATTGACGTTAAAGACAATGCACAGCAATAAATGAATTTAATTGTCATTGCCGTAGTTTCCGGCGCTCTGATTTTGGGTGCTGTCTGGGGTATTTATGGCAATCTTTCTAAAAAAACAGAGGGCTTTCTCGTTGCATTAGCAGGAGGAGCCCTCATTGTTTCTGCAGTACTCGAACTCATAAATCCTGCAATTGAAAAGGCGCAAACCGGTATAGCGCTGGCTCTTGTTTTTGCAGGGGCTTTGGTGTTTACGGGTCTCGATTATCTGGTAAAAAAGAAGTGGGGCTCAGATAGCGGTGGTGGTTTACTCGCAGCAATTACCTTAGACGGTATTCCTGAAAATCTGGCTCTAGGTGTTGCGCTTATTGGCGCAGATGCTTTGGCAGTAGCCGCGCTATCCGGTTCTATTTTCCTGTCGAATCTTCCGGAAGCGGCAGGTGGCGCAAAAGAAATGACCGAAAATGGATCTTCAAAAAAGAAAATTTTACTGTTATGGTCTGCCACAGCTTTAATCTTGTCGCTGGCGGCCTATTTAGGTAATCAATTGCTTGCTGGCGTAGCCGAAGAAACTCTGGCCTATATCAGGTGTTTTGCGGGTGGGGCAGTTGTAGCTTCTCTGGCCATTGAGGTTTTTCCCAAAGCCTTTAAAAATGACCAGTACTGGACTGGTATTGCCGCTGCTTTGGGACTCATACTTGCTTTTTTCCTAAACAGCCTGGCCTGATTATTTCGCTTTGCGAAAGCCATACCTAATCCTTTTCAAAAGCGATTAAATTCTAACTAAATTTTAAAATTTATCAGGCATCGCTTTCGCCCATATCTCGTTAACTTTAAGTCTTAAAAGACCAAAGTTCTTAACGAGCAGATCCTATGGCGTATATCGATTATTATAAAGTTCTGGGCCTTGATAAAAGCGCCAGCGAGGCTGAGATCAAGAAAGCCTATCGCAAACTGGCACGTAAATACCATCCTGACGTCAATCCCGGTGATACTGAAGCTGAAGAGAAATTTAAGCAGCTCAACGAGGCTAATGAAGTGTTGAGTAATCCCGAAAATCGTAAGAAATACGATAAGTATGGCAAAGACTGGCAACACGCAGAGGCTTATGAGCAAGCCGAAAAACAGCGTAGTCAGTATGCTAATGCCGGTGGCGGGCGCGCCCAATACAGTGGCGGCTATGGCCAGGAAGATTTTTCAGACTTTTTCAGCTCTATGTTTGGTGGAGCAGCTGGTGGCGGCGGTTTTAGAAGTGGCGGAAGGCAGGCGCAGTTTCGCGGGCAGGACTTTAATGCTACTCTTGAGCTTGATTTACGCGATGTTTACGAAAAACACAAGCGTACCCTAACCGTTAATGGAAAGAATATCAGATTGACCATCCCCGCCGGGGTAGAGAACGGGCAAACGATAAAAATTAGAGGCTACGGCGGTGAGGGGATGAATGGCGGCCCCAATGGAGACCTGTTCTTGGAATTTTCCATACGCAACAACACCGCTTTTAAACGTGACGGAACTAATCTGTATAAAACGGTTAAAGTCGACTTATACACTGCTGTTTTAGGCGGAGAATTGCTGGTAGATACCTTTGACGGAAGCGTTAAGCTCAAAATCGCTCCCGAGACGCCTGCAGGAAAGCAGGTAAAACTTAAGGGAAAAGGCTTTCCGGTGTATAAGAAAGACGGGCAATTTGGGGATTTATACATTACCTATGATATAGAAATGCCCACCAATCTTTCGGCACAGGAAAAGAAATTATTTGAAGAATTGGCAAAACTCAGATCCTGATGAATACACTAGAATTTATACCCGTAGCGCATCTCAGCAAGCAGTACCGCATTGAAGAAACCTTTATTACCGAACTGCACGAGAAAGGCGTGCTTCAGCTTAGAATAGTTGAACAGACCTATTGCCTGCATTGCGACAGCATGCCGGTTTTTGAAAAAATCATGCGTATTCACGACGAGTTGCACATCAATATCGAAGGAATAGATGTCATCCTCAATCTTTTAGACAAAATTGACGACCTCAATCGCCAACTCGTTAAAACCCAAAACCGTCTGCGACTTTACGAGTAATCACCTAACTAATAAAAAACACTATTTTGAAACATCTGAAGATCGCACTTGACTGGACGGCCAACACCAATCACATGGGCTTTTTTATTGCTCGCGAATTAGGCTACTATAAAGAACGAAATCTGGAGGTGAGTTTAATGACACCGGCAGAGGATGATTACGAGGTGACCCCTGCGAAGAAAGTGGAGCTGGGTATTGCAGATTTTGCCCTTTGCCCTCTAGAAAGCATCATCAGTTATCAAACCAAAGAAAAGCCTTTCAATCTTAAGGCTATAGCAGCTATTTATCAGGAGGATTTGAGTGCCATTGCCGTAAAAGAAGATTCAGGTATTAAGTGTCCGGCAGATTTAGACGGGAAGTCCTATGCATCCTACAAAGCCCGGTATGAAGATAAAATTGTTGAGGAGTTGATCAAAAATGATGGTGGGGAAGCCAATTTAGAAATCACCTACCCAGACAAACTTGGTATTTGGGAGACCCTGTTAAAAGATAAGGCAGATGCAACCTGGATTTTTTTAAATTGGGAAGCCTATCAGGCCGAAGCACAGGGCATAAAAATGCGTTATTTTAAACTGAAAGATTACAACATACCCTATTCCTATTCGCCGGTTATTGCAGTTAATGGAAATACGGTAGAAAAACACCGGGAAACCTATTCTGATTTTCTACAAGCCACCAAAGCAGGTTTTTTCTATGCGGAAGATTACCCGAAGGAAGCTGCAGAAATCTTACGCAAATACATTCCTGAAAATGAGAAGAAACTCGATCTGGTCGCCAGTATAAATTATTCGGTGGCGTATTTAGGAGCCAAAGAAAACTGGGGCCGTCTGAATCCGGTTTTGATAGGTCGGTTTGTAAAATGGCTTGATGATCATCAGTTGGAAACCGAAACCTTGAAGACTTACGACCTCATTTATAAAATCCTGGATTAAAGCTTACTTAAGGCGCCGGATTAGGAATCGCTGTATGCACCGCGTTGATTTCTTCTAATAGTTCTTCGGAAAGTCTCACGTTAATACTACCGATATTCTCCTCCAGCTGTTGCATACTTGTCGCACCGATGATGTTAGACATCATAAACGGCCGGTCGGTTACAAAAGCTAAAGCCATTTGGGTTAGCGACAGGCCGTGTTTATCGGCTATTTCCTGATACTTCTGGGTTGCCTGGACTGCAAGGTCATTTGAGTACCTGCTGTATTGCGGAAAACGGTTAATTCGGGATGTTTCCGTATCTGTGCCTTTGATGTATTTTCCGCTAAGGGTACCAAAACCAAGCGGTGAATAAGCCAGATATCCTACGTCTTCCCGCAGCATAATTTCAGTCATTCCTATTTCGTCTTTGCGATTTAACAGGTTGTAGGGGTTTTGTACGCTGATCATTTTGGGCTTCCCGTTGCGGGCTTCTTCGAGATAGCGACCAAGACCGTAAGGCGTTTCATTACTTACCCCGATGTGGCGTATTAAACCTTCCTGAATAAAAGCATTCAAATCTTCCAGAATTTGAGCAAAATTATCTTCCCAGCGCTCGTCTGCATCGTGCGTGTAGCCCAGTTTCCCGAAGTAATTGGTATTTCGCTCGGGCCAGTGCAGTTGGTATAAATCAATATAATCGGTTTGCAGACGCTTCAGGCTTTTATGAATAGCGTCTTTAAACTCGGCTTTGGTATAACCACCGGTGCGTATGTGTTTAGACATTTCTGCCGGACCGGCAATTTTTGATGCGATGATCAGATCATCACGCTTGCCGCGCTTATTAAGCCAGGTACCAATTATGCTTTCGGTACTTCCGTAGGTTTCTGCTTTTGCAGGAACGCTGTATAACTCTGCCGTATCTATGAAATTTATACCCTGCTCAACGGCATAATCCAGTTGGGCATGACCTTCGGCCTCGGTATTTTGCTCACCCCAGGTCATCGTGCCCAGGCAAATTTTAGAAATTTTCACATCGGTTCCGGGAAGGGTAGTATAGCGCATAAGATTAGTTTAGAGCCAGCGAAGGTATTGCAAAAAATAAAAAAGCCTTGAAGAGATTCAAGGCTTAGGATAAGTTTAAGACAGGTATACGCTAAATATCATTCAATAATTTGGTTACTTCGTCCAGTTTTGGAGTTAAAATAACTTCGATACGGCGGTTTTTCGCTTTGCCTTCTGCAGTTTGGTTGGTCGCAACCGGAGCATATTCTCCGCGACCGGCAGCAGTCAAATTTTTAGGGTCAATACTTGAATTCTGACTTAAAATTTCAACAATTGCAGTGGCTCTTTTTGTCGAAAGATCCCAGTTGTCTTTAATGGGGCCGTTGCCTCCGTAGGGTACGTTATCGGTATGACCTTCAATCAATACTGCGATCTCCGGATTTTGTGCCAGGACAGAACCTAATTGATTTACGGCTTTGCGACCGTTTGCACCTACCGTCCAGCTTCCGCTGTCAAACAATAATTTGTTTTCTAGCGAAACATAAACTTTGCCATCGCGCTGCTCAACGGTTAGACCGTTTCCTTCAAAATCAACAAGTGCTTTAGAAATTGCATCTTTCAGCTGGCGCATCTTGGCATCTTTCGCAGCAATCATAGACTCCAGTTCTTCCACACGGCGGGAACGATCGGTTAGATCGCGTTGTAACTTCTCAAGACGGGTTTGCTCGGCAGCCAGTGCCGCCTGCTTTTCGTCAAGCTCGGCGATTAATTCGCGGTTTTTCTGTGAATTTTCAGCTATACGTTTGGAGCTGTTGGCCTCCAGAGCATCATACGAATTTTGCAAATTCTCCAGATTAGCTTTGGTCGCGGCATAGTCGCGCTCCAGTGCATCGCGCTCAGCACGGGTAGTGGCCAGTTCATTTTCCAACTCCTGTGCCTGTTCTTCAAACTGCTTCCGCAGGCGTTCAGACTGGGTGAGATCGTGACTGAGCTCCTGATTATCAGATTTTAAATCGGCATAGCGCGCTTCCAGGTCTTTGTAGACTTTAGCGGAAACACAAGAAGTAAGTGTTGCGGCACTCAGGACAATAAGGCAAAGATTTTTAATCATATAAGGTTGTTTAGAATAGGTAACGCTGCTACACCTGATTTATTGAACGCTTTCGTCTTCAAAATTTAAAAATTTACAGGGCGTGATCCAGCTCCAGAAGTGCCGGGCAGTGGTCGCTGTGCTTGGCTTCAGGTAAAATCACAGCGCGTATGATTTTATCTTTTAAGGGTTCGCTTACCATATTGTAATCCAGCCTCCAGCCTTTATTATTGGCCCGGGCATTGGCGCGGTAACTCCACCAGCTGTATTGCTCAAGATCGGGATTCAGGTGGCGGAAACTGTCTGTAAAACCGCTATCTATAAACTCGCTAAGCCACTCTCGCTCTACGGGTAAAAATCCGCTTACGTTTTTTAGGCGCACGGGATCGTGAATGTCAATAGGTTCATGGCAGATGTTGTAATCACCACCTATGATGAGATTGGGCCTTGTTTTGCGAAGCTCTTTTGCATACTCATGAAAATCTGCCATATAGCGCAGTTTAAACTCAAGCCGGTCATCGTTAGTCCCACTGGGTAAATACATACTCATAATGCTGAGGTCGCCAAAATCAACCCGCAGGTTACGCCCCTCGTGGTCCATATAGTCAATGCCGGTACCGTGAATGACATTATCGGGTTCTTTTTTGCTGAAAACAGCCACCCCACTATACCCTTTTTTTTCGGCACTATACCAGTAATTGTGATAGCCCGTTTCTGCTAAGATATCAATGTCTATTTGATCCAGGTTTGCTTTGGTTTCCTGCAAAAGCAGCACATCTGGGTCTGCGGCTTTCAACCAATCCAGAAGGCCTTTGCGCATTGCAGCCCGTATTCCGTTTACGTTATAGGTGATAATTTTCATGGTTTATTTTCGGTTTGCTGCGAAGGTACTGTACTTGGGTTATAGATGAAAATACGAAAATAGAAATCGGAAATACAAAAGTCAAACAAGTAGTTGATTTGTGTATCAGGTGAAACGTTTCAGAAACATCCCTCTAAATCTCCCAGACTCCTTCCTAAAGTCGGAGGGAGATTTTTAATTCTTTGTTCTCATTAGCTCCCTTCTCCGGCCGAAGAAGGGTTGGGGATGAGGTGATTTTGAATTTTTCAACTTTGTAGTTTAATCCCTCATACCAATTATCCTTAGCTTTATGCCGTATGCGTAACTTTTTTACTGTAGTGCTTTTTTTGATGACGGCGGCTGCGTTTACGCAGGAGTTGCGCTTTGCAGAAGACCGACTTAAAACGTTGGTGGTACGCGACAGCGTGGTGCTCGATACGGTGAGTCTCAACCCGGTGCGCTTTGAGGTGCGCAGCGCTGATGGGGCGATTTTAGATTCCGCTTTGTACAGCATAGATTATCCCACGGCGGTTTTTAAATTGAAAAGTGCTGCAAATCCACCAGACAGTCTGATCTTTGATTACCGTGTATTCCCCGACTTTCTCACTAGGCGCTATTTTACCTACGACGCTAATAAAGTGATCACCAGCGAAGGAAATTTAAGCCGGGTTTACGCCTTGAAACAGGAAAATTCAAAACCGGACTTTGTGCCTTTTGAAGGGCTAACGACCACCGGTAGTCTGGTGCGGGGTGTTACTTCCGGGAATAATCAAAACAGCACGTTTACCAGCGAACTTGACCTTCAAATCAGCGGGAAACTTAGTGAAAAAGTATCGTTACGAGCTTCATTGCAGGATGCCAATATTCCTCAGCAAAACGGCGGCTATTCACAACGCCTCGATGAGTTTGATCAGATATTTATTGAGCTCTACAGCGATACCTGGAATATCAGAGCGGGAGACATCAATCTGGCCAATACCACTTCTTATTTTGGGCGCTTCGCGAAAAAAGTACAGGGGCTTTCCCTAAGCGGAAGATTGGAGGGTGAACAAACCACTTCCGATTTTTTTGCCACGGGTGCATTGGTGCGTGGGGTGTTTGCGCAAAGTCGGTTTACAGGCCAGGAAGGTAATCAGGGTCCGTATAAACTTACGGGCCCAAATGGCGAACTCTATGTGCTCATTGTAAGCGGAAGCGAGCGCGTTTATGTCAACGGCGTCCTGCTCGAAAGGGGTGAAACAGCAGATTATGTGATTGATTACAACGCGGGCGAATTGCGGTTCAATCCTACTTTTCCCATTACCAGTGAGATGCGTATCTCGGTCGAATACCAGTACAGCGAACAAAACTATTCCCGAATTATAGGCTACGGTGGCGGTGGGCATCAATCTGAAAAACTCAGTTTGAGGGCTCATGTATATACCGAAAGTGACCTGAAAAATCAACCGCTGGTTCAAAATCTCAATCGGGAGCAGGTACGTGTTTTGAAAGCCGCCGGTGATGATAGCTCGCTGATGACTGCACCCAGTGCCAACCCGGATACCTTTAATGAAAACAAGATTTTATACCGAAAAGAACAGCGCGACGGGCGGGAGATTTTTGTTTTTTCGACTGATCCCGATGCCGAGCTTTTTAATGTACGTTTCAGTCAGGTAGGTTCCAATCAGGGCGATTACATCCTCAGCAGTGAGGCGGCCATTACGCGTATTTACGAGTATGTATCTCCGGTAAACGGAATTCCGCAGGGAAATTTCGCGCCAGTAGTGCGGCTTTTTGCTCCCACGCAGCTGCAAATGGCGGTGGTGCAGGGCGACTACAATCCTTCTGAAAAAACAAGTATCGCTTTTGAAGGAGCAGGAAGCCGTCAGGATTTAAACCTGTTTTCTGATCTGGATGATGGAAATAACGACGGTTTTGCCGGGCGTATACAGGCGCGGCAACGCGTGTATGGCAATCCCGGAAAACAAGTGCTTGAAGCCTTTGCCAATCTCGATTACATTCAGGATGATTTTAGAAACATTGAGCGCACCTACGCGATTGAGTTTAGTCGGGACTGGAATGTACCGTTGCGACCTCAGGGCGATCAGACGCTTATTACTTCAGGACTTCAGTTTGCTGACAGCGCTCTGGGGTTTGTAGATTATCGCTTTGAGCAGTTGCGCTTCGCGGAAACGTATCGGGGAAGCCGCAACAGTATCGTGGGAAACCTTCGGCACAATAAATTACAAACCTATTTTAATGGAAGCTACCTCAAGACCGAAGCAGACACGGCAACCACCTCCTTTTTCCGCCTGAATACTACAGCCGTATATGGGTTTAAAAAGAATTGGGTTGGCGGTAAATACCGAACCGAAAATAACGAAAGTAGCAACCCTGTAACCGGGCGTTTAGATCCACTCAGCCAGCGTTTTCAAATGCTGGAAGGTTTTGCGGGACGCGGTGACAGTACCGCGGTTTTTGTAGAAGTGGGCTATCGCTATCGCGTAAATGACAGTTTGAGAGGAAACACCCTGCAACGCGTAAACCACAGCAATACCTGGTTTTTAAAATCTCAGCTCCTCAAAAATGAAAAAACAGCCCTGGGTCTCTTTGTAAATTACAGGGAATTGCAATTTGAAAATCAGTCCTTGCCTACCGAGCGCTCGTTAAATTCGCGCTTGCTTTTTGATCAAAAGCTGGCCAAAAACCTGATTCGGCTTAATACGCTTTTTGAGACGGCCAGCGGGACTTTGCCCCAACAGGAATTTACCTATGTCAAGGTTGATGAGGGTCAGGGTGTATACACGTGGATTGACTACAACAACGACGGGATACAGCAGTTGCAGGAGTTTGAGGTAGCACAGTTTAGCGATCAGGCCGATTTTATACGGATTTTGTTGCCCAACCGTGTTTTTGTCAAAACCCACCAAAATCGCCTCAGCCAGATCGTGACCCTCAACTTCTCGCAGTGGAGTGGTAAAACCGGTTTTCAGAAACTTCTTTCGCATTTTTACAATCAAACCAGTTATCTGATTGACCGTAAAGTGCTTAGAGACGGCGGCGCCTTTGACCTCAATCCTTTTAAAGATGCAAACACACTGGGGCTTAATCTCAATCTGCGCAACACCTTGTTTTTTAATCGTGGCAAGCAGCGCTACACCACCAGTTATACTTATCTGGCCAATACCACTCGAAATCTCATCGCCCTGGGTTTGCAGACCAATGAATTGAAAAGTCATCAGCTCAACTTCCTGCACAAAGTAAAAGAGCAGTATGTGTTGAATTTTAATTCGGAAATAGGGACGAATAGCAGCAATTCTGAAAATTTTGAGCAGCGTAATTACCGGCTGAATACGTTTAACCTAAACCCTGAAGTTTCATATTTGTTCAATGATAATGCGCGGATTTCAGCTTTTTATACCTATGCTCAAAAAGCCAATCAGACCGAAGGCTTTGAGAATCTGAATCAGCAGAATTTTGGCTTTACGGGAAGCTTTAGCAATGCTGATAAATTCTCACTAAACGTCGGTGTAAAGTATATTAAAAACAGTTTTGAAGGCTCGGCTTTTTCGCCTGTAGCCTACCAGATGCTTGAAGGTTTGCAACCTGGGACCAACTTTACCTGGAATGTTTTGGCACAAAAGCGTATCACGCAATTTCTGGATTTAAACCTGTCTTATCAGGGCCGCAGCAGCGAAAACACGCGCACGATACATACCGGTAGTGTTCAGCTTAGGGCGTTCTTTTAGATTAACGTACAATGATTTTTTTAGACTGACCGCCATCACGATTCCCCAGGCGCACAATGTATACTCCGCTGGATGCGTAAGACATATCTAAATCGTATTTGTAACTGCCGTATTCATTTTCGATCCAATTGTGAGCGAGTTTTTGACCCAAAAGATTATAGACCGTTACCGCCATTTTTTCTACCGTATTGGTCGTACTTAGGGAGATCTGAAACTGATCGCGTTCGGTTTCGATGATGACCAGTTCACTGTCCGGAAATATATTTTCTTCCACCGAGAGGCTGTTAAAAATGCGCACGCTATAATCGTTGGTGCGGCCGTATTGCATCGCTCCGCATGGATCTTGTGCATCACCGCCAAAGGCGCTATCCAGGCCGCGTATACGCATCCGGTAAGTGTCCAGACTTACACCTTCCGGAAGGGTAAGTGTAAAATCAGTATTGGTTGCTGTATTGGCGACCAGGCCGTTTGCCACCAGTTCGGAGGCCTCAAAACCGCCATTTTTATCAAAATCGATGAAAATAGCATAGGCGGTACCGTCAAATCCTGCCTGTAGAGTTCCTGTGTAGGGATTGTTTTGTATATCCAGTTCAAAAACGGTATCGAGATCTGCCTGAAAACCATCGGATGAGCAGGCTGTCACGATATCGGTTCCCTCAAGATTGATTTGGGTGATTCCATCGCCAAATGAAGAACAGTCAGAGAAGGGCATACAATAGGCATTCACCACATCAACTGTGAGCATGTCATTGGTTTGATTTTTATCATCAGGAAGATCAGTCCCCGCAGTAATGGTATAGGTACCCGGGTCAGAAAAATCTTCGTTCACACTAAAGGTGTAGGTTGCGGTAGCCTGAGCAGGTACAGTCCCAGTAAACGTTTCGGTTACCTGATTGCCTGAGTTGATGCTGTAGAATACAGGAAAATTACTCTGGGCTTCTACGCCAAAGTTGGTGATCGTTACCGTCACAGGCACCGAAGCACCCAGACCTGATCCTGACCGCGGATTGTCTATAGCGGTTACACCCACATCTTCCAGCCATAGATTCTGAACAATTACAGTTAGTGCATCATTTGAAGTGTCCTCATCTGTACTTAGACTGGTAGTTACTGTAATTGTATAAATCTGACCGGTTGTAGAAAGATCTGCGGTTTGTGAGAACGTAAAATCTGCAGTTTCATTAAAGGCCAGTGAACCGGTAAAAGTTTCGGTTACTGTAGCGCCCCCGTTTATGCTGTAGCTTACGGGAAACGAGGTTTGTGTTGCCGTACCGGCATTTCTGATTTTTACGGTAATAGGCTGTGTTGCTGTTAATGCACCATCTTCTGGATTTACAAGGGCAATGGTTTGCACATCATTGGTGATATCTGGTGCGAGCTTAAATACACCCACCACATCTTTACGCCCTGGCCTGAAGTATTCTGAAATATACCAGAAGGTTCTGCCATCTGCCGGGTCTGTGGTAAGGTGGGTATAATCCGCGTAACGCGGGCTAAAACTAAAGCCGGTACTGGTCGCTAAAACCGTTTCAGGAACAGACATCACTCCTAAAGGATCGTTAGCATAGCGTCCGGTGTAGTTAATGGTCACGGGTAAATCTTCGCTTACTGTAGAATACCCCATTCCTATACTTCCATCTGCATCAAAACTCATGCTGGCACCGAAGGCATTGAAACCGTTAGGCGAGACATAGGTCCCCTCCTGAAAAATTGACCAGGGTTGCCCGTCTGCCGTTTGCCGTAGCTCATACCAGCGAATGCCGGCCTTTTTTCCACCGACTGGGGCCACATTGACTACAAAATTAAAGATAGCCGAGTTGTAACCAGGGAATTTGCGGTACTGTGCCTGCTGCATAACCGTTCCCTGCATGGCATCGATATTATCACCTGCAGGTTGTGGTAAATTTGAAAAGTCTCCACCATCAAACACGCTGTTAAAATCACTTGTGGTTAAAATCGCAGGTTGCGAAATACTGGAGTTTGCCGGATTTACCCAGTCAACCGAAAGTGACCAGAGTTTAAGATGATCGTCATTGACATTTCTCCATGAATCATCCTGGAAAAAGACCACGGTTGCCGGACCACTGGCCGGCAAATTCCCATCAGCAACACTTAAAAATTGAGGACTGAAAAATCCGTTGGTTCGCAGGGTAGGTAAAGGAAACCCCTGAAAGCCTACATCGGTTTGCCCGGTTAACATTTTTTCACGCTCCATTACAAAAACCGCGTCGCTGGGATTGGTTTGCCCGCCGGTGATCTGAATATTAGAGGTAATGTAATACCCATCGTGCCAGATACCGTATTTAGGATAATCGGGAAAAGCCTCGGTTTCAAAGCCAAGAGTATAAATAAACCAGCCGTCGTTAACCGGGTCTGGTCCCTGGCAAATGGCGATATTAAATCCGTTCTCAAAACCTTCGTCTTCATCCTCTTCTTCAAATTCTGTAATTACAAAGCGATCTGCGGCAGCATCGTATAAGATGATGGGGTCACCCGCAGTATTACCGTCAAACAGAGTTCCCAAAGAGGCTTCATCTACAAGGAGATTACCCTGTTTGTCGTAAATTTTAAAACCGGAGTTCCAGCCGGCTATGTAATGATTGGGTCCTGCTGCACCCGTAGGATCTGAAGGAGTAAAATTTGCTGTATTGGCCTCAAATACGCGAATAGGCTCGGGCTCATAGGTTTTTTGGGTCCCTTTAGATTTTTGAGCTGCATCTTTAACAAGTGGATCTCCATCTTTGGGAAGTCCCTTACCCGGAACAACCTGATTGGCACTTCGACGTTTGGGATTTATTTCTTCGGGTTCTGAAAGTTTTTCGACTTTTATGAAGGTTCCATTTCTAATTTGAGATGCCAGAGAGGGCACTTCACGCACAAACTCCATTTTACCAACCGTGGTGGGAGCAAGTTTTTCCTGTGCAAAGCTTTGGAATGAAAAAGATAGTAACAGGCTAAAAATAAGAAGATAAAAAGTCTTCTGCTTAATAACCTGGTTTAAGTATATGGCAAACATCAAATTCAAATTAGGGTTTTTTAAATGTACGATTTATTAAACATTATGGATTAAAAAAAGCTCCATCACGGAGCTTTTTAGAATTTGATATTTAGGTTTTACTAGTCTTTATACCAGTGTTTAAAGTCTACCTTTTGGTGTAAAATACCTGCAAGTTCAGAGATTTTTACGCGTTTTTGCTCCATCGTATCGCGGTCGCGAATGGTCACCGTATCGTCTTCGAGTGTATCGTGATCTACCGTAATGCAAAATGGAGTTCCTGCTGCATCTTGACGGCGGTAACGGCGTCCAACGGCATCTTTTTCGTCATAAACCACATTGAAATCCCACTTGAGCTCATTGATGATGCGCTCTGCAACTTCGGGTAAGCCGTCTTTTTTAACCAATGGTAAAATGGCTGCTTTAACAGGTGCTAAAATCGCAGGAAGCTTAAGAACAGTACGTGTTGATCCATTTTCCAGTTGTTCATCTTCCAAAGCTTTAGAGAAAACCGCGAGAAACATACGATCGAGGCCTATAGAAGTTTCTACCACATAAGGGACGTAGCTTTCGTTCAGTTCATGGTCGAAAAACTGCAGTTTTTTACCGGAGAATTTTTCGTGCGCTTTCAGGTCAAAGTCGGTACGGCTGTGAATACCCTCCAATTCTTTAAATCCAAACGGGAAATTGAACTCAATATCTGCGGCTGCATTGGCATAGTGCGCCAATTTCTCGTGATCGTGAAAACGGTAATTTTCTTCGCCCAGGCCAAGAGACAGGTGCCATTTAAGACGGGTCTCTTTCCAGTGCTCGTACCATTTAAGCTCTTCGCCAGGACGTACAAAAAATTGCATTTCCATTTGCTCAAACTCCCGCATTCTAAAGATAAACTGGCGGGCCACAATCTCGTTTCTGAAGGCTTTTCCGGTTTGAGCGATACCAAAAGGAATTTTCATCCTTCCGGTCTTTTGAACGTTAAGGAAGTTTACAAAAATTCCCTGCGCCGTTTCGGGTCTTAAATATAAATCGGTTGCCGTTTCTGCCGAAGCGCCCAGCTTGGTTCCAAACATCAGGTTAAACTGGCGAACATCGGTCCAGTTTTTTGAACCGGTATCCGGGTCTGCGATTTCGAGTTCCTCGATAAGCGCTTTTACATCAGCCAGATCTTCTGCTTCGAGAGAGCGGGCCATACGCTTCAATACACGATCCTGCTCTTCGCGATAGCGAATCACCCTTGCATTTGTAGTGACAAATTCTTCTTCATTAAAGGCATCACCAAAGCGTTTCTTAGCCTTATCGATTTCTTTTTGTGCTTTCTGATTCAGCTTTTCGGCATAATCTTCAATAAGTACATCGGCACGGTAACGCTTTTTAGAATCTTTGTTGTCGATAAGGGGGTCGTTAAAGGCATCTATGTGCCCGGAAGCCTTCCAGGTAGTAGGATGCATAAAAATCGCAGCATCAAGCCCTACAATATTTTCGTGCATTTGCACCATACTTTTCCACCAGTACTCGCGTATATTTTTCTTGAGCTCGGCACCGTTTTGACCATAGTCATAAACGGCACTCAGGCCTTCGTATATTTCGCTACTTCCAAAAATGTAGCCGTATTCTTTTGCGTGTGATAATACTTTTTTAAAGTGATCTTCCTGTGCCATTTGTGTTGAATTCTCGGTTTGCTGTTTAAAACGGTTTCTAAAGTACCTAAACGGTGCAGAAACAAGGGCGTAAAAATAAAAAAATAAGCGTCAATGAGGCCGATATGACGGGAATTGTTGAGAAAATACGAAATACGAAATACGAAATACGAAATACGAAATACTTTAATTAAGAACAAAGAACAAAGAATAGAAAACGGAAACTACTCCAGCTCCAGAACACTGTTGCTGAGCAGGCGGTCGTTTTCAAACAGGTTTATGCGGTAAATACCGGGTAGAAATTCTTCGCGTGAAGGATTAATGTATATGCAGGAGTTAATTTCCTGATTAGCATAATTTATTTCCTGGTAGGCGCTGTAAATGAGAATGTTTTCGCCAAACTCAAGGGATACGTGTTCGCCAATAACGTTATTACGAGGATCAATAACCTGAATATAAAAATCGTGAGCTCCCGGTTTTGCTAAGGCATTAGCATTAACCGTATAACAAATTTGCATCTTGTCAATGCGTGAAATGCGATTATTAGGCACGGTTTTACCACTGCGGCGCATAATAACACCTTCAGCTTTAAATTTACTTACGGAAAGTTGAGCACCTTTAGCTAAATCATCCTGAAGAGCTTTGTTTTGCTGTTCGAGCGAATCGCGTTGCACCACAGTTTGATCAAAGGCTGCTTCAACATCCGATTTTTGAGAGGCCAGTCGTGCATTTTCGAGCATAAGGCTGTCAGTTTTTTTACTCAGGGCATCACGCTCCCGTCGCAAGATGCTGAGTTCGCGGCGGTAACTCTGTAAGGTTGCCTGTGAATTTTCCGCAGTTTCGAGACGCAGGAGTAAATTTTGAATGCGGTTACGGGCCTCCTGAAGTTCTGATGTTAGCACTTCATTGGTCTCCAGTTCACGGTTGTAATTGATAAGCAAATCGTTGAGTTCGTCGCGTAAAATGGCTTTTTCCTCAGAAAGGGCAGTCTTGTTTGCGGTGAGTTCGTTGTAAAATTTATAGGTGTAGGCTCCTAAACCCAGAAGCAGCAAGAAGAGAATGCCTATAAGAATCTTTAAAGCGTTGGTATTGCGAGTGGTACTCATTAAGCCTATTTTGATATCTTAGTGCGAAAGTTATAATTTTTAATCAAAAGCGCAGTGCGGTCTTTGCTTAAACTCTTTTTTCCTGACCAGTGCCAGGCCTGCGATGCGTTGTTAAGCCGGGGCGAAACCACACTTTGCACCGATTGTAGACACAGCCTGCCTGTAAATCTTTTGCACCATACAACGTATAACCCTATCAAAAAAGTATTATATGGCCGCGTAAGTTTAGAACTCGCTACGAGTTTGTTCTATTTTGACAAAAAAAGCCGTGTGCAGCAGCTTATACATAATCTTAAATACCGCAATCAGGAGCACATCAGTACATTTTTGGGAGATTGGCTTGGGGCGGAACTGGCCCGTTTAGAGGAATATAAAAAAATAGATGTGGTAGTGCCGGTACCTTTGCATACCAGCAGACTGAAAGAACGCGGCTACAATCAGGTTGCCGGTTTTGGTCAGCGTATTGCTAAAGCATTAAACATAGCCTATAACGATAGCGTTTTGTACCGAAAAAAAGCAACTAAAACACAGGTGTTCAAAAACCGGGGAGGACGAGGTGCCGAGGTAATCGACTCTTTTGACATCACCGAAACGCAAAGTCTTAAAAATAAACACATCATGCTGGTAGACGATCTCATTACTACGGGAGGTACGCTCGAGGGATGCGCACTTGCTTTAAACAAGATCGAAGGGATTAAAATAAGCGTTGTGGTTATGGCAATAGCCAACTGAGTATGGCGTTCTAACCTTGGCTTTTCCATTAAATTTATTGCTATTTTTGCCGATATGTATAGAAAAGGCTTACACGTACTTATCGCACTATTTTTGCTAATGCTGGTAGTGCAATGCGCAAAAAAGGGAACACCAACCGGTGGACCTAAAGATGAAACCCCTCCGGTTCTTGTACGTGCTGAACCGCCAAATTACACAACCAATTTTAACAGTAAAGAAATACGCATTTATTTTGACGAGTATATCAAGCTCAAAGACCTGACTAAAAACCTGATTGTCTCGCCACCTATGAAAACTCCGGCTTTGATTACGCCTATGGGTGGCGCTTCAAAATACATCGACATTGAAATTCAGGATACCTTGTTGCCCAACACGACTTATGTATTCAATTTTGGCGAAAGTGTAGTCGATAATAACGAGGGCAATCCGTTTTCATTTTTTAAATACGTGTTTTCTACAGGCGATTATATCGATTCGTTAACGGTTACCGGCGTGATAAGGGATGCGTTACTAAATAAGCCTGATAACTACATCACCGTAATGCTGTATGAGGCAGATTCTACCTATACCGATTCGTTGATTTATAAAGAAGTGCCGCGCTATGTGACCAACACGTTAGACAGCAGTGTGGTTTTTGAGTTGACCAATATCAAAGCCGGACGTTATAAACTAGCCGCTTTAAAAGATGAGGCCAGCAATTATACCTTTCAGCCTGATAAAGATAAAGTAGCTTTTTACGATGGGTTTATTGATGTACCTACAGATTCGGTTTATGTGTTGCGGCTGTTTAACGAAGAATTACCGGCTGAAGCAGGCCGGCCCAAACAGGCCTCAGCCCAGCGGGTGGCCATCCCGTATATCGGTAATCCCGATAGTATTGGGGTGAGCTTAATCAGCCAAAAGCCTGAAGGTTTTGAGCGTTTCATCAGTAATGTCAAAACTCAGGATTCCTTACAGTACTGGTATAAACCTCAGGTAGAGACCGATTCGCTGATCTTTCAATTTAAAACCCAACAGCTTGACACGGGTTATGTGCGTCTACGTCGCGGTCTAAAATTAGATTCCCTGCAGGTACAGCAAGCTACGAGTACGCTTATTCTTGAGGAGCCACTTTTTTTCAACACTACCGTGCCGCTGGTTGCAGTAGATTCGTCTAAAATAAGCATACGCAAAAAAGATTCTACTTTCATCGAAAATTTTAAAATCAGCCTCTTACCCGAAAGGCTTCAAATGCGTATGGACTTTGAAACGACTGAGTTGGAGAATTATGAAATTATGATGCTCCCGGAAGCACTTACCGATTTTTACGGAACTCAAACAGACACGCTGCGATTTAGGGTGAATACCAAAGAATATGCAGATTACGGTGACTTTAGCCTTACACTGCAAAATGCCGCTCCGGTACAGCATATTGTACAACTGGTCACAGAAAAAGGAGAGGTGAAGCGGGAAATAATTGGCGAAGAGGGTGTCACAGTTTTTGAATTTGACCGCCTTGAGCCGGGTAAATACTACGCCCGAATCATTGTAGATCTCAATAAAAATGGCCGCTTTGATAGCGGTAATTATTTAGATCAAAAACAACCTGAAGAGGTCATTTACTATCCTGAAGAGTTGGATATTCGGTCTAACTTTTCACAAAACGAAACTTTTTTCCTGACTCCGGAGTAAGCTACAAATCAAAACTAAAACTATCCCGATCTGCCAGGAAATTGAGCTGGTTGCGGGTTTCTTCTAAGTGATCTTTAGTTAATTTGGCGTAGATGGTTTGCTCTTTAGCTTCTGCAAAAGCAACAGTCGCTCCTAAACTGTCGTAAACACCGCTGTAACCATTATATTCGTAACCGTTGCCGTCTAGTCCCACACGATTTACGCCAATGCAATAACTCATATTCTCAATGGCGCGAGCTTTTAGCAGGGTATCCCAGGCAAAAATGCGTTTCTTGGGCCAGTTGGCTACGTAGATTAATGCGTCATAATCTTCCAGATTGCGGGCGAAAGCCGGGAATCTCAAATCGTAACAAATTTGCAAAAGCAATTTCCAGCCTTTATAGTTGACTATGACTTTCTCTTTACCGCGAGCGTAAACTTTATGCTCTCCTGCGAGTGTAAAGGTATGCCTCTTATCATAGTAGGTTATGTCTCCTTTTGGGGTGACAAAGTAGAACCGGTTAAAGAATTTACCATCCTCTTCAATCATAAGACTGCCGGCAAGCGCGCTGTTAGTCTGTGCGGCCTGCACTTTCATCCAGCCGAGTGTTTCTCCGGTATCAGCACGTTCCTGCGGACTCATACTAAAACCGGTGGCAAACATTTCCGGCAGGATGATGAGGTCAACCTGCTGTTTGAGTTCGTTTATTTTCTGGTCAAAATAGGCGCGGTTTTCTATTGGGTTTTCCCAGGCAAGGTGTGCTTGAATTGCGGCTATTTCTAGGGTTTGTGACATAAAGTAAATGACTTTTTGATATATGGCAATGGGTATAACCTCATTAGAGGTGTCGCCTAAAATTACAAAATTAGGTGTTCAGGATTTTTACTGCGTTAAGGATTGTAGCGAAAATCCCGCACGAAGCGCTAGCGCAGGAGGAATTGAAGCGGAAAGCCTGGCCCGAGACCGATAGGGAGCGGGTAACGCCCCAAACCTAACATTTAAACATAAAAAACCCTGCTTAAACTAAGCAGGGTTGGAATCTTAAAAATATACTTCTATATATCTTAGTCGTGTAGCACGCGTACTTGCGCAGCTACCTTACCTTTTCTTCCTTCTTCTTCGATGTACTCAACCTGATCACCTTCTTCTAATACTTCACCGTTAAGTCCGGTGGCGTGTACAAAGATGTCTTTGCCTGTGTCATCGTTAGTAATGAATCCGTAACCTTTTGATTCATTGAAAAATTTAACTGTACCTTTCATTATAAAATTGTAAAAATTAATATTGCCACAAAGCTACGTGTTTATGGAGTACGAAGGTTACTTAAATGTAAATTTATTTTTAAAAGTTGCTGATTTTCAGAATTTTTGACTTTGAGAAGGCTCTGAAACAGAATTTGTCCTCATTGTCAGGTAATTATTTAGGATTCAGTATCCCTGGTTTTCTTTTTTGAAGATTTACCGCGCTCCTGCTGGTTTCTGTATTCCTGCATTTTCATAATGTTATCCCTGTCGAGCATATAGTCTTTCACTTTGCGATCCTTCCAGCGGTGATATAAAAACATGGGCATAAGTATAAAAGCCACGGCTAGGATGGTAAGTCCTAAAAAGCGATCGCCGTTAAGGGTGTCTTCGGTAAAATAGCGCAGATAAAACCCATATCCCAGGGTAATACAAAGGATGCAAAAAAGTATAATGATGAGTTTGCGCATAGCTTTAATTCTAGATTTCCTTGTTGAGTTTCAAAATTAGGCAGACTTAGTAAAACTTAAGGCTTTTTGCAGAAGCAATATCTTTGGGGGTTCCCTAAAACGGTTTTCTAATTTCTTATTTTCGTGAAAAACTCACCAGCATACGGCGGTAAGCGGTCAATAGTTTTGATTTGGAAATAAAACCGTGGTATTTGCCGTTCTTGATGACGGGTAAATTCCAGGCCCCGCTTTCCTGAAATTTACGCATTACTGCCTTGGCCGAATCGGACTCCAGGTAGATATACTCTGGTGCGGCGTGCATAATACTTCTAATGGTTGTCGTATCATACAGGGTGCTGTCAAACATAATTTCACGTATGTCATCTAGGGTAATCACACCTACCAGTTCGTCATCTTCATTAACTACCGGAAACAGGTTACGTGCCGATTTAGCTACAGCGTTTTTAACCATTTCGCCTAAAGTCATTTCGGGACGTACGCGAATGAAATTGGATTCGATCACACTTTCCACATTAAGCAGGGTGAGAACCGCCTGATCTTTATCGTGGGTGATGAGTTCACCTTTTAGTCCCAACTCCATCCCGTAAACCGAATGGGGTAAAAAGTACTTATTAATACCATAGGCAAGTGCCGCAGTGGTCATCAGCGGAATAAAAAGACCGTAACCGCCGGTAATTTCTGCAATGAGGAAGATGGCTGTAAGCGGTGCATGCAGCACTCCGGCCAGCAAACCGGTCATTCCTACAAGTGTAAAATTACTTTCAGAGACGTGAATACCCTGTATACCCAGATTATTAACCACTTTTGCGAGGCAGTTTCCCATCACACTACCCATAAAAAGCACGGGTGCAAATATTCCGCCTATACCGCCACCGGCAAACGTAATCGCAGAGGCGATTACCTTAAAAAAAACCAGCCCCGCGAGCAAAGCAATCACCACCCAGATGTTGTCGAGATAATCATTGAAAAAGGTTGAACCCAGTGCAGGCACAGCTTTGCCTTCAAGCAATTTGTTGATCATATCAAAACCCTCCCCGTATAGCGGCGGAATAAAAAACAGTAAAACACCCAGACTTGCCCCTGCAAGAACTAGCCTGACCGTGGCCGACTTCCAACGAGTAAAAAGCTTTTGGGTTTGAAAATAGGCCTTGCTAAAATATACTGAAACCAGACCGGCAACGACACCCAGAATGATGTAGTAGGGGAAGTCTTCAATGCCAAAGGTATCTTTAAGCTCAAAAGGTAAAATCGTGTCTGAACCAAAGAAAAAATAAGAAGTGAGAATTGCAGAAAGCGAAGCCAGCAAAAGCGGCATAAGCGATAATAAAGTCAGGTCCAGACTAAAAACTTCTACCGCAAAAATGATTGCTGCAATAGGCGCCTTAAAAATACAGGACATCGCGCCTGCCGCTGCACATCCTAAAAGCAGCGTACGATGTGCCTGATCCATATGAAAAATGCGCGATAGGTATGAACTTATACCTGCACCGGTTACCACAGTAGGACTCTCCAGACCAACCGAACCCCCAAAACCCACCGTAATAGGAGCGGTAATTAGTGAAGCATAGGCCTGGTAGTTACGCAAAAGGCCTTTTCGTTTAGATATAGCTCTTAGTGTGGCTGGCACCCCGTGACTCATCGGGTTGCGTATTACAAATTTCACAATGAGTATTGTGATCGCCAGGCCGATGATGGGGAATAAAAAGTAAAAACCGTATCGGTAGTTTTCTACCAGTTTACCCTCCAGCAGATTTTGAATAATGTGGGTAATGTTTTTGATTAACACAGCACCCAGTCCCGCAAGAAATCCTGTAACTGCACTTAAAAAATAAATAAAGGTAGTCTTAGATATGTGCTTATAGCGCCAGGCGTGAAAGCGATGTAAAAGCGGTTTTTTACCGGGCATAATAGATGAGTTTTAAAAAAATTCAAAAGTAATTGCTCAACTCATAATCTTAAGTAACAAGGGCTACATATTTTCAAAAAAAAATCCCTGTTTTTAGCAGGGATTTTTAAGCAAAGGCTAAAGCCTAGCAATATTCATTGAATGCATCAATTAAATTATCTGCGATTAATTCTGCAGGACGGCCTTCTATATGATGGCGTTCAAGCATATGTACCAGTTCTCCGTCTTTAAACAAGGCCATTGAAGGCGAAGAAGGAGGGAAGGGCACCATGAAGCCACGAGCCAGTTCAGTAGCTTCGCGGTCTACGCCGGCAAATACGGTAAATAAATTATCTGGAGTTTTGGCATTTTGAAGAGCCATACGCGCACCGGGTCTGGCATTTGCTGCAGCACAGCCACAAACCGAGTTCACAACCACAAGGGTTGTACCTTCTTTTTTCATAGCTGCCTCTACATCATCGGTGGTATGTAATTCGGTGAAACCTACTGAAGTAAGATCTTCACGCATAGGTTTTACTAATTCTGCTGGATACATAAGTTCTATTTTTTATTTTGGTTTACAAAGATATAAAATAATAGTCGGGCAGTTTAATCAAACCCTACGTCTGGTATGCGTTTTTATTTTGGGCGCATCTTTGCCTGCTGGCAAAGGCAGGCCTGCCTCTACCGTTAGGTAGGCTTTCGGCCGTCGCTGTTTACCCCTGCGGTTACCCAGTGTTTTTACTGATAGGAAATCATAATAAGATACCACAGGGGAAAAGGAGCTCCACAGGGCCTCAATCCTTTGCGCAATTGATAACAGTAACATTTTTGGCTATTCACGGACTTACCTCTTGCAAAGACATTATTTTTGCAGCACATAAAAAGATACCTCGCGGTTAAAACCGCAACTACAATAAAAACGAATACATGGTAAAATGGATAGGAGCTCTTATTGGCTTTGCCTACCGCGGATTTCTGGGCGCGGTTGCTGGCTACGTAATAGGCATGCTTATTGATAATTTATTTTTTAGCAATCAAAAATCAGGACCTACACAAAGGAGATCACCTTTTGGAGGGCAACAAACTACCGTAACTCCGGGAGATTTTGAACTCAATTTGCTTTCGCTTTGCTCTATTGTAATCAAAGCAGACGGACAGGTGAGTCAGCGTGAGATGGACTATGTGCGACAGTATTTTGTACAGGCTTACGGAAAAGAGCGGGCCAATGCAACCTTTAGAACCTTTAATGAGGTTGTGAAAAAGCGCGAAATAAACGCCCAGCGTATTTGCGCGTATTTGACCCAAAGAACCCGACGCGAAGTCCGCCTGCAAATTGTGCATTTTCTGTTTGGGATTGCGCAGGCAGATGGTACTGTTTCTGCTTCAGAGGTTTCTAAAATCTCTGAAATCGCCCGCTATCTCGGTTTGAGCACCAATGAGTTCGAAGGGCTTAAAGCGATGTTCTTTAAAAATGCAGACAGCGCTTACAAAATTCTGGAGATTGATAAGTCGGCAACTGATGCCGAAGTCAAAAAGGCGTATCGCGAAATGGCCAAAAAATACCATCCTGATAAGCTGCAGCATATGGATGAAGCCTATCGTGCCGGTGCTGAGGAGAAATTCCGGAATGTGCAGAACGCCTATGAGACCATTCAGAAAGAGCGGGGGATGTAAGCTGTTTTTGACATTCCAGATTTATCATTTTGGTTAAAATAAAGTCTTTTTGATATCAATCGTTTGCGTTGTCTTTTATGGAAATGCCTGGAAATTAGCTTCTTGATTTGAGGCTTTTGGATTACTTTTATCCAGTAATTTTGCATTTCATCTATAAACAATAGGCACTAAAAAGTGCAGACTAACGTTAGTAGTCTAAATTTAACCCTAACCAGAGCCCCTTTCTGTTATGTCTCAAAGATTTTTACTTTGTAGCCTTTTCCTATTTATTAGCTTTTTTAGCAAGGCGCAGACCGTTACGGTTGATAGTCCAAGACCTGCCGAAGATTTAGTTAGTATACTTTTTGATGATTCGTGTGCCGAGATTTCTAATGTTTCTATTTCTTCTACTCAGGCAGCAGGATATTTCAATAATAATGGTGGTGCGTTTCCTCTTAGAGATGGGGTTGTTTTACGTACCGGGGTCGCCAGTTTGAGTGCCGGACCTTACACCGGAAATGATGCTGAACTCAGCACCAGTCTTAATTCAAACGGCGATGCCTATCTACAGGACCTCAATGCTGCATCTGGAAATACCGGAGAAATTTTAGAAACCAGTTTTTTAGAATTTGAGTTTGTACCCCTGGCCAGTAATTTTAGTTTCAATTTTATATTCGCGTCAAACGAGTATGGCGAATGGCAATGCTCATCCCAGGATATTATGGCAATCGTACTTACCGATTTGGGAAGCGGGCAGTCTCAAAACCTTGCAGTTACTGCAGCGGGAGAGGCGGTAGCGGTGCGTAACATCAGAGACCAGCGTAATAATCCCGCCTGTAATGGAATTAATGATGATTTATTTGATTCGTATGAAGTAAACAATCCACGGTCAACCATAAATATGAGAGGTTACACCCAGGTGCTTAATGCCTCTTCAAATATCACTCCCGGTAATTCGTATCGCATACGCATAGCCATTGCAGACGCTAATGATGCAGATTTTGACTCTGCTATTTTCCTGCAGGGAGGCAGCTTCAATACCAGTGTAGATCTGGGGCCTGATTTGACACTATGCAGTGGGGATAGTGCAACACTCACTACGGACCTTGATGCCTCGGTTTATGAACATCGCTGGCTGTATAACGGAACTATCATTACAGGGCAGACCGGCAATACAATCAGCGTTAACCAAAGCGGTACCTACAGTGTACGGGTTACAAACAATGGCTGCCTTATAACAGATGAGGTGGTGATCAACGAACTTTCGGTACGGGAACCCGAAGATTTGGAGGCCTGTTACAATGGAGGTCAGCCCGCATCTTTTGATCTAACCCAGAATAATGCTTCAAGTTTGGGATTGCGTAATAATGAGTTTGAAGTGGTATATTATGCCTCTCAGGCAGATCTCAATGCCGGGCAGGCTATTCCGCAAGGCGAAATTACTAATTACCAAAGCTCGGGGAATCAAACCATTTTTATCAGACTACGCAGCGAGAATACCGGTAATTTTTGTGATGCTGTTTACGATTTTAGACTTACAGTCCTGCCTGAAATTACAATAAGTCAACCTAAACCCCTTGAGCGTTGCGCTTCGGGAACCACAGACACTTCTTTCAATCTTACCCAAATCAACAACCGTATTTTAAACGGGCAGAATCCGGCAAATTTCAATATCACGTTTTATGAGTCTGAAGCTGATGCTCAAAGTGCCAGTGCCGAGGTTGCATCGCCTTATATTTTACCTGCAGGAACAAGCAGACGGACACTTTGGGCTCGTGTGGCTTACGTTAGCGAAGAACGGTGCTTCGAGACGGTGTCTTTTGATATTCTGATCAATAATCCACCTCTGGTAGATAGTCTTTCAGATGTATATACCTGTACTTCGTACGAACTACCGGCACTTACAAATGGCGCCTATTTTCTCGGCCCCAATGGTACCGGCCAACGCCTCAATACCGGTGAAATCATTACCGAAGACACCGAGATTTTTATTTACAACGGTCCTGATGCCAATGGCTGCAGCAGCCAGTCGGTTTTTAGTGTAAACATCGTGTCAGATTACGATCTTGCTGAGCGGGAGGCTTGTAAAGCATTTGAAATCCCGGTTACTCGGGCCGGAGCTTATTATACGCAACCCGGTGGTCCGTCTGGCACAGGAACCCTCATTCCAGCCGGTACAGAGCTTACAACATCGCAAACCATTTATTTTTACTTTGAAGAAAACGGTACCGTATGTCGTGACGATGCTTTTGCCATTACGGTTTTTCCATTACCTCCGGTTGACGAGCCCGAAGGGGTGATTACCTGTACGAATTATACCCTGCCGCCGCTAACCAACGGAAATTATTATACCCAACCTGATGGTGGAGGTACACAACTCAATGCCGGCGACGTTATACGCAGTACCCAAACGGTTTATATTTTTAACGATGACGGTCGTTGTACTAATGAATATCCCTGGCGTATTTTCATAGTTCCTCGTTTTAATGATGTGACACGCTGCGGTTCATACCGCCTGCCCAACGCTGAGCAGGGTAGTTTTTATACCCAACCCAATGGTGCAGGGACAGCGCTAAGTCCTGGTAGCACGATTACCACCTCGCAACGGGTTTACTATTTTGTAGAAACCAACTCCGGTACTAACTGTACTGCAGATTATTCGTTTGAGGTCACGGTAATTGAGATCCCCCAGGTAGATTCTATAGATGATCAATTGCTGTGTGAAGGCGATGTTTTTGTTCTGCCTACTTTGGCAAATGGAAATTACTTTGATGAACCCAATCGTCAGGGAAATCAATACACCGCGGGTACCGAGATTAGCGAAAGCATCACTTTGTATATCAACAATAGGGTGAACGGTTGTTCAGACGAAACCAGTTTTGAGATTGAAGTACGGCCTACTTTACCTATTGATAACCTCACTTTTGTTTATTCCTGTGAGTCTTATGTGCTTCCTGATTTAATCGACGGAACCTATTTTACAGAGTCTCAGGGGCAGGGATCGCGTATTGAACCTGGCACCGTTATAGATACCACGACTACCGTTTACATTTACAACGGGTACGATGATTTCCCCGAATGTTATTCGGAAAATGCTTTTCAAATTAATATTCTGGCAGTCACCGTTCCGGTTTTTGAGGATGTTGCGGCCTGTGATAGCTTTACCCTTCCACCCCTCGACGAGGGAGACTATTTTACTGAAAGTGGCGGTCAGGGAACGATGCTCACTGCTGGAGATGTAATTACTACAACGCAGGAACTTTTTATCTATGCCCGTAATGGGACGCGTTTCTTTTGTGAAGACGAAAGCAGCTTTACCATAACCGTGTCCCAAACTCCGGTATTGACTCCGGAACCTGATGTGGAGCAGTGCGGAAGTTACATCCTTCCCGACTTACCCCAGGATGTTTTTACACAGGACTATTATTTTGGGCCGAATAAACAAAATCGCATTGATCCAGCAGATTATGAACTGTTACCGGGCACGTACATGATTTACAAGTATGCCGAAGCTACAGATAATCCCAATTGTTTTGCCGAAGATGTTTTTGAAGTTACGGTCTATCCGTTACTCGATTTTGCGGTAGAAGGCGGTACTATTTGCAGGGATGCCGTTAGCGGAGATGTGATCAGCACTACGCTATTAGAATCGGGTTTAAATCCTGCGGAATTTTTAGTGAGTTGGACCTTAAACGGTACAGTTGTGGGGCAGGGTCCTGATTTTGTAGCTTCTGAGGCTGGCGTCTACACGGTATCTACCGAAAAGTTGAATCCGGAAATTGGTGCTGATTGCAATTACAATCCTACTACCGTTGAGGTTTTTGAGTCGGCTGTACCCGTACTCGATGCCGAAGTGAGTCAGCCTTTTGCAGAAACTTCTGTGATAGAGGTTATTATAACACAGGGTTTTGGCACGTATGAGTATAAGCTTGATAACGACTTTTTTCAGGAAAGTCCACGTTTTGAAAATGTGCAACCGGGAGTACATACCGTGACCGTTCGTGGTGTAAACGGAACCTGTGGTGCGGCAGTCATTGAAGTTTTGGTCATTGATTACCCCAGATACTTTACACCCAATGGCGATGGCTTTCACGACACCTGGAACATCAGTTCGTTACAGGATTATCCCGAGGCCCAGATTTTTATATTCAATCGTTTCGGGAAGCTTATAAAAAGTTTAGATCCTAACGGACCAGGCTGGGACGGCACATACAACGGTCGCCTCCTACCCTCAGATGACTATTGGTTTAATGTGGAGTTTATCTACGAAGAACGACCGCTAGTATTTAAATCGCATTTTACATTGAAGCGGTAATTTTTTAAGAGCAGTAATCGGCAGTTCTGCTACTTAAAATAATTATAAATACGTATAGCGTAGTAGGTTGTTCTTAATTGTTGAT
The DNA here is from genome assembly GCA_002708845.1 of Leeuwenhoekiella sp. Classification (GTDB taxonomy): domain Bacteria; phylum Bacteroidota; class Bacteroidia; order Flavobacteriales; family Flavobacteriaceae; genus Leeuwenhoekiella. Next base: position 235,849 of record PAPI01000004.1, read on the forward strand.
TAACTTTGAGATATGAAAGCGATAACGACGGCTTTTTTATCGGTTTTTATTCTTGCTCAAAGCTTTAATGTAAGCTTTGGCGACTTTCTGCATTTACAAGATCTTGTTGCGCATTATCAATACCATCAGGAAACTTTTGGTGATGATGTATTTACGTTTGTAAACAAGCATTATGGGGAGCTCAAAGAGCAGCACAACAAAGAGCATCAGGAAGAACGTGAAGATCACGAGAAGCTTCCGTTTGAGCACCAGCATTCCTGTACGCATACCGTTATTGCACTACTAAATCAAAACGATAATTTACCTGAACTTAAAGCGATTCCTACTGATCAGGTTTCTGCAAATTTTGGGTATCAGGAGTCGTATTCTCTCTTTTCTGCTTCCGGCATTTTTCAGCCCCCCCGAAACATTTAAAAACAGCTTTCCTTTTTTGGCTTAAAGCCTTACGAGTTTTCTAGACACGCGTGATACGCTGTGTTTTCTCAGTTTTTAATGTTTTATCTAGTTGCTATGCTTAATGCTATAATTAATTTCAGCATCAGGAATAAATTAATTGTCCTGTTGTTTACCACGGCAATAATCGCCTTTGGGTTGTACTCGCTTACCCAACTTTCTGTTGGAGCCGTACCTGATGTAACAAACAATCAGGTGCAGGTGATCACCACCTCACAAAATCTTTCTACGGTAGATATGGAGCAATTCATCACCTATCCTGTAGAACTTCAAATGGCCAATTTGCCCGGCGTCAAAGAGATTCGTTCGGTTTCCAAGTTCGGTCTTTCGGTAGTTACGGTCGTATTTGAAGACGATATGGGAACCTATCTGCCGCGTCAACTGCTTGCCGAAAAAATAAAATCGGCTTCAGAACAAATTCCTTCCAGTTTTGGAACGCCGCAAATGGGACCCATCACCACCGGTCTCGGCGAAATCTATCAATACATCCTTGATGTAAAACCGGGTTATGAAGATAAATACTCGGCTACCGATTTACGTACGATTCAGGATTGGATTGTAAAACGCCAGCTTTCGGGAATTCCCGGTGTGGTTGAGATCAATTCGTGGGGTGGCTATCTCAAGCAATACGAAGTCGCGTTAAATACGCAAAAACTCAACGCGATGGATATTTCGGCGTCTGAGATTTTTACGGCATTGGAGAAAAACAACAGTATTGCCGGCGGCGGATATATCGAGAAAGAAAACCAATCGTATTTTATACGCGGCGAAGGCCTGGCGACCTCACTTGAAGATATCGAGAATATGGTGGTGGCCAATCATGAAGGCATTCCCGTGTATGTGAAAGATGTGGCGACCGTAGGCTTTGGTCACGCCACACGTTTTGGTGCAATTACGGGTAACGGGCAAGGCGAAAAAGTGCTGGGGCAGGTAATGATGCTTAAAGATGCCAACTCCAAGGAAGTCATTCAAGCTGTAAAAGAGCGGGTAGCCGAAATAAGCTCTACTCTACCCGAAGGGGTTCACATCAATGCCTTTTTAGACCGAAGCGAACTCATCGCAAAAACCACCTTTACCATTGGTGAAAACCTGGTTTTGGGCTTTTTGATTGTGATTTTTGTAGTCGTATTGCTTTTGGGGAACTGGCGTAGTGGTCTTGTGGTGGCTTCGGTAATTCCTTTGTGTTTGTTGTTTGCAATCTCGATGATGCACATTTTTGGTGTAGACGCAAACCTGCTGAGTCTGGGCGCGATTGATTTTGGAATTATTATAGACGGCGCCGTAATTATCGTAGAGTTTGTGGCCCACAAAATGGCACAAAAACAGCAAACCATAAAAGAACTTACTTCAAAAGAAACCCGCGAACTTAAAGACGATATTACCCGTGATGCCGCTTCGACCATGATGAATTCGGCGGTCTTTGGGCAGTTGATTATTCTTATTGTTTTTATTCCAATTCTTTCCCTGAGCGGTGTTGAAGGAAAAATGTTTCGGCCTATGGCTTTGGTATTCAGCTTTGCTGTAGTGGGAGCGATGCTGTTATGCTTTACTTATGTGCCGGTCGCTGCGTCGCTATTTTTAAAGGCGGAAGCACCTTCAGACCGAAACATATCGGTACGCTTGGTTAATTATTTAAAGAGCAAGTACGAGCGGGTTATTCACTGGGCATTAGATTCGCGAAAACTGGTCGTTGGAATTTCAGTAGGATTGATGGCGGCGACGGTTTACCTATTTACGACAATGGGTGGCGAATTTGTGCCGCAACTGGATGAGGGTGATTTTGTGATTTAGCCTATTTTAAAAACCGGTACTTCCCTGAGCGGAACCATTGAACGTACCACGCAAATCGAAAAAATACTGCTCGACAGTTTCCCTGAAGTTAAGCAAGTGGTTAGTCGTATTGGTGCCGCTGAGGTGCCCACAGACCCGATGTCTATGGAAGATAGTGACGTGATTATCACGCTTAAAGATAAAAGTGAGTGGGTTTCTGCAGATAGCAAAGACGAACTTGCAGAGCGATTTAAAGAGGCGTTGAGTGTGATTCCCGGAATGCAAATTGAATTTACCCAGCCTATTGAAATGCGTTTTAACGAACTCATCACCGGCGTTCGGGCAGATATCGCCATCAAAATCTTTGGCGAAGACCTTGATGTTTTAAATAAAAAAGGAAACGAGATTCGGGATTTGATACAGGATGTTGAGGGCGCCGCAGATATTTCGGTAGAAAAAATAACCGGCCTTCCGCAGATGAGTGTCAAGTACAACCGGGCAAAAATCGCGCGCTACGGTTTAAATATTTCAGACCTGAATGATCTTGTAAAAATGGGATTCTCCGGTCAATCTGTGGGTAATATTTTTGAAGGTGAAAAACGCTTTGATCTGGTGGTTCGCCTGGCGGAAAATCAACGACAGAATATTGACAACCTGCAAAACCTGTATGTTGACACCCCAATGGCGGGGAAAGTGCGCTTGAGCGAACTCGCCGACATCAGTTATACCAAAGGGGCTGCAAAAATTTCGCGCGATGAGACCAAGCGTCGCATCGTAGTGGGCGTAAACGTACGTAACCGCGATCTGCAATCGGTAGTTGATGAAATCCGGCAACGGGTAAACGCCAATATTAAATTACCTACCGGTTATACGATTGACTATGGCGGGCAGTTTGAGAATTTACAAAGTGCGACATCACGGCTGCAAATCGCCGTACCGGTCGCGCTCCTGCTCATTTTTATCATGCTTTATTTTGCTTTCAGTTCGGTAAAAGAAGCTTTGTTGATCTTTTCTGCGATCCCACTTTCTGCAGTAGGCGGTGTGTTCCTGCTTTGGCTGCGCGGAATGCCGTTTAGTATTTCGGCGGGAGTAGGTTTTATCGCCTTGTTTGGTATCGCGGTGCTCAACGGGATCGTGATGCTCGAGCATTTTAAAGAATTGAAAAGTCAAGGAATTACAGATGTACGCGAACTCATCACCCGTGGCGCAACAGACCGTTTGAGGGCGGTATTATTAACTGCAACAGCGGCAGCTTTGGGCTTTTTGCCTATGGCGGTATCTACAAATGCCGGGGCAGAAGTGCAGCGCCCGCTGGCAACGGTGGTCATCGGGGGTCTTATTTCGGCAACCTTATTAACGCTGGTTGTTTTACCGGTACTGGTTGCATGGTTTGATAAAGAACTCAAAGAAAAAGATGGTAAGCAACTGAAAAACAAAGGCGCATCTGTCTTACTTATTTTGATGTTGATGGGTGGTTTTGCTCAGGCGCAGGAAGTAAGCAGTTTTGAACAGGTACGTGATTTAGCGTACGAAAACAATGCCGGTCTCAAAGCGGCGAGTTTACGCAGTGACGAGGCCAATGCGGCAATTGGTACTGCATTTACCTTTGATAAAACTGAAGTCTATTATCATTATGACGAGAATAACCTGGCGCAAAACAACCGACCCATTGATGTCTTTGGAGTAAGCCAGACCTTTTTGTTTCCTACGGTTTATTTTGCTCAGGCAAAGGTGAACAAAGCCAATTATAAAATGGCAGCTACACGGGCAGAGCTTGCTAAGCTTGAGTTGGAGCGCCAACTGGCAAACGGGTATTACACCCTGCAATTTGTAAACCAAAAGCTTCAGTTGTACCGCAATTTGGACAGTATTTATCAAAATTTCGCGTACGCGGCAAAACGCCGGTTTGAGTTGGGAGAAAGCAATTACCTCGAGAAAATTTCGGCGCAAGCCAAACAGAAAGAGATCGAAACCCAGCTGAAACAGGTGCGGGAAGAGGTAATTGCAGCTCGAATAAACCTCACCCGTCTGGTACAGGTTGACACCTTAGAAATAAACGTACAACCGCTGGAGCGGCTCGTGCCTAATCTCAACCAGAGCAGTATGGCAACCGCAAATGCTTATTACGATTCAAAAATGCTTCTGGCCGAAGCGCAACGCAAATACAGCAGCCAGCAGTTGCTGCCGGACCTGACGGTAAATTACTTTCAGGGGTCTAATGACGGACTTGACAAAAACCTGATTGGGTATCAGTTTGGGGTTAAAATTCCGTTGCTTTTTTCCGGTGCTTCAAGTCAGATCAAAACCGCAAAAATTGCCGCACAGGCTGCAGAGCAGGAAGCTGTGAATTTTAAGATTCAGCTCGAGGCTCGTGCAACCGAATTGAAAAGCAGGTTGAATAAATATGCCGAAAGTTTGCTGTACTATGAAAAGGAAGGTAATGCACTGGCAGACGAACTCGAAAAGACGGCTATTACCAGTTATAAAAATGGAGAAATCAACTTTTTTGAATACATACAAACCCTGCAGCAGGCGTACGATATTAAGATTGCCTATTTACAAAGTCTCCACAACTACAATCAGGTAGTGATTGAACTCAATTACATCATTTTATAAAAATCAATACGCCTTCAGGGCGCACCTATAAACGCATACGTATGAAAAAGTCATTAAAAATTACCGTTCAGTTTTTGGTCCTGCTTTTGCTTCTCAGCTGCGGAAATTCTTCAACAGAAGCCGAAAATACCGAAAATTCAAAACCCAAAGCCGATGTAACCGTAAGTCAAAAACAGTTTGACGGTGCCGGTTTGGCCTTAGATTATATCAAAGAAACCACCTTCCCGGATTGGGTGGAAGCCAGCGGAATGATAGACGTCCCGCCTGAAAATCGCGCGGTTATCACAGCGTTTATGGGTGGTTACATCAAAGACAATCCGCTATTGATAGGTGATGCGGTAAAAAAAGGGCAGGTGTTGATCACCCTTGAAAATCCGGAGTTTGTGGCCTTACAACAGCAGTTTCAGGAACTGGCGGAGCAGCTTGACTATTTAAAATCGGAATACGAGCGCCAGCAGGCTTTAGTCGCCGAAAATATCACCTCTAAAAAGAACTTTCTAAAAGCCGAAAGTGATTATAAACGCAGTGTGGCTACCTATAACGGACTGCAGAAAAAGCTGCAAATGCTCAACATCAGCACTTCACAGGCTCTGGCGGGTAATTTTACATCTCTGGCGCGTATTTATGCGCCCATAACCGGTACCATCGCAGAGACTTTTGTAAGCAAAGGAAGCTATGTTTCGCCTGCAGATCCCATCATGGAAATTATCGATATCGATCACATTCACCTGGAATTGTCTGTTTTTGAAAAAGACATGATGAAAGTGCGCAAAGGCCAGCCCATAAACTTTAAAATCCCGGAATCTTCAGACATCAGTTATACAGGCGAAGTGCATTTAATAGGGAATTCTCTGAATGCCGAGGGTCGTACGGTAAAGGTGCACGGGCATATCGAGAATGAAAACGACACGCCTAATTTTGCAGTCGGTATGTTTATAGAAGCTAAAATTGAAACCGGAGAAACTACAGCGATGGCCTTACCTGAAACGGCCGTGGTTAATTTGGGTGACAGCTATTATGTGTTGCAACTCAACCGTAAAGAAAACGGCGAATATCTTTTTGATCAGGTTGAAGTAAAGCCGGGCAAAACCGCAAACGGACTAATGGAAATACGTAACGCAGACGAGTTACCAAAAGACAAACAATACCTTACCGAAGGTGCTTTTGAGTTGATTCAGGAGTAAAACATATGTTTTATAAAATGAAAGCCTATCTTTCATTAAATGCTCTGAAATTCAGAAGCTTAATCAAACTAACGAAAACTAATGAAAAAGATAATATTAATAACCGGAGGTTCCTCAGGGATGGGGAAATCTGCAGCCTATTTACTTAACGAAAAAGGACATACAGTTTATGCTGCGGCACGAAGTGTAGATGAGATGAAAGACCTTGAAGAAAAGGGAATCCATATCGTCTATCTGGATCTTACCGAAGAAAAAAGTATTGTGAGCTGTGTAGAAAAAGTGTTGGCGGCAGAAAATCAGATCGATGTGCTTATTAATAATGCAGGCTACGGTTCGTATGGTGCGGTAGAGGATGTATCACTGGAGGAAGCAAAGCGTCAGTTTGAGGTCAATCTATTTGGGCTTGCGCGTATTACCCAATTGGTTTTACCTAAAATGCGCGAACAAAAGTCGGGTCGTATTATAAATATATCTTCGATGGCAGGAAAAATTTATACACCCTTTGGGGCCTGGTATCACGCAACAAAACATGCGCTCGAAGGCTGGAGTGATTGCCTGCGTTTGGAAGTAAAAGATTTTGGTATTGACGTGGTCGTCATTCAGCCGGGTGGTATAAAAACGCCCTGGGGTGAGATCGCTGCCGAGAATCTCAAAAAAACTTCGGGTGATGGTGCCTATGCTACAATAGCAAACAAAGTGGCAGACAGTATGCACGAAACCTACACCAGTGATCGACTTACTGATGTTGATGTATTAGGAAAACTTATCGCAAAAACGGCCGTCACAAGCAGTCCCAATAGACGCTATGCAAAAGGTTTTATGGCCAAGCCCGCGATGTTTTTAAGAAAATGGCTGGGCGATGCTCTCTTTGATAAAATTATGCGAACCCAGATGAAGTAATAATTTGTAAATCTGAAAAGCGGATTATTTTATTCCAAAAAACGACTTGATAAACTCTTTTTTGGGCAGACTCCAGATAATTTGAAGGTCCTCTTTTAGGCTGCTGGTACCGTCCAGAAACCGAAATATTTTGGCGATATCATTCTTTTTGAACATCTGTGTAAACAAAGCGGCACCCTGCTCATTTTTACGGTACAGAACGTCCAGGAAAAGCTTGTCGTACCAGCGGTAGCGGTCGTTGATGTTAAATTTACTGAGATTGGTTTCAGTTTTTAAAAAAGCGATGAGTTTGGCGGTACGCTTTAGGGTATAGCTAAAAGTAAATCCGGTACTGCCCCGCGTCCAGCCGCCGGCCGTGCCTATATGCAAAACGCGGTTGGTATTATGTTTTTCAAAGGGGTAGGCGGTCATGGGGATGCAGCCTTTTTCGGTGGCCGTCACTTCATACTCTGATGTGCCCAAAGCTTCCATATAGTCTTCAATAGCGGCTTCATATTCTGCATCGGGCAAGAGGTGTTCCGAAAAAAGCGTGTATTCTACCAGCGCTTTGTTAGAAGCGGTAGGCAACACATACATAAAACGGGTATTTCCGCGTTGTGGAATACTAAAATCCATAAATGTGGCGACTTCCGGATCAAAGACGTGCTCTTGCGTACGTACTTCCCAACCGATAAAATGCTGCTGCAAAACCGGATATTTCGTTTGATTTTTAAGCCGTTCCGGCGGAAGGATGCTGCTGAAAACTTTTCTGGCGGTATATGTAGTTTGTGAGGTAGTGACTTCAACCCCGTTTACTGATTCCGTCAGGTTCTGGAATGCTTCCGTTTTAAAGCTAACCTGTTTAGAATCCTGAAGCATTTTAAAAACGGACTCGTAAAAATCGATGCCTTCTATCTTGTTGTAGCTGTAATTTTTTAGCGGAATTTCAGCCTTAAATTTTTCGCCTTTAAACAAAATCGATTCCCATTTTTTAGAAATGATGGCATCCCATTCCTGCGTGTTTTCGCTCCAAAAGCACCAGGTGCGGTCGTTGGTGTTCTTTTTGCTTTTATCCAGAATGAGAATGGATTTATCCTTAAAGTAGGGATCACTAACTAATGATTTCGTCAGCATCAACCCCGAGAGACCGGCGCCCAAAATGATGTAATCGTAGTCTAAAGACGTGTTTTGCATAGCGGTTTAAAGCTAGAACTTATTCAACGATACCGCAAAATCAAAGGTGTTTATTGTTCTAAAATTTTTAAGAGCTCAGAAGAAGTATAGTACTCGAAAACGCGCTGTTTTATGGCAAATTGCTCATCAAAAAATACGGTTACCGGTAAGGAATAGGATTTTCCCGGTCGGGAGCCTAAAAGCAAAGCCAAATCGTGAACGCCGTTGCGTTTAGTCAATGCCTGCCGGTTTGTAAACTTTTGCCCGTCAAACCGAATGGTATCCGTTGTTTCAGAGTCCATCCTTACGGCGTAATATTCGGTATTGATTTTTTTGATTACCTGGGGATTTGTAAAAACCACGCGGTCTATCTTTTTACAGTATGCACACCAGTCTGCGTGAAAAAAGACAAAGGTCTTTTTCGGTTTTGTGACCAAAGCGCTGTCGAGTTCTTCCCAGATCAGCCAGTTGATTTGCTCACGGTCCTGTGCTGCAAGGCTTTCGCAGGAAAGGAATAGAAAAAGAATAATGCTTTTTTTCATCATTTTAATTTTTGCCACCCTGCCAGGGTTAGAAGTCGCCGAAGCGAATTCCGAAGAAAAACGAGCGCGGTCGGTTTGGCCCATAAATATAATTCGAGTCGCGTAAAGGTCCCCGGTCAAAATCATTTTGGTAACTGTTAAACACGTTTTGCACGCCGCCACTCAGTTCCAGGTGCAGGTATTTCGTAAGATCCAAATGCCAGGTTACTTTGGTGGTGACATCCATAAATTCGGGTGTTTTTTCAAGCTGAATAAATCCGCTTTCACTGATGACGTGCGGAGCGATCATAGTTCCGGTATAGCTTCCGGTAAGGTCGATGTTAATCGCTTCGCTCACGGTCCAGTTGGTATTGAAAAATCCATATGTATTTGGAGAACGCACCAATTGATTGGTTACCACATCGGTTTCAGAAGGGTTGGTCCCATTGGCTTCAAAAAGAACCTGTTCTTCATCATAAATGGAACGTTGCCAGGTAATTCCCGCCTGAAACAACAGCGCTTTACTAGGCGACAGGTTAAACTCAATATTGGTTCCGGCGACGTAGGCACCGCTGCCGTTACGGGATTCTTCCAAAATAGAACCGTTAGGCAACGAATTGCCGGTGCTTACCAGTGTAAAGGGATTTTCTAAGGTGGTATAGAAACCCTCAACCAGCAGGCTGGTTTGCACTTTATTAAATTCGTTGTTGAAATTTAACGAAGCAGTGTACGCGTTTGAAAATTCGGTTTCCAGGTCATCAGAGAGAATCACAAAACGCTGTTCACCGCCCACCGAACTGATGTGCAAATCTTCGTTAAAAGCCTGCGGTGCTCGAAAACCACGAGCATATCCCCCTCTAAACTGAAGATCGGGTGTAAAATCGTAGAGCAATGTAAATCGTGGACTCAAAACAGTCTGAGCGATCGTGGAAGTCCGGGTGATGTCTTCAATTTGGTACAAACCGTTGACGTCTATATGATCTAAACGCGCACCCAGCAAAGCCGTAAACCGCTCAAGAGGTTTCCACTCGTACTGGCTATATAACCCAAAACTGTTGACCTTTTGATCAACCAGACGGTTATAGCCGGCGATGGCATCTTCGGTATCGTTAAGTTGGTATTCAAAACCCGAAGTAAGCACGTCTTTATTTTTAAAATTCCGTGTGAATTTTACTCCGGAAACGAAAGCGAGATCTTTTGTTTTTCCGAAGGCATTATTGGCTGCAATCGAGTCCGCTCTTGTGCGGCCACCGCCCAAACCCCCGTAATAGCTGTCGCGATCGGTGTGCTGTACCGAGGCATAAGCCGTAAAATGCGTTGTGCGGGAATCGTTGAAGTATTCGTAATCAGTGCCCGCAAAAATGCTGTTGTGATCCAGTTCTTCGGTGATATCGGTAAACTGCGGAGCCAGATCAATGCGATCACCGCCACGCCGGTACTCGCGTATGGCGGTCAGGTCTAATCCCAATTTGCTGTTATCGTCAGGCCTGTAAAAGGCTTTGGCGCCTAAGGAATTATTGGTGAGTTTAGTGATTTCACTAAAGCCATCGCCGTTGGCATCATAGGCATCGCGGTTGCGGTAAATACCATAAACCGTTACGCCGCTGGTGAGATCTTCGCTAACCAGAGAAGCGTTGAGGTTGAGATTTCGGTCGGGGGTTGTCCCCTCAATAAGTCCCAGATTGCTGTTTACTTCCCAGCTGTTATTTACCGGTTCTTTGGTGATGATGTTGATGGTTCCTGCAATAGCGCTGGAACCAAAAAGCGCCGAGCCACCACTACGCACCACTTCAACCCGATCGATCAGACTTACGGGAATTTGCTCCAGCCCGTAAACGCCGTTAAGTGCACTAAAAACCGGCCGGCTGTTCAGCAAGACCTGGGTATACTGCCCGCCGAGTCCGTTAAGGCGTACCTGCGTAAATCCGCAATTCTGGCAGTTGGTTTCTACCCGAACTCCGGGTTGGTAGTTGAGTCCGTCTGCAAGGGAGATGGATTGCGTTGCTTTAAACAGTTTCGGACTCAACACATTTACGATTACCGGGGCTTTTTTTTTACTCAGACGGTTGTGGGTGGCACTAACCACAACTTCTTCGAGACCCAAGAGGTCTGGTTTAAGGGAAATATTCAGCGGTGTTTCAATATACTCTTTGGGATCTACCGATTTTGTTACCGACTTATAACCTACCGCCTGAATGTTGAGAATTATTGGTTTTGAAGGAACTTTTAGGCTATAGAATCCATTTAAATCAGCTGCGACACCTTTGGTTGTACCACTTACGACAACATTCGCAAAAGGTACGGGCTCGTTATTTGAAGTGATACTGCCTTGCAGGCTAATGAGTTCCTGGGCCTGTATAGGAAAGGAGAGGATACCAACCAAAAAGGCAATTTTATAAAACATAAGAGATTATCAGTTTCTAAAAATAAAGTTTAGGCAAACCTAAAAAATATATTTGATATATTTAGCTTAATATTGCGGTATAATTAAAAGCTTATGACTTTTTCTGAAGAAAACTACCTGAAATCGATCTACAGCCTGCAAAAGGAAAGTCCGAAAGGGGTAAGTACCAATGATCTGGCTCAATATCTGGAATCGAAGCCTGCATCGGTTACCGAAATGATTAAAAAACTGAATGACAAAGACCTTGTTGTTTATCAACCCTATCAGGGCGTTTTATTAAATAAAAATGGTGAAGCCATTGCCCTGAAGGTTATTCGCAAGCACCGCTTATGGGAAACCTTTCTCGCGCAAAAGCTTGATTTTAGCTGGGACGAAATTCATGACGTAGCCGAACAGCTGGAGCATATTAAGTCTGATAAACTGATACATGAGCTGGATCGCTTTTTGGGCTATCCCAAACACGATCCGCACGGGGATCCCATCCCTGACGAGCAGGGAAATATTACCAAAGTGGAAAAAAAGCGTGTTTCACAACTGGTTGTGGGCGAAATAGGAACCTGTGTAGGGGTTAATGATACATCGTCTTCGTTTCTTCAGTTTTTAGACCAGCAGAATATCAAGTTAGGAACGGTGATTGAAGTGTTGCATCTTCAGGAGTTTGATAAGAGTATGACGGTGAAGATTGACAAACGCGAACTCATCCTGTCTCAAATTGCTACCGAAAACATTTACGTTCAAATTTAATTTCGCTGCAGGCTAAAGTATGAATGTCGACAAAAAATCACTGGAAGAAGTACACGGTTCGGTAAATACCGCTTCGGGCAAGAAGGGTTGGAAGCGTATTCTTGCATTTTTAGGTCCGGCCTATCTGGTGAGTGTGGGCTATATGGATCCCGGCAACTGGGCGACCGATATTGCGGGTGGAAGCCAGTTTGGCTACGCATTGCTTTGGGTGTTGTTGATGTCAAACATTATGGCGCTGCTCTTGCAAAGTCTGTGCTCCAGACTGGGTATTGTACGTGGCGTGGATTTGGCGCAGGCCTCCCGGGAAACCTATCCATCTTTTGTGAATTTTATTCTTTGGCTGCTTGCCGAAATAGCCATTGCTGCCTGTGATCTGGCCGAGGTTATTGGGATGGCTATCGGTTTAAATCTTTTGTTTGGTCTTCCAATTATCTGGGGTGTTTGTATTACCGTTTTGGACAGCTTTATTTTGCTCTTTTTGATTAATAAAGGCATTCGGAAGATGGAAGCCTTTATCGTCTCACTTATTTTTATCATCGGGCTTTCTTTTTTTCTGGAGATGTTCTTTGCCAAACCCGATCTGGGCGAGGTAGCCGCAGGGTTTATACCCAGTATGCCCAACGATGCGGCGCTCTATATCGCAATTGGTATTATCGGGGCGACAGTGATGCCGCACAACTTATATCTGCATTCGTCTTTGGTACAAACCCGTAAAATCACGCATAATCCGCGAGGAATAAAACGGGCGTTGCGTTTGAACTTCCTGGATTCGGCTATTGCGCTCAATCTGGCCTTTTTTGTAAATGCAGCGATATTGATTCTGGCGGCTTCGGTATTCTTTAAAAACGGACTTTACGAAGTGGCAGACATTACCGATGCGCATAAACTCCTGCAAGGACTTCTGGGTACCAAATGGGCGCCTATTCTTTTTGCCGTGGCACTGATTGCAGCCGGGCAGAGTAGCACGCTTACCGGTACACTGGCCGGTCAAATCGTGATGGAAGGCTATCTTAATTTACGGATACAACCCTGGGTGCGCCGTCTGGCAACCCGCCTGATTGCAATTATTCCTGCTTTGTTTACGGTGATTTATTTTGGAGAGCACGGCCTGGGAGAGCTACTGGTTTTAAGTCAGGTAGTACTGAGTTTGCAACTGGGATTTGCGATGATTCCGCTTATACATTTGGTGAGTGATAAAAAGAAGATGAAAGGCTACCACATTAAATGGCCTATGCGTATTGCTTCGTGGGTGATTACTCTGGTAATTGTGGTGCTGAATGCAAAACTGGTGATTGATGAGGTAACCAAATTTATGGGAGAAGTTTCTAATCCCATATTTATCTGGTTAGGTGTGGTTCCGCTGGTTATTGGAGCCGGTATTTTGTTGATCTACATTTCCATCCAGCCTTTAATGCTCAAACGTCTCGAATTTTACAAATCGCATACGCCACACGTGCAGGCAAATTTGAGTAATCTGGCTACAACAGACGTGCATAAAAATATCGCGATAGCGGTAGATTTCTCCTCTGCCGATCGTAAAAGTCTGGCTTTGGCCGTACAATTGGGTAAAACTGATGCGCATTATACCTTAATTCATTCGGTTGAAAGCACCGGAGCATTGGTTTACGGAAGCAGCATCAAAGATTTGGAAACCGAAAGCGATCAGGCGGTACTGGAAACTTATGCCATACAAATGCGGCAGCAAGGCTATAGCGTAGCAACCGAATTGGTATTTGGCAGTGCCAAAAAAAGCATTCCGCAACTGATAAATGCAGGAGATTACGACCTGCTTATTTTGGGTGCTCACGGGCATACCCTGTTTAAGGATCTTGTATTCGGGACTACCGTAGACCGCGTTAGACACCGGGTAAAATTCCTGTTTTAATAGCATAAAATTATATACTATGAATGAGATTATCGATTATTTTGAAAGCCTTGATCCTGTAATGGGAGCCTTTTTGGCAACGCTCTTTACCTGGGGTGTTACCGCTTTGGGAGCGTCTTTGGTATTTTTCTTTAAGGGGATGAACCGCAAGGTTTTTGACGCGATGCTGGGTTTTGCCGGAGGCGTAATGGTTGCTGCAAGCTTCTGGAGTTTACTGGCGCCCGGGATTGAGATGAGTCCGGGAGAGGGTTTTGTCAAAGTGATCCCGGCGGCAATAGGCTTTGGTTTAGGAGCCTTATTTCTGTTTGGCCTCGACAAGTTTTTACCCCATTTACACGTGAATTTTAAAGAAGAGGAAAAGGAAGGCGTGCGTAGTCCCTGGCATAAGTCGGTTTTATTGACTTTGGCGATTACCTTACACAACATTCCTGAAGGTTTGGCCGTGGGTGTACTCTTTGGCGGTGTGGCGGCCGGTTTTGATGGGGCAACCATTGGAGGCGCTGTGGCGCTTGCGATAGGAATTGGTCTTCAGAATTTTCCGGAAGGTTTTGCGGTGGCGATGCCCTTGCGAAGATTGGGTTTTAGCCGCTTAAAAAGTTTTAACTACGGGCAGCTTTCAGCCATTGTAGAACCAGTCGCAGCTGTTGTTGGGGCTTACGCGGTGATGACTTTTCAGCCTATTTTGCCTTATGCGCTGGCTTTTGCAGCAGGAGCAATGATCTTTGTGGTAGTTGAAGAGGTGGTGCCCGAGTCGCAGCAAGGTAAAAATACCGATATTGCAACTATGGGCTTTATAGGTGGCTTTATCCTGATGATGACCCTGGATGTGGGATTGGGCTAAGCTGTAACGATGATGCTTTTAAGGCGTCTTTAAAGAAACTAATTTGAATGTCAGATCGAGCACAGTCGAGATCCATTTTAAAGTAAAAGATTGATTGGCCTCTCGACCGTGCTTCGATAAGACTCAGCAACCACCTCAAGGAGATACTAGGGCGTTCAAGAAAAATAACATTATGAAAAAGCTACTTTTTGTTTTAGGATTATTGGTTTCCGGACTTGGTTATGCTCAGGACGAAACGGCTAAAGATACCGTGCAGGTAGATCAACCGGTACAGGTGCCGCAAATTGTAGTAAAAGTACCTTACGGGAAACTCACGACTTTTGGGGATATGGGTATTAAAATCACCAAAATCACCGATTCCCGCTGTCCGGCAAATGTGAACTGCATTTGGGCAGGTAATGTGATTCTGGATTATGATGTTTACAAAAACAGAAAATTTTTAGAAACCCGTAAGATTACGATAGGAGCCAATAAAAACGATCGTACACTTTTGGCTACTGCTGCAGAGCAGTTAAATGCGTATTCTGTAGTGCCTTATCCCAAAACTTCATTGGGGAAAATTCCGCAGGAGGATTATGTGATCAATATGGTGTGGGAACAGCTTACCCAGGAAGATTAGTGACAACCGCAATTATCGCTTCCACAGGATTTACCGTTAGACTTTCCGCCTAAAAAAGACGGTTTCCAGATAAATTTGGTTATCAGATAGCCAACAGCAATTAAGAAAATAAGAAGTACTACTATATTCTGTAACATAACATTCTTTTTTGGTGTCAGGCTTTCGCGAAAGCATAACAAGATTTTTTTAAATGAGCAATTGGTAGGCCACTAAAGCTACAACATAAGCAAAACCACTCATAATAACAAGCTGAAGCACCGGCCATTTCCAGGTGTTAGTCTCGCGTTTTACGATTGCCAGCGTACTCATACACTGCATCGCAAAAGCATAAAATAACAGCAATGAAATCCCACTCGCCAGGTTGAAAAGCGGTCCGCCCAAAATGGGGTTGATCTCACCCGCCATACGGTTTTTAATGGTTTCTTCTTCATCGTTACCCACGCTGTAAATAGTTGCCAGCGTACCCACAAATACTTCACGGGCAGCAAACGAACTTACAATTGCAATACCAATTTTCCAATCGTAACCCAACGGGCGTACTGCCGGTTCAATGGCTTTACCCATATAACCAATATAGCTGTATTCCAGTTTTTCTGAGGCTATTTGACGGTCTAGTTCGCTCTGTGGAAATGCTCCCGCTTCCATCCGGGCAATGGCGTTTTCTTTAGCGTTTCTAAAGTTTTCTCCGGGACCGTTTGAGGCTAAAACCCAAAGTACGATGGAGATTGCGAGAATGATTTTTCCCGCACCAAAAACAAAGGATTTGGTCTTTTCAATCACATTATAGGCTACATTTTTAAATAGCGGCAACTTGTAATTGGGCATTTCGATCACAAAAAAGCTGCGTTTTTTGATTTTCAAAATGCGGTCTAAAACCCAGGCCGAAAGAATTGCGGTACCAAAACCAATGAGGTACAACAGCATCAAAACCAGACTTTGCATACTGAAGATATACAGCACTTTTTGCTCAGGAATCACCAGCGAAATAATGATTAAATACACCGGAAGCCGGGCACTACAAGTCGTAAATGGCGTCACGAGAATCGTGATGAGGCGCTCCTTCCAGTTTTCGATATTACGGGTTGCCATAATTGCCGGAATGGCACAGGCAGTACCCGAAACAAGGGGTACAACACTTTTTCCGCTTAAACCAAAACGCCGCATAATACGGTCCATTAAAAAGACCACACGGCTCATATAGCCGCTCTCTTCCAAAATGGAAATAAACAGGAATAAAAATGCGATTTGCGGGATAAAAATGACGATTCCGCCCAGTCCGGGAAGAATGCCTTCAGCAATGAGATTAGTAAGCGCTCCCGGCGGCAGGGTGTTACGTACCCATTCACCAATGGCAGCAAAGCCTTCATCGATGAGATCCATAGGGTAGGAGGACCAGTCGTAAATCGCCTGAAAAATAAGCAGGAGAATGGCCAGGAAAATCACGTAACCCCAAATTTTATGGGTAAGCACGCGATCTAACCGACTGCGCAAATCTTTTGCTGCCAGATGGTCGATACTCAGGGTTTCCTTCAGCACCCCGTTAATAAACTGGTAGCGTACAATGGTTTCTTTCTGCTGCAGCCGCTTGAGGTTTGATTTACTTTCGGTCTTAAAACTGGCGATGCCCTGCACCTCATTTCGGTCTAACTTACCAAAATTTACGTCCTGGGTAATGACCAGCCAGAGTTTGTATAAATCCTGTTTTGGGAAGGCTTTACGCAGGCGGTCAAAATATTCCGGTGCAATTACTGAAGCATTAACGCAGGGTTCTGTGGACAGTGTTTTATAATTGGCAATAAGCTCTTTCAGGTTGTCAAAACCGGTGTTTTTACGGGAGCTTACCAGTGCGATTTTGGTCTCCAGACGCTCCTCGAGCTTTTCAATATCAAGCGTGATGGCCTTGCGCTCCATACGGTCGGCCATATTGATGACCAGAATGGTGGGTATTTTTAAATCTTTTATTTGGGTAAAGAGCAGCAGATTACGCTTCAGGTTTTCAACATCTGAAATGACTACGGCTACATCGGGATAATCTTTGTCGTTTTTGTTGAGCAGCAACTCAATGACCACATTTTCGTCAAGCGAACTCGCATTAAGACTATACGTACCGGGAAGATCCAGAATATGGGCCTTGACACCACGGGGAAGTTTACAAACTCCCTCTTTTTTCTCAACAGTGATTCCGGGATAATTACCCACCTGTTGTTTCAGGCCAGTGAGCTGGTTAAAAACCGAAGTTTTACCAGTGTTGGGGTTTCCTATAAGGGCGACATTAAGCTGTTTACTCATTAGACAGCATTTCTACGGTGATGTGACGGGCGGTCTCTTTGCGAATGGCCAGATGACTGCCGTTTATATTGAGGTACATCGGGTCTTTAAAAGGCGCGATCTGTACCAGTTCTACTTCATTACCGGGCAAACAGCCCATCTCTAAAAGCTTAAGCGGCACCTGGTCGAGCGTAAACTCGACGATAATGGCTTTTTGCCCACGTTTAAGCGTATCTAATGAAGTTTTCAAAATTTATTTAGATTGAATTTAAACAAGGCAAAAGTAATGGAAATACACTACATAGGAAAAGATTTTTGGAAGTAGTTTACAGTTTTCAGCAGGTAGAAACCTTGAAAATTAGAAATATGAAATCGGAAATACGAAATCGGAATTCTGAATTTAGCGTGCAGATTTAGGAGTTTGACATTTAGGTTTTGGATGATAGCTTGAAAAACATCCTTCCCCGACCCTTCCTTCAAAGGAAGGGGGTACATTCTTTTGAAGAAGATAAGCCTCCCAGGGAAGAAATGTTTGGATTGATAATAAGAAACGTTTTCGATTTCGTTGATTCGGTTTTAACTCAAAACCCAGAACAATGAACTCCGTAACGCTCACTCTTCACTACGCCCTTCAATCTCTTTAAGAATCGCGATATCTTCAAGTAGTTGCTCAATCGCTTCGGGGTCTGTGCCGTCGTAGAAGCCGCGGATGCGTTTTTTAGAATCGATAAGCATAAAATTTTCGGTATGAATCATATCGTACTTATCGCCGTTACCCTGAGTTTTTACCGCCAGATAACTTTTTCGCGCCAGCTCATAAATTTCTTTTTTGGATCCGGTGACCAGATTCCATTTGCTGTCGTCTACCCCTTTTTCAACCGCATAGCGTTTGAGTTGAGCTACGGTGTCTGTCGCAGGGATAACCGTATGCGAAAGTAGTTTTACCGAAGGATCGTCTTTGAGCTTTTCCTGTATCTGCAGCATATGATCGGTCATAATGGGGCAAATCGTCTGGCAGGTGGTAAAGAAAAAATCGGCGACATAAATACCGGGATAGTCGTCCTGAGTAATGGTATCCCCGTTTTGATTCACCAGTTTAAAGTCGGCAATCTTATGGTATTTTTTGACGAATTGAACCGTGCTGTCTACCAGCGAGCGGTCAACCATATCCGGCTGATACACAGGCAGACTGGGTGCCGGCTTCATCAGGGTATAAAATGTGTAAAGAATGACTGCGGAAAGAATGACCATCACAATGGCAAACTTTTTGTATTTAGCAAAAAACTGAAGCATAGCACGCAACTTTTTGGCAAAATTACGATGCAGCGGGCTCCTGACAAAGCTAGAAAGCTCTTATTCTGCCTATTTGGTTAAACGGGTACGTTTCAAAGTTTTGATTACGCCACTAAAAGGTTACTTTTGTGCACTTTTTAATCGCGATCGCTGGGCGATTGCCTTATCAGATTTAAGATAGATACCGGCGGCAGTTGATGTCGCTTTTTAGTTAACATGTATGGATCCATTTTTTGTAAAAGGAGCTCAGCTTTTTCTGAGTCTTTCAATATTAATAGTACTTCACGAGTTTGGTCATTTTATCCCGGCCCGACTTTTTAAAATTCGCGTAGAAAAATTCTTCCTCTTTTTTGATGTCAAGTTTGCCCTCTTCAAAAAGAAGATCGGCGAGACCGTTTATGGTATTGGCTGGCTTCCGCTGGGAGGTTATGTCAAAATCGCGGGGATGATTGACGAAAGTATGGATAAGGAAGCGATGGCGCAGGAACCCAAACCCTGGGAATTTCGCTCCAAGCCGGCCTGGCAACGCCTTATTGTGATGATCGGCGGGGTGACGGTAAACATTCTACTGGGCTTTTTTATCTACATTATGATTATTGCCAATTATGGGGAAGAGTACACCACGGCAGACGATCTTAAATACGGTTTTGGTTTTTCACCTATAATGGAAAGCTACGGCTTTGAGCAGGGGGATAAGATTCTTGAAATAAACGGGGAAGAATTGTTAGATCAGATGGACTTCCCACATTTGGTTATGATGCGCGATGTGTCGCAGGTAAAAGTACTTCACAATAACGGTTCGACCGAAGTGCTGACACTGCCCGAAGATATTGGGATGAAACTCTTTAAATCTGGTGAAATGCCCGGTGTGAATGCTCCACGTACGCCGGTAGTACTCGATTCGGTGTTTAGCGGAGCAAAAGAAGTGGGAATTTTAGGAACCGATGAGCTCATCAGTATTAATGAGGTGCCTATTGAGTTTAAAACCGATGCGACTTATGCCTTACAAAAGAAGCGCGATAGCATTGCTACGGTGACCGTGATGCGCGATGGCGTGGCCCGTGAGTTTGAAGTGCCTATAGGTGATGATAAGATGGTAGGTGTAGGTTTTGATTTTGAAGACAAAGATTATGTGATGCCTAAGCGCAATAAGCGTGAGTATGGTTTGGGGGAAAGTATAAGCCGTGGTATTAACTACGGGGTAGATCAACTGGTAGATTATGCGGTGCAGTTTAAATATGTGTTTACCTCTAAAGGCGCTTCACAGGTAGGTGGTTTTGGAGCGATTGCAGGCCTGTTCCCAGATCAGTGGGACTGGTTGTCGTTTTGGCAAACCACAGCCTTTATTTCGATTATTTTGGCGTTTATGAACATCTTGCCCATACCGGCTCTTGATGGCGGTCACGTGATGTTTTTGCTCTACGAAATGATCACTGGCAGAAAGCCCAGCGATAAGTTTCTGGAGTACGCACAAATGATAGGTTTCTTCCTGCTTATTGCCCTGGTTTTATATGCAAACGGAAACGACATTTACCGCTACTTTTTTGAGTGATAACGCGGTAAAGAAGCCGGCTTAATAATTTTTTAATAATTCGTTTTGCAGGTTTAAAATGTTGTGTATATTTGCATCCGCTTTAAACAAAGAAGCGCACGTTCTTTTAAGCATCACAACCGGCCGTATCGCGATACGCCTGATGTTTTAAAAAATAGAAAATTTAAATTCCTCCTTAGCTCAGTTGGTTAGAGCATTTGACTGTTAATCAAAGGGTCCTTGGTTCGAGCCCAAGAGGGGGAGCAAAATTAAGCCTGTAAACGTACTGTTTACAGGCTTTTTTGTTTTTGGGCATTTCGGTTTTATCCAACATTTTATTATACAAATACCAATAGAGTAGAAAATAAACATTTAACGGTTTATTGATTTTAGCCTAGAAAAACCTCTTGATTGTGCCATTTTAATGCTTCGGCAGAGGGTTTGTATTTTTCGTGCTTGGGTAATCTTATTGGAGATCCACTTAGATTTAGGAGCTCTTTTGTGGATTCAGATTGAATTATTGAAGAAGAGATTTTTATCCTGTAGTTTGAGTCGATTGTTATAAGGCCTCTATCAAAAGCTCTATGTAAAGTTGGGCTTAAAGATATTCCGTTGCTGATCGTATCATCCTGACTTTGGCTAAAAGGAATTATATGACAGGCATCAACCAATTGAAAATTATGATTCGAAATGATTTTTAGTCCTGAAATACAACACGTGTAATCATATATTTTAGGCACTGTTTTTTTGAATACACCACCCCTAACAAATAACTCCTCTTCAAAATTAGCATCTTCAAGTTTGGCTTTAATACTATTTAATTTTAATACGTATTCGACTCTTGACTCATTTAATATTTCGTGCTCTATGAGGTTTTCTAAATATCCCTGTGCATTTATTTTAATATTCGATTTATTTCTAAAAAAGTAAGAATCTAATAGAAACTCCTTTATGATAATTCTATAAGATTGTATTTGAAGTAATTCAAATAATTCTTTATCAATTTCGGCAAAAGCAATTATTTCGATTAGCTTATAAATGCTTTTTACGCTTTTCATCTTATCAAACTTTCTTTCAAAACCCACACGAGGGATCAACCTATAGAAAGGTTCACTTTTCATATGAAAAAAAGGGAGTGCAAAATTATCGTGATGTCCAGTATCAACTAAAGCAATAAAATATTCTTTAAATCTTAATACCAATTCAGGAGTAATACCAAACCTATTACTGTTTAGAAGACCTCTTTCAGAGATGTCTATTATTGAAAGCAGGAGGATTGGTTTATGAGGAGCTTTACCAAAGCCAGGGTTAAAACCCCTATTCAATTTCTTGAAATAGTCTAAATATTTCAGTAATAACTCGTCCATTAGCGTAAAAATACACCGTTAAAATTTAAATGTTTTGGTATGAGTCTAAGAAATCTACTAACAAAAAAGTCCTGATCCTGCTAAGAGACAGGGTTTGTTATTTAAAGAAACTCGTTTTACTTTTTGATAAACAATTCCCTAATTTCTACCTCCTAAACATTCCCTATGAAAAAAATTGCATTCCTCTTGCTTGCCCTTCCTGTTTGGCTAACTGCCGGGGAAACCACCTATACCATCAAATCCTATAACGAAGAAGGGGTTAAAGCGCCCAATACGCATTATCTGGGAGAAGCCTGGCTGAGTCACGTTCTGGAAGCCGACGACACGCTGGATTATAACATCACCAAAGCCACGTTTAAGGCCAATTCAACCCTTGACTGGCACAAGCATGCCACGCCACAGGTGCTTATTGTAGTAGATGGCGAGGGCTACTATCAGGAACGGGGTAAAGATCCGGTACGTACTAAAGAAGGGGATGTGATACGCTGTGAACCAAATGTTGAGCACTGGCACGCTTCATCAAGAGAACAGGATGTGACCTATCTCGCAATTTATGGCGGAAATGAACCCACCACCTGGACGGAGGTCTTATCCCGCGAGGCTTACGATGAGGTGGCTAAAAAGCTAAAAGTAGAATAAAAGACAGAGGCGATTTGAAATTTTTAAATGTAAAGCTTGCTTTACATTTATTTTTGAGTATTTTTGTCAAGTACACTTTACATTAATCAAAAATCAAACACTATGAATGCTCAAGTAATTGCCTCACGTAACAAATTGGCCAAATGGTCAATCGCCTGGGTTTTAACCACCGCTTTAGTCACTTTTGGCTCTCAGTTTTTATGGGAGGCCCAGTGGATCACCATTCTCGCAATTCTGTTAAGCCTGGCCGTAGGGATTGGGATGGTGCTCGCCAACCGGGATTTTGTAAATGCCGGTGATGAGCTGCAGCGCAAAATACAGCTCGAGTCTATGGGCTTAACACTGGGACTTTCGGTGGTATGCGGTATCGCGTATTCGCAACTCGACACCACAAACCTGATAAAACAGGATGCCGAAATCGCCTTTCTGATTTTGTTTATGGGAATTACCTATATTCTGTGTGTATTCTTTAATGCGCGTAAGTATTCATAACCTTCATTGAGGGTTTTAGCACGACCCAAAACCGGGTAATGCCGCAACATTTTATTTTAGATCGATTTGAATTGATCTGTAACGAAAAAATTTTCAATTGAAGAATACGATTAAAGACTACCGCGCCCGCTTCAATTTGACGCAGGAAGATCTGGCTCAAACCATAAACGTCTCGCGCCAGACCATAAATGCGATTGAAAAAGGTAAATTTGACCCCAGCCTGCCCACGGCATTTCGTCTGGCGGCTGTTTTTAAATGCAGCATTGAGGAGTTGTTTCTCTTTGATGCTGAATAACCTGAATACCCATGCAAAAAAAGATACTGAGCCTGCTTCCTAAAATCCTTTCAGCTGTACTGGTAGTAGGCCTGGTGTTGTCGTATTTCTTTATTCCGGAAGCTAAAGAATTTTTTAACGAGGCCTGGTCTGTTTTGTCAAGCGGGGATGAGCAGCGCATTGAGCAATGGGTTTCCGATTTTGGTTGGGCCGGTCCTTTAGTTCTAATCGCTGCGATGATTGCCCAGATGTTTCTTATTGTGATTCCTTCGGTCGCACTTATGGTCGTGTGTATTTTGGCTTACGGTCCCATTTGGGGGAGTTTGCTGGTGCTGGTCAGTATATTTTCGGCCTCCAGCATCGGTTACCTGTTAGGCAAAGTTTTTGGCGCCGGACTCATCAGCAATCTCGTAGGTTCTAAAACCGAAGATAAACTGGAAGACTTTATAGAGGAATTCGGTTTTTGGGCTATTGCCATCACGCGTCTCAATCCCTTTTTATCTAATGATGCCATCAGTTTTGTAGGCGGAATTTTAAAAATGAATTACCTGAAATTTATAGGTGCTACCTTGGCCGGAATCGCGCCACTTACAATCTTTATCGCTATTATGGGCGAAAGCACAGACGGCCTTAAAAACGGAATGCTCTGGGGATCTCTGATAAGTCTGGTAATCTTTGGGTTTTACGTGTGGTGGAGCAAACGGAAGCGCGACGACTAACCTACCACAATTTTAAAAATAGAAAGACAGCGGCGATCAGGATGCTATAGAATATAAATTCCCCGGCTTCAAATCCTGCAAATAAGCCTCTAAATCTGCGTGTGGGAGGGGCATCATCTGCGGGGATTTCCACATAAAAGTTCTCAAACGGCCAAAACCCATCAAGTTCCTGCTCCTTGTGCCCAACCTGATCAGTTGCAGGAGATGCTTTGGATGTATCGGTCAATAAAAAAAATTCAAAACAGCTGTGATTCTTTTCAAAATCAAATCGCGGTGAGATTCCGCAGCAATTAACAGAGAAAGCAATGCTGTTTAATGCTATAAACAGCAGGGTAAGGCGTATACATAGTGTATTTTTCATACCGAAAGCTTTGTTACAAATGTAGCCGTAAACAAAAAGCGGGGTAAGGGGGATTTCCCCCATAATCTTAATAGTATCTTAAAACTAGCTGCTTTTAATATTGGCGTTATAGCTCCTGAATGCGTTACTTTGTATCTTTTAAATGAGCATGAGAAAGATTTTTGCCTATCCGCTAAGCGTGTTTTTTTATCTGGCTTTTGGTCTTACCATTTGCATTTTTCATCCCATACAATGGGTGTGTTATAATTGGTTTGGCTATCAGGCACATAAAAAGAGTGTTGATTACCTCAATTTTATGATTATGCGCTGTCTTAACCTGCTGGGTACGCGGTTTACGTTTACCAACCCGTATTCGATAAAGCGGGACCAACCCATTATTATTGTCGCAAATCACCAGGGGCAATGGGATATTCCACCACTCATCTGGTATTTGCGTAGAATACATCCTAAATTCATCAGCAAAATTGAGCTGGGCAAAGGCATTCCCAGTATTTCATACAACCTGCGTAAAGGCGGTTCGGCTCTAATAGATCGAAAAGACAAAAGACAGTCTATACTGGCGATACGCGACCTTACCCGAACCCTTAATTCGACCAATCGTTCGGTAGTGATTTTCCCCGAAGGAACCCGCAGTAAAGATGGTGTGCCTAAAGAATTTGCGACTGGCGGACTCATAACCTTATTTAAGGCTATGCCGACGGCAATTTTATTACCAGTGACTATAGAAAACAGCTATAAACTGATGCGCTGGGGCGGTTTTCCGCAGGATATTGGGGTACACGTAAAACACACCGTGCACGAGCCCATACCGGTGGCGGGTTCTGATCCTGAAGCTTTGGTAAAACGTGTTCAGGATGTGGTTTTGGGTGATTTCCCCGAAATACGCAAGCATCAGTCTAAATCAGTAATCCCGCAAACCAGACCATGACAGATACCGTATCGCTGCATCTCGAAGATATAAAGCTCATAGAGCGCACCCGTGATTTTGTAAAGGAAACACTGGCTAATGCTGAGGGCGGTCACGACTGGTTTCACATCTTGCGTGTTTATAAAAATGCATTGCATATTGCCAAAGGCGAAAAGACCGCGGATGTACTCACGTTGGCCCTGGCTTCTTTGTTGCACGATATTGCAGATTCTAAATTTCACGATGGTGATGAAGAGAAAGGGCCTAAAATGGCGCGGGCTTTTCTGGTAAAAAATCATGTAGAGGAAGTACGCCTGGAAGCGGTAGTCAAAATCATTGAAAACGTATCCTTTCGCGGCGGACATAAAAAAAGCGAGTATACCAGTCTGGAATTGCAAATCGTACAGGATGCTGACCGGCTTGATGCTATTGGTGCCATAGGCATCGCCCGTACCTTTAATTACGGGGGTTTTAAAAACCGAAAACTATACGATCCTGCTATTAAACCTGATTTGGAAATGAGCGCAGAAGACTACAAAAAGTCAGATGCTCCAACTATTAACCATTTCTACGAAAAATTACTGCTTCTTAAAGACCAGATGCATACCCAAACGGCAAAAGAGATTGCTGAAGAGCGTCATGCATTTATGGAGACTTTTTTAGAACAATTTTATGCCGAATGGGAGGGCATTAAATAAGTTTGCACTAACTTAGATGTCCTTCATTTTTTAAGCGTCAAAAATCAATTTTTTCAGCAGTTTTCTGACAACTTTTTCCATTCAAAATTTCAAAAAGTTTACAAAAGTTGACAACTTTTGAGTTTTTCCAGACCTTTTAATTTTCATTTTAAAATTCCCATTAGCCCGTATGTTTAAAGGCGTAGGGGGCAAAATCCCCGTTAAATAATTCAGAATAATTTTTTATATAAATAATTGATTTTCAGATTTTTATATTAAAAAAGTTAAAGGTTGGGAGCCTCTTTTTAAACATGCCATGTTGACAACTTTGTTGAAAACGCGATGTGTTTTTATAGGGTTGCTCTTCATTTTTTTTCCAAATTTGTTAGTCCCTAGAGATTTGAAAAGTTAACCAAAAAATTTACCGAAAATGAGTAGTGCAGTAGAGCCGATTTTACAGGAAAACAGTAACCGATTTGTCATATTTCCTATCCAACATCCAGACATTTGGGAATGGTATAAGAAATCTGAAGCCAGTTTCTGGACCGCTGAAGAAATCGACCTGCATCAGGACCTTACCGATTGGTCTTCAAAACTCAATGACGATGAGCGTTATTTCATCAAGCATATTCTTGCCTTTTTTGCTGCGTCAGACGGTATTGTTAATGAAAACCTGGCTGAAAACTTCGTAAATGAAGTACAGTATTCAGAAGCCAAGTTTTTCTATGGTTTTCAAATCATGATGGAAAACATCCATTCAGAAACCTATTCGCTTCTTATTGATACCTATGTAAAAGACGAGAAAGAAAAAGATATGCTATTCAACGCGATCGAAAACTTTCCAGCAATTAAAAAGAAAGCAGACTGGGCGTTGAAGTGGATTGAGAGCCCTTCTTTTGCAGAGCGTTTAATCGCGTTTGCAGCAGTAGAAGGTATTTTCTTCTCCGGGGCATTTTGCTCTATTTTCTGGTTGAAAAAGCGCGGTCTTATGCCGGGTCTTACCTTTTCTAATGAATTGATTTCAAGAGATGAAGGTGTGCATTGTGACTTTGCAGTACACCTGCATAACCAGCACCTGATTAATAAAGTTTCAAAAGAGCGCATCAAAGAGATTATTGTTGATGCCCTTAATATTGAGCGCGAGTTCATCACCGAATCGCTTCCGGTAAGTCTTATTGGTATGAATGCCAAGCTGATGACCCAATACCTGGAGTTTGTGACCGACCGTCTTCTGGTAGAACTGGAGTGCGAGAAGGTGTACAACGTGACCAATCCGTTTGATTTTATGGATATGATTTCGCTTCAGGGGAAAACCAATTTCTTTGAGAAGCGCGTGGGTGAGTACCAAAAAGCCGGTGTTGCCAGTGGTAGCGGCGGTAAAGAAGGTTCAAAAATCAGTTTTGACGCTGATTTTTAAAACCGTCATTATCAAATAATTTGGCTTAAGCCAAAATCACAATATACCTTAGCTTGATTTGGGCAACAGTTGCGAAACTGCCGCCGCTAACCATTATTTTCTAAAACGAAGGCGACATCGTTTTAGAACACCTTAAAAACCAAAACCTTATGTATGTAGTAAAAAGAGACGGCCGCAAAGAACCTGTAATGTTTGATAAAATTACAGCGCGTATCAGAAAGCTGTGCTATGGCTTAAACCCGCTTGTTGATCCTGTGAAAATTTCGCTTCGCGTAATTGAAGGACTTTACGATGGGGTAACGACCAGTGAATTAGATAATCTGGCTGCAGAAGTGTCAGCTACCATGACCACTTCACATCCCGACTATGCTAAACTTGCTGCACGTGTTTCAGTCTCTAACCTGCATAAAAATACCAAGAAGTCTTTTAGTGATGTGGTTACCGATTTGTACGAGTACATAAATCCGCGTACCGGGCAAAAGGCACCGCTTATCGCTGATGATGTGTATGAGGTGATTATGAATAATAAAGAAGAACTGGATTCTTCAATTATTTACAGCAGGGATTTTGGTTACGATTATTTTGGTTTTAAAACACTGGAGCGCTCTTATTTGCTGAAGCTTGACGGAAAAATCGCCGAGCGTCCACAACATATGTTGATGCGGGTTGCTGTAGGGATACATCTTAATGATCTCGATTCGGTCAAGGAAACTTACGAGTTGATGTCGAAGAAATATTTTACGCATGCAACACCTACTTTATTCAACTCGGGTACGCCTAAACCTCAAATGTCTTCGTGCTTCTTACTTGCGATGCAGGATGACAGTATAGATGGTATTTACGATACGCTGAAGCAAACTGCAAAAATTTCACAAAGCGCAGGAGGAATAGGTCTTTCTATTCACAATGTACGTGCAACTGGTTCATACATAGGCGGTACTAACGGTACTTCTAACGGAATTGTGCCGATGTTACGCGTGTACAACGATACGGCGCGCTATGTAGATCAGGGTGGCGGTAAGCGTAAGGGTTCTTTTGCGATGTATATTGAGCCATGGCATGCCGATATTTTTGACTTTCTGGATTTAAAGAAAAACCACGGGAAAGAAGAAATGCGTGCACGTGACTTATTCTACGCAATGTGGATTCCAGACCTGTTTATGGAGCGTGTTCAGAATAATGAGGAATGGACGTTGATGTGTCCTAACGAGTGTCCAAACCTGTTTAATGTACACAGTGAGGAGTTTGAGAAGTTGTACTTACAGTATGAGTCTGAAGGTAAAGGCCGCAAGACCATAAAAGCGCGTGAACTTTGGGAGAAAATACTCGAGTCACAAATTGAGACCGGTACGCCCTATATGTTGTATAAAGATGCGGCAAACCGCAAGTCAAATCAGCAGAATTTAGGAACCATTCGTTCTTCAAACCTGTGTACTGAGATTTTAGAGTACACTAGCCCGGATGAAGTGGCCGTGTGTAACCTGGCGTCTATTGCCCTGCCTATGTTTATCAAAGACGGGCAATTTGATCACAAAGAATTATTTAGAATCACCAAGCGTGTTACGCGCAACCTGAACCGTGTAATCGACCGTAACTACTATCCGGTAAAAGAAGCTGAAAACAGCAATATGCGCCACAGACCTATAGGTTTGGGTATTCAGGGACTTGCTGATACGTTTATCAAATTAAGAATGCCGTTTACTTCTGACGAAGCTAAAAAGCTGAATCAGGAAATCTTTGAAACTTTGTATTTCGCAGCAGTTACGGCTTCTAAAGAGATGGCGATAGAAGAGGGGCCTTACTCAACATTTAAAGGCTCTCCTATTTCAAAAGGAGACTTTCAGCATAACCTGTGGGGTATAAAAGATGACGAATTAAGCGGTCGCTGGGATTGGGCAAAACTGCGCAAGGAAGTGATGGAGCATGGGGTGCGTAACTCCTTACTGGTAGCACCAATGCCAACAGCATCTACCTCTCAGATTTTAGGAAACAATGAAGCTTTTGAGCCATATACTTCAAACATTTATACCAGACGTGTGCTTTCAGGAGAATTTATCGTGGTAAACAAGCATCTGCTTGAAGACCTTGTTGCGCTGGACTTGTGGGATGAAGAATTGAAGCAGGCTATCATGCGTGCTAACGGTTCTATTCAGCACATAGATGGTATTCCTGAAGATTTAAAAGAACTGTATAAGACTGTTTGGGAACTGAGTATGAAAGACATTATTGATATGTCACGTCATCGCGGATATTTTATAGATCAGTCGCAGTCGCTGAACCTGTTTATGGAAAATGCGAATTTTGCCAAGCTTACTTCAATGCACTTTTACGCATGGAAGAGCGGCCTAAAAACCGGGATGTACTACCTGCGTACCAAATCTGCTGTTGATGCGATTAAGTTCACGCTCAATAAAGAAGCAAAGAAAGAACCGGTTGCAGAGAAGCAGGTTGCTCAACGCGCTGCAGAAACGTTGAAAGCTAATGCAGCACAACTACACCGCCCAGATTCGGTAGAGGAGCGTGCTGAGCCTTACGAAACCAAAGCTGTTGAAGTTGATGTAGCCCAAAAGGCCGAAGTGAACACAGCGCCTATGAGTGCCGAAGAAATGCGTGCTATCATTGCACAGGCCAAAGCTGCAGAAGGCGATGATGACTGTCTGATGTGTGGTTCATAAGCAAAAGTTTAAATTAAGTAGTTAAGTGAGAATTACCCCGTCTGGTTTCAGATGGGGTTTTTTATTGCGATTGTTTTATGGAAGCTCTGTTTCAAGGATATACCCATCCGGTCTGTGTTTTCTATGGGTGGATACTATTTTCATTTATAGCTAAACGGGATAGGCTAAACAAAAAAAAGCGCATCCCGTAAAGAGATGCGCTTTGTTATTTGAATACCAAAGTGCGTTTATTTGCCTACACCGTGCTTTTTATTTTCTATATAATAATGCTCTAATAGGTTCATAGTAGCTTTTACCAGGTCTTCGGTTTCCTGCAGGATGCTAAAATACAGCATCGTATTTTTAGGACTCGAGTCGCTGTTGCGGGTACGCTCTACCTGCTTTTCGATTTTAGCTGAAATGCTTTCGAGCAGGTTTTGCTTCTCTTCTAAAATCGAAATAAGGTCACCAAAGTTCTTAGCTTTAAACGTATCTTCAATTTGCGAGAACAGCTTATTTAGTTTGGTTTCGATTTCCTTAAGGTCTTTAAGCTGTGTAAACTTAAGACCCTTGTGGTTGTTGTTGAGGTGATCGTAACTTGCAGCAGTCACAAACTCTATAGATTGAGTTACGTCCTGCAGATAACCCAAAACATCAATATAGAATCGACTCGCCTGTACGTGGCTTTCATCCAGGTTTTTGATAAAATAATAAAGGTTGTTTCGCAGTTCTTCAACCTCATTGTTAAGCTTAGCGATTCCTTTTTTACTTTTACGCAGTTTACCCAGATCCACTTTAGCTAAACCTTCAATGGTACCTACATAAACCTTATTACCGCGTTTAAAAGCAGAAGCTACATTTGTGGTGCTTTCATCGATAATTCCCTGTATAGAACTGCTCACGGCGCGTAAGAGACGGCCTTCTTCGGCTTCGGCTTCAGAACGCTTGCGGTGATTCATATAATTGCGCACCAATAGTGCGATAGCTGCAGCAAATAAAAGGAAAAGTGCAATGCTTCCACCTTTGTATAATATAAAAGCCATGAGAGCTGCAGCGGTAAATGCACTGATAGCCGTCATAAACCAGCCACCAATTACGTTAAGCACCCCGGCAACGCGATATACTGCACTTTCGCTTCCCCAGGCGCGGTCTGCAAGCGAACTACCCATTGCAACCATAAAAGTAACATAGGTAGTACTGAGTGGTAGTTTGAGTGAAGTAGCCATTGAAATTAGCACACTGGCAACCATTAGATTTACCGCAGCGCGGACCAGGTCAAATGCAGGCATATCTATCTTGGCCACACGAGTTGCCGGTTGAATTTTAGCAAAACGATTTTCAATAAAGTTTTTAGATTTTTGCGGTAAGATAGACAGAATAGCGGTGTTGAGTCGCATAGCTCCGCGTACTAACGAGCGTGAAATGGCATTAGCTTTAAAGCGCTCGTGGCCCTCATCCTGGCGCGCAAGATCTACCGAAGTTTTAACCACGCGACGTGCTTTTTTAGAAAACCAAAGGGTTAAAATCATGACCAGACCTGCGATCAATAGCAATAGCGGCTGCGTAGGGACTTTTTCGGCCAGTGATTCCATAGTAAACGAGCTGGCGGGTTCGCCACTGGCAACCCAGATTTCATATGAGTTATAGGCGGCCATAGGAACGCCTATAAAATTAACCAGGTCATTACCCGCAAAAGCCATCGCAAGGGCAAATGTTCCCAAAACGATTATCATAACATAAACATTAAGTTTAAAGGCTTTGATCAGGATATACGAAATCGCAAACCATACGATAAAACTCATTGCTAAGAATGGCCACAGATTGGCATTTGCCCAGTCTAAGAAAGCTCCCTGAATAAAATCAGCACTCTTTAAACCTTTGATAATGATAAAATATCCAATAGCTGCTGTAGAAATACCGCTAAAAACTGCAGCATACCAGGTTGGTCGTTTCGAAAAGTTGAATGTAAGCAGCAATCGCGTAAAAAACTGAACCAAAGCCCCTATTGTAAAGGCTATGACTACCGAGAGCAAAATACCCGTTATAATCTCTATCGCTTTGTCTGAATTGATGTATTCACCTAAATGAAGTAACGTATCCGAGTTACCAGAGAGCTTAATAAATGTCATACAAAAGGCGGCTCCAAGTAACTCAAAAACAATGGAAACTGTTGTAGATGTGGGTAGGCCCAGAGTATTAAAAAAGTCGAGGAGTAAGATATCGGTGAGCATGACGGCCATAAAAATGACCATAATCTCGTCGAAGTAGAACTTTTCGGGAACAAAAATGCCTTTTCGTGCTACCTCCATCATTCCGCTGGAAGAGAGTGCTCCAAAAGCAATACCCACACTGGCAACAATCATAATGGTTTTAAAGCTCACAGCTTTTGAACCTATAGCTGAGTTCAGGAAATTAACCGCGTCGTTACTCACTCCTACCACAAGATCTGCAATGGCTAGAATGGCCAGCGCGATCAACATAATCAGGTAAATATTATCCATAAAATAGGGAATCTAATAAAGGTGCAAATTTGATAACAATTTTACGTTTTAATGTTATGCAAAAGTTATATAAGGGGTTTTATAAGGCCATTTTCACTCCCTAAATCGCTCTATATTAGGAGATAACTAACGTTAAATTTAAAATTTATTTATTTGAAAATCAGATAATTGCAAATTTAATGTTAACTTAATGTTACCTCAATGTAAATTTACATTTAAACATTGTGTATATTTGTAAAGTAAAGTTTAACCCTAAATACCTGTTATTATGAAAAAGTTATTTGTTATCGTTGCCCTTATAGGTGCTGTAAGCTTTGTTTCTGCTCAAGAAAAAAAGAATACGTACGTAAAAGAAGGTAATTTGATTAAAGCAACTTTGTTTTATGATAATGGACAAGTAAGTCAAGAGGGTTACTACACTGCAAATGGTAAATTGCACGGAGAATGGGTTAGCTATGATACAGACGGAAAGAAAACTACTGTAGCTAACTACAACGAAGGAAAGAAAACCGGAAAATGGTTTTTCTGGGAAGATGACACTTTACGCGAAGTAGATTACGATCAGTCAAGAATTACCAGTGTAAATACCTGGAAGATTGAAGGTGAGCGTGTAGTAAGCAATGAGTAAACAAGTCCTGATTCAGGAAACAAAACAAAAAAACAAATGCCTGTTGATTTTTCAACAGGCATTTTCATTTTATAGGGTTTTTAGCGTTTGCTAATTTTGTTGTGGGTGATTTGCTTTTGTCGTGTACTTTTAAATGTACCCTTTTCAAAATTACGTAATGCAGCATGTTTGGTGACACGGCCCTGCACGCGTTCGCGCCACATTCTAAAACTTGAGGGCTTCATCTGCCGCCGCATTAATTCAATAACTTCCTGTTCTTTTAAGCTAAACTGAAATTCAATCGCATCAAAGGTCGTTCGATCCTCCCACGCCATTTCAATGATGCGGTCAAGTTCGCGATCTGTAAATTGTTCGGAAGTAGAATTACTGCTCATTTCTATTTTTACGCCAAGTTAAAAACTTCGAAGCAAAAAGTTACATTACAACACTCAGATTTGCAAAAGCTTAACGTTTGTAATTATTCTTTAACATAAGAGTCAGGAATAAGCCGATATGAGCAAAAAGTTTATGATTAATTTATCTAGGCTGGCGGTTTAGCAATTTAAAAGACTATTAATTTTGTTTGCATCAGTCTTCAGTAAGAAATGAGTTGGGGCTGTTAGTTAACTTAAAATCAAATTATGAGAACAATAAAAATAATATTGGGAACCTTGTTGCTTACAGGTGCGTTGATTTCCTGTAAAAATGATCAAAAAGAGGCTCAGGTTGATGAGCGTAATGAAAATGAGCAACAGGTAGAAAAAGACTCTGCAGATCTCGAGCGTTTGCGTTATGCTGAAAATGCTGAAACGGGAATTGAGAAACCCAGACTTCCAGAAAATTATGAGATCGATTGGGATGCTGTAGAATCTGACCCAAAAATGCGGTCAGACATTGAAGGGTGGAACGACTACAATACGTTTTCAGCTTCGGTAAAATCCCTGGGACTTAAAGAAGTGCCGCAGGAAGAAATTACTGATTATATGACTCGCCTCGAGCAGGAAGCAAATAACCTGCAGAATACGATTCCTGCTTCAGTAATGACAGAGGAAGTGCAGGAAGATATTAAAGACATTCGTGAGGAGGTTGCAGATTTGCGAATGATTATCAAAAAGTATGGAACCGACGAGAATAAAATTTCAAATCAGGTAGAAGAACTTATTGAGGCTTATGATGACTTAAATGAAGAATTGCAGGAAACTGCTTCTAAAAAAGACGTCAGTATATAAGCTTATCGCTTAAAGTCCCTAAAAAAAAATCCTGCCAACTGAGGCAGGATTTTTTTTTGCTAATTGTTAAAATTCCGCTTCAATTTTTAGAAATGGATTTAACTTTTAAGGAAAGCTTATCATACCTATTTAGATTGAAAAGAACTAATCTTTTAATTTTACCTAATTAAATACTCGGGTACTTGAAAATCAATTTGTTAATCATATTATTAGGCTTGCTTACGTTTACCTCCTGTAAGAATGGAGATGAAAGTGATGCGCATAGTTTGGATTTAAAAGTACCTGTAGTTTCACTTGATGAAGAGGCTTCCGAAGCCGTTCAGGAATGGAAAGGATATCTTGAGCTCGAAAAAGACCTTGCTCTTATCACCAATACCAATGCTCTCAATGCTCTTGATTTGCTGGATGATTTAGCTGTAACTAGTAATCAAATGGCACTGGGTATACCGGAATCGCTTGCAACACCTTCCATTCTAAAAAAGGTAAAGCGCATCGATTTGGAAATCAATGACTTTTATGCCAGTGTAAACCGAAGCGAAACTCGTGAGCGGGTCGTTCAGACGCACATTGAGACACTGGTAAAAGCTTTTGATACCTTAAATAAAGAACTCAATCGCAGTTTATAGAATAGTTTTAGATTATTTTCTCCAATTTTTCTTCCCTGATTTTTCAAACTTTTTAATCAACAGCATTGCGTATTTTTACGGTATGCGAATACTATTTTTTATATCTACCTGCTTTTTCCTTTTTGGCTGTAAAGAAGAGCAAAAGGAAATTAAAGACCCTCGTACGGCTACCGATACGTTGCAGATTTCATTCTTAGAATTTAAAAAACCGAATATCATACTTACTCCGGCAACTCGTGGTGCAATTGCCACCTGGGACTACTATAAGGAGTTAAGCGAAAATATGCAGACTCTAGATACCGTAAGCTTGCGGTTTTTAAGGTTAAATTCAAAGGGATATCTTGATAACGCTGCGGCCCTGGTTACCAAAACCCCAGATTCTTTAATAAACAATGCTATTAGGGCGCGTTTACTGGTGGTGTATTCTAAAATGAATACCACCATTCAAGAGGCTTCAAAGTTAGAGGTAGACACCTTAGCCGTTTCTC
Source organism: Leeuwenhoekiella sp. (assembly GCA_002708845.1). GTDB lineage: Bacteria > Bacteroidota > Bacteroidia > Flavobacteriales > Flavobacteriaceae > Leeuwenhoekiella. The sequence continues at coordinate 270,988 of PAPI01000004.1, forward strand.
AGGAGGGAACCGAATTATACAATGCCTTTCAAAATTTAAAACTTCAACTTAATTTGAAGCATCAAAAGTCTGTTGAAGAATTGCTGGAGGAATTTGAAATTGAAGCCGATTCGCTTGCTACCGCTCGTGACACTGTTGCGCCGGGTAGAACTGAGAGAGGCACACTTAAGCCTATTGAAAATTAAAATTACAGGTATGAAACGTAAAATAAGTTTAGTTCTGCTACTCTTCGTTTTGGGATTGCAGGCACAGGATCGCGATGCAACTGAGATGTCGATTAATACCCAACTAGAAAAATGGCACAAAGCCGCTTCCGATGCAGATTTTGACGCGTATTTTGAGTTGATGACTAAAGATGGCGTATTTATAGGTACAGATGCAGAAGAGAACTGGCAGCTAGATGATTTTAAGGCCTTTTCAAAACCCTATTTTGATGCCGGCAAGGCTTGGAGTTTTAAAACACTCGAGCGTACGATTTACCATCCCAAGAAATCAAAAATAGCCTGGTTTGATGAGCTTTTAGAAACACAGATGGGTATTTGCAGAGGCTCGGGTGTGATGCGCCTGGACGGCAAAGAGTGGAAAGTGCAGCACTATGTGCTATCTATTGCCGTACCCAATGAGAATGTTTCTGAATTAACTGAGTTAAAAAAAGAGCATGACAGCTTGCTCATCAAAAAGCTGCGATCTAATTAGAATACCATAATTCCCTAATATTTATATATGAAATCACTATTTAAAACGATGATTCCGGTGTCGATCGGAATTTTAAGTCTCACGGCTTGCAAAGACGAGCCAAAAAATAATGAGGCTGTTGCAGAACTCAAAACTCCGGCCTTAGACCTTGCCAATATGGATACTTTGGTACGGCCTCAGGATGATTTTTACGACTACGTAAACGGAAACTGGATGAAAACCACCGAGATCCCTGAGGAAGAATCGGTATGGGGTGGGTTTAGCGTATTGCGTAAAAAAACACGTGAAGATGTTCTCGCAATAATTGAAGAAGCTCGAAAATCTAACGAATATGCAGCAGGTTCTGATCAGGCAAAAGCCCTGGCTCTTTTTGAAAGTGAACTGGATACGGTTGCTCGTAATGAGGCCGGTTTAAAACCTTTACAGCCTGCTCTAGACAGTATAGCAGCGATTAAAAGCGTAAGCGATATTCAACGCGTAGGCCAATTGCGTAACGGCACAGGCACTCCGTTTTTTAACTTCCGGGTATTTTCAGATTTTTCAAACAGCAACATGAACACCGGTTACATCACTCCGGGAAGATTGGGCTTGCCAGATCGCGACTACTATCTGGAGCAGGATGCCAAATCCAAAGAAATACGTGAACAATACAAAGATTATATCAGCTGGGTACTTCAGTATGCCGGTGATGATGAGGCCACTGCAAAGGAGGAAGCATCACGCATTTTGGCTTTAGAGACCAAACTGTCAGAACCTCAACTGGATAAAGTAGCCCGAAGAGATGCTCGTAATATGAACAACCCACGTAGTGTTGCTCAGCTTCAAAAAATGACTCCGGCCGTAGACTGGAAAGCCTTTTTTGACAATCAGGGTCTTACTAAAGCAGTAGATACCGTAATTGTTCTTCAGCCGAAATACATGACGGCTTTACAAAATGTACTGTCTAAAACTCCGATTGAAGACCTTAAACTTTTAATGCGATGGGCCACCTCAAATGGCTGGGCCGATGCCTTAACTACCGAAATGGAATATGCCAACTGGGAATTCTACAGTAAAACTTTAAATGGTACTCCAAAACAAAAGCCTGCCGATGAACGGGCACTTGCGACTGTTGACGGAACTTTAGGTGAAGCTTTGGGTAAACTCTATGTAGATAAAATGTTTCCGCCGGAGGCGAAAGCTAAAGCGGAAGCTATGATTGGTAACATCAAGGAAGCTTTTAGAGATCGTATCAACAACCTGGAGTGGATGACCGATTCTACTAAAATGCGTGCCATTGATAAACTGAATAAGTTCACCGTTAAAATTGGATACCCTGATAAGTGGGAAGATTATTCCAAGCTTGAAATTTCAGCAGATAAAAACTTTTTCGAAAACCGTCTGGCAGCAGGCTCCTGGTCAATTGATGAAAATAACGCCGAATATAAAGAACCGGTAGATAAATCCAAGTGGGGCATGTCACCGCAAACGGTTAACGCCTATTTCAATCCTTCTTTTAACGAGATCGTATTTCCTGCGGCAATTTTACAGCCTCCGTTTTACAATTATCAGGCTGATGAAGCAGTAAACTATGGTGGAATTGGAGCGGTAATCGGTCATGAGATTTCTCATGCGTTTGATGACAGTGGTTCACGTTATGATGGTGATGGCAACTTGAAGAACTGGTGGAGCGATGCCGATCTTGAAGCCTTTACCGAGCGTAGTGGTGCATTAGCTGATCAATACAGCGCTATTGAAGTAGCAGACAGTCTGTATATAAACGGTAAGTTTACATTAGGTGAAAACATTGGAGATTTAGGTGGCCTGCTTGCGGCTTACAGTGGTCTACAGAAGTTTTATGAGAAAAACGGAAGACCCGGTGAGATTGATGGTTTAACGCCCGAACAGCGTTTCTTTATCAGTTGGGCTACAATTTGGCGTACCAAAATGCGTGACGATGCTTTGCGCACACGTATTAAAACAGATCCGCATTCTCCGGGAATGTATCGTGCATACGTACCGCTTCAGAATATAGACGCATTTTATGAAGCCTTTGATATTAAAGAAGGTGATCCTATGTTTGTAGCTGAAGAAGATCGGGTACGCATCTGGTAATTCAATAACATTTCAAAAATTTAAAAACCCGAAAGCCTTAGCTTTCGGGTTTTTTATTGGCACCGCCAATAGGTCTAATAACTTCGTGGCGTGCCATAAAAGTCAAAATTTGTTTCTTACGAATGCCTCGGGGCATGCCAGAAAGTAGTTTATTAACCCTTAATCTCATTAACCAGGGCAAAGGCCTGATTTACGTATTCTTTTTCCAGAAACAGCGTAAAGTAGTTTGAGGTTGAAATGGCTTCAAAAATAGGAATCCCTTCGTAGGCTAAAAGCTTAAAGATATAGAAATAGAGTCCCACTGTTTTTGAGTTGTTGACGGGTAAGGCAATAGATAAGGAAGACAAATCGTGTTTTACCATTACGCATGTTTCATTTGCAAAACAACGTTCTACAATATCAGTAAGATCGTTTGAAACCAGAATATTGCTCTCATGAAAAGTACTCGAATAGGTTAAGTAGGCTTTAGGGATATTTTTAGTCTCCTCAAGTAATCGAGACTGACTTTCTAAAATGGTATTGGAGTTCAGAAAAGTAAAATCGGTAATACCACTACGAACTACGATATCACCCAAATCACGCATCATACGCTCATCAACCCTCTTTTGAGGATAATAACGCCTCAAGGCCATTACGATAGAACCTACATTAACGGGCTTGCCTAGTTCTTTTTCAATACGGGGTTGAAAATCTTCTGCCAGGGCGCTGTAATTAATAATTTTACGCATCAAAGCGTCTTCGGTATACGGCTGGTGCTTGATAAGCTGCTCAACCACAGAGGTTATGGTCTTCAATGTTATATATTTAACAATTTGTACAAATCTATATAAAATTGTTGAATTTTTTTAAGCTTTATTTTATTGGCTGTATCTATGCACCACTAAAATGAAGATGATGAACGTTTTAAAATTTGGCGGCACCTCGGTAGGAAGTGCTCAAAATATTAGAAAAGTAGTAGAAATACTTGGGGTAACTGAAAACCCAAAAATTGTGGTGCTTTCAGCAATGTCTGGGGTTACCAATATGTTAGTGAGCCTTAACCAGGCCAGCATCGATAAAAATTCCGCAGCTATACAGGAGGTTTTGGCTCAGTTAAAAGCCAAGCATTATGAGGCAATAGCCGATTTGTTTTCTGCAGAAAACCAGCCGGAAGCTCAGATGCAGATAGACCGCTTTTTAGGAGATCTTGAGCAAATAGCAACCTCTGGTCGTACGCTTACCACTTATGCAGAACTGGTTACTTATGGTGAGACCATGCTGACCTGGATTTTTTCGCGTTACTTAACCCAACAAGGGGTGTCTAATGTATTGCTTAATGCAAGCAGTTTTATGAATGTGGGTATCGTCGAGAACCCTGATATTGAAGCGGTTTCTAAAGCTTTATTACCACAATTAGAGCAAAATCCATCACAAATCTACATTACTCAAGGTTTTGTATGCAGGGATGACCGGGGAGCTTTAGCTACTTTAAAGCGCGGTGGAAGTGATTTTAGCGCAACCATCATTGCTGCTGCAGTAAATGCAGATGGCGTACAAATTTGGACAGACATAGACGGTTTACACAACAACGACCCGCGTTATGTGGAGGAAACAAATCCTATTGAACATTTAACCTATAATGAGGCGGCAGAGCTGGCTTATTTTGGGGCCAAAATATTACACCCACAAACCGTAGCTCCTGTTATTGACCGGGACATTCCGGTGTGGTTAAAAAATACCTTTGACCCTTCAGCGGCAGGGACTAAAATCTCTAACGAATATCATAACCGTGGCCTGAAAGCCATTTCGGCTAAAGACGGTATCACCGCAATAAAAATCAGATCCAACCGAATGCTGGGTGCACACGGTTTCTTACGCACCATTTTTGAAGTGTTTGACCGTCACGAGACCTCTATTGATATGATTACCACTTCAGAGGTTGCGATCTCGCTTACCATAGACGATACCACAAACCTACAGGCAATTAAAAATGAACTTTCAGTGATTGCTGAGGTCACAGTGGAAGAAGATCACAGCATCATCTGTATCGTGGGTGAAAATCTGATTGCAGATCAGGAGTCTTATAAAGCTTTTGGAATACTCAATTCAATCCCCGTGCGTATGATTGCGTATGGTGGTAGTAACAATAACATTTCGCTGCTGGTTCCTACCCGCGAAAAAATAAATGCCTTAAGGTATTTAAACGCGCAATTGTTCCAGTTACAGGGAGCAATAGCTTAAACTTTTGTTAGTTAGTGTTAGCCTTTCTTCTGACCAACCAGAAGATTAACATGAAAAACCCGGTGTTGTGCTTGCCGGGTTTTTTTATTGGCTACGCCGAAAGCTAAAAAAGCAAAGTCTTGCTTCGAAATTGAGATTCAGATTTAAAGATATTTCTGTAAAACCTTATTCTTATTGAATTTACGGTTGTACTTGAAAATTATAGCCAAGCACTGATTTTAAGGTTATAGAATCTACCTGCTTAAAAGTTTCTTCTTCTTCGCTGTCGTATTGCGGCAGTTCCAGATTGAGTTCCTGCGCCTGCCTTGTATAGTATTCTTCTTTAGTTGGATGATCGGGATGTACCGCATTTATGATGTGGCCAAAGGCATTTTTGTAAATGACAGCCAAAATAATCCCAATGCAATCTTCGCGATGAATCAGGTTTACTGGTGCGGCACCATTGCTTAGGCCACTGCGACCGGCAAGGTATTTTACCGGATTGCGCGTACCGCCTGTGAGTCCGCCAAAACGTATAATCGTGGTTTCAATGGCGGGCGATTTAAAAAACAACTGTTCAACCTCCACCAATTGCTTGCCTTTATCGTGCTGAGGTTGTGGTAGGTCTGCTTCGGTGACTTTGCCCTGAGCATCATCATAAACTCCGGTGCTACTGATTAAAATTACCTTCTCCACATCAGATTTTTCGACGGCATCAAGCAATTGCGCCATACGCAACGCGTGATTATGACCGGTGTTGTGACGCAATCCGGGCGGAATTAAAATGATTAGGATTTCGCCTTGGTCTAAAAAGGATTGAATCTCACCACGGATCTCGTCTTCTGCAATTTCAACGCGATAGACATCCAGGCCATAACTGCGTAGTTCTTCCTGTTTAGATTGAGAAGTAACCGATCCTTTTACCTGATGTCCCAGTTCCTGCAAGCGGGCGGCCAAAGGCAAGCCCAGCCAACCCATACCGGCGATAGCAATAGTGCTCATTGTGTTCTCTTTTTACCGCGTTACTACTTTTTTAAAATTCAATGTCCTGAATGGTAATCAGGGCATCGGTATTTACAAAGGGCATCGGCATACTGTTTGCGGGGCGCGAAGGTAGGTCAAAGACTGGATTTTCTAAAAGATCATAACTGAAATCAAGCAGCGTAAACCGTAGCGAATCTCCTTCGGCAATCTTAAGATCTACTTCAAGCGGCTCCCGGTTACTCAGGCGATAGCTCAATAAATAGTCTGAATCGCGATCAGACAGGGGCCCATTTTCGCCCTCACGGGTTTCAACTTCCTGCCCGTTAAAATTCAGTTTTAAAAACGCAGTTTCTTTGGGGCTCAAGAGCACCATATCGCCTACATTACGTTGCGGAAATACCGTAAACCGTAAGTTGCGCTCACCGTTTATTACCGTATCGGTTTCTGTATAAACCTGTGAAGAGGCTACAAACCGGGCTTCGGTTTCCTTGGCATAGGTAAAGCGACTGCCGTACTTTCCAGACCCGGGGCTATCAAAAATTTCAGATGCTGCTTTAGGGTTTTCGCCCAAAATTTGAGCAAGCCAGGGATCGATATGGGTGTTATAAGTCGCGTAAAACGCCTTATTGTTGGTGAGGTCGTGTACATAATTGATGCTTGACGGAAAACGGCGTTCTTCGGTAAAATCACTCTTGCCAAAGGCTGAAATAAAAGCTCCGATACTTACCAACAGAAATAGGGTTGCCAGGCGACCTTTCATTTTATAATACCCCATCACCGGAAGCAAAAGCCCAAAGAGCAATACACTCAATGCCGTGGCAGCGACCAGCATTTTAAGACCCAAACCTACCGGAAATTCTTTGATGTAATGCGCCACAATAAAAATTGCGGGGGCACAAAGTAGCGTAAGCAGAAACAAATTGGGTTTACTGTTGCGTAAAATGAGAAATACTGCCAAAAGCCCGAAATAAACCGGGATCACAAAAAAGGAAGCGCCTTCCAAATAAATACCTACCCCGGTTGCTATCAATAACCAGAAAAATAACGGAGCAAAACTCAGGCTTGCTGCATCATTGGGCCGGTAAAACAATTTATAAATCCAGAAGGTAAGGGCGAGTGTAAGTGCTACAAAACCGGCTAGGAGTTCGTACCCGTTATACGGAAAGCCCTGTAAAATATCGGCTTGTGCGGGATCCAAAGCAAGTATGGCTTTCCAGCCCCAGCTGATTCCATACGCCAAAAGCAAAGAAATGAGCAAAGGTAAAAATCCGCGAAGCACACCCAGAATGCGGATTTGTTGTTTACGAAAACCGTAAATAAGCACTGCAAAAAATAGAATCCAGGCCAGAATAAGCATGGGGATAATCCAGCTAAAGGGATAATAAACCATTTTTAGGAGTGGTACATTAAAATACACGTAATCTTGATCGGCTTTCAGGTTGAGGTCTGCATCTTTAAAATAATCGAGCAGAGCGGTAAGGTAACGCCCCTGATGCTCTAAAGATTCAGGATCCAGACGCGAAGTGATGTCGTTTGCCGTATGGTAGTCAAAATGATCGCCAATAAAGGCAAAAAAGAATCCGTCTATATCACCGTCTTCACGTAGAACGGTAGAATCAGTATCATTGGGTAGGAGTTTGTAAACACTATACATCAATGAATTTGCATAGGGATGTGACGGATTGGCCTCTGCAAAAGCTTTGATGAGCGCGCCGTTTCCACCATTGGTTTCCACAATCATATTTGAAGGGCCACCGCTACCGCGCGCTTCAAAATTTAATGCCAGATCAACGTCTTCTGCCCACGGATGTTCATTCACAAAAACCGAAGCTCCATTGAGTCCTAATTCTTCTGCATCGGTAAAGAGAATGATGATATCATTTGTTGCTTTTTCGCCTTTGGCCAGATAAGCGCGTATGGTTTCAAGAATTGCTGCGACGCCGCTGCCTGCGTCGCTGGCTCCGTGCGAAGCGGTATGCGGCGCACTGTCGTAGTGTGACATCAGCAGGAGGGTTTGCCCGTTACCGGTTCCGGGGATTCTGGCGATGATATTTTCGGCACGGCTTAAAGCGCCCCAACCCGGTTTGTACGCAAAATCACTTTGAATTTCAACTTCGAGATTCATCGCCTCAAGCGTATGTACAATATAATCCTGAACACTTTGATGCGCCGGCATTCCCACCGCATGTGCTTCTCTGGAGATAGAATCTACATAGACCATGGCCCGTGCAGTCGAGAACTGAGTAAGTGGGGTTTCGGCATCAGAGACAGATTGCGGTTTATGCGTATAAAAACTGAAATAGACCAGTCCTAAAAGAAGAAGGAACGATAGAGCAGCAGCATAATTGGGTTTCATAAGCGATAATGATTAGGTCTAAAGGTAATGGCTCTGGGTTTTCTGTACAAGCGCTAACTGATTTTGAAACGGGATTATAGCAATCGTTTTCGAAAATTCAAATAAAATGCCTAATTTAAAGAGTCTAAAATCTAACTATATGGGAATCAAGAGTTTTATGGGCAAGCGTTCTAAGGCGGTTGCCGAAGAGGTAAACATTAAAGTGTCTGATTATATGACCACAAAATTAATAACCTTCACGACAGATCAATCAATTATGGAGGTTATGCAAAAATTAATCAAGTACCGCATCTCCGGGGCGCCGGTGGTAAATGATAAATACGAACTGCTGGGCGTAATTTCTGAAGGGGATTGTGTCAAGCACATTTCAGACAGCCGCTACCACAACCTGCCGATGCTCAATGCCACGGTAGGACAAAATATGGCCATTGATGTAGAAACCATCGACGGAAATATGAATGTGCTGGATGCTGCACGCTTTTTTATAGAACGTAAACACCGGCGTTTTCCGGTTGTTGAAGATGGCAAGTTAGTAGGTCAGATCAGCCAGATGGATGTAATTAAAGCGGCACTCAAACTAAAAGGGAATACCTGGAAGTAATTCTATTATACCTGAAAAACAGTAGGCGATTGCGGGTGCAATCGCTTTTTTTTGAGTTTCACGGAAGCTGTGAATTTTAAACCAATTGATTTTTAACTTTAGCAATTATGAAAACACATTGGATTTTCAGTTATGTTATTGTTACTTGAGATTCAGTAATTCTGATTTTACGTGGTATTGTCAATTTTTTTGAAATGAAATTACCATTTTAATCATGAGAAAAATCCAGTCTAAAAAAATTTTTTATTTAATATTAACCAATAGCTTTGTGTAGCTTATAGAAACACATGAAAGAAAGAAATTGTCTCATACTTACACAATACAGGAATGAAGGTCAATACAATGACTTTATTGGTAAATTCTATCACTTTCCAGCAACTGAAAAAAAGAGTTATTTAAAGCAGTTTGAAAATTTACCTATTGAAATAGTCTATTACGAACCAGATAAAAAGGGCAGTGGTGAGTTTTATGGTTATGGTATAATAAAAAAACCTCCTTTTGAGGATAAACGGGAAATTGGATATTATTTCGTTGAGATTTCTGAATATAAGCCTTTTGCTAAACCAGTCTTTTTTAAAAATGACAAGGGTCAAATACTTGAAAAACTCTTCAATACCAAGTATTACAATTACAATAATGCAGTCCGACGTATAACCCCAGAATTGCTTGATGCTCTTTGTTTAGATGGAAGAATTCAGCTCAATTTCAAAGCAGATGCGCACCTCATTAAAGTACTTGGAGAGCAATTAATTGGTTCTGAAAAGGTAGGAATTCTTGAGCTCGTTAAAAATGCGATTGATGCAGGTGCAAGTTATTGTAGAGTAAGGATAGAAAAAATTAAAGGGATAGCACCAGTAGATGCTGACGAGTATGAATTTGGGGACTTTGATGGCCCGGTTATAGTTATTGAAGATGATGGGGCTGGGATGAATAGAGAAATAATCGAAAATGGTTGGCTCCGTCCTGCATCTACAATTAAAACTAACGTTAAGGAAAAGTTAAAAGAAGAACGGAGAAGGGCTGAAGCATCAGGAAAACTAGGTGCTTATAACACTCTTATTGACCAGTTAAAAAGGGAAAATAAGGGTAGAATTCCATTAGGAGAAAAAGGAGTTGGGCGTTTCGCAACGCATCGTCTCGGTAGAAATCTTATTATTAAGAGTAAGCCAATAGACTCTACTTATGAATATGTGTTAAAAATTAATTGGGATTCTTTTGATGAGGTTTCAGATGTGACAATTGACTTAGATTCAATAGGTGTGGAACTTACTCGTCAAGTTCCTAGCAGGGATTATGGCACAACTGGTTCGGGAACTCAAATAATAGTTTATGGAGGTCGAGAAGGTTTTGAGTGGGATGAAAAAAAGATCCGTGATATTAATAAATCAATTTTAAGACTAAACTCACCAAACCCTAATCCGTCAAAGATAAAAACATCCTTCCGGGCATTTGTTGATTGCCCACAAATTCCTGATTTAGATGATAAAGAAGTCTTTGAGAGTTTTACACCAAATTTTAGTTTAGAAGCACTGGTAAGCAGAAGTGGTGTTTTAGAAGAGTATACTTTAAAGTTCTCTCCTCCTAAATCGGTGCCCCTCACTGAAGAAACTTGGACTGATAAGAATTATGATCTGAAGGCTTCTTCTCCGTATTGGCGTGATGAAAATGGGAATATTCGCAATCCAGTATGCGGAGGATTTTACATTCATCTAGATTCTTGGTACCGAAGAGCTCCGTGGATTGACGGACCTGATGCGGGAGAAATGAAGAAATACCTAGATGAATATGGAGGAATATCCATTTATCGAGATGATATTATCATATTTCCAGCAGAATCTGGCACTAAAAACGATTGGCTCGATTTGTCCAAACGGCATATTAAACAGGGCTTCCGTATATCTTATTATAATATAATTGGAAATATTGAGATCGAGCAATCTGAGAATATGGATCTAGTTGATAAAACGAATAGAGAGGGAATGATCGAGAATTTGGCATTTAATGACCTATCAGTACTTGCCGAAACCATCATCCAAAATATCCTCGAAACACGGTATATCGCAAAGCGAGACGAGTATACTGATCTTACCAAAGGATTGATTAGAGACCCAAAAGCGCTTAGTTCTATTGCAAAGCAAAATGGTCTTATTCTAGATGGAATTCAAAAAAACTATCCAATTGAGGAAGATCCTTGGAGGATATTACACCAACTAGGAGAGACAGTTGATGAACGTAAAGGCGGATTAGTTAATATAGATTCATCTATCAGAAATTTGAAAAAGAGTATTGATTTAATAGAAGAAGTTCAGGAACGTATGGCTGAACACGCTGGTTTTGGAATAGCTGCGGCTGTGTCAATCCATGAAATAACTAAAATTACAGCCAATTTTTATAATGGAATAAGCCAATTGCTTAAAACTGGGCAAGCCGATAGAATTCAACTTGAAGACTTAAAAAGTACTTCAGCCTCTCTTAAATCAGAACTAAAAAGATTAAGTCCGTTAAGGGCAATCCGCAATGAAAACCGCAGGGAATTCAATATTGTCCAATCTGTTAAATATGCCCAAGGTGTATTCAGTAGAAAAATGAAACAAGAAGGTATTGAATTTGAATTCGATCTAAATGATGACTTTCAAGTTTATGCGAGATATTCAACTCTTAACCAAATATTAGGTAATCTTTTTGACAATAGTATTTATTGGATTCTTGCTTCTGGAAAGAAGCCGAGGAAAATAAAAGTTGATATTAATAGCAATCACCGTACATTAATTTTTTCAGATACGGGAACAGGAGTTGACGGAGCTATGAAACCATATCTATTCCAGCCTGGATACAGTATGAAAATTCCGCCAAGTGGTTTGGGTTTATATATTTGTAAGGCTTATATGCATTCAATGGGAGGAGATATCCACGAAACAACAAACAGGGAGCGATTACCTAATTTTGAAGGTGCTCAGTTTACTATTGAGTTTGATAGGGTTCCTGAATCAAAAGAACAAGCATAATGAAAAGAAAAATCTGTATTATTGACGATTCTCTGCCAGCACCAGACTACCCTGCCTTTATTGACGAAACTCAACTTCTTGATCAAGCGATTTTAAAATATTTGTGCTTTGAACACGAAAGTTGGCCTGAAGAACCACTTAAGCAGTTACTTATCGAAATATTTGAAAATCATAGTGACTGGACGATAAGTGGATTTTTAAATCCAGATTTTTATTTTAATCATGTAGAAGAAGAAATTTATAGCCCAGAGGTAATAATATTTGATTGGGATTACACTACATCTTCTATTGCTACTGAGGAACATCTTTTAAATATATTAAAATCTACTTATGCTGTTGTTGGTATTTACACAGGAGCAGACAAAAAGGAGGAAATTCGCGAGATATTAGCTCAGCCTGAATTCAAAACATTTTTAGATACTAGAATTCGTATGGTAGAGAAAGGTGATGTTGATTCTGTATCAAAAATATTAACTGAAGTAAATACTCGTTTTGAAAGTCATTTCTCATTCAAATTTGGGCAAGAATTAAAATTTAACGCAGTCAAGGCGCTTGACTCAATTTTGGTGGATATAGGAGAAATGTCCTTTGATGAATTTATTTGGACTTTTGGTCACGAAAGAGAGAAAGATGAACGTTCAATAACAGTAAACGAGTTTATAGAGATATTATCCGAAAAGTTCAGGAATAGTTTAGCGAATGCGGATTGGTCAGAAACAGCTTTTATAAGCTCTGAACCTGCAGTTGTTACAGAGGAGTTAGTAAGAAAATTATGGTCGTATCGTTTATATAAATCTCCGAGCGATGATCTGGTTCGGGTTGGTGATATAATATCTAGGATTAATGGTGACATAAATGAAAAGTTTCTTGTGATTTCTTCCGATTGTCATATGAATCAGTTTTGGAAGAAGAATTTTGGTTCTCTAACCCTTATACCGCTCTATGCAAATACCAAAACAAGCGGCAAGTTCCTAAATAAACTACTTACGGCGCAGAATCGTGGTAAAGTACGTAGTACAGGGGCAACATCCATAACTAACCTATCAAACTTTGATTCTTTAACGCTTATATCTAGTCTCCCAACTAAAGATGCAGAAGGTAGGGTTGGATTTACAGATTACATTGCTTTCCCTCGATCGGTTTTTTCAATCGATGTAAAAAAACCTGAATTAGAGGATCATCAAGTTAGACTACAAGCATTACACTACTCTCATATTGAAGACTTCTGCGGAGAAGGTAGGCTAAGTCTTAATGAACCATTCCGAAGCCCATTAATACAATACTGTATAAATGCAGTTACGGGATACGGCGCTCCCGACTACCCGAGTGAACTTCAGAATTCAATTAAAGACAGATTTAATGAAAACTTTACAGCTTAATTCCATTGACTTATTTGCTGGAGCAGGAGGTCTGACAGTAGGGATGCATAAGGCTGGCTTTAAAACAAAAGCAGCGGTAGAAATAGAGCCTGCTGCAGTAAAGGCCTATCAAATGAATCATCCAGACTCAAAGGTTTTCCAAAATAATATTAAGAATATTGATATTAGTGAAATCAAGAAAATACTTGGTGATCAGCAATTACACCTGTTAGCGGGGTGCCCACCTTGTCAGGGCTTTTCATCCATTCGAAGACTAAATAAAAGGCAAAGTGTACGTGACGACAGAAACAGCCTTGTCTTAGAATATTTAAGATTTGTAAAAGAATTGAAACCGTTAACAATAATGATGGAAAATGTACCTGGGCTAATTAACTACTATCTGTTTAAAAATGTCGTAAAGGAGCTTAAAGAGATAGGCTACAATCCTAAAGTTGAAATAGTCAATGTAAAGGATTACGGTGTACCTCAAAGGCGTAAAAGATTAGTCATGGTAGGCTCTTTATTAGGGAATGTGGAGGTTTCAAAAGTTAATGTTCCAAAAGTTACTGTGCGTGAGGCGATAGGAAGTTTGAAAAGTATAGAAGAGACTTCCGATCCAACACATAAAATCGTAGCAAATCACACTCCGAGAATTCTAGAAATGATCAATAAAATCCCTAAAAATGGGGGTAGTAGAAAAGATCTGCCAGACAAATACATTCTTAAATGTCACAAAAAGGAAAATGTTGGCTTTAATGACGTTTATGGTAGGTTGAAATGGGATGATTATTCTTCAACCATTACTGGTGGTTGCTTAAATCCGTCTAAAGGTCGATTTTTACACCCCGAAGAAGATAGATGTATTACAGCTAGAGAGGCAGCATTAATACAAACATTTCCAGTAGATTATAAATTTCCAGAAGATGTTAATAAAACCGCTCTTGCTCTTTTAATTGGAAACGCCTTACCTCCTGAATTTAGTTACTATCAATCCTTAAATATTAGAAATCATATAATTGAGCATTTGAGTTAATATAATTCTAAGGATTTAATCACCTTCCTCAACCCAATAAAAACCGGAATCAACACCGTCATTCCGAGTAACACCGGAATGATAAAGTCCTCCAATCCCGTTGCCAGTAAAATACTTATAAGCAAGAGCTGAAATCCCAGTCCAAATACAGAGACCAAGGTCATAAACCAGCCCGGTAGGTGGTCAATCTTTACAGCGTTGGGGTCCAGGCGGTAAATGATTTTATCAAAACTGCTGTAGAGCAGCGTGTACAGGAAGTACATCGCATTTACGGTAATCTGGCTTTCACCGGCAAGCGCCAGCGGCCTGGTGTTTTCAAAGATTCGGCTGGTAGTATCACCGTTGTGACGGTTGCGTAGAATTACGTAGTAATAATTATACAATGTTCCTTGTAGTTGTAGGCCAATAAAAGCCAGAAAAGCGAGCCATAAAGCCGTTTCTGTTGAAAGTGCTATTACTGTAAGAATGATAAAATTTAGAATGATATCTGCTACGGAGTCGTAATACCTGCCGGTATACGAAGGCGTATTTTTAAGACGTGCGAGTTCGCCATCTGCAGCATCTATAACCGACTTGAGTATGAGCAGCAGCGCTGCGCTTTTATAATGTCCGTAGCCAATACAGGTAACAGCCAGCAAACCGGCAACAATAAAGGCTGTTGTAAGGTGAATCGGTGTACAGGAGGTATTTTTAAATCGCGACGCAATTGATCTTCCTGCGGTTCTTCCATAATCGGAAAGATCTGTAAATGCATATTGTGGTGGGAGTTTAGACATCGCGTTACAGATTAGAGGAAGGGATAAACTGTTTCTGATTTTCCCGGATGTAGGACGCCAATAAATCGGCTACCGGCTCTCCACTTTCAAACATTTGGGTAAATAGATTTTTCCAGTGTTTGTGAGTGCTTTCGTGCATACCTTTGATGATTGCAAGGCGTTCAGCCTTATTTTTAGGCACATTTTTATGCGGAAAAACATCAACAGCCTGTTCCAGCAGGCGAACGGTTTTATAAGCTTTGATCTTGGAATAGGCCTCAATAATCTCGTGTGTAAATTGCCCGGAATTCACAAAAAAGGACTCTAAACTTCCGGTATGTAAGGCAGCTTCAAAGACATCGAGATAGATAAAAGTTTGTTCTGCCGGGTTGAGATGTTCAAACTGATCGCGTTGTTTGATTTTTGGAGTGATGATTTCGCCAACGGCCAGAATAAGCGCCTGATTGTCCTCAAGCGAAAAAACAGAATCGGGATTATGCATGCAAATAAGAACTAAACCTTTTTAACAAGGTTTTCTGAGCGCCAAACAACACCGGTGCTCTTCTGCTGTAAAGATAGTCTATTTAGGACTTATTTTATTTTCGCTTCACCAGTGCAAAATAATCGCCTTCAAGCGGTAAATACCCCTGATCGTAGACGAAGTAATAAACGGTGCCGGCTTTAGTCGTGTAAATACTAGTAAATAAATTAAAATCAAAGCCTGCCATCACCAGCTTATCCTTAGTGGTTTTGGTTTTATCTTCGGGATTAAATTCTTGTAAAATACGGTAGTTTCTGCGCAACTGATTATTGATATTACGCACAAGATTACGTTGGTCACTGTTTAGTTTGTTATTCGCAGCATTGCGACAGGCGTCACTGCAGTATTTTTTGTCAGCGCGGCCAATAATTTTATCACCACATTCAGGACAGGTTTTGCTCATGTCTTATGAAATTCTTCCTAAAATAATGATTTTCTAGGATTTAAGCGCAATTTTGATATGTTCTAAATGATGCCTGCAGTGCCAGTCATACATACCTATCGCTTCAGCAAGATTGAAGCGTTTGCCCTGTTCCGGATGTATGTATTCGTGGGCTAAATCATCACTGTGTAGCGAACGAAGCAGCACAGCCCAACGTGCGTGCAGACTTTCAAGTAAATCTATGGAGACTTGAGCATGAACTGAAATCACATCTGGCATGACTGCCCAGCGATCTTCGTGGTAGGGTTTGATTGTAGGGGGTTCTTCGGTTAGGGCGAGTTTAAAACGAATGAAGGCATTCATGTGGCTGTCTGCGCAATGGTGCACGAGTTGCAAAATGGTCCACCCCTCAGGGCGGTAAGTTTTGGACCAGGTTTCTTCAGAGGCTGTGGCTAGTAGTTCGCGTAACTGATCAGGAAAATTTTGCAGGGTCTTTATCCAGCCCATAAGGTGCGAAGCGGTAATCACTTCGGGTTTTTGAAAGTTGCCAATGGGGTATTTTAAGTGTTCAATTTCAGACATCGTTTACATCATTAAATAGTCTGAAATTAACCATTTTTATGGCGGTATCCCGTTTCTCTCAACTTAATTTTTTCGCGAATGCGATAAAATAATCCAGATCGTATTTAGTGGTTGCGATGCCTACCGAAATGCGTATGGCACCGCGCATTTTTTGTAGTGCGTTGATGATCTCGCGATAGCCGCCGTGCAAATTACTGCTGAAGAATTCGCCCAATTCTTCAGAAGACAAGTCGTTATTAATCTCGTCGATACCCGGATTGCAAAAACAACCGGTACGCAACGAAATATTGCAGGCATTGGCTTTTTGCTCTACCTCTTCAAAGGGTAGCGTACGTCCGCGTTCATCGTAAAAATTCATGATCAGGGTGCCGCCGGTTTGTTTGCGATCTGCAGGGCCAAAAATGCGCACTTTAGGGCTACCATCGCAGTGTTTTAAAGCGTTTAGATTTTCAAATAGATAACGTGTAAGGGAGTTGACCCGGGTATTGATGCGTTCTATTCCGATGCTGTCAATATGATCGAGGCCTATTTTAAGTGCCGGAATATCCAAATAATTTAAGGTTCCGTTTTCAAAGCGCTCATGATTACCCGCTAAAAAATGATGGGGTGACTTTACACTGGCAAGCGTTACCGTACCACCAGCAAACCAGGGTTTACAAAGCTTATTGAACTTAGATTTTTTTACTAAAAGGCAACCCAAACCTGTAGGGTAACCGAAAATTTTATAAAATGAGATGGAAACAAAATCGGGTTGTACCTCTTGTAAATCAAGCCTGGAGCTGGGGACGAAAGCTGCTGCGTCGAGCAAGACATCCCAGCCTTTTTGCTGTGCTTTTGACACCCAGGCCAAATCATGCTGTACGCCTGAAACGTTGGACTGAGCCGGGTAAGCAAAAAGTCGGTTAGAACCGGTATAAGGTATAGACAGTGCCTCTTCCAAAAATTCATTTTCTACACGTAAATCTTCAATTTGCATCGGTACATAGCGGTAATTGCCACCTTTACTTTTGCAGTATTCCCGAATTCCGTTAACTGAGTTGTGATTGTCTGCAAACAATAAATATTCAGAACCCGGCTGAAACGGATAACATTCTCCCACAATTTTGAGTGCGCCAGAAGCATTTTGGGTAAAAATGCAATGATAATCTTTGGCGTTAAAATAATCAAGAACCCGCTGGCGAGCGCCTTCAACTAGTTGTGTGGCGTGCATCGATGTAGGATTGGTAGAATGCGGATTGCCAAAGGTGTGCTCTTTGAGGATTTTATGATGTGCATCAAGCTGACTTGCCGCGTATAAGTTGCCGCCGGTATAGTCAAGATATATATGCTTGTGATGGTCAAGACGGCTGTATTCGGTTTTGCGTAGGCTGTTGAAAAAGGATTCGTCAAGAAGTTTAGCCGTTCGTTGTCTGGTAGATTTTCGTTTAAATAGAGAGGCAAGCATACGTATTGATTTTGGAATTGTCGGTTAGTGGTGCCAAGTTGAAATTTATTTGAACTACAGTCAAGGGGTTATTTTCCCTTTTAACAAAGGGGTTAAGGGATGCAAATGTGCCTTAAAACCCTTTTCAAATAACCTTATTATGCACAAGCGCTGCAATATGACAATTGCCGTATTCGTTGTGCCCGGGCGGTAACTATATACAATTCTACACCAAATTAATTAGTTTTTAGTGTAATTAAGTTCTATATTTGTCAAGCAAAACAGATAAAGCTATGTTTAACAAAGAAGTAAGTTCGATTTTAGATTTAATTAAAGCCTTTCCAGACGAGCAGTCTTGTATTGATCATTTAGAGCTTCTTAGATGGAACGGTAACGTAGTTAGTCCGTTTGATCCTACTTCTAAAGTATATAACTGTAAAGGTAATCGCTACAAGTGTAAGAATACAGGTAAATACTTCAACGTTAAGACAAACACGCTTTTTGACAATACTAAAATGGACTTGCAAAAATGGTTCTTAGCCATTTGGTTAGTCACTTCTCATAAAAAAGGTATTTCTTCACTACAATTAGGAAGAGACTTGGATATAACTCAAAAGTCTGCATGGTTTATGCTACAAAGAATCCGTAATTGTTTTGGAATAAGCAACGATGATCAACTAGATAATGAAGTTGAAGCTGACGAAACTTTCGTTGGTGGTAAAGACAAAAACAGACACGTAAATAAGAAGATCAAAAACGGTGGTTCTGAAAAAACTCCTGTTGTTGGTATGGTTGAAAGAGGTGGTAATGTAAAAGCCAAAGCCATCCCTAACACTACTTATCAAACATTATCTAAAGAACTTATATTGAATGTAAAATCAGGCGCGAAACTCTATACTGATGAATATGTGTCTTACAAAGGTATGGGACGTGTTTATGACCACAAAGTTGTAAAGCATAGTTCACACCAGTACGTTAATGGTAGAGTACATACAAACACGATAGAGGGCTTTTGGTCTATTCTAAAACGTGGTATCTTTGGAATATACCATTTTACATCTAAAAAGCATTTACAGCTTTACGTTGATGAATTTGTATTTAGATACAATACTCGTAAGGGTTCAGAAAATACTAGATTTAATTTGTTACTTGCAAATACTGAAAGACGTTTAACTTATAAAGAATTAATTAATGACTAAAACTAAAAAATTGATTGTAGATGAATTGGAAATATCCTTAACTAAAGTTAAGGATGAAGATTACATTTGCTTGACAGATATGATTAAGGCTAAGGATGGTGATTTCTTTATAAGTGATTGGCTTAGAAACATTAACACGTTAGATTATTTAGCTGCTTGGGAAAACTTAAATAATCCCGATTTTAATTATGGCGAATTCGCCATAATTAGAAGTGAGTCTGGGGGAAATAGCTATAAGATAAGTGTAAAAGAATGGGTTAGCAGAACTAATGCTATAGGTATAACCGCTAAGACAGGTAGATACGGAGGAACTTACGCAAATGTAGATATTGCTTTTAATTTCGGAATGTGGATTAGTCCAGAGTTTCAGCTTTATATTGTAACGGAATATAAAAGACTCAAAGAAATTGAGAGCAACCAATTAAACCTTGAATGGGATGTTAGGCGGTTAATGACAAAAATAAATTATGGGCTTCATACAGACGCAGTTCAAAAACATATCATACCTAATAGTAAGATGTCTCAAAAGAATCAATGGATTGAATACGCAAATGAAGCAGATTTATTGAATGTAGCATTATATGGATATACAGCGAAAGAATGGAAACAATCAAATCCTGAACTTTCATTAAAAGGTAAAAATATGAGGGATTTTTCCAGTATTACCGATTTATTAATAATGAGTAATTTAGAATCTCTTAATGCTGAACTTATAAAAAATAAGTTAAGTAAAGAACAAAGGTTTCATTATTTAAAAAAACTAGCTCTTGAACAAAGGGATCAGTTCAATAAGGTGGACATGATAAAATCTATAAAAAGGAAAGATGAAACCACATATGTTGAAATAGGCAATTTAACACCAGAAGAAATAGAAGAAGAATCTAAAAAAGATATTCTAGAGGCTAATAAGAGAAATTTATCAAATTTCAATCAAAAACTAAAAAAAGGATTAAACTATAACCCTAAGGAAGAGGATAATTAACCAGGGATATTGTCGTACTGATCTGAGTAACCTAAAACAGTATCTATTTTTCGAAGTTCATTTTCAATACCGTCTAATCTCTTATTCACACTTCTAAAACCAGATTGCATTTCAGACCTTAATTCCGAAATTGCTTGTAAAACTTCTTTGTTATCAGACATAGCTATTAAGTTTAGTGTGGTATATATATACCACAAATTTATGATGTATAATTGACTTGTCAACAAATGGCATTTAATTTAGACCTTATTGAAATAGGTTTTTTTATAGAATTTATTTATAGTTTTTATTTAAGCATCGGTTTTGACCGTTTAGTCAGGGTTAAGCCTTCTCTTGAAAGCGAGAAGGGCATTGACATTGCGCCAAGTTCTTTTCTATTGAAGGTTTTAATTTGACTGGTTAACAGTCCGCAAGAGCGCACATTAATTTAGCGATGTGAATTAAATGCTTCCGAAAAAAAATGCACAGTTCTATGTGCGAAATCAAACTTTACTTTTTAGTGTAAACTTATATATAGTTGCCGCCCGGGCGGAAAATTATTCGTTTACAAATGCTTACAAACGACTATAAACGAAAGTAACTGTTTACTAACCGACTCTTTTTTGAGGTCTGTCTAATCTTTGCATGGTCAATCAGTTACAACAAATGATTTGTAATGAGGACAAATGAGATTTCCACCTGCGTGGAAAAAAAATATTAACTGTTTAACGTAAAAACAAAAATCATGAGCACATTAAGAAACAAAGTACAGTTGATTGGAAACTTGGGTAATGATCCTGAAATCGTAAATCTGGAGTCGGGTAAAAAGCTGGCAAAATTCAGCATCGCAACCAACGAAACCTACAAAAACAACAAAGGCGAGCGCGTCACAGACACGCAGTGGCATAATGTAGTAGCTTGGGGTAAAACGGCAGAGATCGTTGAAAACTACGTCACAAAAGGTAAAGAAATCGCTATAGAAGGGAAATTAACCTCTCGTTCGTACGAAACAAAGCAGGGCGAAAAACGCTATATTACCGAGATTGTATGCGATGAGTTGTTGATGTTGAGTAAGTAAATGCAAAATCAATAGTAATAAAAAAGCTCCTCAAATTTTTTGAGGAGCTTTTAAGTTTAAAAAGTCAAAATTTAATTTTGTTGAAGAACAGTTGAGGTATTTGAATTACCAGTCTGCATTACAGTACTCATATGACCTAAACCGAATTGATCAACATCAGATACATTTAAATCTCCTGACTGCATTACATTAGATACTAAACTTGACCCATACTGGTAATTGTCAGCTTGATTGAAATCACCATTTTGAGATACATAAGACTTGTTGTCCTCTCCACCTTGAAGTCTTTGCCAAACAAACGAAATGTTGTTGTCTCCAGTTTGAGATACTTCTACCAAGCCGTTATTACTGTCTTGCCAAGAAGTAGAATTATTACGATCACCTTCCTGAGTTACCATGGCGACATTGTTTCTTGAACTCCAGTATTGAAAAAGGTTAGAGTAGTTATTATTACCAAGCTGAGATACATTTAAGTCGTGATCATAACCCCACTGCTGTGCATGGCTTGTGTTGTTATTTCCTTCCTGCGATATTTCAGCAAAACTGTTCCCTCCCAGGATATTCATATCCAGGAAACTGTTATTTGTGCTTCCTATTTGTGAGATCGTTGCACTATTAACCCCATTACCGTACTGACGTTGAACAGATATGTTGTCTGCCCCTTCCTGGTAGATGGTAGCATCACTTGAATTAGAAAAGGGTCCAAAAGGCCCAAAACCCTGTATTGATTGGCTGTAGTTATTTGATCCAATTTGATCAACTGTTGCCTCATTGGAATTACCAACTTGAGATAATTGAGAATTGTTAATTGTTCCTGTTTGTGTTACAGTACCTGTGTTCGAAGAACCGGTTTGTGTAACATTAGAATTGTTTGTTTGGGCAAATGAAAATGTTCCAAATGCTAATGCCGAAAAGCACAAAATAATTTTTTTCATTGAAAAAGATTTGAAATTAATAATAAATAGAATGGTTAATATTTAAATGTCTTTAAAAGAAGTTGTTAAGACTAGCTAATTTTAAAGCGAGGTTAAAATAGTATTGAAATTCTGTTAATGAAAAGTTAATAGGATTAATTCGTTATACGGGCAGGTTTAACCGATAAAATATTGATGCAAAATGTATTATTTAAAATTTTAACTGAATAATTCCAATTATAAGAATTGATTTTAAATTCTTTAATTAGAATGATTTAGAAAATATTTTACTTTGCTGAATACGCACAATGACAATAAAAAAGCAAAAAAAGATCCGTTTTAGCACCTAAAACGGATCTTTTGAATTTCCTGAAATGGGTCTATTTAATAACGTTATCCATCACTTCCTGAACGACTTCAGGATTTAAAAGTGTGCTTGTGTCTCCCAGATTTGAGGTGTCATTAGAAGCTATTTTACGCAGAATACGACGCATGATTTTACCACTACGGGTTTTTGGAAGTCCATTTGTAAACTGAATTTTATCCAACTTGGCGATAGGCCCAATTCGATCTGAAATCAATTGATTGATCTCTTTACGCAGGTTGTCCTGATTACGACTTTCGCCGGTTTCTTTAAGAATCACATAACCATACAGTGCATTACCTTTCACCTCGTGTGGATATCCTACGATGGCACTTTCGGCTACTGCCGGATGCTCGTTAATCGCATCTTCAATAGGTGCTGTGCCCAGATTGTGACCGCTAACGATGACTACATCATCTACACGGCCGGTAATACGATAATAACCTACACTATCGCGTAATGCTCCGTCTCCTGTAAAATACATATTTTTAAAGGCTGAAAAGTAGGTGTCTTTATACCGCTGATGATTGCCCCAAATAGTACGGGCCATTGACGGCCAGGGGAATTTGATACACAACCTGCCGTCAACCTGATTGCCTTTGATTTCGTTACCTTCTTCATCCATCAATGCAGGCTGAATGCCGGGTAGCGGCAAAGTGGCAAAAGTTGGAATCGCAGGGGTGGAGTAGGGAATAGGTGAGATCATAATACCGCCGGTTTCGGTTTGCCACCAGGTATCAACAATCGGGCATTTTTTCTTTCCGATATTTTCGTCATACCAGTGCCAAGCTTCTTCATTAATGGGCTCGCCTACGGTACCCAATACTTTTAAGGAAGTCAGGTCGTATTTTTCTACGTGTTCCAGATTTTCTTTGGCTAGTGCTCTAATTGCTGTTGGCGCGGTATAAAATTGGGTGACTTTATGTTTTTCTACAATCTCCCAGAAGCGGCCATAGTCGGGATAGCTGGGTACGCCTTCAAACATGACTGTTGTGGCACCATTCGCCAGCGGACCGTAAACAATATAACTGTGACCGGTGATCCAGCCGATGTCTGCCGTACACCAGTACACATCGTCTTCCCGGTATTGAAATACATTTTTAAAGGTAAACGCAGAGTATACCATATACCCGGCGGTGGTATGTACCATTCCTTTGGGCGTTCCGGTTGACCCCGAAGTGTATAAAATAAACAGCGGATCTTCCGCATCCATAATTTCAGGAGCGCAGGTAGTTTCTGCCTTTTCCAGAAGTGGCTGTAACCATTGGTCACGGCCTTCTTTCATTTCAATTTCAGCATTGATGCGGTTTACAACCAAAACGGTTTCGACGCTGTCGCATTTTTTCAATCCCTCGTCAACAATTCCTTTTAAATCGATTGTCTTGCTACCGCGAAAAGATCCGTCGCTGGTGATAACCAGTTTACAGTCAGAATCATTAATACGGGTTGCAAGCGCAGTAGACGAAAAACCTGCAAATACAACGGAATGTATTGCGCCTATACGGGCACAAGCAAGGACTGAAACAGCCAGTTCGGGAATCATAGGTAAGTAGATGCAGACACGGTCTCCTTTTTTGACTCCTTGTGATTTGAGCACATTGGCCATTTTAGCGACGCGTTCATGCAACTCGTTATAGCTGATGTGCTGTGCTTCTTCATCCGGATTGTTGGGCTCAAAAAGAATGGCTGTTTTGTCACCACGTGTACGCAGATGGCGGTCGATGCAATTTTCGGTAATGTTGAGTTTTGCTCCTTCAAACCATTTAAATTCGGGCTTCTCAAAGTCATAGCTTAACACATTATCCCAGCGTTTGTGCCACATAAAGTGTTCTTCGGCAATTTCTTCCCAATAACTTTCAGGATTCCGCACCGATTTGCGATAGACTTGAAAATATTCTTCTAAATGTTTGATATGATAATTACTCATTCGATTTAATACTTGTAGTTATGACGCTTAAAATTACTAAAACGATATCGATTCTGTCTGAACTTTTCTATCGACAATGTATTGATTTCATTAAATTTTTGCTAAAAAATGAAAATGGAATACAATCCAATCAGAATGCTTCATTGACTTCAATCCAGTAGGCATCGGGATCCTGAAAATAAACCTGCCTAATTCCATCATCCCTGACGTAGTTTTTTGATGGCGTGTCTTTCCAATCCGAAAAAGCAATGCCTAAGCTTTCTATTTGGATGATAAATGCAGAAAGATCTGAAGTAGCGATAGCAAAATGAACGGCTTTATTGGTTTTGATTACTGCATCAGGCCTGGGAATCAGGTGCAATTCTCTGCCTTCACCCAGCGATAACCAGCGTGTCTTCGAGTTAGAAGCGGTATTTTCCAGTTCCTCAAACTGAAATACGTTTTGATAAAAATCAACCGAGGCATTCACGTCTTTTACCGAAAGTGCAATGTGATTGAATTTGAAAGACGGCATTATTAAAATCTATTTTTCTAAAATTAATGATCGTGTGCTTCCCCTGCACCACTGGGGATACGTATGTTTTCTACAATATCCTGCACATCTTCAGGCGGTGCAGGCGTTAGTCTGGAAACAATAACCGAGATAACCACATTTACCGTCATCGCTACGGTTCCAAAACCTTCAGGTGAGGTGCCAAACCACCATTCGGATGGAGGTAACGGATCTAGAACACCAATGAGACCGGTCTTAAACCGTATCATATAAAACAGCATCAGGATGATCCCTACGATCATTCCGCTAATGGCGCCCTGGCGGTTCATACGTTTGTCAAAAATTCCCAATACAATTGCCGGAAAGAACGAAGCAGCCGCGAGACCAAAAGCCAGTGCAACCACTGCGGCTACAAATCCCGGCGGATAAATCCCGAAAAGTCCTGCAACAACCACAGCAACAAAAATACTGATACGTGCGGCCAGCAATTCGCCTTTGTCTGAAATATCCGGTTTTAATTGCTTTTTAATCAGGTCGTGAGATACCGAAGTCGAAATGACCAGTAACAAACCGGCAGCCGTGGATAAAGCTGCGGCGAGCCCACCAGCGGCGACTAAAGCAATCACCCAGGCGGGTAGTTGGGCGATTTCAGGATTGGCCAGTACCATAATATCCCGGTCTACATAGAGTTCGTTGGTTTCCGAAGATGCATTGGAAATGATGCGTTCTCCGTTGGCGCCACGAGCATCTGTAAACTCCGGTTTTCCAGTGGTGGCTTCGCCGTTTACATATTGCACTTTTCCATCTTCATTTTTATCAGACCAGGCAATAAGGCCCATATTTTCCCAGTTTTTAAACCATTCGGGCAAGGAAGCATATTCCTGATTGCTTACCGTTTCAATTAAATTGGTACGCGCAAATACCGAAACCGCAGGGGCAGTGGTATACAAAATGGCAATAAGCAACAAGGCCCATCCGGCTGATTTACGGGCGTCTTTTACATTGGGTACGGTAAAAAAGCGAACAATCACGTGAGGTAGTCCGGCAGTACCGGCCATCAAGGCCAGGGTGATCGCAAAAACATCCCAGGTAGATTTGGTACCTTCGGTATATTCTTTAAAGCCCAGTTGCGTATGCAGGTTGTCTAGTTTCTGAAGAAGGTAGGTACCATCTTCCACACGACCGCCCATCCCAATCTGTGGAATAATATTCCCGGTCATTTGTATCGAAATAAAAATCGCGGGTACCATAAAGGCAAAAATGAGCACACAGTATTGCGCAACCTGGGTATAGGTAATTCCTTTCATTCCGCCTAAAAAAGCAAATACCAGAACCACAGCCATCCCAATGATCACACCGGTAGTAATTTCAACCTGAAGGAACTGTGAAAAAACAATACCCACGCCGCGCATTTGCCCGGCCACATAGGTAAACGATACGATGAGGGCGCAGATCACGGCTACGGTACGGGCGGTGTTGGAGTAATAACGGTCGCCGATAAAATCGGGTACGGTAAACTTTCCAAACTTACGCAGATAAGGCGCCAACAAAAGTGCAAGAAGTACATAACCGCCGGTCCAACCCATCAAATATACCGAACCGTCGTAACCTGCAAAGGAAATAATACCGGCCATCGAGATAAACGAAGCCGCACTCATCCAGTCAGCTGCGGTTGCCATCCCATTGGCTAACGGGGAGACGCCGCCGCCGGCAACATAAAATTCTTTAGTAGAACCCGCACGGGCCCAGATTGCAATTCCAAAATAAAGCGCAAATGACAGGCCTACGAGTAGCCAGGTCCAGATTTGAACATCCATAATAAGTTGATTGGTGTGGGTTATTTTTCGTTGTAGCCGTATTTCTTATCTAGTTTATTCATGAGCCGGATGTAGACAAAAATGAGAATCACAAACACATAGATACTGCCCTGCTGAGCAAACCAAAAGCCCAATTTAAAACCGCCCAAACTATATCGATTGAGAAAGTCTTTAAAAAGTATGCCGCAACCAAAGGAAACTGCGAACCATATGATCAATAAAATGGTGAGGTATTTGATGTTTTCGCGCCAGTATTTACGGGCATTTTCAGGTATTGGCATAAAATAAATGTTAATTTTTTACGAATATAAAGTATTATTAACAAGTGTGCTACTTGCACTTACAGGTTTTAATAAATCAAGACATAAAAAAACCCGATGCGAAGGCATCGGGTTTTTAATTGGATTGTAAAAATGGTTTAGATTGCGTCAACAGTAACCTTTACATCTGCAGTTACACGCACGGTGAATGTAACCGGAGCATCAGAAACGGTTCCAGAAGCAGAAAGTGTTGCTGTCGCACCACTTCTTAAGTCTGCTTCAAACGCATCTACTAAAGCCTGGTCTACTTCAATTTCGTAGACTGTTCCATCAGCAGCGGCAGTCGTTAAATTAACAGAAGCACTATCTCCTGCAGAAAACCAGGGATACGTACTGCTCGCAGCAGTAAAACTACCAGACGCAATAACATCTTCAGTACCGCTCACACTAAGAATCTTATAGGTTAGTTTAGTGATTTGTAAATCTTCTATTCTATCAAGATTGTCCTGTACTTGCTCATTATCTATGCTGATTGAAGCGCTTTCGGAAAAAGTGGTTTTTCCATCTGCAACGGTAATTACTAAATCTTTGGTAATTGTAGTATCAACATCGATCTCTGTTAATTCATCTACAGCATCACAGGAAATTGCTGTTACTACAACAGTAAGTAGGAAAAAAAAGGTTTTAATTGTTTTCATAAAATTTGGGTTGTTAAATTCGTTAACAAAAATAGCGCATTGGTGCTTTCGTACAAATTTTAAATTCAAAAAGGGGGAAAATCACCTCATTTTTAACGTTATCTGCTTAAAAACAGGCATTTATTGCAGAATTAGAAGTAGATTTCTTGAGCTAACCTATAAGTATTTGCGTGTGCTTCAATAATTATTTTAGTATCTGGGGAATAGCCGCCGCCCATACTTACCTGAACGGGGATTTCGCTTTCGCGAAAGCAACTTAGGGCAAAACGATCACGTTCCTTGCATCCAGCAACGGTGCACGAAAGTCTACCAAGCTTATCGGTTTCTAAAATATCGACGCCGCTTAGGTAAAAAATAAAGTCTGGCTTTACCTGATCAATTAATCGGGGTAAGGTTTCTTTCAGCTTTGCTAAATAATAATCGTTACCGCTTTTATCGGGAATGGAAATATCGAGATCTGAAACTTCCTTCTTAAACGGATAATTACCTGCGCCGTGCATACTAAAGGTAAACACCGAATCATCTCTCTGAAAAATTTCAGCCGTACCGTTACCCTGATGCACATCAAGGTCTACGATTAAAATCTGCTTGGCTAATCCCTTTAATTGAAGGTAGCGCGCACCAATCGCTTGATCGTTAAACAGGCAAAAAGCTTCGCCGTGATCAGAATACGCGTGATGCGTACCACCGGCGATATTAAAACTTATACCGTTCTCTAAGGCGTAATGACAACCTAAAATAGTACCCTGCGCGATAATTTGTTCGCGGTCAACCAATTCTTGCGAAAGCGGAAAACCAATTTTACGCGCCGCTCTGCGCTCAATAGTAAGTGCCTTAAGGTTGGTAACGTATTCGGGTGTATGAACAGCCGTGATGTATTTCTCCTCAGGAAAACCGGGTTCGTAGAAATTCGCTTCGGTGCAGGTACCCTCGTGCAGCAGCTGTTTGGGAAGGAGCTCGTATTTTTCCATCGGGAAACGGTGTCCTTCAGGAAGTGGATGTTTATAGATGGGGTGGTATGCGATTTTAAGCATTCAGTTTATGCAATTTAAGCTGAATACGCTTACGCTTGATGTCTACTTCCAGCACTTTTACGACTACGTGCTCCTGTAAACTCACGTGCGCGTTTACATCACTCACATAACCATCAGCCAGATTAGAGATGTGAATCAAGCCACTTTCTTTAATGCCAATATCTACAAAAGCCCCAAAGTTGGTAATGTTGTTTACAATTCCTGGAAGCAGTTGACCAACTTCAAGATCTTCAATCTTGCGAATGTTTTGATTGAAGGTAAAGGCTTTTGCCGGCTCGCGTGGATCGAGTCCGGGGTTTTCGAGTTCGTCAACGATATCTTTCAGCGTGAGTTCGCCCACATCATCCGTTACATACTCTTCAAGGCTCAATTCTTTTAAAACCGTTTTGTTGCCTACCAATTCTTCCACGGAAACCTTCAGGTTTTTGGCCATTTTTTCAACCAAATCGTAGCGTTCGGGATGCACCGCAGAATCGTCCAGCGGATTTTCGGCATTTTTAATACGTAGGAAACCGGCCGCCTGTTCGTAGGCTTTAGCGCCCAAACGGGGAACATTCAGTATTTCTTTCCTCGAAGCAAAAGCACCGTTTTCGTCCCGATAGGCAACAATATTTTCTGCCAGCTTAGGCCCAATTCCTGAAACATAACTCAACAGTGGTACACTTGCGGTGTTGATGTTTACTCCCACGGTATTTACGCAACTTTCTACCACGCGGTCGAGTTCATTTTTCAATTTAGTTTGATCTACATCATGTTGATACTGGCCTACACCGATGGATTTTGCGTCAATCTTTACGAGTTCGGCGAGCGGATCTGCAAGTCGGCGCCCGATGGAAACCGCACCACGAACGGTTACGTCATAATTGGGAAATTCGTCCCGTGCGATTTTTGAAGCTGAATAAATACTCGCGCCGGCTTCGCTCACCACAAAAACTTCGAGATTTTTATTAAATTGCATGCGTTTTATGAACTGTTCGGTTTCCCGACTAGCGGTTCCGTTACCAATGGCAATGGCTTCTATCTTGTGTGCGTCAACCAGAAAACTGATTTTACGCATGGCGCCTTTGGTATCGTTTTTTGGTGGATGCGGATAGATGGTTTCGTTGTGTTGAAGTCCGCCATTTTCATCCAGACAAACCACTTTGCAACCGGTTCTAAAGCCGGGATCGATCGCCAGTATGCGTTTTTCACCCAGCGGCGAACCCAATAGAAGCTGGCGTAAATTTTTAGCAAAAACCGAAATCGCTTCGGCATCTGCTTTTTCTTTTGCAGCACTTAAAGCTTCATTACTCAAAGCAGGAAACAGCAAACGCTTATACGCATCTGCAGCGGCAGTTTTGATTTGCTCTGCACAATCGCCCTGAGATTTAAGGAGTCGATTTTCCATATGCTCCAAAGCGCGATCGTCATCTATGGCTACTTTAAGTCGAATAAATCCTTCTTTTGTAGCGCGGGAAAGCGCAAGAAAACGATGCGAGGGAATGCGCGAGAGGGATTCTTCCCATTCAAAATAATCTTTGTATTTCAGAGCTTTCTCGTCGTCTTTTTTTGATTTAACCACTTTGGTCGTGATCTGCGCGTGACGCGCCAGCTGATTTCTAAGGTAATTACGCAGGTCTGTACGCTCGTTGATCCACTCGGCGATGATGTTTCGGGCACTTTCCAGGGCTTCTTCCGTTGAAGTCACTTCTTTGTTTGTAAACCTTCCGGCTGCATGGTCTAAATCCCGGGTATTTTGCGCCATAATGATTTTGGCCAGGGGTTCGAGTCCGTTTTCGCGAGCCGTATCGGCTTTGGTTTTTCGCGTTTTCTTATACGGAAGGTACAAATCTTCTAAAGCCGCCGCATCACTTGTATTTTCAATCTCTTTCTGAAGTTCGGGCGTTAATACTTCCTGTTCTTCTAAAGCTTTCAGAATGGTGGCTTTGCGTTTTTCTAAGGTTTCAAACTGCTCTTTAAATTTTACAATATCCCCGATTTGCACTTCGTCCAGATTACCCGTGCGTTCTTTACGATAGCGCGCAATAAATGGAATCGTCGCATCTTCTTTCAGCAGTTGCAGCGTGTTTTTAATGCTGCTTTCCGGGAGGGTGGTTTGTGATTTTAGGTAGGAAAGGATGGTGGGCATGCTATCTGATATTATTTAATGGGAGGCACCTCAATTCGATTGCTTTCGGGAGCGCTGAATGCGTCCTGTAGAACCACCCTTGTTCCAACAAAGCTGAAATTTCCCCTCCTTAATAAGGAGGAAGCTTTTTTGTCTAACTAATCACCCCACCATTTTTTACGCCGGCAGTATCGGGATTCATAAATACCAATTTACCCTGTGAATCTTCAGTCATTAAGATCATGCCTTCGCTTTCTACGCCGCGTAGCGCGCGAGGGGCAAGGTTTACCAAAACGGTTACCTGTTTACCTATAATATCTTCGGGCTTAAAACTTTCGGCTATGCCCGAAACGATAGTGCGCACGTCAATACCGGTATCTACTTTTAAAACTAAAAGCTTTTTGGTTTTTGACATTTTTTCAGCTTCAATAATGGTCCCAACGCGCATGTCAAGCTTGGTGAAATCATCAAACTGAATGGTGTCTTTTTGCGGGGTTACTGCGGTATTTTCGGCTTGATTACTCATTTTAGTCGCTTCAAGTTTATCGAGTTGTTTTTGTATTTGTTCGTCTTCAATCTTGCTGAACAAGAGGGCTGCAGCATTGATGGTATGACCTACGGGTAGCAAGTCAATTTTTTCGCCTAAAGATTTCCAGCTCAACGGTTGGGGTAAACGCATTAGAGGATCTTCGCTTTCAATATTTAGCATGTGTTTAAGCGTTTTTGCAGTATGGGGTAAAAAAGGTTCACTTAATACAGCAAGTATAGCCGCAATTTGCAAGGCCACATACATCACGGTCTGCGTGCGCTCGGCATCGGTTTTGACGGTTTTCCAGGGCTCAGCATCAGCCAGATATTTGTTTCCGAGTCGGGCTACATTCATCAGTTCGTTTTGTGCTTCGCGGAAGCGATAGCGTTCAATAGAACTCGCAATAACTGCCGGATAGGCTTTCATTTCAGCAAGCACACGCTCGTCTTCTTCATTAAAGTCATAAGCCTGGGGGATTTTACCTTCGTAATATTTGTTAGTCAGGACTACCACACGGTTGATGAAATTTCCAAAGATTGCAACCAGCTCGTTATTATTACGCGCTTGAAAATCATTCCACGTAAAGTCATTGTCTTTGGTCTCGGGAGCGTTTGCGGTTAGGGTATAACGCAACACGTCCTGCTGGCCAGGAAAATCCTGAAGGTATTCGTGAAGCCATACCGCCCAGTTTTTTGAAGTGGAGAGCTTATTGCCTTCCAGGTTTAAAAACTCATTTGCCGGTACATTATCCGGCAAAATATAACTGCCTTCCGCTTTAAGCATACTTGGGAAAATAATACAGTGAAACACAATATTGTCTTTACCAATAAAGTGCACCAATTTGGTGTCTTCTTTCTTCCAGTAGTCCTCCCAGTTTTTGCCCTCGCGTGCTGCCCATTCTTTAGTAGACGAAATATAGCCGATAGGCGCATCAAACCAAACGTACAATACTTTGCCTTCGGCTCCTTCAACTGGCACCGGAATTCCCCAGTCGAGATCGCGGGTTACCGCACGTGGGCGTAATCCATCGTCTATCCAGGATTTACATTGGCCGTAAACATTGGGCTTCCAGTCTTTTTTATGATCTTCCAGAATCCACTGCTTAAGAAATGCTTCGGAGCGTTCTAAAGGCAAGAACCAATGTTTGGTTTCCTTGAGAATGGGTTTTGCACCCGATATGGTAGATTTCGGATTGATTAAATCGGTTGCATTTAGCGACGAACCGCAATTTTCGCACTGGTCTCCGTAAGCTTCCTCGTGCCCACATTTGGGGCAGGTGCCAATCACAAAACGATCTGCCAGATATTGATTGGCCTCCGGATCGTAGAGTTGCTCAGTTACTTCTTCGATAAAATCTCCTTTATCGTAAAGGGTCTTAAAAAATTGGGATGCCGTATCGTGATGTACCTGCGCAGAAGTGCGTGAGTAATTGTCAAAAGAGATTCCAAATTCTTCAAAAGAATCTTTAATGATTTTATGGTATTTATCTACCACTTCCTGCGGAGTAATTCCCTCTTTTTTTGCCTTGATGCTGATG
Organism: Leeuwenhoekiella sp.; assembly: GCA_002708845.1. GTDB lineage: Bacteria > Bacteroidota > Bacteroidia > Flavobacteriales > Flavobacteriaceae > Leeuwenhoekiella. The sequence continues at coordinate 303,915 of PAPI01000004.1, forward strand.
GCCACCCCGTGCTCATCGCTTCCGCAGATATAGGCAACATCTTTATCAAGTCCTCTCAGATAGCGTGCATAAATATCGGCAGGGACATAAACGCCAGCCAGATGACCTATATGAATGGGGCCGTTTGTATATGGTAAAGCAGCAGTAATGGTATATCTCTTGGGATCCATGAGGTTCAAAATTTTGTGCGGCAAAGATACCATTATGCGATTAAACCTACTAACCGCTACAGCTACAAATACAAAGTGCGTATATTAGTGGTTTGATGGGAATCATTATTTTTGATTGGCTCGGCCAAAGGGTATATTTCCTGAAGGCTTATCACTAAATCAAGACCAGGTTTCCTTTGGATGCCTCGCGAGGTTATCTCGGGGTAGTTCACTCTAAATTAAATTTGCAACTATGTTAACGCCACCCTTTTTAAAATCAGGAGATAAAGTAGGAATTGTGTGTACTGCACGTAAAATTGATCGTGACGAGCTTGATGATGGCATGGCAATGCTTAAAAGCTGCGGTTTAGTGCCGGTTTTGGGTAAAACAATTGGTGCTTCAGACGATCAGTTTGGTGGTGATGATGCGCTGCGGGCTGCAGATTTACAGGAAATGCTTGATGATGAAGACATACGTGCAATATGGTGCGCGCGTGGGGGATATGGCACCGTACGCATTATTGATGACATCAACTTCTATCAATTTGTGAAATACCCCAAGTGGGTAATTGGCTATAGCGATATTACGGTCTTACACTCTCAAATTCATAAACTGGGTTTTGAGACCATTCATGCGGTGATGCCTGTAGGTATTGCAAAAAACACGGCTTTGGCCAAGCAAACTCTTGAAAACGCCTGGTTTGGAAAACCTTTGCACTATCACGTGCCTGCATCTCCTTTAAATCGATTGGGACAAGGCCGCGGTGAACTTGTGGGTGGAAATATCTCTATTCTTTATTCGCTTTGCGGAAGTCCGTCAGCCATAAATACAGACAACAAAATTCTGTTTATCGAAGATCTTGATGAATACCTGTATCACGTAGACCGTATGATGGTAAATTTGAAACGTAACGGATTGCTGCGCAATTTACAGGGACTCATAGTAGGCGGATTGACCAAAATGCACGATAATACCATTCCCTTTGGTAAGACCGCTCAGGAAATAGTTCTGGATGCAGTTGCTGAATATGATTACCCCGTATGTTTTGATTTTCCTGCCGGACATATTAAAGATAACCGGGCACTTATTTTTGGCCGGGATACTTCTTTTGAAGTGACCGATACTACTGCGAAGGTGTATTTTGAAAATCTGGAAAGCGGAACCAATTAAGAGTTGCAATGAACCACAACGAACTCGGGAAATGGGGCGAAAAATATGCAGCCGATTATCTCGAGCGTAAGGGCTACGAGATCCTGGAACGCAACTGGTTTTTCGCAAAAGCGGAAATTGACATTATTGCTAAAAAAGAGAATGAACTTGTAATCGTAGAGGTTAAAACCCGCAATTCCGATTTTTTTGGTGATCCACAAGAATTTGTAAAACCATCCAAAATAAAATTGCTGGTTAAAGCAGCAAATGAATACATCATCTCAAACGATTTGGATATTGAAACCCGTTTTGATGTGATTGCGGTTCTAAAAAATAAAACCCAAGAAAAGCTAAAGCATTTTAAAGATGCGTTTTATCACTTCTAGGCAGATAGTATCTGTCGTCTAAAAATTTAATTCTCTACTGAAACACTACTCAGACGTTGCAGATTGCGCCTGCTTAGGCATCAAAGGCTTTAATAATTCAACAGCTTTATTTACGGAAGAAATTCCGGGAGCGGTGAGGAGTAAACGCAGGCCTTTTGAAGTTATCTTCTCTTTAAGCGTGACCCGGTTTGAATGCGTTTGTACATACTGAAGCACTCTGGAGAATGCTGCGCTTTGATAGAATTTTGAATTCTGGTCTGCAATAAAAAACCCGATCAGCTTTTTATTTTTCATCACCACTTTTTCGAGTCCGTAATGCGTGGCAACCCATTTAATTCTTACCGAATTCAGCAAATCTTCCGCCTGTGGTGGCAGTTCGCCAAAACGGTCAATCAATCGGGTTTCAAAGGCCGCGAGTTCTTCTTCGGTCTTTAGATTATTGAGTTCGGTATAGAGATTTAAACGCTCGGTAATGTTATTGATGTAATCATCCGGGAAGAGCAAGGAGAAATCAGAATCGATCACCGTATCCTTGACGTACTCTTTATTTTCGTCATCGGCGTTTTGCTCGGCATACAAATCGGCGAACTCATTTTCTTTGAGTTCTTCAATGGCTTCGTTCAGAATTTTTTGATAGGTATCAAATCCTATTTCGTTGATAAATCCGCTTTGTTCACCACCCAGGAGATCTCCGGCACCCCGAATTTCCAAATCCTTCATCGCGATATTGAAGCCGCTGCCCAAACTGGAAAACTGCTCCAGTGCGGTCATACGTTTTCGGGCATCTTCGGTCATTGCAGAGAGTGGTGGCGTAATGAAATAACAGAATGCCTTTTTATTGCTTCGGCCCACACGACCGCGCATCTGGTGCAAATCTGAAAGTCCGAAATTATTGGCATTATTGATGAAAATCGTGTTAGCATTCGGCACGTCAAGACCGCTTTCCACAATCGTGGTCGACACCAAAACGTCAAACTCCCCATCCATAAATTTAAGCATCAACTCCTCGAGCTTTTTACCGTCCATCTGCCCGTGACCGATGCCTATTTTAGCATCAGGAACCAGTCGCTGAATCATACCGGCGACTTCTTTGATGTTTTGCAGACGGTTGTGAATAAAGAAAACCTGTCCACCTCGTTGTATTTCATACGAGATCGCATCGCGAATGGTTTCTTCAGACAATCGTATAATGTGCGTCTCAATCGGGTAGCGATTGGGTGGGGCTGTGGTAATCGTACTCAGATCTCGAGCTGCCATCAAACTAAATTGAAGCGTTCTTGGGATTGGCGTTGCAGTCAGGGTAAGCGTGTCTACATTTTCCTTTATGGTCTTGAGCTTATCTTTTACAGCGACCCCAAATTTTTGCTCTTCGTCAACAATGAGCAAGCCTAAATCTTTAAACTTTACGTTCTTGCTGGTCAATTGATGCGTGCCTATGATAATGTCAACCCTTCCGTTTGCAAGTCGCTCAAGGGTTTCGCGTTTTTCTTTCGCTGTGCGGAAACGATTCAGGTAATCTACCGTAACCGGTAAATCTTTAAGCCGTTCACTAAAGGTCTTATGATGCTGGAACGCCAAAATCGTTGTAGGCACCAAAACCGCAACTTGCTTGCCGTTATCTACTGCTTTAAAGGCTGCGCGAATGGCAACTTCGGTTTTACCAAAACCTACGTCCCCACAGACCAGACGATCCATTGGGCGGGCACTTTCCATATCGGCTTTTACAGCTTCGGTAGCGGTGCTTTGATCGGGCGTGTCTTCATAGATAAAACTCGCTTCGAGTTCGTTTTGCAAAGAGGTGTCGGGACCAAAGGCAAAGCCTTTTTCCAGACGACGTTTTGCGTATAATTTGATAAGGTTAAAGGCAATTTCCTTAACCTTGGTTTTGGTTTTTTGCTTCAGTTTTTTCCAGGCGCCACTGCCCAATTTATAAATCTGGGGCGGCTTGCCGTCTTTACCGTTGTATTTGGTAACCTTATGCAGGGAGTGAATACTCAGGTACAACACATCACGCTCCCCGTAAATAAGTTTGATGGCTTCTTGTTTTTTACCTTCAACTTCTATTTTTTGAAGTCCGCCAAATTTCCCAATCCCGTGATCAATGTGTGTGACGTAATCCCCTATTTGCAGGCTGGTCAATTCTTTAAGCGTGATCGCCTGTTTTTTGGCGTAACCATCTTTGATTTTAAACTTGTGATAGCGCTCAAAAATCTGATGATCGGTATAGCAAACCAGCTTTAAATCATCATCTATAAAACCGCGATAGAGTGGAAGAATAACCGTCTCATACTGCTTGACGTTGAGGTCTGCATCGTTAAAAATATCCTGAAAACGCTTAGCCTGTTGCTCACTGGCGCAGCAAATATAATTGGTATACCCGGCCTCCTGGTTCTCATTTAGATTTTCAATAAGCAGATTGAATTGCTTATTAAACGCGGGCTGGGGTTGTTGGGAAAACTGTATTGTGGTTTTGGCTTGCTCGGTCGCGCTGTTGATTTGAACAAGAGTGAAATCAAGCAGTTGACGTTTGATCAGCGTCGAATCGCAAAACAGATCTTTTGGGGCTGTGCGTTTGATTTCGCTATCCAGTTTTTCAAAAGCTTCTTCGGCTTTGCGGAAATTGGTTTCTATCCGTTCAGCAAGTTGTTCGATATCCTGAGTAAAAATAACAGTCTCAGGCGAAATGTATTTAAAAAAGCTGTCGCGGGTTTCCTGAAGCGCTTTGTTTTCGACATTGGGCATCAGGCTGATTTTATTGACCTTGTCAACAGAAAGCTGGGTTTCTACATCAAAAGTACGTATGCTGTCAACCTCGTCACCAAAAAACTCAATACGATAGGGCTCATCGTGAGAGAATGAAAATACGTCAATGATCCCACCGCGTACCGAAAATTCGCCGGGTTCGGTCACAAAATCCACGCGCTTGAATTTGTATTCAAAAAGCATTTCGTTTACAAAATCGAGCGAAAGCTTATCGCTGAGCTTTACCTTAAGCGTGCTTTTATCAAGTTCTTTGCGGGTGACTACTTTCTCAAAAAGCGCATCGGGATAGGTGACGATCAACGCCGGTTTTTTACGACTGTTGATGCGGTTGAGTACCTCAGCACGTAATAAAACATTGGCGTTATCGGTCTCTTCAATCTGATAAGGCCTGCGATAACTTCCCGGATAAAAAAGCACATTGCTTTCTTTGACCAGTTGTTCCAGATCGTTTAGCACGTAGGCGGCCTCCTCCTTATCGTTGAGGATAAGCAAAAATGGTTTTGCGGTATTCTTAAAACTTTCAGCAATGGTAAGGGATAATGACGAACCAATAAGTCCGTTGAGGGCAACCCTATTTTGAGATACGGCAAGCGCATCCTGCAGATTCTGCAATTGCGGAGCCTGTGAAAAGATGCCGGTGATCGCGGTTTTACCCATAAGCCGGCAAAGATAATCACTTCGTTATTTATTTTAAGTGGACAAAACAGGAATTATCATTTTTGTAACACGCTTTTTTATGCAGGCGTTTAAGTTTTAGTAATTCACTAACAGCCTTACGCAAACTACTTGGGTATCTTTAAAAAAACTGAAAATGGACTTACAACTTAAAAATAAACGGGCCTTTATTTCTGGCTCTACGAAAGGAATAGGAAAAGAAATTGCCAAAACCCTAGCTGAAGAAGGTGCTATTGTGGTTATAAATGGGCGAAGTGAGGATTCTATCAACAAAGCGAAAAATGAAATCTTAAAAGAAGTTCCCGATGCGCAGATAAGCGGGATTGCCTGTGATTTTAGCAAAAAGGAAGAAGTAACGGCTTTAATTGAAACTTTAGGTACCGTAGATATTTTGATAAATAATGTCGGAATTTTCAAAGAGGTGGATTTTCTGGATACTACTGACGAATTGTGGCAGGAATTTTACAACCTCAACGTGATGAGCGGCGTGACACTATCCCGTGCTTTGCTTCCGGCGATGCTGGAGCAAGACTGGGGGCGCATAATTTTTATAAGTAGTGAAAGTGGACTTAATATTCCTGTTGAAATGGTACATTACGGAATGACCAAAACGGCACAACTCGCTATTTCCAGAGGTCTTGCTGAAATTACTAAAGGTACTCGGGTGACCGTAAATAGTGTACTGCCGGGACCTACTTTTTCTGAAGGTGTTCAGGAAATGACCGATGCTAATAATGGGAAAGACCGTTCTGATATTGAAGACGAATTTTTCGATAAAGCCCGCCCTACTTCACTTATTCAGCGTTTTGCAGAACCGCAGGAAGTGGCCAATATGGTGGCTTATGTTGCCAGCCCAAGATCTTCGGCGACCAATGGTGCGAGTCTGAGAGTTGATGGTGGTGTTGTAAAAATTATTTAAAGACTAATAACGAGGTGGCTCGTCAAAAATAATAATTATGGGAATTGAACATTATGATCTGTTTATTATTGGCACCGGCAATGCTGGCAAACACGTGGCTTACGATGCCGTTGATGCAGGTATGTCTGTGGCTATTGCAGATAATAGAGAGTACGGCGGAACCTGCGCCAATCGCGGCTGTGATCCCAAAAAAGTTCTGGTAGGTATTACCGAAGTTTTAGAACGCAGCATTGATATGCAGGGTAAAGGGGTTTGCGACTTACCCAGAATAGATTGGTCAGATCTAATAGCATTTAAAAAAACATTTACCGAAGCGGTACCTTTTACCACAGAGCGAAAACTGGAGGATTTGGGAATTAAGCTCTACCATCAATCTCCAAAATTTTTAGACGAAAAAACACTTTCTGTAGAAGGAAAGACGGTGACTGCAGATAAAATTGTGATTGCAACCGGAAACATTCCACTAGAGCTGAAAATCCCCGGAAGGGAACACTTGCTCATTAGTGATGATTTTCTGAAGCTTGAGGCCTTACCTGAAAGTATGATTTTTGTGGGCTCAGGCTACATCGGGATGGAGTTCGCCCATATCGCCGCCCGTTGTGGGGTAGATGTAACCTTAGTAGATGTAAACGACCGCATCCTTTCTAATTTTGATGAAAATCTGGCTACCTATCTCCAGGAAAATTCACGACAGTTGGGAATCAAATTTATTTTTAACGCCCGCGCCACGGCAGTCGAAAAATTGCGCAAGAATTACCGGGTTACCCTAGATGTTGACGGTAAAGAAAAAGAGATTAAAGCCGAGATGGTTTTTAATACTGCGGGTCGGGTACCGGCTATTGCTGATTTGGATTTAGAAAAAGGAAATGTCGCCTTCTCAAACCGCGGGGTTACCATTAATGAGTATACCCAAAGTACTACAAACCCAAATGTGTATGCCTGTGGGGACGTTGCTGTCAGCGGAGAATTACCGCTTACGCCCATAGCACACCAGGAAGCGCGTATTACCGCAAAAAATATCCTTAAGGGCGAAAATTATATGAAACTCGATGTACCGCCTACACCTTCGGTGGTATTTACGCAGCCCCAATTGGCGATGGTCGGGATGAACGAAAAGCAGGCGCGTGATGCTGGTTATGATTTTGTGGTCAAAGAGCAAAACGTACCCGACTGGTATAACTCCAAGCGCATGAATCAAAACTGCTATGCGTTTAAAACTATTGTAGACAAAGAGACCGGTTATGTATTAGGCGCACACCTCCTTAGCTGGGATGCCGCCGAAACCATCAACATGTTTGTAATGGCGATGTGCGGTAAGCTTGATGTAAACACCCTAAAGGGAATGGTATTTACCTATCCTAGTTGGGCGAGTGATATAAAGTCTATGATTTAGAAAACACCTATTTGCTTAAACCGTTCATATAACAGATTACCGATTAAGTAATAGCCTATTTCGTTAAAGTGGACGCTATCACCAAGAAGCTGTGGTGGACATTTACCGGATTCGATTGCTTGTAGATCCTCAGAGGTAGGGTTAAGTTGTGCGTCTGCCAGGCCTCTGTTGACCATATATTTTCTGAGGTTAAGATAATTTGCTCCAAATTCTTTTTCCATCAATAATTCCAATGGTTTTCTATAAGACTCAGAACCTGTATGAAGACCTAATATCAGATAATTAGGACTACCGCTGAAATCAATCATCTTTTTCAACTGAGTTGCTAAATCTTGAGGAGAAGACCAACCTCCATTTTGACCTATAAAGAAAATATTTGCATAATTGTTCCGAAAATTACGCATCGAAGAAGTGAAGATTATAGATCTTTTCGGAATATTAATAGTTTTATCAATATTTATATTTCTAGCAAGAGTATATGAACCATTGGGATCATTCCACGATTTTCCGGTCCACTTCAAAAAGTATTTATCGCCATCAATGATGCAAGAATTAACTGAAGAACTACCTCCTTGAAGCAAAGGTCGAATAGCAGAATCGTCATATAAACTCTGAATATTTGGCTGAGAAAAGTTGCCAACTATAATTTCATTAATCCCTTGCGGAAAATTTAAATCTTTTGACAAGTACATAGGTATTCCTCCTTGTCGTGCTGCTATTGTAAGCGAATTTTCTCCTCCAACTCCGGCATTTATTACATTATAATCTGAACCAATTAGGTTTTGAAGGATATCTGAATATTTATTTTTGCCTCCACCTGCAGTCAAACTATCTCCCCAACATACAATAATCTCCCTAATTTGTTTTTTAACTTCAATTGATGAGCCATCTGAAAATATAAATACAAGTTTTTCAGAGTCTAAATTATATAATGAGGTCAGAAATGTGACTGATTCACCTTGCGCGTTTTGACCACTATCCATTCCATCTATAAACCAGTTTCCATTTTGACCAATTTCCATTTTTGGAATATATCCATTTCTACCTCTTGATGGCCTCTCAGTATCAACGCCGTCGATATACCAATTTCCATTCTCTCCTATCTCAATTTTGGGAACAGATCCATTTTCACCCTGCGAAGGTTTTCCTGTATCTAATCCGTCAACATGCCAATTTCCATTCTCTCCTATAGTAATTATTGGAACATAGCCGTTAGTTATAGTGATACTAGTGTCGTCGGAAAATGAAATAATGTAATCTTCAGAATTATTTGTTATGTCAGTAATATAGATATTACTTTGAAGCTTCTTTATCAATTGAGAATTGAGTGCGACCTGCTCTTTGAGATTTTTAATTTCTTCTTTCCAACTCGTATCATCGCAAGATTGAAAAAATAAAAAAATAAAAATTACAGCAATATGCTTATACTTGCTCATGTTGGAATATTCTTTTGGGGGTTAGAAACATTATCAAGACTAAAACAAATATGAATTAAATTTTTACGATTTTCCGTAAAAATTAATTTTTAACATTTAATCGTTTCTTCAGCTTATTGAAAGGATTGGTTTCCCGATTGCGATAACCGTGTAAACCGGCGGCCACACTCAAAACTACGGATCCTGCAAGCGCATAATAGGCAATTGCAGCAATTTCACCATTATGCCTGATAAAAATGGCAAAAAGCGCCCAGGCACCTACCAGTGCAAATTCGCGCATATTGCGCAGGTTGATCATCAAATTGTTGAGGTAGACCGCGATGGTAATCATCACCATTGTAATCACGATCTGGGTAAGTTGTGAAAATTCGACCCAAAAACTGACTAAAAAAGCTGAAATATTAGCGATGGTTGCCACAGCGATCCAGCCACTATAAAAACAAATAGGCCACCAGACAAAAGTGATGATTTCAATTGGCGCATCCCAACGTTCCATATTGGTTTTGATGACAATTTTTAATAGCGAAACCAGTATACCCAGCATAATCAGGACAGAAAGCCAAATATAATCGTAGGTAAATGCGACAACCCAGGCGGCATTAAGCACATTTGCGATTGCAAACCAATATCCAGTTTGCTCGATATGCGGAGTCTCTTTTTTGCTAAAAAATGCCCGTCTGATGCCAAAAAGCGCGTAGCCCACAAGACCCAGAAAGATGAGTCCCCAAATCGAAAAAGCATAACCTGCAGGCGTAAAGAGATTGTCGTAGCGGGCACTCATTTCACCAATTGTAGTGTCATTCCAGCGTTGCGCTTGGGAAAGTCCGTTGACGGCTAAAACCAGAATAACAGAAAGCAAATTGAGTATTGCGAGTTTCTTTTTCATAATGCGTTTTTTAAAGTCCTCCCTTAGGGGGATTCAGAAGGGGTTCAACAGACCTGTATCACCTCATTTTTAGTCACGGCAAAAACCTGATCGCCCGATTTAGGTTCCAGATAATAGTTGCCCGTAAAGGTACCAAAAGCGGGTAATATCAACTGATTTTCAGTCTTAAAGAAACACGAAAGTTTCAATACCTGACGCCCCAGTCCGCCCAAGCGTATTCCGGGATGAATGTGCCCGCAAAAGTTGAATACCCCTTCGCGCTCCTCAGGATGGTGGGTGAGCAAAAAACCTTCGGTTATGATTTCCGAATAAATGGCAATGCCTAGCTTCTCATATTTCAACGGATTGATAATGTCGTGATTTCCGGCTACTAAAATGATTTTTTCCGGGCGGGAGTTGACCCAATCTTCAAAAAGTTTCCATTCAGTATTAAGACTGCTGTGGAATAAATCACCCAAAAAGCAAATGCTGTTTGCTTCAAAAGAATCTGTAATATGGGTAAGTTGTTTAAAATTTTCGGCGACAGCCTTAAAGGGAACCGCGCTGCCGTGTTTTCTAAAGTGCGATACTTTTCCTAAATGTACATCGGCAATAAGTAAGGTCGATTTTTCGACCCAAAAAATCCCACCCGAAGGATGTAAAATGAACGAGTTGTCGCAGATGGATAGGGTCTGATTCATAGCCCTGCAAATTTCAGTCATTTCGACGGGTTCCTCAACCCTACAACAAAAAAATACCGAAGCATTTGCTTCGGTATTTTTTATTCTTTTTCAATAGCAATTCGTGTTTACTAGTTCAGGTCAGCATTCAGCATCCAGTTTACACCGTACTTATCACGTACACGAGCATAAAATGCATTCCAGCTGGTTTCTTGTGGGTCTGCCAGACTTTGACCTTCGGCAGATAGTTTGTTAAATAAATCGGTAACTTCTTCTTTACTATCCAGATCCACTCCCAGTTGCACGGTATTTCCCTGCTGCACCGGTGTATCAGGTGAGGCATCATAGGCCATCAAATGAATTCCCTTTCCTTTTAATTCTGCATGCTGCAATTTATTGCGATAGCTTCCGGGAATGTCGATGTCTTTCCCTTCGTAAGTTTCCTTATTAATGATATCACCACCAAAGCAATTTTGATAGAAATCAAGTGCTTGTTGGCATTCTCCTCTAAATGTTAAATATGGTTTTACAGTTGTCATAACTTTTAATTTTTTAGTTAAACTAAAGATACGATCTGAGGCCACTATTTATGGGCTGTTGGATGTTATATTGTTCTTAAGTAAAGGCTAAAATCTGTTAATTTAAGGGCTAAATTTTATCCAGATAGCGTAGCATATTTTTGATGCGATCTTCCAGCTTTTCACTGCTTAATTTTTCCCGAAGTCGATCGGTAATAATAGGGAAGGAGAAGGGCGTAGCTTTCTCGCAGTTTTTGACAATAATTTCTTGTTTTTCGATGCGTTCCAGAGCGATACGCAAACGCCCTTCTTCGAGTTGGTGTTCAAAAGTCTCTCGGTAAGCTTGCTGAAAAAGTAAGTTTTCGGGCTCGTAATCCCGAAAAACTTCAAATAGCAATTGCGAGTTACTTTGTAGGTGTTTGTTTTTGACGATTTTTCCGGGGAAACCGGTAAAAACCATTCCGCTGATTACAGCAATATCCCGGAATTTCCGGCGAGCCATTTCAGTACTGTTGAGACTTCGTTGCAGGTCTTCAAACAAGTACGCCGAAGTAAATAAGTCGTTATCCAGGACCTGCTGCATATCGATTTTTTGGTCGGAAAGAATTTCGAATCCGTAATCATTAAAAGCAATGCTGAAGGTTATGGGCGAAAGCAAACTAATGCGGTAGGCGAGCAAACTGCCCAGCGCTTCGTGAACAAAACGTCCTTCAAAGGGGTAAAAAATATGATGATAGCCTTCCCGACTTTTAAAGGTTTCGATCAAAAACTGATCATTATTGGGGACGATCGATTCCAGGCGCTGCCGGTCGAAAATATCTTTCAGAGCCTGAAGCTCGCGGGTCTGTTGATCCAAAGGCAAGTTCGCCGAATATAATTCTTCACGCAGCAATTCACTCATTTGTGCCGAAAGCGTCAGTCTACCACCCATCCAACTCACAACGCGAGCCTGCTTTTTGGTCTTTGCTTTTTTGACTAAAACCTGCATGCCTTTGATGCGGTAGAGCTCCAGATTTTTTCCGGCAAAAGTAAACACATCACCGGGCGAAAGCTTGGAGATAAACCATTCTTCAACCGTACCAATGTAACCGCCTTTCAAATATTTAACCTGAAGCGCCGCATCGCCAACAATGGTCCCGATTTGAAGTCGGTGTCGCATCGCGACGGCTTTGCTATGCACTTTGAATTTACCGTCTTCTTCAATCTCTATTTTTTTATACTCGTCATATGCTTGCAGCGACTGACTGCCTTTGGTGATAAAATTGAGAATCCATCGCCATTGGTCTTCGGTCATTGCCTGAAAACAAAAAGTTTGCTTCACCTCTTTCCAGATTTCGGCAGGATAAAAACCGTCTGCTACGGCCAGCGTTGTCAAGTACTGAATCAACACATCAAAACTCAGTAAATAGGGAATTCGATCTTCAACCACCTGATTGATCGCAGCTTTGCCCAACGCTGAAGCTTCAATGAGTTCGATGGCGTGGGTAGGTAAAAAGTAAATCACACTTTCTTTACCGGGCTGGTGACCGCTACGCCCGGCTCTTTGCAGAAAGCGGGCAACACCTTTGGGGCCACCAATTTGAATGATGCTTTCCACCGGAGCAAAATCAACCCCAAGATCAAGACTTGAGGTGCAAATCACCGCTTTCAGGCTTTCATTTCTGATGGCTTGCTCCACCCAAAGGCGGGTTTCTTTATTGATGCTGCCGTGGTGCATCGCCATCTCACCGGCAAACTCGGGATGCTTGTACATCATCTTTTGAAACCAGAGTTCGCATTGTGCGCGGGTATTGGTAAACAGCAGGGTAGTTTTGCTGTTATTGATTATTGGCACGACTTCTTCCAGTAAATGCAATCCCATATGACCCCGCCACGGGAATTTCTCCATCGTTTCGGGGATGATGCTTTCTACCTTATACGTTTTCCCAAGATTGGCCTTGACTAAAATCGAATTTTGAAAAGCTTGAGAATCGGGTCCCAGCAATACTTCCCGCGCCTGATCCAGATTTCCAATAGTCGCCGAAATTCCCCAGATACGTAATTTTGGGGCGATGGCTTTAAGCCTTGAAAGTCCGAGTTCGGTTTGCACACCGCGTTTGCTGCCCAGCAATTCGTGCCATTCGTCAATAACAATAGCAGTACAGTCTTTAAAAACCTTCTCATAGCCTTTTGCGGTTAACAGCAACTGCAAACTCTCGGGCGTGGTGATGAGCAGATCGGGCATTTTACGTTTTTGCTTAGCGCGTTCCGCCTGAGGCGTGTCTCCTGTGCGTATGCCAACCGTTAGTTGGGTTTCCAAACCATCTGCAAAGCGCTGTGCTGCCTGCGCAATTTCTACCGAAAGTGCGCGTAAAGGCGTAATCCAGATTGCTTTAAGTCCGGCTTTATGCTTCGTTTTATAATCTGGATTATTTTTGATGTAATCAAGTACGAATGCCACCCAAAGCGCATAGGTTTTCCCGCTCCCTGTAGGTGCATTAAGCAACCCGTTTTTACCATCCAAAAATGCCTCCCAGGTCTCTTCCTGAAACGTAAAAGGTTTCCATCCTTGATCTTTAAACCAGGATTTTGCTAGGGTATGGAGTTGTTTTTTTGTCATGGTTTGCGAGCAAGGCGAAGCAATCTTTTGAATTCAGTTCAATTTACAAATAGTACTATTGTTTTAATTTTCCTTCTTTTAATGAGATTCCTTCAGCCGGCTTTGCCAGGCTTCGGAATCAATTGCTTCAAATCCTCAAGAGTATTCGCTTCCTCAATCTTTTTATCTTTTCGCCAGCGTAGCATTCTTGGGAAACGAGTGGCGACTCCGCTCTTGTGGCGTTTAGAAAGGGCGATGCCTTCAAAAGCAATTTCAAAAACATGATGCGGAGTGACGCTACGTACAGGACCAAAACGCTCTAGGGTGTTCTTTTTGATCCAGGCATCCAGACTGCGAAATTCTTTATCAGTCAATCCCGAGTAGGCTTTGGCAAAGGTGACGAGTTCTTCCTTTTCTTTATCCCAAAGTCCGAAAGTATAATCGGTAAAAAGATTGCTGCGGCGGCCGTGACCCCGCATCGCATAGGTGAGTACTGCGTCTATGGTAAACGGATCTACTTTCCACTTCCACCAGTCGCCTTTTTTTCGACCTACGAGATAAGGCGAATCCTTGCGTTTAAGCATCAATCCTTCAGACATGACTTCGCGGCTGCGTTCGCGCTCTTTAGCCGCTTCCTCCCAGTTTGAAAATTCAATAGTTTCTGAGAGGTGCAACGGCAATTCTTCAGATTGAACTTTAGTGTACAGAGTTTCTAAAATTTTCCGCCGTTCGGCGAAAGCCAGATCGCGAATGTCTTTGCCTTCCCATTCTAAAATATCGTAGGCTTTGAGGATTACGGGCGTTTTTTTGAGTTGGGCTTTGGTGATGTTTTTTCTGCCAATACGGGTTTGTAAATCATTAAACGTACCGATGGCTCCATTCTTAAACGGAAGGATTTCCCCGTCTAAAACGGTGCCGTCAGGTAAGGCTTCTACAAACGCCTCAAATTCCGGATATTTATCGGTTACCAGTTCTTCACCACGACTCCAGACAAAGAGTTCGTCTTCCCGAATAATCACCTGCGAACGGATGCCATCCCATTTATGCTCGGCAAACCACTCGTTGACATGACCCAGATCTTCGGGTGAGTCTTCAATAGCATAGGCGAGATAAAATGGATAGGGTTTGCTGAGGTAGTCTGCAGCGTTTTCTTCTAAAATTAATTCCTGAAACGTAATGGTTTTAGGATCCCAGTTTCCCATCAATTTATAGGCCAGTACGTCAATATCAATATCGGTTGCTTTGGCCAGGGCCCGGGTCATCAATTTCTGACTCACGCCAATGCGGAAACTTCCCGTGATGAGTTTGCTAAACACAAAGCGCTCGTAATAATTGAGTGCGGTCCAGTTTTCGTGTAAATAGGCGCGTTTTTCCTCATCCGATTTTTTCTTGAGCGCAATAATTTCTTCCAAAAACTGCGTCAGACTTTTCTCGGAAGATTCTTCTGAAGCCGGAATGATCAACGCAATTGTCTCTGCCAGATCGCCCACAATATGATAACTT
The DNA here is from genome assembly GCA_002708845.1 of Leeuwenhoekiella sp. Taxonomy (GTDB): domain Bacteria; phylum Bacteroidota; class Bacteroidia; order Flavobacteriales; family Flavobacteriaceae; genus Leeuwenhoekiella. Next base: position 318,930 of record PAPI01000004.1, read on the forward strand.
TCTTCAAACAACCACAACGGAATCTGAGCGAGTTCAGTCGCCCATGTGCGCAGCAAGGTGGTGTTGACAGGTCTTGGCGGTCGGCGGTGCGAGAGAATAGCGATCGTCCAGACCTTGTCTTTGGGTGGCGCTTCGCGAAAATACTGCGTAAGCGCATCAACCTTTACATTGGTCTTGTTGGTGCTGTCTATTTTCCGGATTAGTTCTGCAAATGCTTTCATGTCCCCTCGCTGTCCTTCGGGCATCTCTCACAGAAAGAGAGAATCCCTGTTTTTTAATTGTCTTCTGCTTCTTCTTTTTTGTTTTCTTCCCCGAGTTCGCCTTCATATTGGGTGGCCTCGGTGCGGGCGTCGTAACCCTGCTCGAGTAAAAAGCGGGTAAAAATATCAGTATAGCCGTGGGTGCTGATGATTTTTTCGGCGCCGGTTGCTTTGATGCTTTCTAAAAGTCCCTGCCAATCACAATGATCACTCAATACAAAGCCTTTGTCAATCGCGCGTCTGCGGCGTGCTCCACGAAAGGTCATCCAGCCACTGGCAGAAGCAGTAACATACGGAACCATCTTGCGGATCCAGGTGCTGCCGTGAGCACTGGGCGGGGCGACTACAATATTGCCTTTGAGTTCTTCTTTTTTGGTTTCGCGAGTAACTCGCGTCGTTTCAGGCATTGGGGTAAGCGGCCTGATGACTTCGGTCATATTTTCAATGGCACCGTGGGTGTAAATTTTGCCGATATCAGTATCCAGGTAGCGCAATAAACGCTGGGCTTTTCCCAGCGAATAGCCAAAAATCACCGAGGTTTTTCCTTCGGCTTTATTTTCTGCCCACCAGTTATTGATGTCTGTAAAAACTTCGCTTTGCGGCCGCCAGGTAAATGCCGGAAGGCCAAAGGTACATTCGGTGATAAAGGTGTGGCATTTTACAGGTTCGTACGGGACCGCGATACCGTCGTCTTCGGTTTTATAATCGCCGGTAAATACCCAGACTTCGCCTTTGTGTTCCACGCGAATCTGCGAACTGCCAATGATATGCCCCGCAGGATGCAAACTGAATTTGACGTTGTTGATGACGAAAGTTTCGCCCCATTCTTTACCCGTCACTTTAATTTCGCCCAAACGGTGCTGAATGATAGGCACATTAGTGTGATGCGTGATATACGACTTGTGTCCCCAGCGGCTGTGGTCTGCATGACCGTGTGAAATGATTGCTTTGTCCACCGGTTTCCAGGGGTCGAGATAGACGCCTGCGGCAGCACAATAAATGCCTTTGTCGTTAAATTGTAAGAGTGGTTCTGCGATGATTATTGCCTTTTCGTTTAAAGTTACAATGCATAGCAGAAAGCTTTTGTGTGATTAAGAAAACATTAGCGTGGAATGGTTTGACGTTAATTGTTATAGGTTAATGGGTTGAAAAGAGAAAAGAGAAAAGAGAAAAGAGAAAAGAGAAAAGAGAAAAGATTCTATTTAAACGATTCCACGATTCCACGATTCTCTTGCAAACTGAGACTGAAGACTCCAGACTGCCCACCTCCAACTAAAAATCCGGGATAGGGATAGGAGCAAGCTACCATGTAGCGCGGATAGCCCGTTGACCCTGCGGCCTTGTTGCCGCGGGGGCAATACCTCAAAATCTTGTTATTCTTTTTTGTTAAGGTTTGGGAAGTAGTATATTTGACGACTTAAAATTACAACCATGTCTTTTACAGATTTATTTGATAGCGGCGAGCACAGACGTAACCTGGGGCATTTTGCTGCGATCGCAAATATGGCCACCGTAGACGGTGAATTAAATGCCGAAGAAATCAAACTTTTAAAGCGCTTTGCAATTAAACTCGATATCGATCAGGATGAGTATGTAGATATCGTAGAAAATGCGCGTAAATATCCCATAAATCCACCAAACACATCAGAAAAACGTCTGGAGCGTCTTCACGATTTGTTTAAAATGATTTTTATTGATCACGAGATTGATGATCACGAGCGCTTTTTGATCGAAAAATACGCGATAGGCTTGGGCTTTAGCGCCGATGAATCGCAGAAAATTATAAAGCGTTCTATACAAATTTTTCAGGGCGGGGTAGACTTTGATGATTATGTGTATTTGTTGAATAAAAAATAATTATACCTAAAATTTTTAAGCCCATTGCCTTACCGCAATGGGCTTTTTTGTTTTTAGAAATTTGGGATTCCGTACAAGTGGATACTCAGGTTCTTTAAGACCTATCTGTATAGAAACTGAATTTTACGATTCAGGATTTGTACGGTTTTGGAGCGTAATTTACCTTCTTAAAATCCTATATTTAGCTTTATAAACTAAGATTATGAACGCAACGATACGAAAAGCAGGAGCAAACGATATGGCTCAGGTGTTGAGACTCATTAAAGAGTTGGCTATCTATGAAAAAGAGCCGGATGCGGTTGAGGTTACGGTTGATGATTTGATTGCCTACGGTACGGGTGATGATGCCCAGTTTACGTGTTTTGTGGCCGAAGAAGGAACTGATATTCTGGGGATTGCATTGGTTTACTACAGATTTTCAACCTGGAAAGGGCGTACGGTGCACCTTGAGGATTTAATTGTACGACAGGAGCATCGCGGTAAAGGTCTGGGAATGGCGTTGTATACCGAAGTTATAAAATACACTTATGAATTGGGGTTGAAACGTGTGGAATGGGTGGTTTTAGACTGGAATAAATCTGCAGTTGATTTTTATGAGGCTTCCGGGGCAAACGTGATGCAGGAATGGAATACGGTACAGATGGATGCTGAAGCTATGAAGGCCTTTCTCGCCAAAAAAGGTCTTATCTAAATTATGGGATTTAAAGTCTATAAATTTGGCGGAGCTTCGGTAAAAGATGCAGCAGGCGTGCGAAATGTAGCGCGTGTTTTGAAAGAGACCGAAACCACAAACGCCGTAGTCGTAGTTTCTGCAATGGGAAAGATGACCAATGCTTTTGAAGAATTCATCAAAGCCTATTTTGAAGACCGAAGCCTTGCAGAGGCATTAGAGCCTATAGAAGCCTATCATCACAATATTGCACTGGATCTTTTTGGAAATCTTCAACATCCCGTTTTTAAATCGTTAAGCGCCCTTTTTAGTGAGATTGATGATTTTTTAAAGCGCAATAAATCTCCAGACTATGATTACGTGTATGATCAACTGGTGGTTTATGGGGAGCTGCTCAGTACAACACTAGTTAGCCACTACTTCAACGAAATTGGTCTGGCCAATACCTGGCACGATGTACGCAATTACATCAAGACAAACACCCGTTATCGTGAAGGAAAAGTAGAATGGGAGCTTACGATGCGTAATTTAAGTCGAAATATTTCCAAAAAGGGAATACAGATTACCCAGGGTTTTATTGCATCAGACCCTAACGGATTTAGTACTACACTGGGAAGAGAGGGAAGTGATTACAGCGCGGCAATCATTGCCTACTGCCTCAATGCCGAAAGTGTAACGATCTGGAAAGATGTGCCGGGAGTGATGAGTGGCGACCCGCGTTATTTTGAAAATGCGGTTTTGTTGCAGAGCATTTCATATACCGAAGCTGTAGAACTTGCGTTTTACGGAGCTTCCGTTATACACCCTAAAACACTGCAACCCCTGCAGCGTAAGGAGATTCCCCTTTATGTAAAGTCATTTTTAAACCCTGCTGACACCGGGACACAGGTTTGTCTTGGTGAAGCTATTCAGCCGAAAGTCCCCTGTTATATTTTAAAACGGGAGCAGGTCTTGCTTTCATTGTCTTCGCTTGATTTTTCGTTTATGGATGAAGATAATATTGGAGAAATTTTTAAGCTTTTGGGTCAATACAAACTTAAGGTTGACATGATTCAAAACTCGGCAATCAGCTTTTCAGTCTGTGTGGAAGACAAATATCGAAATCTTCAAAAACTGGTATCGCGCTTAAAAGCAGATTATAAGGTAACGGTATATGAGCAGGTATTTTTATACACCTTACGACATCCTAACGAAGAGGCAGTGCGAAATCTGGAGGAGCATAAGGAAATTCTCCTGAAGCAGGTAACTCAAAATACGGTACAGCTGGTAAGCCTGTAAGCGCTTCAAGTCGTTTTTTCCTATATTTGCCAGTATTCGGTGCCTGAATAAAGGGTACAAACCTTGATTTTACAATAATCTTGTAGTCATTTTATTTATCTATTTATGGGGTTAGTCACAGCAAAAGAAGTTGCGCGGGCAATAAAAGTTGATAAGTATGGCTTTGCGGGTACTTTTTTAGGTTGGTCCCTGATGAAGGTTCTCAAAATTTCAAAAGCAAACGAGATCTACGATCGTAATAAGCACCTGAGTGATCTGGAGTTTTTAAACGCCATCTTGGGTGAGTTTCAAATCAATTTTGAAATTCCGGAAGAAGACTTAAAGCGCCTGCCTAAAACCGGTAGTTACATTACTATTAGTAACCATCCGCTTGGCGGAATTGACGGGATTCTCTTGCTGAAACTAATGATTGAGCAACGTCCCGATTTTAAAATCATCGCAAACTTTCTTTTGCATCGCATAGAGCCGCTAAAGCCTTATGTGATGCCGGTAAATCCGTTTGAAGATCATAAAGATGCCAAGTCCAGTATTGCCGGTTTTAAGCAGGCCATACGGCATATTCGCGAGGGACATCCGCTTGGGATATTTCCGGCAGGAGAAGTTTCTACTTACAAAGATGATAAGCTCATTATCGATAAACCCTGGGAAGAGGCAGCAATGAAGCTCATTAAAAAAGCTGAGGTTCCTGTCGTTCCTATTTATTTTCACGCTAAAAACAGCCGACTGTTTTATCAGCTTTCCCGTATAAGCGATACGTTGCGTACGGCTAAATTGCCCTCAGAATTACTGACTCAAAAAAACCGTACTATCAACGTGCGTATTGGGAATCCTATAAGCGTGGCCGCTCAAAAAGAGCACGAAAGCCTTGAAGATTTTACCGATTTCCTTCGGAAGAAAACCTATATGCTCGCCAAGACGTTTGAGAAAAAATCAATTTTGAGTACGATACCGCATTCTTTGAAAGTGCCAAAAGAACCGAAAAAAATTGTAAAAGAAATTAAGGCAGAACTCATAGAGCAGGAAGTAGATAAACTTCGGGAAAATGACAGGCGACTGCTTCAGAGTAAAAACTATGAGGTCTTTTTGGCTTCCGCGGAGAACATTCCAAACATTCTTAAAGAAATAGGTCGCTTACGCGAAATTACCTTTAGGGAAGTAGGAGAGGGGACCAATGAGCCTACAGACCTTGATCCTTTTGATCATCATTACCATCATCTGTTTTTATGGGATGAGGATGCCCATAAAATTGCAGGAGCTTACCGCATGGGACTGGGTTCGCATATTATGCCTGAACACGGCATAAATGGATTTTACCTGCAAAGCCTGTTTCGGTTTGAGCCCGAATTGCATAAGATGATGGGCGAAAGTATTGAAATGGGAAGGGCTTTCGTGATTAAAGAATATCAGCAAAAACCAATGCCGCTGTTTTTACTATGGCGCGGTATTGTGCATACAACTCTGCGTTTCCCGGAGCATAAGTACCTGATAGGCGGAGTAAGCATCAGCAACCAGTTTTCTAATTTTTCTAAGTCGCTGATGATTGAGTTTATGCGTTCGCATTACTATGATCCGTACGTGGCGCAATATGTTAGGCCGAAAAAAGAATTCAAGGTCAAGCTGAAGGATGCCGATAAGGAGTTTGTTTTTGACGAGACTGAAGCAGACTTGAATAAGTTTGACAAGATCATCGAAGAGATGGAAACCGGAAACCTACGTCTCCCGGTTCTGATTAAAAAATACATCAAGCAGAATGCAAAAGTGGTTGCTTTTAATGTAGATCCGCTTTTTAATAATGCGGTAGACGGATTGATGTATATCAAAATTGCAGATCTCCCCGAAAGTACTGTAAAACCAGTTATGGAAGAGTTTCAGGCTGAACTGGAGCTTAAGCTGGAACAGTCTAAACGTGAGGAAGAAGATGCCGCTAATAAATCTTAGAACTTCTGCGCTCTAAGAAGGTATTGTCCTGCCAATTGCCATCGCGCTTTGCAATTTTTTCGTGAACTCCCAGAATGCGAAAACCCAACTTTTGATGCAATGCCAGACTGACTTTATTCTGCGGAAAAATATGCGCGGTAAGCGTCCAGAAACCTGCGTCCTCACTGGCCTCAATAAGTGCCGAAAGCAATCTAAAGCCTACTTGTTTACCCTGATGAAGTGGCGAAACGTAAAGGGTGACTTCTGCCACGCCGCGATACACGTGTCGTTTTGAAAACGGGCTGAGGGCTGCCCAGCCAATAACCTGATCGTTTAGAGCAGCAACCAGTCTGCAGGATTTATGGAATCTCAAATCCCAGTCGCCATAATCAGGGGCCTTAACTTCAAATGTCGCAATACCGGTATCAATGCCCTGCTGATAAATCACAGCCACCTCAGGGTAGTCTGATTCTTTAAAAGGACGTATGTTGATATTCATAAGGGTTGAAGTAGGAAAGCCTTTTGGCCGAGTGAGACTTGAGATTCTTTTTTGGTGAATTAGAACCAGGGCTTCTTTCCTACCTGATAGATTTGATAAAATTCCTCATCAGTTTTGGTGAGATAGATAATGCCTTCAATAATGCCTATAATGCCGACAATACCGCAAGTTACAATACCTGCAATAAGTTGAATAATTCCTTCTTTGGTATACCCCAAGACGAATTTATGAATACCGAAGGTTCCCAGAAATATGCCGAGTAAGCCACAAACCAGCTTTAGATTATTTGTATTATTGGTTGCCTGATTCCACCCTTCTTTAAATTCATTGGCGGTTTTTTGAGCTTCCTGCTCAAAGTTTTTGTTGTTAGTGTCCATAGATTAAGAATTGATTAGTGTTGTTAAATCTAGGAATTTTAACAATTGAAATTAAACCGATTATTATTTTTTTGAAATGTATTCCGGGCAATCGATTCTGCGGTTTTCCGACGGAAGTTGTACGCGTAATTGCATACAGAATGCGTAATTAAGTGGGTCTGACCGGTAGGCCTGGCAATCGAGACACGAGCGTTTTAGTGTGGTGAGTTGCGGTTGATTGAGGCGACCCAGCAAATTGTACAAGGATTTGTAAAAGTCTTTAAGATTCTCTTCAGAATCCTGAGCTATAGCTTTTTGCAGGGGTTCAGAAAAATCAGTCAGGCCGCTTAGTTTTTCTTCACCTTGAGCGGTCAGCTCAATATAAAATTTGCGGTTGTCTTTGAGGTTAATTTGTTTGCGAAGCCATTTTTTAGAAACCAGAGTACTGATGCAGTCACTCACCGTTGCTTTGGTAAGGTTAAATTCCTGTACCAGATTGCTAACCGTATTTTCTTCTGGTTTGTGACTGGCTACAAATATTAAAAGCTTTTGCTGTAAAGGCGAAAGCTGATGTTCTTTTTGACTTTCCCAAAGCAGTGTTTTAAAAATATCTGCCAGTTTATCGAGGGCGGCGGTGGTACGCAGTATGAGATTTTGATTTTGGTAAGTAGGATCGTAAAGGTGTTGCATATTTGGGTTTTATGTTCTTCCAAAATACTAAAAACCCTGAATATACTAATCTAATCCCATCAAGTCAGGAAACCGAATTATTAAGGCATTGCCAAAATTTTGTCTACAATAGTCTGTGCAAGCTTGATTTTGCTCTCAACCGTCCACCCTGCGATATGGGGAGTAAGAATCACATTTTCTGCACTGATGAGGTATTTAAGCGGTTCGGGCATTTGTGCGGTATCTGTAAACAGGTTTTCAAAAGAGAGCTTCTCGTATTCTAAAACATCGAGACCAGCACCTAAAATTTTACCATTTTTCAGTGCATCAACTAAATCTGCGGTAACCACGCTTTTACCCCTGGCGGTATTGATGAGCCAAAAGGGTTTTTTAAATTCATCTATAAACGTCGTGTTTACCATCTTATCGGTAAGCGGAGTCCAGGGTGTGTGCAGACTTAACACATCTGCTTTTTGCTGTAATTCTTTAAGCGAAACCTGACGCGAATTGGCATTACCCAGATTAGGCCTGATGTCGTAACAGAGCACCTCGCAGTCAAATCCCTGTAATTTTTTCGCGAATGCGTTACCCATATTGCCATAGCCAATCAATCCCACCGTTTTGCCTTCAAGCTCTAAACCGCGATTTTTTTCTCGATTCCACTGGCCGGCACGTACTTCGGCATCTGCTTGTTTCAGTTTATTAAAGAGCATCAATAACATTCCCAGAGCATGTTCACCCACAGCATTTCTATTTCCCTCGGGAGCAGCGATAAGATGTACTCCTTTTGACTCGGCATAAGGAATATCAATACTTTCTAGCCCGGCACCCACGCGAGCGATAAATTTGAGTTTTGTGGCAGCGTCCAGAAATTGACGGTCAATTTTAAATCTGCTGCGAATGACCACCCCGTCGTAGTCGGCGATTTTTGCTTCGATCTCCTCTTTAGTTGAAGTATAATCTTCGTGATTGGTATGACCGGCAGCCGCCAGTTGTTCGATCATCAACTCGTGGTTGCTGTCAATATGAAGAATTTTCATGATAAAGTTTATTGGTTGACCTCTTCGTAATAGGCTGTAAATGTTTCAGGTACCCGTAAAGGTTTACGGGTTTGCATATCGATCAGACACCAGTTTGTTATTGCCGTGGCCAGAACTTTCTCATCTGCCGGTCTGTAAATTTTGGTATGCCGAATAGAACGCACGCCTTCAAACTTCTCAACCCATGTTTCAACAATTATTTCTTCCCCTTCAAAAGCAGGAGCGTGGTATTTTATGGTGTGTTCAAGCGCCACCCAGGCGTATTGCTCCAGCATTTGTGGGGTTGAATTGTGCTGCCAGTGTGCTTCGGCTACATCCTGCACCCATTGTAAATAGATGACATTGTTTACGTGACCCAAACCATCTATGGCTACTGCAGGTATGGTTACGTTCAGGGTAAAAGTTTTCGCATTCATTTTTCAAAAATAGAAAACTAAAATGGTGAAGCCTGTGTAAGAATAAATTTTGAGAATTTTTTGGGAAGGTTTAAAACCCTAAAATGAGTTTAGCCAGACTGAAGTAGATGAGGATACCAAATATATCGTTACTGGTAGTGATAAACGGGCCGGTAGCGATAGCCGGATCAATGCCCCGCCAGTCTAACAGAATTGGCACAAATGTACCTACCAGCGCGGCCACGATAATAACCGAAAGCATAGCGACCGCTACGGTTGAACTCAGCAGCCATCCAAAACCAAATATGACACCAAAACTCACGACAAGAATACCCAACGCCAGGCCATTGATGAGCCCGATGCTTATTTCTTTAAGAAGGCGCAGCCACATACTGCCGGTTACATTGTCGTTAGCCAGACCCTGCACAATAATTGCGCTTGATTGGACCCCAACGTTACCGGCGACAGCCGCAACCAATGGGGTGAAGAAAAACAGTTCAGGGTGTACAGAAAGCGCTCCCTCGAAGCCTTTCATTATATTCACGGCCCCAAGACTTCCTACAAGACCCAGCACCAACCACGGAAGGCGCGCGCGCGTAAGTTCCCATACGGTATCATCTGCCTCAACAATTTGTGAAAGACCTGCAGCCATACGGTAATCTTCATCGGCCTCATCCCGTATGAAATCAAGGATGTCATCAACAGTAATACGGCCCAGCAATATACCCGAATCGTTGACCACAGGTACAGCCTCCAGATCATATTTTTGCATCAGACGGGCGACGTCTTCTGCGGTATCATGCACGTTAACTGAGTCTACATTGGGAATATAGATGTCAGAAATCTTCGATTTTGCCTCTGCAGTCAGTAAGTCTTTAAGCGAAAGTCTGCCGATGAGTTTATCATTGCGATCTACCACATAAACCGAATGTACACGAGTTACATTTTGAGCCTGTGCCCGCATTTTGCGCACACAGCCGGCAACCGTCCAGGTTTCGCGAACGCGTACCAATTCTTTTGCCATAAGACCCCCTGCAGAATTATCGTCATACCGAAGCATTTCAACAATATCTCTGGCGTGATCTTCGTCTTCAATCGCATCAATTACCTGACGCTGAATCTCCTCGTCAAGTTCTGATAAGAAATCTACCGCATCATCCGTATCCAGTTCGTTAAGCTCGTCTGCAATTTCCTGAGGGGAGAGGTTATCAAGAATTTCTTCCCGGTAGTCCTCGTCAAGCTCCATCAGGGCCTCAGAGGTGGTCTCACTATCAAGCAGTTTTACCAGGTAGGTTGCTTCTTCGGTAGTGACCTCGTCCAGAATCTCGGCAATATCAGCGTGGTGAACGTTGTCAAGAAGATCAAGAATACTTTGATTGTCACCAACCTCGATCAGGTTTTCGATTTGCTCTATAAGGTCTTCGGTAAGTTCAAAAGCCATACTCGCTACTGTATCGGGGTTAGTACTCGTTTTAGGTCGTGCAAATATAATTAAACTAGGCTGTGTGCCCCGCCGCTTTGTGATAGATTTACCGCGGGGCGGAACCTTAAATTTATAAGGAAGGCTTGAAAGAATGCAGTTTTAATACGCGTGAGTCTTTTACTCCCCCTGAAGATCATTTTGAATATCGCGGGTGAGGTCTATAAATTGAGCAACACTCAATTGCTCTGGACGTTTGTTAAAAATCTCGCTTTCGCGAAAGCTTTCGCTGAGTTCAAGCTGCTTCAGGCTATTACGCAGGGTTTTACGTCGCTGCTGAAAGGCCATTTTGACCACTTTATAAAGCGCTTCGGGACTACAGGCTAAATCTTTATAGTTTTCTTTTCGCGTAAGCCGCAACACGCCACTATCTACTTTAGGTGGCGGATTAAAGACCGAAGGCGGAACGGTAAACAGATACTCCGCATCGTAAAAGGCCTGAGCTAAAACCGAAAGAATTCCGTAAGCTTTGCTGCCTTCGGGCTCACAGATTCGCTGGGCGACTTCCTTCTGAAACATTCCGGTAAACTCGGGCACCCGATCGCGCCACTCGAGCATTTTAAAAACGATTTGAGTCGAAATATTATACGGGAAGTTTCCTGTTATCGCAAAAGGCCGGTCACCAAATAAAGTGCTTAAATCTATTTTGAGAAAATCGGCTTCAACTACTTTAAGGCTGCAGCCTTCCATTTGTTCAGCATATTCCAGCGGAAAGCTGTGATTGAGGTACACAATAGACTCGCTGTCGAGATCCATCGCGGTGATGTTCATATCTTTTCGCAGCAGGTATTTGGTAAGCACTCCGGTTCCCGGGCCTATTTCCAAAACATCCTGGTAGCCTTCAAAAGAAAGGGTTTCAGCAATTTTACGGGCGATGTTTTCGTCCTTTAAAAAATGCTGCCCCAGATGTTTTTTAGCTTTTACGGGATCGTCTGCCCGGTGATGGCTTTCAGTCTGTCTGAATTTTTTCTTCATTACCCGTAAAATAGAGATTTGTATAAAACTTAAGCTTCCGGCTTTGGTTTAATGTGGGTTAAATTCGGTCTGCTCTGTAATGATTTCCAATTCGGTTTTAAAAAACAAGACTTTATCGCCGTACTTTCCGGCTTCGCCATCCAGACGATCTACGTCTTCCTTATAAAAACGCGCCAGGGAATCCTTGCTCTTTGCGGTGTATTGTATAGAATAGCTTTGTCCGCCCATTTCTTCTTCCACAAGAACTTTGGTCATCAGGGCTTTGATGAATTTTCCCGTTGCCAACATCTCCGGGATGTGCTCATTGCGGATCCAATAAAGCCAGTCGCTGTGTATGCTGTCGTCTACATTTACGGTGACGTTATAAATTATCATATAGCAATTTTGTTAGTGGTTAATTGATAGAATCTCCCCGCAACCTGCGGTATTTTTGCTGGGCATCTACATAAAAAATGCTGTCTGCAAAATTAAAGATGATTTGCTCATAATGCTCCTTAGCTTTTTCAGGGAGATTAAGCACACTATTGTAAAGATTTGCAAGCCGGTAATGGGCATCATCTGCGAGAATATCGCTGCCGTGGCTTTCTATGATTTTTAGATAATTATCTGCGGCCTTCTGATATTCTTTTTTGTTTTCAAAAAGTTGGGCTTGAGCCAAAAGGGCTTCGTCTTCAATTTTTTCGCCTGCGAAATCTTTCAGAACCCGGTCATAAATCGCAATAGCATCTTCATCGCGATTTTGATAGCTGCGTAAATCGGCCTGAGCGTATGTTTTTAGAGCAGCTTGTGTCGAGTCGTTTAACGTATTATCGGTGATAAGCAAATATAAATCCTGAGCATCGTTTGCAATAAGTTGCTCTGCAGAGGATTTGAGAACTTTCAACTGGGTTTTAGCCCACTCAAAATCACCCTTGTAGTAACTGGTTTTGGCCACCTTAAAGCGGGCTTCCTGAGCGATGACGTTATCTTTCAGTTTTTTCTGAATCTGAGAATAGTAAATGAGTGCCGCGTTAAAACGCTCCTCAAGTACGAGAATATCTGCAAGTTCCATTTTGATACGGGCTTCTTGAAAGTTATTCAGCGGAAGTTTGAGCGCTTCTTCCAGTAAGTTTGTCGCCTGTTCTTTTTTCGCAAAGCGGAATGCTAAAAAATGGGCGTAATCTGCCTGAAGCTCGAGGGTTACGGCAGATTTTCCATACGTATCTAGCAGGGATGCATATTGTGCATCAATCTCTTTGAGTTGTTCTGCGTTTGCAGACTTGAGCCTGAGTTCCAGGTATTTTTGTTGCGCGTAAAGGCGCTGTTCATCATCAACGGTTTCATCTATCAAATAGGCTAAAACAGTAAGAGTCAAAGTATCTTCATCATTTTGCTCTGCAACGATTGCCAGGGTTGTGATTCCGGCAAAATTTCCGCTGCGACGTGCGATTGCTTTTTCCTGTATGAAGGCCTTGTCGTACTCCTTTTGCTGAATAAACAACCAGCTTAACATGCGGTTATAAAGCAGGTCTGGATTTTCCTGCATACGTGTTAATAGCACTTTACGCAGGTTTTGATTGGCACTATTAGCCGGGTCATCGGTTATAAAACGACTGATACTGCGTTGTGCGTAGTCTGCAAAATTATCACCTCCCTCGAGCAGATTTAAGTACATCTCAAACATGGTTTCAAAATTTCCCATTTCACCATAAAGAGATGCCAGTTGATAATCAAAATTGCCTGAAGGAATTATTTCCCGGGCGGTTTCGTAGGTTTTAACGGCTTCTTCAAGCAGGCTGTATTTTTGAAAAGCACGGGCAACACCACTTGCATATCCCGGGTTTGTGGCAATACCGGCAATCACTTTGTTGTAAATAGCCTGAGCATCAGCCTGATTTCCCTGTAATTGCTTGTTGTAGCCCAGCTCAACTTCAAGAACGGGATTGTTTCGGGTTCGATCAAGCGCCTTCAGAATCAAGCTGTCTGCTTTTGAGTAGGCTTCGGTTTCTTGATAGGCTTCTATCAATCCGGTTACAAACGTAAAATTGCCCGGAGTATCTTTAATAAGACCTTCATAGACAGTTACGGCTTTGTCATAGTCGCCCTGCTCCATATAATTACGGGCAAGCAGATCGTTCTGAGCATGAGCACAAACGCCTGAAACCAGAACTAACGCTAAGAAAACTTTACGTAACACGCTTTTTGATTTTACCCGGTAAACCGGGATTACTGCTAAAGACAATTTAAGGTGCAGACTAAAGTCACCTGACTAAATATACTAAAGAAGTGCCAGAACACTCCTGTATTAAACGCAATACCTGTTTAAAACGTACGCGGTTAGTCTATTTTATCAAAACCACAATAAGGAACCAAAACCTCAGGGATTTTGATGCCGTCTTCGGTCTGATAATTTTCCAGAATTCCCGCAAGAACACGCGGTAGCGCCAATGCGCTTCCGTTTAAGGTGTGCGCCAATTGCTTATTACCATCCTTGTCTTTGTAGCGCAGCTTTAAACGATTGGCCTGAAAGGTTTTGAAGTTAGACACACTACTGATTTCTAGCCAGCGATCCTGAGCGGTAGAAAACACTTCAAAATCATAGGTTAGGGTAGAAGTGAAGCCCAGATCGCCCCCACACAATCTCAAAATACGATAGGGTAATTTGAGTTCGTCAAGAATTCCTTTTACGTGCTCGACCATTCCGTCAAGAGCGACGTCGCTTTCCTCGGCGCGCTCGATGCGTACGATTTCGACTTTGTCAAACTGATGCAAGCGGTTAAGTCCGCGTACGTGCGCCCCATACGAACCCGCTTCACGTCGAAAACAGGGCGTATATCCGGTACAGGTAATGGGTAGGTCTTTTTCTTCGAGTAAATTATCGCGAAACATATTGGTCACCGGTACTTCAGCAGTAGGAATAAGGTATAAATCGTCCAGACCCACGTGGTACATTTGGCCTTCTTTATCGGGCAACTGACCGGTACCAAAACCGGAAGCTTCATTCACCAGATGCGGCACCTGATACTCCGTATAGCCTGCTGCGGTGTTTTTATCCAGAAAATAATTGATTAAAGCCCGTTGTAAACGCGCTCCTTTATTTTTATAAACCGGAAAACCGGCTCCGGTAATCTTGTTACCCAGCTCAAAATCGATAATGTCGTATTTTTTGGCCAGTTCCCAGTGGGGCAGGCTGCCTTCCGCAAGTACTGGAATATCTCCTTTTTTAAAGACTTCTTCATTATCGGCATCGCTTTTTCCGGCAGGAACGCTTTCCTGCGGAATGTTGGGAATGGTATAGAGTAACTCGTCAAGAGCTGCAACCGTTGCTGTGAGTGTTTCCTGAAGGTCTTTTGAATCTTCTTTCAGTTTACCGGTGCGTTCTTTAAGAATGTTGGCTTTGCTTTTTTCGCCATTTTTAAAGAGCATCCCGATTTCCTTAGAAAGTTTGTTGCTTTCTGCCAGTGTATTGTCTAGGGAAGCCTGTGTGCTACGGCGTTTTTCGTCTAGGTCAAGCACCTGATCAAAAATTTCTGAAGCTTCAAAGTTTCGTTTACTTAAGGCTTTGATATAGGCTTCTTTGTGTTCACGAATGTCGTTAACGTGTAGCATGGCTTAAATTTTAGACGGCAAAAATACGCAAATGGGTTTGAAAAGTGTTCTTAAAACAGGAAGTCACTCTTTAAATATGCAAAGCTTTAGTCTAACACCTCTTTTTTAGGTTCCCTTTTACTCAAATCCGGAGAAGGCATGAGCCAGTTGACACCTAGTTTTCTTCAAAATCGTAAAAGGCGTAGGCAGTTATATGTCTGCCTTGGGCAAAGCCATTGTAAAGGGCTATAAAGCCACCCACGACGGCGTTATTAGGCTTTATCGTAAAACACAACTGGAATTTATTGCATATAAATCGATATGTCTTTCATTATGGTTTTGGTTTTTTATTTGTGTACGTTTGAACTTCAGAAATACTTTCTAATTAGACAAAAATTGTAAACATAAAATAAATTTTGGCAAGGGTGTTTTCAGTCAACTATTTAATATATTGCTCTCAAATGTTTTAAGATGAAAGCAAGATACATTAGACAGCTTTGTACTGTTGTTTTAGGTTTATTGATAACATTAAATTTATTTTCTCAAGTTCCTTACCCTCACGAATCTGCGAATTCTATTGATGCAGAGAGGGTGGCAAATTTTGGTGTTTCCGGAGTTGATGATCAGGTTTTTGAAATCACAAACGCTACCGAGAATGATGGTGAGTTTTTGCCCTCATTATGGTCACACAATGGTCGTACTAATTATCACACAATACAACATCTGGGTACTACAAATAGATCATTAGATAGTGGTAATGCTCCAGTGGTTTTATTTATAGCTGCGGTTGCGCCCGGGTTTAATTTAAATGCTCCTTCTGGCGTTCAATTCCCCTGGGGTAATGGCGGAACATTGCAAAGTCTTAACAATAGGCCTGCATTTTCTTGGAGAAATGGCAGCACAACAGCCATGCTTCTGTCTGCTAATAATAATTTGGGTATAGGTACTACGACTCCATCTTCACGTTTGCACGTCAATGGCTCTGTTCGATTTCAATCTCTTAGCGTTTCGCAGGAGCTCCCTTATTCTCTTGGGGTGAACGAACAGGGAGATGTTTTCAAAGTTGTAAAAGATTCTCAGCAAGATTCTCAACAAGATTCAGATTGGCTTAGGTCTGATAATCAACCAGCTTCAAATATTAATGATGATATTTTTACAAATGGAAATGTTGGAATTAATGTTCGCAATCCTGCTGCTGCATTGCATGCTTCAGGAAGCTTAATATTTGAGAACCTAGCAAGCAATTCGGATGAAATTGACTATTATTTAGGGCTTGACGAAAGCGGTAGAGTATACAAAACACCTCGAAGTGAGCCCTCTGGGGGCTCGGAATTCTCTAATGACTACGATTGGTTGAAGTTTGATAATACGCATTCGAGTTCAATTTCGGACAATATTTACACTTTGGGTAAAGTAGCAATCAATGTAGACTTTTTACCTAGCTCATCGAGTTCAGACAATGTAAGTAATTACGGATTATTTGTTGGAGGAGGTATATTGACAGAAGAGGTCAGGGTTTCACTTCAGAACGAATGGGCAGATTATGTTTTTGAAGATAATTATAAATTAATGAGTATCGAAGATTTAGAGGATTATATTAGTCGTGAAGGTCATTTGCCTAATATTCCTGCAGCAGAAGTAGTTGAAAGGGAAGGTCTAGAATTAGGAGAAATGAATAAGCTTTTATTAGAAAAACTAGAAGAATTAAGTCTTTATATTATAGAACTCAATAAAACAATAAAATCACAGGAGTCTAAAATCGATTTCTTAATGAAAAATGTTAAATAGAGTTATGAAGCAATTGTTATTTGTATTTCAAGTAATTATTATTCTTATAACCTCATTCATTGGTTCTGCAAATGAGTTTAAACCTTGCTTTAAATGTGAAGTAGAAATTATATTAAACAGCGGAGAATTTAAGGATCAGCAATTATATGAAGCAAGTGATAGAATAGCTGTTGGCGGAGATTATAAAGTTAATGCTGGCAGTGAAATACAAATGAAAGCCGGTAACACAATAACCTTAAAAGCAGGGACAATTATACTTAATGGATCCAAATACCTGGCGCAGATTGCGCCTTGCAGTAATTCTATTTGTTCTGAAGATTTCAAATATACTAAATATTTCACTCCAAATGGTGATGGTGTCAACGATACGTGGACCGTGGCTGGAGTTGCTCCATACACCACCTCCAAAATTTTTATTTTTGACAGATACGGAAAACTAATCAAGGAATTATATGGGTCTGACGAAAGCTGGGATGGGACATTTAATAGCAAAGAAATGCCTTCAAATGATTATTGGTTTAAGGTTTTATATGAATGCGAGGGAAAGAAGCTTAACTTTGCAGGTCATTTTACACTCAAAAGGTGATTTTAAATAAATATATAGTATAGCGTGAAAAGTTTATTTTACTCAATTCTTTATAATACATCGGCCAATTTTTACGTAAGAAATACTCTAAAAGTATTTAAAGCTTTTTTACCCGAAGGATTAAAGATTCATCCCAGTGGAACTTTAAAGTTGAATTTAAAGGAAGGTATAAGTTTAATTCTGAAAACAAATCAGACAAGTTATGTTACAAGAGAGCTTTTTTGGAAAGGATCTGAGAATTATGAGTACACTAAAATTTTTAAAAAGCTCATACTAAATGCAGATGTTTTTTTCGACATTGGCTCTAGTATTGGGTACTATTCGTTAATAGGAGCCGCCATTAATGACAATTTGAAGGTTTGGGCATTCGAGCCTGCGGTGGGGCCAATGATATATCTTTCTGAAAATACAAAGATCAATGGTTTTGAAGATAGGATAAAAGTGGAGCACCTGGCATTATCTGACAGGACTGGTGAAGTTGTGTTTTCAGAAATTTTGAATAAAAAATACCCATCTACCTATAATCTTAGTGGGGAGCATAATATAAATACAAAGCCTAAACTGGTATCGAAAAAAGTAAAAGTTAGCTGTGATACTTTGGATTCATTTGTAGAAAAGAATCAAGTTAAAAAAATCGATTTAATGAAAATTGATACAGAAGGAGTTGAAGACTTAATTTTAAAAGGGGGCAGTCAATGTATTGCAGAGAATCTTCCAATTATTATATGCGAAACTCTTTTTGGGAGAATAGAGCATAATCTTGAAGATATTATGACTGGTCATGGATACAATTTTTATAATCACTATGAAAAAGGTTTAAAAAAAGTCAAAACAATTAAAAGGGCTGATGATGACGGTGTACGCAATGTTTTTTTCGTTCATCCAAATAAAGAGCACTTGATTAAGGAATTTCTATTTTGATTAACTGGTTAAAATCTTCTCTTAGAAAGTTTTTTTTGACATCGAGTCTATTAGAGACTTTTTTTCTTTATAGAAAATTTTTGAAACCTAAGGGCTGGGCATATAGCCGTTATTTAATGAGCCCGGTTGATGGTGAAAAAAACCCATTGCCCTGGCTTACATATTCTTCAATTTATTTTTTAGAAACAAAAATCAAGAACAAACATTTTAATGTATTAGAGTATGGGAGTGGTAATTCCACTATTTGGTTTTCCAGATACGCACAAAGCCTTGTTTCTATCGAACACGATAAAGTTTGGTATTCAAAATTACTTGACATTCTAAAAGCCAAAAAAAATATTAATTACCATTTATGCAGTCTCGACTCAGGAGAGTATATAAATAAAGTTTTGCAATATGATAATCAATTTGATATTATCTTATTAGATGGTAGAGATCGTGTTAATTGCGCAAAAAATTGTTTGAAAGCGTTGAAAGAAGAAGGAGTAATAATTTGGGATAATTCTGACAGACAAAAGTATTCTGATGGTTTTCTCTTTTTAGAAGGTAAAGGATTCAGAAGGATTGATTTTAATGGCCTAGGTCCCATAGGACATAAAGAGTGGATGACCACGATCTTTTACAGAGATAAAAACTGTTTTGACATATAAAATATTTTATTATAGTTAAGCCAAATTGAATTTTTGAAACTCCGAGTTATTTTGAAAGGTAATGACCGTCTTTTTAGAATTAGAATGAGGATTTATAGCTCAATAGTGTTTTCATTCAAGCACCTCCTCTTTAACCTCTCTTTTACTCAAATCAGGCGAAGGCATCAGCCAGTCGTTGTGCCAAAAATAATCCCATTCTGCAGTGGCCATATTCACTTCGGGGTTGATAAGCGTATGATAAGGGCGAGAGTTTACACTTATTTTGCAATCTACATAAATGGCAACATCAGTGCCTTTAGCAGCATAATCTTCTTTAACACGCTGGCAAAATTGCCAGATACAGTCGGGCTTGACGCTTACACTGCGCAGTTCTTTTCGGGATAGCCAGTCGCGGTGGTTAAAGGGCAGTTCACGACCGGTAGATTTATCGACTATTTTAAAATGAATTCTTCCGCTTTTGGAGCGTAGCATCATACGCCAGCTAAGGCGGTGGCCTTCTTCAGTCCACAGTACGTTATCCTCTATAAACCAATGACGCAGCGGTAAACCAATTTGAACTAAAAAGTAAAGTCCGAAAACAACCAGTAAGGGTTTGTAGTTTTTGGGTCTGATGACCTCTCCGGCATCATAAAAAGATTTTTTCGGCAGAAAAATACGCTGAATGGTTTTTGCAGGGAAGAAAAACAGCGTAAATGCCAGTGACAAATACGGAAAAATCCCAATGTGGAATATAAACGAATTGAACAGATGAAAGAAAATCGAAATGATAAAGGCAGCTTTTCGGGTACGTTTCCAGAGTAGGGCCGGGATAATCAGTAAGTCAAAAAAGATCCCAAAATACGCGATGCACCAATGCACCCATTTTTGCTGAAGCATTTCGCCTACCAGCCAATAATCGGCTTTAGATTGCATTAGTTGACCCGCAACGCTGGCATCCAACCAATCCGGGTATAATTTGGCTACTGAAGCATAAGTATAGACAATCCACAACTGGGCGATGATGACGATATACACCCAGCGGGGCATAAAATTTTGTTTAATCTCCGGGTTTTGCTTTGCGTCAATAGATAAATACCGATTTGCTGGAAAGCAGGCCATTATACCCAGTAGCAGTATGAGTAGGTAATAATGATTGTTGTACGATGATTTTTGCATCAGATAAACGCAGCTCCACATCACCCCGTAAGCGAGTACACTAAAACGGTATTTATAGCCCAGCATAATCAGCACGCCAAAAAGACCCATTACCCCATAATAAAAGTACATCGCATCACCGGGAAGCGGTTGCAAAAAGTCAAAACCTATAAAGTTGAAGGTTTGTTGCGGCTCCATCAGCGTGGAGCGAATCCACCCCGTGGCGATGGCACCCCAGGCTTCACAGGTAATTAAAAACCCAAAAATAACTCTGAAAACTACAAGAGCGCTGTTGTCAACCTGTTTGTAGAGCCAGCGGTCAAGCATTGAGTTGCTGAATAAAATTACGGGAATACGTCTCATCCTCCTGCATCGCAGCAATGAGTTCATCAACCGAATTGAACTTTTTCTCATCCCGGATACGGGTAAGCAATATGATCTCCAGTTTCTGATCGTATAAATCCTGATCAAAATCAAAAAAGAAGGTTTCGATGGTGAGGTCGCTGCCGCCTACGGTAGGGTTTGTGCCAATACTCATCATGCCATAAACCGCTTTACCGCCAATATTAGATTTTACTACGTAAACGCCTTTTGCGGGAATGAGTTTGTAGGGTTCTTTAACCTTAAGATTGGCTGTTGGATAGTTGAATTTGCGCCCCAGCCCTTTACCTCTTGAAACGGTACCGTTAAGCATAAACGGGTAGCCCAGATACTCGTTGGCGCGATCAAGATCGCCTTCAAGGAGGGCCTTTCGTATTTTTGTTGAACTAACGGCTACATCGTCAACATCCTGCTTGGAGATTTCTTCTACTTCAAAATTGAACTGCTCGCCAAAAGCCTTTAAATCTTCAATATTGGCATTGCGGTTGCGCCCAAAACGATGGTCATATCCTATAATGACTTTGCGGGCCTTAAGCTGATCTACCAAAATTCCTTTTACAAATTCTTCGGCAGTGAGCCTTGAAAATTCTTTGGTAAATGGATGAATAACCAGATGGTCCAGACCGCTGGCTTCCAGCAGTGCTATGCGCTCATCTATGGTGTTGATAAGTTTGATTTGCGCTTCTTTCTGAAGCACCATACGCGGGTGTGGGAAAAAGGTAAGCACCACAGATTCCAGATCATTGCCTGCTGCACTGGCCAGCAAGCGGTTTATGATTTTGCGGTGTCCCAGGTGAACGCCGTCAAAAGTACCTATCGTCACCACAGTACCCTTAGTACCGTTAAATTCTTGTGCTGATGTATGTTGTTTCAAACTATTTGCCGTTGTACGCGTTCATCGTATTTGTAATTCCCGAAGCTATAAAACTTTCTATAACCTTGCACGAGATATCCAGTCTTTCGGGCATATCTTTTTCTTCTTCGCTGTCCCACTCGCCCAGTACGTAGTCAATCTGCTTTCCTTTGCTAAAACGGTCGCCTATACCAAAACGAAAACGATTGTAGTTTGTGGTCAGCAGTTGGTTTTGGATGTCTTTAAGTCCGTTGTGACCACCGTCACTACCTTTGGTTTTGACTCGGATGGTACCAAAGTCGAGGTTGAGGTCGTCTGTAATGACAAGTATGTTCTCCATACTTATTTTCTCTTTTTGCATCCAGTACTTTACCGCTTTGCCACTCAGGTTCATATAGGTATTGGGCTTGAGTAAGATTACCGTTTTGCCACGCACTTTTAACTGGGCGATATCTCCCAGTTTTTCAGTTGACCAGGTTTCTTCTTTTTCTGCCGCGTAGGCATCCAGAATTTTAAAACCGATATTGTGACGGGTGTTGTGATATTTGGGCCCAATGTTGCCCAATCCCACAATCAAGAATTTCTTCATGGGGTCAATACTTTCTTTTTTTGTGCCAAATAGTTTACCGAAAAATGAAATCATACGTTTCTGAGGGTATGAATTACTTACATTTTAATTTTTTAGTGCCCGCGTCAAGCCCGAAGCATTACGGAAGACGACCCGGTTATTAGGCACAGGGCAAAGTTAACATTTTGAATGGGAGTGCGTCTTAATGAAATTAGAAATAGTTAGAGCCCAGGCAGTGGACAAAATTGAAAAGTAGAAATTAAAAATACGAAATACGAAATCAGAAACTTTGCTTTGCGTGAGGGACAGTAGTAGAAATACCGCAGTCCCGACAGATCGGGACGAGGAATTGAAGCGGATGGCCCGACCCTTGTGGTCACGCCCAAAAACAGGACATAAAAAAAGAGGCTGCCGATGTGGCAACCTCTTTGATTTGTATAAGGAAACAGGGTCTACTCTTCAGCTTTTGCTTCTTCAGTAGCTTCACCTTCTGCTGCTGCAGTTTCTCCTTCTTCTCCTTCTTCGTCTTCATCTTCAAGGTCTTCAACCATGTTACGAGAAGTACGTACCTGACATACGATGGTATCTTCAGGGTGCATATACTTCCAGGGCCCTTGCTCGATCTCAGCGAGTGAACGCTTATCACCGATTTTAAGGTCGCTGATGTTAACCGTAACATAATCCGGAAGGTTTTTAGGAAGTGCTTTAACACGTAGTGTACGGTAGGTTTTACGCAATACACCCCCGTTACGTACCCCGCGAGAGTTACCCTCGTAGTGTACCGGTACGGTCATAGCTACTTCTTTACCTTCAAAGATTTGATAGAAATCGATGTGAAGTATGCGATCTGTTACCGGGTGAAATTGGATGTCCTGAAGGATTGCCATATAGGTGTTTCCGTCAAGTTCCAAAGTCGCGGTATGCGCATCTGGAGTGTAAACCAAATCTTTAAACGCAATTTCTGGTGCGTTAAAGTGCACTGGTTCATCCCCTCCGTAAAGTACGCAAGGAACCTCTCCAGCATTACGTAGGGCTTTAGTTGCCTTTTTGCCCACGCTTTCTCTTTTAGATCCTGTGATCGTGATTGACTTCATTTAAATATATATTAAGTATTAATAAATTACATTAAGAATTTTGACGCGATTGAGGTGTTGCTGTGTACCCGGTGCATCACGTCTGCAAATAAATCTGCGCAGCTCACGATGCGCACTTTATCGCTTTTTTGTTTTGGTGGAATACTGTCTGTGACAATCAATTCCTGTAGTTTGCTTTTTTCTATTCGCTCGTAGGCATTGCCGCTGAGCAGGGCGTGCGTACAAATGGCACGTACGCTCAATGCGCCACGCTCCATCATCAAATCGGCAGCCTTGGTTAACGTTCCGGCAGTATCTACCATATCATCTACCAAAATCACATTACGACCTTCAACGCTACCTATCAATTCCATGTAGCTGATGACGTTTGCCTTCTCGCGTTGCTTATAACAGATTACCACATCACAATCTAAAGCCTTAGAATAAGCATAGGCTCTTTTAGAACCTCCCATATCTGGCGATGCAATCGTAAGATTAGGCAGATTGAGCGAGCGTAAATAGGGCAGAAACACAGTAGATGCAAAAAGGTGATCTACCGGGCGTTCAAAAAAGCCCTGAATCTGATCAGCGTGTAAATCCATCGTAATGATACGGGTTGCGCCTGCGGTCTCTAATAAATTAGCAACCAACTTTGCAGCGATGGGTACACGTGGTTTGTCTTTACGATCCTGGCGTGCCCATCCAAAATAAGGTAGCACGGCTGTAATGTGACGTGCCGAAGCGCGTTTTGCCGCATCCAGCATCAGAAGCATTTCCATCAGGTTTTCACTGCTAGGCATTGTCGAACCTATGATAAATACACGTGATCCCCGAACTGATTCTTCAAAAGAGGGTTGAAACTCGCCGTCGCTATAGGTTGAGGTGATAATCTTACCCAAAGGTTGCCCGTAAGCTTCAGCTATTTTTTCGGCTAAATCCCGGCTCTGTGTGCACGGAAAAATTTTGGCTTCAGGCATTGATACTGACATGGTTATCTTATGTTTAGCGTTGCTCGATTTATAAGAGGCTGCAAAAGTATAAATTAAATTGGCTTTCAGAGATTTATTTGATGCCTTTTTTGCTTGGTAAAATAGATTTTTTAGTATTTTTGCCCTCCAATTGCCTCGGTGGCGGAATTGGTAGACGCGCTGGATTCAAAACCCAGTTCTTACGAGTGTGGGTTCGATTCCCACCCGGGGTACAAAGCTCAACAGAAATGTTGGGCTTTTTTTGTTTACACCCCCATTGCCTGTAATAGCTTATCTTTCCTGAAAAACGCAGAATCGTGTATGAGAAAAGAACGAAAAGTACCCGAATGGTTAAAAAAATCTCGTGAAAGCTGGAGCAATACCGGAGAAAAGCGCCCTCCTTTTGCAACAGTTCCTAAAGATGGACAACGTTCTGTTTGGGATTTTCCGCGCCCTCCTGCTATAGAGAAAGTCAATAAGCCGGTACTGGTTAAATATGACGATCACATTTTAGCTGAATCAAAAAATGCTTTGATGGTTCTAGAAACTGCCAGTCCGCCTACCTATTATATTCCAAACTCTGATATTGATACCGGTTTTTTGGTAAAGATGGAAGGCAGGACTTCTATGTGTGAATGGAAGGGTAGTGCGAGCTATTGGGCGTTGAAAATTAATCCCAGCCAACCGATCGCCTGGTTATATCCCAATCCTTTTACAGAATTTGAAGCATTAAAAGATCATATAGCTTTTTATCCTCAAAATTTGGAATGCTTTGTTGACGGCGAGCGAGTGGAGGCACAACCCGGTGCATTTTATGCCGGATGGATCACACCAGATTTGACCGGTCCCTTTAAAGGAGAGAAAGGAACTGAGCATTGGTGAGAAACTCGTTCTAAAGTGTTTGGTTTAATCTTAAAATCAGATTTCAAGAGTTACGAAGAAGTATTCATCTTTTGGATTCTCTCAACATTATACTTTATTTAATATCCGTTTTCTTTTAAAATACTTAGCTTTTATGCTTAGAACCAGATGTATGAGCAGAGGATTTGTAAAAGAAGATGATCAGGAAGAAACGCCAATAATACCGCCACGGGCGGCATTACCAGACGAAGCTATAAATTATGTGACAGAAAATGGACTTGCACTATTAAAGACAGAAAAAGAAGAGCTCAGCAATGAGATTGCAAACCTTACAGAAAGTGATGAACGAGAGCGCAGAAGGGCACTCGCAGTTTTAAACGGAAAACTCAACCTGCTTCAGGAACGTCTGGCAAGTGCACGTTTATTAGATACGGTCGAAAATAAAAATGAAGTGCGTTTTGGGGCTGCCGTAGTTTATGAAATTGATGGAAAAAGTAAACAGCGTATTCAGATCGTAGGAGTAGATGAGGCCGATATCAAAAAACGAAAAATTGCATTTACCGCTCCCATAGCTCAGGCTTTAATGGGAAAAGAAGTTGGAGAAATTGCCGAATTAAGATTGGGAAGTGCAGATTTACGTGAACTAAAAGTTCTGGAAATCAGTTATTCTTAAAAAAGAAGAACCCAGACTTAAATAATAAATCTGGGTTCTTTTATTAAAATTAAATATGAACTCTAATTACTTTGATTAACAGTTGATGTATTCATGTTCCCCAGTTGGTTTACAGTAGACATGTTCATCATTCCATTTTGATTTACAGTAGACATATTTTCGTTCCCTTCCTGCATTAAAAGCGAGATGTTTCCTTCTCCCATTTGCATTGTCATCGAAATATTATGAGCTCCTATTTGGTCTAAATTACTTCTGTTAGCACGACCAGATTGATCTGTATCTGCAAAGTTATCATCTCCTTTTTGTAAAATACTACTTCTGTTAACGTCACCATCTTGATTGACTATAGCTTCGTTATTTCCAACGGTATTTTGATTAATGTTGCTCACATTTCTAATACCTATTTGATTTACATATGCCGAGTTATTGGTTGCACTTTGATTTGTTCGGCTCGTATTTCTGGTTCCGTTTTGAAATACCTCACTTTTATGAAAAGTCCCATTTTGATCTTGTTCAGAATTGTTTTGATCACCAGTTTGATCTGCTAGTGTATTATTAGTATCACCAATTTGTGTCTGCGTTATACTATTATCAAAACTAGTACCTGCAAAAGTACCGTCCTGACGCGCACTTGCGGTATTATCATTACCTGTTTGCGTTTGTGTAACCAGGTTGTTATCTCCTTGTTGTACCGAAGTTGCATTGTTGAAATCACCTTCCTGGTCTTGATCTGCTGTAGAATTTGTTGAGGTAATGAGTTGTCTGGCCTCAGCCATATTATTATTACCAAGCTGATTTTGGTCAATAGCATTGCCAAATGTACTGATGCCGCCTCCAGAACCTTGCTGAGCAAAAGCAGTATTCTCATCACCTGTTTGCAGCTGTGTGATCATATTGTTACTTGCACCGGCGTTTTGATTTGCGGTAGCTGTATTCTCATCACCAATTTGATCCTGATCAATCATATTCATACCGGCGCCTAAGCCTCCCTGATCAGCGGTAGCGGTATTGCCGTTACCCTCCTGAAATTGATCAATAGCATTATCGTTACTTTTTGTAACCTGAAAAATCCCTAAACCAGGAATTAGATCTCTTGCTGATCCTTGTTTTGCAGTTGCAGTATTTCCTGAACCATCTTGTATTTGATCGATAGTGTTTCGGTCGCCAATTGTATTTGCAGTAGCAACGTTTGACGTCCCGATTTGCAAGATTGTTGTGGCGTTGTTATTAGAATAAGCTTGAGTAGTAAGATCACTACCCTGATTTACGGTGGCTAGATTAGAACCACTTTGATCTACACTCGAACTGTTATCGTTGCCTACCTGTTCAACCGTTGAGTTGTTAGACTGTGCAAAAGTGAAGCCTGTCATTAAGCACATAGCAGTGCCAAAAATTAATTTTCTCATCATAAGAATATTTAGAATGGTTAATAAATTACATACATAAACATGCAACAATAAATTGCTCATTATTTTGGTGGAGAAAATTTAAACTGAGTTTAAAAGCAGTGGTGCTTTTAAGCTTAAATGTTAGTTGGAGAATTCGGACTGAAGGGTTTTATATTCAAAAACTCCTTTTGTCACGTTTACGTAAAGATGTGAAAAAAACAGATTGAAATCATACTTTTTTATGTTGTATTAATACGAATTTGATAATCTGTAGGTAAATTCAGTGCAAATATTTAAAGAAAAGAGTTTTAAAACAGGTTAAGGTTGTCGAAATAGCGAATTTTGGATTTTAACCCTTTAGTTAAAGATTTGTTAAGAATTAATCCTAATACATTTTTAGCTAATTAAATCGATTAACACAACTACTAAGTAAATGCTAGCAATACTACACTTTGGAAGTCTTAAAAATATTTGATATTAAAAGTATTGAACCGATTGAATACTATTGATCTGTGCTCTAATTTTATTAAATCGTGAAGTGATTTTGAATTTAAAATAAATAAAGCCCTTTTATGGGGCTTTTAATTTTTTTATTGTCGTACAAAGGTAGTATCTTGGGTCGCTGTTAGCTTATAGTCAAAAAGAATATATGCTTCTTAAATCGTTTTTTTATAATAAATAAGACTTTACGCAATCGATTTCCTTTAACTAAGGTATTGAATATTGCACATAAATAAAGAATTCACCTAGCCCGTTATCTATGAGTACGCAATCTCAAAAATTATCGATAAAAGAAAAAATAGGCTATAGCCTGGGAGATCTTTCTGCAAACCTGGTGTTTCAGACGTTAATGACCTATTTAGCCTATTTCTATACTGATATTTATGGTCTTAAGGCTAATGACGCTTCAGTGATTATTTTTATAGTAGGGATGGTCGCTGCCTTTGGTTTTAATCCGGTGATAGGGGCTCTTGCAGATCGTACCCGGTCGCGTTATGGTAAATTCAGACCCTGGATTCTCTATACGGCTATTCCTCTTGGAGTAGTGGCACTCCTGGCTTTTACCACGCCAGACTTTGATTACAAAGGGAAAGTAATCTATGCAGTAGCAACCTATACCTTATTGCTTTTACTTTATGCAGCCAACAACCTTCCGTACTCGGCTTTGAGTGGTGTGATAACCGGGGATATGGGAGAGCGCAACAGCTTATCTTCGTATCGGTTTGTGGCAGTTATGTTTGCGCAGTTTTTTGTTCAGGTTTTTATGTTACCTATCATAGAGTCTGCCGGAGACGGAGACCAGGCGGTAGGTATTGAAATTGTAATGACCTGGCTGGCCGTTATAGGTACCGTGATGCTTATTATTACGTTCCTAACCACACGGGAGCGTATTGTTCCTACTCTTGATCAGGAGTCCAGTCTTAAGGAAGATTTGGGAGATCTGGTTAAAAACAGACCCTGGGTAATTATGTTGGTGTTAACGACTTTGGTGTTCATAACTCTGGCTATGAAAGG
Source organism: Leeuwenhoekiella sp. (assembly GCA_002708845.1). Lineage (GTDB taxonomy): Bacteria > Bacteroidota > Bacteroidia > Flavobacteriales > Flavobacteriaceae > Leeuwenhoekiella. The sequence continues at coordinate 347,252 of PAPI01000004.1, forward strand.
CGGTTCGTATGTTTATTACTTTAAAAATTACGTAGATTCTGCCTCGCTTACCTCTTTTATAGGACCCATTCTGAGTGGTCTTGAGACTATTGGCGTGAATTTCTTTGGTGAGAATCCGGTTTCGGCAGGTTTTGGACTCTTTAATGCCGGGGGAATCATTTTTATGATTGTAGGTATTACTTTTTCCAAGCGTTTTGCCGATAAATATGGAAAGAGGGATGTTTTCGGCGTGGCCTTATTTATCTCTACTTTATTTATTCTTGCCTTTTATTTCTTTCCGAAAGATGCCGTTGTTCTTATGTTTTTATCTCAAATTTTGCACGGTTTTTTCTACGGAATTACCATTCCCTTGCTTTGGGCAATGATTGCAGATGTGGCTGATTATTCTGAATGGAAGAATAACCGAAGGGCTACAGCAATTATCTTTTCAGCGATGATGGTAGGTTTAAAAGGAGGTCTTAGTATAGGTGGAGCTTTGGTTGCCTGGATTTTGGGTCTGTATAACTACATTACAAAAGAAGCGGCGACAGTAGCCGTTGAAGATATCGTACAGCCCGAAACTGCAATACAGGGTACTAAATTACTGGTAAGTGTTTATCCTGCGATTCCATTTTTAATAGGAGCAGCACTGCTTTTCTTTTACGAGATCAATAAAGCAAAAGAAAACCAAATCGAGAAAGACCTAAAAGAACGCAGATTGAGTAAGCAGTAGTGAACTGATTTAATTTAGCGGTTCGAGATCTATGTACCGGTAATTGAGAACTCCTAAATGTTCAATATCCAGATGGCCTTCATGAATTTCAGACCAGTTACAAACTTTAGTAAACTCGTCGGTATCAAATTTGCTGTATACCTGTTCTGAAATTGCAATATATTCATCAATAGGAATGTTATTTTTAAGCATGCGATGAGCAGTAATAACATCTTCCCCCATTAGTTTTATACGATTCCCTATAGGCACCATTGCAATTTCTTCTCCGTAATGCAAGATTATTTTGAGGCCAAGTATATCAGAGATACTTCTGGCGTCATCCTCCTTTTTATGTTCCTTATATAACTTGTCAATACGCGTGTAAAAGTCTTTGTAAAATGCTTTACACTGATCGATAAGTTCTTCGAGAGCCGGTAATTCCCCGCTTCTAAAAAACAAGATAGCATCACCTTCAATTTCAGAAACCTGAAGATTAATAGTATTTGCATATATAATCTCATTTAGCAAAGCAGGTATTACTTGTGCTGAAAGATCAAAATTAGCTTCGCGCATAAACTGGGTAAAACCGCTGATGTCTGGGATGCAAATAAGTGTGGGTTCTGCTTTCATTAGTGCAAATATCTATCATTCAAGATTATGAGAAATGATTTTTAATAAATATTTGGCTTTGGTATTAGGACTTTGACTGGGCAGCTCTGATGATTTCCTTCAGTTTGAGAGCGCGGGCTTCTTTTTCAGCGCGTAGTTTGTCTTTTTTGCGTTTAAGCAATTTGGAGTGCTTGGCTTTATTTTTTCCGTTTTTGGGAATTCCTTTTTTGGCCATTAATTTTCCGTTTTAGAAGTTTTCTGTTTAACATAAAGACGTTCTATGATTTTTGCGATCATAAAAGTGAGTGCAACAGGCAAGATCCAGCCCACTCCATAGTCTGAAAAGAGAATCCAGCTAAACCGACCCTGATAATTTTCGGCATTTAATGACACCAAAAAATCAGGAATACTAAATAGAATGGTTACAAGCGCTACAAGTCTAAAAACAAGACTGGAAACAAAGCGATCTGAAAATAAATTCAAAACGATTAGGACAATTACTAAAGGGTAGATGAAACTCAGTGCCGGTACGGCTACGGCTATAATATAAGCAACTCCGGTCTGGCCAATGAGTATTCCGAGAGCGCTGGCTAAAACGGCTGTTAGGATATATGCGCGTTGCGAATTTTTAAAAAGGCCTTTGACAAAATCTGAAGTTCCGGTTACAATACCCACAGCTGTAGTAAAACAGGCCAGGCTTACTAAAATGGATAATAATATGCGGCCACCGGAGCCCAGTGTGTCGTAACTTAAAAACGAAAGTAAATCAGTACGGGAGTCGGTCACCGTCTGGTTTACATAAAGAGAGCCTACGTAAATCAGACCCAGATAAATGGCTAGAAGACCAAGACCTGCAAGACTTCCGGCCTTTATAATCAGGTTTCTCTTAATTTGGTGACTTTCCGTATTTACCAGGTTGAGGGAAATGATCACTACGGCACCAATGACAATTGCTCCAATCGCATCAAAGGTTTGATAACCTTCTAAAAGTCCGCTTGTGAGGGGGCTTTCTAATTGCGATGTCGTTGGCGGAGGAAGTTGCGCAAAAATGGCGATGCAGATAATCGTAGTTAGTATTAAAAGCAGCAGCGGAGTTAGGTATTTACCCAGAGCATTGAGCATTCTTGAGCGGTTGAGTGCAAACAAAAGCACCAGTCCAAAATATACAGCGCTTGAGGTAAGCGAACTCACCTCAAAATAAGGTTGTATAGCCATCTCATAGGTAACCGAAGCGGTACGGGGTCCGGGCAGGGTAATGGCTACAAGATAAACGAGAATGCAAAAGATAATACTAAAAACAGGGTGTACCTTATTTCCAAAATCGAGCATGCTGCCCTGTAATCGTGCGTGAGCAAAAATACCCAGTAGTGGAATCAAAACCGCCGAAAGACAAAAACCTAAACTCACCCAAAGCCAGTTAGAGCCAGCCAGATAACCCAGGTAAGGGGGTAAAATAAGATTTCCGGCTCCAAAAAAAAGTGAAAATATAGCGAAACCTGTTATCAGGGTTTCTTTAGAAAATCGCATAGCGTCGTATCTTTCGGGCCGAAAGTTAAACTAAAATGGGCGTAAAGAAAGACGACAAACAATTATTTTATCAAGAGTATGGCGAGGGAGAAACCTTATGCTTACTTCACGGATTTGTAGAAAATCGCGACATGTGGAAACCTATGGTTAAAACCCTGTCTCAAAAATACCGCCTCATCCTGATTGACCTGCCCGGTCACGGTAAATCTCCTTTATTGGAGCAGTCTAATAGTATGAGGGCGATGGCAGTTGCCGTCAATGAAATTCTAGATCAACTTAGTGTGGAAACTGTAAAACTGGTGGGTCATTCAATGGGTGGCTATGTGGCACTCGCTTTCGCGGAAGCGTTTCCGCAAAAGACAAAAGGTTTGCTTCTTCTTAATTCTACCCCTGAAGCTGATAGCGCAGAGCGGAAGAAAATGCGAAATCATGCGATAGATATGGCCGGCCGTAATTATCAGGCACTGGTTTCTATGTCTGTGGCTAATTTGTTTTCAGCAAAGAGAAGTTCTGAATTCGAAAAAGAAATCAGCCAGACAAAGGCCGAAGCCCTGCAGGTAACTCCGAATGCATACATTGCCTGCCAGAAAGCGATGCGTGAGCGTCCGGGCTATTCAAATCTTTGGAAAACGGCAGATTATAAGAGACATATGGTTTTAGGAAGTGACGACGGTCTAATTGATCCTGAAAAAATGAAGAGGAAATTTCTTGAAGCGGGAGTAAAAATTGACGTTTTGACGGGTGGTCATATGCTTCATATTGAGAATTTTAAAGAGGTTGAGGGTTTAATTGGTAATTTTTAACCTTTTTAAGGCGGGAAAAGTTTTCAACATCTGTTAATAACTTGCGTTTTTTCTGAGATTAATATATGAAAATGCTTGATTTTCTGAGATTTTATTAAAAATATACTTTAATCCTAAAAAATAAGCGCTTAAACGATGTAATTATTCTTTTTAACGAATAATTCTGTTAATTTTAACTACCTAATTTCAAAAGCCCTTAAAATGAATTATTCGTTCTTCTCCAAAAATCCCTATCAAATGATTCTATGTAAGCTATTTGGTCACAAGTATCAGGTTCTTCGATCTTATCAAACTAACAAAAAAGAATACGAGTGCTGTAAATGCCGTCAACAATTTACCGAGAATGACTATGGTGAACTACAGCCATTAACTCCAAAACTGCGTCGCATAAATGAAGTGATGGAAAAATTTTACATTTTTAGACACGCACGCCAGTCGGCTTAATTTATTCGTCCTCTTTCAGAGCATTCCACCCACGCGCAACAATGGGTATTGATGTGTTTGCACGGGTGATTAAATTCATCCCGTCTTGTGAGGCTGTCATGTGACCAATTACGGTGAAATTTGGGTTGCCTTTAATTTTCTCGTAATCGTCCTGCTTGATGGTGAAAAGTAATTCATAATCTTCTCCGCCACTCAGGGCTACTGTAGTGCTGTCAATATCAAATTCTTCACAGACATTTATAAGTTGCGGGTCTAACGGAATTTTTTCTTCATAAAGTCGACAACCTACATCAGAATTTTTACACAAATGAATAACCTCTGAAGATAAGCCGTCGCTAATATCAATCATAGCAGTAGGTTTTACTTCTAAAGTTTTGAATAAATCAATTATATCTTTTCGTGCTTCGGGTTTTAATTGACGTTCAATAAGATAGGCGTAAGGCTCAAGGTCTGGCTGCGCGCCTGGATTTACCTGATGCACCTGTTTCTCACGTTCTAAAACCTGTAAGCCCATATATGATGCTCCCAGATCTCCCGAGACGACCAGTAAATCCCCTTCACGGGCGCCGTCACGAGTCACGATCTCGTCGCCTTCAGCAACTCCTAAAGCAGTAACACTTATAAGTAGCCCCTTAGTACTCGAGGTGGTGTCACCTCCTACTAAGTCTATTTTGTAAAGCGAGCAGGCGAGTTCAATTCCCGCATATAATTCCTCAAGCGCTTCAAGCGGAAAGCGATTTGAAGCCGCCAGCGATACGGTAATTTGAGTCGCTCGCGCATTCATCGCATAGATATCTGAAAGATTCACCATTACCGCCTTATAGCCCAAGTGTTTCAGCGGCATAAAAGCCAGATCAAAGTGTACACCTTCGATGAGCAGATCTGTAGAAATAACCAGTTGTTTACCTTTGGTATCAATTACCGCGGCATCATCTCCTATACCTTTAACAGTTTCAGGATGTTGAATGGCAAAGTTTTTGGTAAGGTGATCTATGAGTCCAAACTCTCCTAATGCACTCAATGAGGTGCGGCTTTGGTCTTTGTTTTCAAACATAACTCGCGTATTTTGCCGCAAAGTTAACGGGAATAACTTGAAATACTTACCGGTTTCTTACGTTTAATCTATTTTGCGTCTCTTGTTTAAAAATAAGCGAGCAATACTCTCTTTAAAATAAAACTTATGAAGTTCTGCAATCTGTTCTTAACCGCGTTTTCAATCGTGCTTTTCGTGGCCTGCTCGCGTACCGATGATAATGATCTGCCTCCTGCAATTGAAGATACTGTTGAAGAGGAGGTACTAGGAGAGATCGTTCCCTGCGAAAATGGTTTTGCCGGTATATACCCCTGTTCGGGATATGATTTAATTGGTCAGGTTGCTTTAGATGAGATGCAAGCCAGCAGTGGTAATGACATCTGGGGGTGGACGGACCCGTCAACCGGAAAAGAATACGCGCTTATGGGGCTTGATAATGGGGTGGCTTTTGTGGATATTTCGGATGCTGTAAATCCACTTTATCTGGGCAAACTGCCCAGCCGTACAGCACCTTCGCCCTGGCGCGATGTGAAGGTTTATGGCAATCATGCTTTTATTGTGAGTGAGGCAGATAATCATGGATTACAGGTTTTTGATCTCACGCGATTACGAGGTCTGGACGCATCACAAAATTTTACAGCAGATGCGGTTAATCTTGAATTTGGTAGTGCGCACAACATCATTATCAATGAGGAAGAATCCCGTGTTTATGTTGTTGGCGCCGCAACCTTTGACGGAGGCCTTCATATATTTGATGTTTCTAATCCGGAAGCCCCTGTTTCTATTGGTGGCTTCGCTGGTGACGGATACACCCACGATGCTCAGGTAGTAACCTATTCGGGTCCTGATTCAGATTATACCGGTCGCCAAATTTGCGCGGCCAGTAATGAAGATAGCGTCACGCTGGTTGACGTGACTGATGCTGCAAACCCGGTTTTCATCTCAAAAATCGCATATCCCAATCCTTTTTACACGCATCAGGGTTGGTTTACTGAAGATCAGCGTTACTTTATAGCTAATGATGAGCTTGATGAGCTGCGCCTTGGTTTCAGTACCCGTAGCCTCATTTTCGATTTTTCAGATTTAGATAATCCGGTTCAAATAGGTACCTACTCAGGACCTACGCGTGCAATTGATCATAATTATTATGTAAAGGCCAACACCCTTTATCTAACCAATTACAGCGCAGGTTTACGCGTGTTAGATATCTCAGATATTGCCAATGCAAACTTTACCGAAACAGGGTACTTTGATACCTATCCCGCTTCTGATGTTACCGATTTTGAAGGAGCATGGAGTAACTATCCGTATTTCGCAAGTGGCAACATCATTGTAAGCGATATTGAACGTGGTTTGTTTATTATAAAAAAAGCTGAATAATGCGATTTAGACACCTTTTATTTTTTGGCCTGACTCTATCATTTTTTGCCTGTTCTGAAGACAATGCGGTGGCGCCTGTTGTGGAGGCCGAAACATTTAATGGAGAGGTGGTTTCAGCTACCCGTTTTGGCGGTAGTCTTCACGATAGAGCTGCGGCAATAATTGAATTGAACACAGGTGGGCTGGGCGTTTTAGCAACATCTGAAAGTACAGACGGAATGCTTTCAGATAAAACCCGCGAGGGTGAAGATTATTGGTTTTTGCAATTGGATGCTGCAACAAACCTTATTTCTTCAAAAACATACGGCGGCAGTGGCGGAGATGTCGCTACCGACCTTATAGCTACACAGGATGGCGGATTTCTCTTGGGAGGTTATAGTATGAGTAAAGATGGTGATGCCAGTAAAAATGAAGGCTTTCACGATACCTGGTTTGTAAAAACCAATGCTTCAGGTGGAATAGAATGGGAAAAAAGCTATGGCTTTGCGGGTCACGACCATTCCTATTCTGTTTTGGAAACCGCAGATGGCGGCTATTTTAGTGCCGGTTTCCTGGATGTTACTGCTTCGGGCGGTGCTGGAAACGAAAATGTAAAACACGGAGTGGGCGAGTTTTGGGGGCAGAAATTAGATGCAACCGGCAATTTGCAGTGGCGTAATTATTTTGGTGGAAGCAATAATGACCGCTCCTATAAGGCAATTCAAACTCCGGATGCCGGCTTTTTGCTCGTAGGTTTTACAGAAAGTGATGATTTTGATATTTCAAGCCCTCACGGCAGTTATGATATTTGGCTGGTAAAACTTAATAGTACCGGTAGCCTGGTTTGGGAACGGTCTTTTGGAGGATCGGGTGTTGATATTGCTCACGATGCTTTGATGTTACCAAACGGTGATTTTCTAATCGTAGGGCAGACTAATAGTTCAGACGGGGATATCTCAGACGCAAATGGCGATTTTGATGCTTTTGCAATGCGGGTAAGTGCCGAAGGAACGCTCATTTGGCAGCAAAATTATGGCAGTACTGATTTTGAATTTGCGCAAAGCATTACTCTAGGACCTAGTAATACTTTTTTTGTAACCGGGAATACGCGCAGTGCAGATATTACACCTTCAGGCAACGCTGGTAATAACGACATCTGGGCTTTTCAAATAACTGATGAAGGTGATCTTCGTTGGCAACAAACCTGGGGCGGGTCGGGTATTGATCTGGGTGTTGATGCCGTTTTTTCTCAAGATCAATTCCTCTACATTATTGGCTCTACAGACAGTCCTTCATTGCTTTCGACTACAACTTTAGGCAATGATGATCTCCTTATTCTTCGACTAAACTAGTTTTAAGTCGCAACTGGCTATTTAAGTTTCTTATTGTAAGTGTTATTCGTATTGATTAAGCCTATTAATTGATAAGATAGTTTAATGTAAGGAAGTATGGTAAAACCCTACTTAAATGGTATATTTGCACCAATTTAGAATTAGTATGATTAAAGTAAGTGAAGACGCGAAAAAGAAGATAGCAATCCTTATGACTGAGGAGGGTTACGACGCTGTGGCAGACTACGTGAGAGTAGGGGTCAAGAGCGGCGGTTGCAGTGGATTGTCTTATGAACTTAAGTTTGATAAAAGCAAAGAGGACGAAGACAAGCTGTTTGAAGATAATGGGGTGAAACTTATTGTTGACAAACGTAGTTTCCTGTATTTGATAGGCACCACGCTGGAGTATAGCGGTGGCCTTAATGGTAAGGGTTTTGTTTTTAACAATCCTAATGCACAGCGCACTTGCGGTTGTGGAGAAAGTTTTTCACTTTAATATAATATAGATTTTAAACTGTTACCTAACAGATTAAAAACATTTTATGGCGTATACAGAAGATGATTTAGAAAAAGAATTAGCGACCAAAGAATATAAATATGGTTTTTACACAGATATTGAGTCCGATACCTTTCCGGTAGGGCTTAACGAAGATATTGTGCGCGCTATTTCTATGAAAAAGGAAGAGCCCGAGTGGATGACCGAGTGGCGTCTTGAAGCTTTTAGGCATTGGCAAACGATGGAAGAACCAGAGTGGGCTAATGTACATTACAAGAAGCCGAGTTTTCAGGATATATCCTATTATTCTGCACCTTCCAAAAAACCGAAGTATGATAGCCTTGATGAGGTAGATCCCGAGTTATTGGATACCTTCAAGCGTTTGGGGATTTCATTAGACGAGCAAAAGAAACTTGCCGGTGTTGCGGTTGATGTGGTGATGGATTCTGTTTCAGTAACTACCACGTTTAAAAAGACTCTTGCCGAAAAGGGAATTATTTTCTGCTCTATTTCTGAGGCCATCAAAGAACATCCTGAATTGGTGAAGAAATACATCGGTTCAGTTGTTCCGAAGAAAGATAATTTTTACGCGGCTTTAAATAGCGCGGTGTTTAGTGACGGTTCGTTCTGTTACATTCCAAAAGGAGTGCGTTGCCCAATGGAGCTTTCTACCTATTTCCGTATCAATCAGGCCGGAACCGGTCAATTTGAACGTACGCTGGTAGTAGCCGATGAAGGTAGCTACGTAAGTTATTTAGAAGGCTGTACCGCACCATCACGTGATGAGAACCAGTTGCATGCTGCAGTAGTAGAATTGGTTGCTCTTGATGATGCCGAAATAAAATATTCTACAGTGCAAAACTGGTATCCCGGTAACGATGAAGGTAAAGGAGGGGTTTTCAATTTTGTGACCAAGCGCGGACTTTGTGAGAAAAATGCAAAAATATCCTGGACTCAGGTAGAGACGGGTAGTGCCGTTACCTGGAAGTACCCAAGCTGTATTCTAAAAGGGGATAATTCAATTGGTGAATTCTATTCTATTGCAGTTACCAATAACTTTCAGCAGGCTGATACGGGAACTAAAATGGTACACCTCGGTAAAAACACCAGAAGTACTATTATTTCAAAAGGTATTTCGGCTGGGCAAAGCCAAAACAGCTACCGCGGGTTGGTGCAAATCAATAGCCGCGCTCAAAATGCACGTAACTTCTCGCAGTGTGATTCACTGTTGATGGGTAATAAATGTGGCGCACATACCTTCCCTTATATTGAAGCTAAAAATAAAACAGCGCGTGTAGAGCACGAGGCAACTACCAGTAAAATTGGTGAAGACCAGATATTTTATTGCAATCAGCGGGGTATTGATACTGAAAAAGCAATTGCGCTAATTGTAAACGGATTTAGTAAAGAAGTGCTCAATAAATTGCCGATGGAATTTGCAGTGGAAGCCCAGAAATTGCTGGAGATTTCTCTGGAAGGTTCAGTAGGCTAAGCCCGTGACTTTAACCATAAACCAAAAAAATATGCTTATTAAAAAGATTTCGTTTTTTGCACTGGCTGCTTTATTAGTAGTTGGCTGTAAAGAAACCAAGAAAGAAGAAAATATCGAAGAAGAAGTTGTTGTTGAAGAACCGGCTAAACCGGCTGTTGAGCTTTATGCTTTTGACGGTGGTAGTGTGATGGCCAACAACTTAAATCTTTTTGCTCAGGGAGATACCTATAAAGGCGAAAGCAAGCAGCTTGCAGATGCTTTTTATGTTATCAAACATCCTGATGGAATTCTGCTTTGGGATACCGGTCTTCCGGAAATGTTGGTTGGTCAGGGAGAGTATACTCCTGAAGGCGGTGCTTTTACCATTTCGCGTAAAGACAGCATAACAACTCAGCTTAAAACGATTGGTCTGAGTCCTGAAGATGTAGATATAATTGCTTTTTCACACATTCATTTTGATCATACCGGTGCTGCTAATCATTTCGCAGATGCAAAATGGTTAATTCAGCAAAGTGAAGATGATTTTCTGAACAGCGATGAAATCAAGGGCAATTCATTCTACAATCCCGATACATTTTCGGCTTTAAAGAATAAAGAGGTTATCGCCAACAAAGACTATGATGTATTTGGAGATGGTAGTGTAGTTATAAAGTATATGCCGGGTCACACGGCAGGTCACAATGCCTTGTTTATCGATTTGCCCGAAACGGGTCCTTTGGTTCTTACGGGTGATACGTATCACTTTGAGCAAAATCGTGAAGATGCGATCGTACCTCAATTCAATTACGACATTCCAGAATCTGAAGAAACCATTAAGGCTTTTGAAGCTTTTGTAAAGGAGAAAAATGCCAAGGTGTGGATTCAGCATGATCTGGATGATTTTAACGCTATGACCAAAGCTCCAACAGCGCTTAAATAATATGAAAAATTCACTGGCTGTTTTGCTGACTCTATTCTTTTTGAGTTGTGATTCAGAAACCAAAACAGAACAGGTTTCCGGTGAGTTTATTTATTACGCAGATGCAGCGGTCTTGCAGGTTGATGAATCGGTTTATGGAGTTGTGCTGGACGAAAAGGCAGACGAACTGATTAGACAGGCATCTGGATACAAGAAAAATCCTGAAGATTTTGTTCAGGTAATTTTAAAAGTGATTAAAACCCCAAAACCTCCTAAGGAGGAAGGTTGGGATACACTGGTAAAAATTAAAGAAATAGTGGCAGTAAGCTATCCTAAAGAGTCAGATATGCTACGCCTACAACTAACGAAGTAAATAATACGGGTTTTTAAACCCAAAGAATCGAGAATATGTTAGAGATAAAAAATCTAAACGCAGGTATAGAAGATAAAGAAATTCTAAGAGGTATAGACCTTAAAGTGAATGCCGGAGAGGTTCACGCGATTATGGGACCTAATGGTTCCGGTAAAAGTACCTTGTCATCGGTTATAGCTGGTAAAGAGGAATACGAGGTTTCAGCAGGAGACATTCTTTTTGAAGGAGAATCCATTCTTGAAATGGACGCTGATGAGCGTGCACACAAAGGTGTATTTCTTTCGTTTCAATATCCTGTTGAGATTCCCGGGGTTTCAGTAACCAACTTTATTAAAACGGCAATCAATCAGACGCGTAAGGCTAAAGGGCTTGAAGATATGCCCGCAAGCGAAATGCTTAAGAAAATCAGAGAAAAATCTGAACTTTTAGAGATTGATCGCAAGTTTCTATCGCGCTCACTGAATGAAGGATTTTCTGGAGGTGAGAAAAAACGTAATGAGATTTTTCAAATGGCAATGCTTGAGCCTAAACTGGCTATACTTGACGAGACCGATTCTGGTTTGGATATCGACGCTTTGCGTATTGTATCAAACGGGGTAAACAGGTTGAGAAGCAAAGACAACGCGGTAGTTGTTATCACGCATTACCAGCGTCTGTTGGAATATATTGTACCTGATTTTGTACACGTTTTGGTAAATGGTAAAATCGTTAAATCTGGCGGAAAAGAATTAGCCCTCGAGCTCGAAGAAAAAGGTTATGACTGGGTTAAAGCTGAAACGGCAGTTTAGTTCAAGATTTAAAATTTAAAGTCTAAAATTGGAGCGATGGCAACTGTAAAGCGGTTTGAAGATTTACAAATATGGCAGGAAGCTCGGATTTTAGCAAAAGAAGTTGTTCATATTGTCCAAACTACCGGTCTTAAAGATAATTACAAATTGAAAGATCAGATAGTAGGTTCTTCGGGAAGTATTATGGACAATATAGCAGAAGGTTTTGAGAGGAATGGTAATCTGGAATTCAGACAATTCCTATCAATTGCAAAAGCTTCTGCTGGGGAAACGAGATCACAATTGTATCGGGTTTTTGATTGGGGTTACATTGATGAGCGGCAACTAAATACATTAATCGACAAGAGTGAGGCACTTAGCAAACAAATTTCAGGCTTTATCGCCTATTTAAATAAATCAGATCTCAAAGGGACTAAATTCCAAAGCTAAACCTGGAATTTTAAACTTTGAATATTGAATTTAACAACATGAGTTTAAAAGATAAATTACTTTCATCCTATTTGACTTTTCAGGAAAATCAGGATTTTGATAACAGCATTCACGATATTAAGGATGCTGCGATTAAGGTTTTTGAAGAAAATGGTTTTCCAACAAAAAAGGATGAAAACTGGAAATATACTTCATTAAACAGTCTGGTAAAAGATGACTATAGTCTTGTGGGGCGCAATGAAGATGCAGTTGAGTTTAGAGACGTCAAGAAGTATTTTCTTAATGATATAGACACCTATAAAATTGTGTTTATTGATGGTAAATACAGTTCGTACTTATCCGAAACTACACACGATGGGGTAGATGTATGTTTGTTAAGTGCTGCACTTACCAAGCCAAAATACAAACCGGTAATCGATAAATATTTTGACAAGATTGTCAAAACAGACAGCCTTACCTCACTAAATACGGCATTTGCAAGTGAAGGTGCTTACATCTATGTGCCAAAAAATAAAACGGTAAGCAAACCCATTCAGATTGTTCATTTCTCTACCGGAGTTGAATCAAATTTGATGCTACAGCCTCGTAATCTTGTGGTTGTTGAAGAAAATTCTGAAGTGCAGATTATTGAGCGCCATCAGAGTTTAAACAGCAATCCGGTGTTTACCAATTCGGTGACAGAGATATTTTCCGGAAATTACGCGCGTGTAGATTACTACAAAATTCAAAACGATAAAGACCAGGCATCTTTAATTGACAACACTCATATCGACCAGCAGACTTCATCTGAGGTTGCGGTACACACTTTTTCATTTGGTGGAAAACTCACCCGTAATAACCTGAATTTTTATCAGAACGGGGAGCATAACAATTCGATCTTAAAAGGGGTGACTATCATTGAAGATAAACAGCATGTAGACCACAATACTTTGGTGCACCATAAGCAACCCAATTGCGAAAGTCACCAAGATTATAAAGGTATTTTTGATGACCGCGCGACTGGCGTTTTCAATGGAAAAGTGGTTGTAGATGCGATTGCCCAAAAAATCAATGCGTATCAGTCTAACAACAACATTTTGGTTAGTGATAAAGCTTCGATCAACTCAAAGCCTCAGCTTGAGATTTTTGCAGATGATGTACGCTGTTCGCACGGTTGTACTATAGGTCAGCTTGATGAAGATGCGTTATTTTATATGAAAACCCGTGGTATTGGTGAGAAAGAAGGTCGTGCGTTGTTGATGTATGCCTTTGCCAATAATGTGTTGGAAAGTGTAAAAATTCCGCAGTTAAAATCACGTATTACCAAGCTTATCGCCAACAAATTGGGGGTGAATCTGGGCTTTGATGTCTAGTGAACTTTTTTAGAGCAAGCTCCCCGAAGGATTTAAATCTCAAATATTGATTTAAAGTTCTTCAATTACTTTTTAACTAGAAAAACTACTCAAATGGCTTCCGTAGATACCTCTTTACAATTTGATGTGGAAAAAATCAGAGCTGATTTCCCCATACTTAAGCGAAAGGTGAACGATAAGCCGTTGGTGTATTTTGATAATGCGGCTACTTCACAGACCCCTCAGGCGGTTATAGATGTGATCGTAGATTATTACAGTCGCTATAATGCAAACATACATCGCGGTGTACACGCGCTTTCTCAGGAAGCTACTGATGCGTATGAGCAGGCACGAATCAAAATTCAAAAGCATTTCAATATTCCTAAACCCTATCAGACTCTATTCACAGCAGGAACGACTCATGGCATCAATATAGTTGCTTCCGGCTTTGCTTCCATTTTAAAAGCAGAAGACGAAGTGATTGTTTCGGCATTAGAACATCATTCTAATATCGTTCCGTGGCAAATGCTCTGCGAAAAAACAGGGGCTGAGCTTAAAGTTATTCCTATGTTGGAAAACGGGACTTTAGATATGCATGCTTTTGAGGCTTTACTGTCAGACCAAACCAAACTGGTTTTTGTCAATCACGTGAGTAATGCGCTGGGCACCGTTAATCCTATTGAAGAGATTATTGAGAAAACCCACAAAGTTGGAGGTGCTGTTCTTGTTGATGGGGCTCAGGCCGCTCCACACATTAAAGCAGATGTACAGGCACTCGATGTAGACTTTTATGTGGTTTCTGCTCATAAAATGTGTGGACCTACCGGAGTGGGAATGCTGTATGGTAAAGAAGAATGGCTCGAAAAACTCCCTCCGTATCAGGGAGGTGGAGAGATGATCGATCAGGTGACTTTTGAAAAAACAACCTATGCCGGTCTTCCTCATAAATTTGAAGCTGGTACTCCTAATATTTGTGGGGGAATAGCTTTTGGCGCTGCTCTGGATTATATGAATGGTATTGGCTTTGACCAAATAGCCGCTTACGAGCACGAGTTACTCGAATATGCTACTGCTCAACTAAAAACCATTGAAGGTTTACGTATTTATGGAGATACGTTAAATAAAACTGCGGTCATTTCATTTAATATCGAAGGGATTCACCCGTATGATATGGGCACCATACTTGATAAACTGGGCATTGCTGTGCGTACCGGGCATCATTGTGCACAACCCATTATGGATTTTTATAAAATTCCCGGGACTGTACGGGCTTCTTTCGCTTTCTATAATACTAAAGAGGAAATTGATATTCTGGTTGCTGGCGTAGAACGTGCCCGCAATATGTTGGTATAATTTTAAGTATTCTCAGTCTGCTATTTCGATGATTACGAGTAATTTCGTAACAAAACAATCTAGTATGAAAACACTTTTGGCAGTAGTGGCTGTAATTCTTGGAATTATAGTCTCTTGCAAATCAACCGATAAAAATAGTTTAGGACCACAGGGCAGTTTTGAAGTGCAATCTATAAAACGAGATTCGGTGGCAGATAAAGGAATGACCCTTAATTTTAATGCTGAAAACGGACAGATTAATGGTAAAGGCGTTTGTAACAGTTACAGTTCTACCTACGTGGTAAGCGGGAATAACATTAAGTTTTCGCCTGCGATTTCGACCAAAATGATGTGTCCTGAAGGTACCACACTTGAGTATAATTTTTTTCAGGCATTGCTCAAAGCCAATAGTTATAACTTGAAACGCGGCAGACTTACTTTGTTTGACACCAATGAAGAAGTTTTATTAACCGCAAGTGAGAATTAATAATCTGCACATAATGCAGAGATTAAAACAATAATTTGATGAAAAGTATTCCGGAAATACAGCAGGAAATAGTTGAGGAGTTTGAGATGTTTGACGATTGGATGCAGCGTTATGAGTATATGATTGAGTTGGGGAAATCACTACCACTAATAGACGAGAAATATAAAACGGAAGAATACATTATTAAAGGCTGCCAGAGTAAGGTATGGGTTCACGCCGATCTCAACGATGATAAAATTGAATTTACTGCGGATAGCGATGCGATAATAACTAAAGGCATTATAGCGATTTTAATCCGCTCGTTTAGTGGGCAACCACCACAGGAAATATTAGACGCAGACACCTCATTTATTGATAAAATTGGTCTGAAAGAGCATTTATCACCTACTCGCGCAAACGGATTGGTAAGTATGATAAAACAAATTAAATTATATGCCATCGCGTATCAAGCGCAGGCAGATAGTAAATCATGAATTGGGAGCACGGTTTTGTGTTGACTGCCGGGTTATGTGGTTTGATCTTCTGCATAGTGGCGTTTATTTTATCGAAATTTCCGCCAAAGAAAATAAATCACCTTTATGGGTATCGAACTGCAAAATCAATGAGCAGTCAGCAGCGCTGGGATTTTGCGCAAACGTTTAGTGCTAAGCGCATGATGGAGTCGGGAATGATTTTACTGATTTTGGCATTAATAGCAGCGTTTACAATTCCGGAAGGGGTATATTCTCAAACTGGTTCATATGTAGCTCTTGGGCTCATATTGGGTTGTGCAGGCTATATATTTTTGAGAACGGAACGAGTAATTGATAAAAAATTTAAAGAATAATACAATGAGCGAAACAAAAGAAATAGACACTCAGGAACTCGGCGAAAAAGTCGTGCGTGTCCTTAAAACCATCTACGATCCTGAGATCCCTGTAGATATTTATGAATTGGGATTGATTTACGATGTCTTTGTAAACGAGGATTACGAGACCAAAATCCTGATGACACTTACCACGCCCAACTGCCCGGTGGCAGAAACCCTACCGGTTGAAGTAGAAGAAAAGGTAAAAACCATTGATATGGTAAAAGATTGTGAGGTTGAAATCACCTTTGACCCACCGTGGAGCCAGGATTTAATGAGTGACGAGGCCAAGTTGGAATTGGGATTACTCTAAATCATAAACTCCGCAATCGGATATGGAAGAAATTGTAAACCGCGTAGCCAATAGTAAGCTGAAGACCTTTAATCTGGAGGATTTATACCCTGCCGGAAGACGTGAAGTAATTGATATTGCTCAATGGTTGACTGAAGGGTTTATGTTGCGTGAAAAAGACTTTCGCGAAAGCTTAAAAAACTACGATTGGTCTGTTTATCAAAACGCCTACGTGGCTTTATATTGCAGTACCGACGCCATTGTGCCCGCCTGGGCTTATATGTTGGTGACTACCTATTTGCAGCCTGTAGCTAAAAAAATTGTGGTAGGTGATTTGGTTGATTTAGAAACCGTGTTATATACTGAAAAAATAGATGCGCTTGATGTGTCGGTTTATCAGGATGAGTATGTGATTGTTAAGGGATGTTCTAATAAACCCGTGCCTCAAAACGCCTATATTTTACTTACTCAAAAGCTTCAATCTGTAGTAAGAAGCCTAATGTTTGGCGAGGCCTGTTCTTCGGTTCCCCTATACAAAGCGAAATAGCATTAGCGATTTTATCGCTGTTTTTACTAGTGTATTTATATTTGTCCCTAGAACCAACACCTTAAACAATGAAAAAACTCATTTTAATTTTTCTGGCTATTTTGAGCTTTAGCTATTCTCAGGCCCAGGAAAAAACAGAAGAAGAATTGCGCGAAGAAATGAAGCCGAAAAAGGCCGAAATTGCAAAACTTCAGAAAGAAGTTAATGCTTTACAATCACAAATTGACAACCTTCCGGGGTGGAAGTTTGGTGCTTTTGGTACCGTAGGAGCAAATTTTAGCAGATTTAACAGCTGGTACTCACAGGGTACTCCCAATGTTTCTTCGGCCAACATCGCCGCTACAGTAAATGCTTTCGCAAACAAAAAAGATCCCAAATACTTTTGGAGAAACGCCTTAAATCTCAATCTGGGCTGGGTAAAATTTGATGACCGCGATAATCCTGATGATAATGACGGTTTTCGCAATGCTACGGATGTGTTTAACATCACGTCGCTTTTCGGTTACAAATTGAGCGAGAAACTTGCAGTCTCTACACTTGGGGAATACCGAACAACTATTCTTGACAATTTTAATGATCCCGGTTATTTGGATATGGGTCTGGGTATGACCTGGACGCCTATCACAAACCTTACGGTGGTGGTTCACCCATTAAACTACAATATTGTGTTCAGTAGTGGAGAAACGGTTTACGAGTCTTCTCTAGGTGCTAAAATTGTAGCAGATTACACACGCCAGATTGGTAAAATTGCTTTTAAATCGAATCTTTCGGCCTTTCAGAGTTATAAGAGCAGTGATTATTCAAACTTTACCTGGATCAATGCGTTCAATTATAAATTGTTCAATAATATTGGTGTAGGTTTTGAAGTTGGATTGCGCGGAAACAAGCAGGAAAATTTGGAAAATGCGCTTGATGAGTATGTTGCAAATGATATGATGGGTACTGAGCCTACTTTTGATACTATCGACAATCAATTGCAGTCGTATTATCTACTGGGTCTTACCTATTCGTTCTAAAAGAATAGTAAGAAAAACTAAAAGCCCGATAGCATTAAACTATCGGGCTTATTTGTTTTTAGATTTTTAATCCTGTTCCTCGCCAGTATACAAATCGTATTCCGGGTATAGGAAATTATTATACGGAAAGCGGGTGATGTGAATCTCACGCACGCGCTCGTAAACTTTTTTGCGAAAAGCTTCCATATTGTCCTTATTTAAAGCCGAAATAAAAATGGCGTCGCCATTAGCACGGGACATCCAGGTTTGTTTCCAGTCTTCAAGTGTAAAATGTTCTTCGGTACGTTCGGTTACCAAATCGTCTTCATCAATGGTCTTGTGCGTAAAGGCATCAATTTTATTAAAAACCATCAAAGTAGGTTTATCTGCACCTTCAATTTCGTCCATAATTTGGTTTACCGAAGCGATATGATCTTCAAACTGCGGATGCGAGATATCAACCACGTGTAGCAACAAATCGGCTTCGCGCACCTCGTCTAACGTACTTTTAAAGGATTCTACCAGCTGCGTGGGCAGTTTTCTAATAAATCCTACCGTATCACTTAATAGGAAGGGCAAATTGCGAATCACCACTTTACGCACGGTCGTGTCGAGCGTTGCAAACAATTTATTTTCGGCAAAAACCTCACTTTTACTAATGGTATTCATCAAGGTTGATTTCCCCACATTGGTATAACCTACTAAAGCTACTCTTACCAAAGCACCACGATTACCCCGCTGTATGGCTTGTTGCTTATCTATTTTCTCAAGCTTCTTTTTCAACAACGAAATGCGGTCACGTACAATACGGCGGTCAGTCTCAATTTCGGTTTCACCCGGACCGCGCATCCCGATACCCCCACGCTGACGCTCTAAGTGCGTCCACATACCGGCCAGACGAGGCAGCAAGTATTCATACTGCGCTAGCTCTACCTGTGTACGGGCATAGCTGGTTTGAGCACGCTGTGCGAAAATATCAAGAATCAGATTAGTACGATCAATAACCTTACACTTGAGGATTTTTTCAATGTTCTTTTGCTGCGCAGGACTGAGTTCGTCATCAAAAATAGCTGTCCCCACTTCGTATTGATCCACATAGGCACGCACTTCTTCCATTTTACCAGTACCAATGAAGGTTTTAGGATTAGGCGTGTCTAATTTCTGGGTAAAGCGTTTAAGCACCTCCCCGCCGGCAGTGTAGGCCAGAAATTCGAGTTCGTCAAGATATTCTTTAGACTTTTCCTCGTCCTGATATTGGGTAATCAGACCAATGAGGACCGTCTTTTCATATTCTATATTTGTTTCTTCAATCATATATGCAAGTAAGTTGCAAAGGTAATGATTTAGAAGCTAAGGGTTTCTTAAATTAAACCATTCAAAAAACTACCGAATGTCTCATAGCAAACTCAGTATCGCCTTCTACAATCTTGAAAACCTATTCGACACCATTAATGATCCCAATATTCTGGATGATGATTTTACACCGAAAGGCGATTTAAACTGGAATAAATCGCGCTACGCGGAAAAACTCAGGAAATTATCAACGATTATTTCTAAAATCGGAAAAGCCGAAACCGGTGATGCTCCTGTTTTTCTTGGTGTAGCTGAGGTTGAAAATAAAAAAGTACTTAAAGACCTCATTGCTACCGAAGCCTTAGCCACTCTAAACTATGATTTTGTGCACCACAATTCACCAGACGAGCGGGGTATAGATACTGCACTTTTGTACCGGAAGGATGTATTTGAAGTTTTGGAAAGTAGAAGTTATACGCTGCACATCAATAATGCCGAAGGCTTACGCGATTATACCCGTGATATTCTGTATATACACGGGACGTTGGAAGGTGTCGAACTATTTATATTAGTCAATCACTGGCCTTCCCGTCGCGAGGGCGTTGCATTGTCTAATCCCAAGCGCATCGCTGCTGCAAAGCGCAATAGAGAAATAATTGCAGAGATTCAGGCGAAAAATCCGGAGGCGCGTATCCTTATTATGGGTGACTTTAATGACGATCCACAAAGTGAAGCGGTGCGCGATCATTTAGTATCAATCGATTTTTACAATCCGATGATTTTCCTGCTCACCCGCTATGCCGGTTCGCTTACCCATCGAGGCGACTGGTATTTGTTTGACCAGATTATCCTTTCGCCCAACTGGATGAAAGCATACGACAATCCCTTGGAATATAAGAAATCGGCCATTTATAATCCTGGAGCCTTAAGGGAGCAGGAAGGCAGGTTTAAAGGCAATCCGTTACGCACGTATGCCGGAGATAATTATCTGGGAGGTGCCAGTGATCACTTTCCGGTTTACGTGGTGTTTAAAAAGTCTTAAACTTCTTTTTTAAAGAAAATCACCACAGAATCAGATAACATATCATGAATGGCGCGTCTTTCGGGATTCCCGGAAATAGTAAGTAGTGATATCCAGCCCAAAAGCGATTTTGTAATAAAGCGTACTATAGCCAAAAAGATATTGAGATTCTTTGAAGGATTGGAATGCCGTTTTACCCTGAGATCATTTAAGAAATGCCCCAGACTAAAACCAAAAACACTTACCATTATAGGTTCGTAGGCTAAAAAGACAAAAACAAAGGCTACAATTTTATAGTAATCCGGAACGCTTTCAAATTTCGAAAATATATCGGTAAACAAGAGCATTAAAAGAATGATTACTATGGCGTCTACAAAAGCGGCCTTAATGCGATTGGATATGTGAGGATAGACCTGAACAATTGTTTTAACTTGAGGTGAGGAATCCATATTTACTTTTTCTTAGGAAGGTTTTGCTTAGTACCAGTCCCTTTTTCAGGTGCCGGTTTACCGACTTTGGCTTTTTTATCAGGCATAGGGCCACGCATGTGAATGACGAGTCCGTTGAGAAAATTCCGCAGAAACTGATCACCACATTCTACATACTTAGGATGGTTTTCATTTCTAAAAATCGCCCCGAGTTCACTTTTAGTCACTGCAAAATCTACCAGGGCACAAATTTTCACAATATCATCATCGCGTAGTTTTAGCGCAACTCGTAGTTTTTTAAAAATATCATTATTTGATAAGGCCATAGCATAAGAGGTTTGTCTCGTGTTCTAAATTTCATATTACCGGGTAAAGGTAGAAATAAAAACTCCTCATTTTCAGAGGAGTTTTCAGGTTGGCTAATTTAATGTAAGTTGTTTGAAGAGATGCTTTTTAAAGCTATCTGCTTTTTTGATAAATAGGCACTTTTAGACCTACATATACATCAGCTCCTTTAGAGCTTTCAGAAATCAGGTTGGTCAGTATCGTGCTTGAACCAATGGTCAGAGGGCCTGCTCTCAAACCAAATCCCCAGGCAAAACCATCATACTGCCTAAGGCTCAATGGCATATAGGCGCTTAGCCATTTACTTTCAAAACGGGGTGAAAGCGTCGCCACATTGCCCATTCTGCTGGCCTGCTGTGACTCTGGAGACACCATAGAAAGCGAAGTTTGTAGATTGAGATACAGCTTGTTTTTTAGCTTATAATCTGCTGCAAAATGCAGTGCGGTAGGCAAAACCATGGTTACTGTTTCAGTCGTCTCCTGACCAGCAAAATTATCATCAAGAATTTCCTGAATATCCTTCTCGTCAAATTCAGATTCGTTGATCGTAACATTATTTGCGGCGTAGCGTGTTACTTTTCCCGCATCATAGTTGATTGAACCAATATCAGTAACCGAAAGCCCCAGTTTTAATTTATACTTATTTTGGCCACGCATTCCCAGATTAGAATCGTCGGGACGCCATTCATAAACTACACCCAAATCTGCACCAAAGCCCGAAGACGTTTCAGTAAAGTCAATATCTTGATTGTCAAAATCTGCGGTAGTGCCGTAGGTAAAGCTTCCGTTTACGTTTACCTGCTCCTGAGCCGCACTGTAATTACCGCTAAGGTTTGAGGTGTTTGTAAACAAACCTCCGCCACCGGCAAGATATTTAAGTGTTGCACCTCCTTTCAAAAAATGCGTTTGTTTATCAAGCAGCACACGGCCATAAACGAGGCCTATTTCGGCATAAGCGTGTAAGTTTCCGTTAAGACTGTTGAGGTCGAAATTGAAATTTTCTTCTGTATCAAAATCATCGACAATATTCTGATAAAGTTCACCATTAATATTGTGCAGGTTGAATAAACCCCTTACGCGGGTGATAAGGCCGATGCTGCTCTTTGAATTGAGGTTAAACATAAATGAAGGCCCCATTACATCAACATTTGCGTAAAAATTGTTGGTGTTGGTAGGATTTAAATCTGCATCATCTTCAAAACTGAAACCCTCTTCATTTGCATTTAAACTACTTAAACCAATGCCGGCATAATCATTTCCAAAATTGATACCCGCAGAAAATAGATTGATATCAGCGCGCATTCGCGAATCAAACACATTTGCAGGGTTATACATAACACCGTGAATACCTGCATAATTATCTATGCGATGACCAATGTAATTTTGAGAAAAACCCATTGCAGGCAAGCATAGGCTAAGAACGAAAAATGTAAGGTAATTTAATTTCAAAATATCGATTTTTAGAATAACTATCTCAAAACTAATGCAATGAGCTGTTTTTCGATATACCTAATAGCAGGTATTTTTAGAAAATTTTAAGAAATACATGTGTTTTTAGAAATCATACTTACGTTCCAACGCGTATCGTAGAAGCTCACCTTTACCTTTAAGTTCAAGAATGCGCATCATATTTTTACGGTGCGTATCTACCGTATGTACTCCTATAAAAAGTTCGTCTGCAATTTCCCGTGAGGTTTTGCCCAAAGCGATGTGACGTAGGATTTCAACCTGACGTTTGGTAAGCAATCCACCTTTTTCATCATTAAAATCATCAGTCTCGATTAGGCTGAGGTCAATTTGTGAATCAAAATAAGTTTCACCTGATGCTACTTTTTTAATGGCTTTCTTGAGGGTTTCCAGACTTGAATTTTTGAGTACGTAACCCGAAGCGCCGGCATCGAGCATTTGCCTGATAGCTTCGGTCTGATCAAACATACTAAAGGCGATTATGCCGGTATCTGGAAGTTGTTTTTTAATCAGTTTTGTGGCTTCAATACCATCCATTTTCGGCATTCTGATATCGGTTATAACTACGTCAGGCTGGTATTTAAGCACCTGATTTACCAAATCTTCCCCGTCATTTGCCGTACAAATTAGTTTGATTTCCTCCTGGGCTGCCAATAATAAGCTGATGCCGTCTATAAGGGATTGATGATCTTCTCCTATAGCTAATTTTATCATAAGGGTAGGTCTATTATTACGGAAGTTCCTTTTCCGGGTTCTGATTCTATTTCCAGAGTTCCGTTGAGATGCGCAACGCGTTTATCAATGGAGTTTAGTCCCATACCGTCACTACGTTTGCTAATGTGCCTGGGGTCAAAGCCTACTCCATCGTCTTCAACCATTAAATTGAGCGAGTCACCGTGATTCACCAGATGAATGGTTAGGGATTTGGCCTGCGCATGTTTGATTACATTGGTAATAAGTTCCTGAATAATTCGAAAAAGGCTTAATTCAAGACTGTTTTCCAGTCGGGTGTCCATTCCGTGTGCCTGAACATTTATTTTAAGGCCGTTTAACTGCGAGATTTTATGGGCCAAATCTTTAATGGCCTTAAGCAATCCCTGATTGGCAATTACCCCGCTGTTTTTGGCCTGTGCAATACTACGCACTTTAGTATAGGCTTCATCAAGCAGGATATTGGTTTTTTGATATAAATCTTCTGAAGGGGAATTTTCAAGGGCTTCAAAATGCATACGCACGTTGGTCATTAAGGCACCCAGATCGTCGTGCAACTCGCCCGCTATGCGGCTACGTTCTTTTTCCTGACCTTCAATCATAGCGTCTATACTAGCGAGTTCCTGATCTTTCAAAAGGTTAGAAACCTTTTGGCGCTCGAGGTCTTTCTGTTGTTCTGCCAGCTTGCGTTTCTTTTGACTGTTCTGTATGACTAAAGAGCCAATAATCAGGGCAATAATGAGTAAAGATCCTAAAGTGACAGCAATAAGCAGAAAGCGCTTTTTCTTTTGTTTTTCAAGGATTAAATCTGTTGCCTTTTTTTCGGTTTCGAGCTCTACCTGAAGTCTTGAGATTTCGAGCGAATTGTCTCTGAAGTTAATTTTGTGCCCGGTATCTACATAGGTTTTGTAATGTGCCAGAGCGAGTGAATCTTTTCCCATACCCTCATAAAAGAGAGAGCGGTAATATTCAACAAAAAACCTGTTTTTTAAGGAATCCTGTGGATTGTAGCAACAGGATGTTTCCTCCAATTTTTCTAAGGCAGAAACAGAATTACCCTGTATGTGTTTCAGATAAGCCAGTTTGGTAATTGCTGAAAACCGACTATCCCGGTAGTAAGGTAAATCACCCGATGCGTCAATTACTTTCTGATAATAGGCTTCAGATTTTTGATAATCGTCCTGAAGCTCGTGATACAAGGCAATCTCAAGATAGAGTTTGGGGAATAGTTTACAATCGGCTTCAAGTCTTGGGATAAATTCTTCTAAAGTAGACGCATTTTTATAATAAACAGACTTGATATCTATTTCTGAAGATAAAAAAATCAATTCATAGATTTTATGAAGAACCTCATCGTGTACATCTTTTATAAGATCGCGATAGCGATTTAAAAAAATGTCGTAATTGTTATTGTTGCGTGCAATTTCGTGGTGAAAATACTGCAGTATCGCAAGCAATACCCGTCTCTGTAAAGGTTTGTAAGCGGTTTGATCGGCCTGTTTTAAGGCCGAATAAAAATAGGGGTAGGCCGCAGTGCGGTCTGAGGTAAAGTAAAAAGCATAGTAACCTCGGTTGAGCAGGCGAATGCTTTCCAGAAAAGGGTCTGACAGTTCTGTAGACTCTAAGATAGCCCGATAATCTGATGCATCTCCGGTAAAGCCTTCGTAGGTAAGATTGGCAAAAGTTTGCAGCGTAGATTTGTAAACCGGGTTTTCCAACTGTTCTGCCTGAGAAAGCGCTGCAGTAAATTCTAACTCTTTGAGGTTTTGAAAATACAAATCCAGTATATCGCGATTGGATTGCTGCCCCGACGCAGTCAGAATTGCAAACAGCAAAAAAAAGCAGGGCAACAACAAGCGCATTAGATCAAAACTATAAGTTCTGACAACATACAACGTCCACCTGGAGCGAACGACGCATCTTTCAATTCAGAATCTTTGTCCGTCATATTATCATAGTCTGGTTTTTGTTTAACAAAACTTCCATCACGATAATAGGCTTCAGTATCAAAGACTCCCAGATTGCTTTCTTTAGGAAGGTGATGTAGTCGGCGTCTAAATACTAGGGTTTGTGATTCTGATTTTTTGAATTTATTGAGATTTTTGCATTTCTTTTCTTTTGAAGTGTTGCCCAAAGCTTTCAGGTGTAAATCAATCTGGCCTGTTTCAGAATTATAAATAACCTCTTCCAAACCTATGTTCACTGCTCCTTTGTAGTTTACAATATGACAGGTAATAGTTTTGATCTCTCGTTCTTTTGTGTGTTCTCCTGATGTGGTTTCTATTTTTGCGTAAACGGTGAAAAAAGTGCCATAAAGTTGTGAAGCATAGACCAGCTGATTCAACTGATCACATTTTTCGCCTAAATAAACAATGCTTTTAGTGTCTTTCATTTTCGATGTTAAGTGTGTTTTAGCTTACTAAGTTCTGGATAATAGGAGTTTATAAAAATACCTGTTACCCGGTATATTTAATTTTGCAAGGTATCTATGGTCATTAATCCCTGCGCATCTTTTACCTCCTGTTTTAAATGATCGAGGTATAGAATGCCGTTTAAATGATCTATTTCATGTTGAAAAACCACTGCCGTAAAATCTTCAACCATTTCGATTTCGTGAGAAGCATCGGGTTTGTCGTATTCTACCAGGATCGCATAGGCACGGGAAGATAATGTGTCGCGCCGGCCGGGAATAGAGAGGCAACCTTCGGGGCAGTCCTGTTTTTTCTTAGAGTACTGTTTAATCACGGGGTTGATAATAACTTCAAACGGAAACCCGTCTTTGTCAAAACGTTGCACCCAGGCTATATTTTTAAGAATTCCTACTTGTGGCGCAGCGATACCGGCACCCAAAGAAAGGCTGTCGCGCACGGTGGCATACATTCGTGCGATGAGGTTTTGCAGTACGGTGTCTTGAGGATCTACCTTTACATATTCACTGGGAGTACGCAGTAAAAGCGAATCACTTTCATTGGTAATTTTAAAGACCCGCATTGGAGTAACCGAGTCTGCTGCCATAATCAGTTCGGCCTGTTCAGTAGTGAATTGGGGTTGAACTTTGGGCTTCTGTTTTTTTGTTTCACAGGCCAAAACGCAGAAGACAAATAAGGTAAAAAAGATAGTTTTTTTCAAAATCAGGGAGTTTTAGTTTTCTAAAAATAGCATTTTAATCCCTTACCCAACTTTTTACCAATTCGTTCTTACTGATTTTTAATCTGCCGTAATACTGATGTTATCGAGTTGATAGGTGCCGTCTGCGGCTTCAGCTCCACTGCCGGTATATCTAAAAGCTACGTAGCCAGTCTCGCCTGTTGCACACGAAAGTTTCACAATGCCCGAACTGTACCAGTCACCAAAAAAATCCTGATCGCGTATTACAAAAGCATCACCCAGTACCAGCCAGTTAGCCTGCGTAACCCCCTCTGGGGTACCATCCCAGTCTGTACTGAAAAGCACATCGAGTTCACTGGCATCGGCAAAACTGCTGCTGGTTTCAAACCGAATGCGCACTTCAGAGTAGGCAGCAAGATCAATAGGCGGGGTGATGAGCCAGCCCACACTTAAGGGATTGCCTGATTGATACGAATCAATACGTGCCGAAATTCCCTGCGAGGCATTAGTACCCGTGGCGGTATAGGCTTCCCAGGCCTGAGTGCCGTATTCCACAAAGTTGGTCCAGCCATTTCCCGTGATTGGGGTATTGCGGGTTTGCGTCTGAAAGTTGTCGGTAAAAATCATGGTACTGCCCTCGGTTTCTGCGAGCCCGCATTGAAGCTCAGCAGGATCGCAGCGGTTTGGGTTTGAGAACGAAAACGATTCAACCGTGTTAATACGCAGAATGTAGAAATCATCGTAAAAATCCCGGGAGAGAATACCGCTGATACTACCGCGACCTTCCGGAAGGTTCACCGATTTAAATTTGGCAAAAGTGCTGGTGCTAACCAGGATGGTACCTCGGGGGTCACAGGTTTCGAGCAGGCGTATCCCGTCAAATTCATCGTTGGCCTCGCCTGCAAAAGTTTTAGGGCTTTCGTCCAAAACTTCCCGGCGGTTAAACTGCGCGTCCTCAAGACTGATGTACAGATTTTCCAGATTTGCGGAAATATCAGTTATTGAAACGGACAACGGGATCAACTCGGCCATCTCGGTACTACGAAAAAGAGTTTTGGGAATGAGCGAAGCCGGAATTTCAGTGATGCCATTCCCGTCCCGAATGCCTAACTGTACTACGCCATTTTCTTCGGCTACCGCCAGACCATAGAGCTTTACGTACACTTTTCGCCCCGGCTCATAAATGCTATACAGCGCATTTTGATTAAGCTGAAGTGTGATGCCGGCAGTTGGATTTTCAGGTGCATCCTGAATGATGAGTTCACGAAAGAAATTGCCCGCCACGTCACTGCTGATGACATAGCCCGTGATGTAGGTATCCGTATCCCGATAGCTGATGACCGGTTCACTGCTTTGAGCCAGATTGTTTAAAACTGATGCGATACTTACCTCGGTGCCTGATGGTATGCTTTCCGTTTCTGTCAGGTCGGGCACTTCGAACTCGGTTTCCACGCAGGCTGTAAAAACCAGTATTGTGATCAGGCTGTAGATTAAAGATTTCATAGATGTCAATAAATTTTAGTTAGTTTTACTGCTTTCGCGAAAGCAAAACTTCAAAAGCGTACGTATATATTTACATAAAAAGTGGTCCCGTAGCCCGTAAAATAGCGGTTACCAAAAAGCCGCAATTCCCGGTTTGACTCCTCAAGCAGGCTGCGGTAATCGCCCACACGCGAGTCTTCAAAGCCACCGGTTTTGTAGCTTACGTTGAGTACATTATTAATAAGGCCAAAGAATCCCAGCGTATAGTCTTTTACCCGCCACGATTTGCCGCCAACCAGATTGATCAGATTGTAGGGCTGTATTTTTTCCTGCTGAAGCAAAACGCGTGCAAACTCGGGATCGTAATCATTAAAAGGCAGTCCGTCAAAATCAGTACTGAACGCACTCGAACGTCTCAAATAGCTCACATTGATATAGGCGTGAGCAAATCGGTTAAAGCTGGCGCCAAGCCACCAAAAATCGGGATCTCGATAATCAAAGCCCAGTTGATAGGCCTGCTCAGGACCGCCGGCTACATGGTAATTTTTCAGTTTAACCTTCCCATCCCCAAACCAGATGGGATCTGGGGCCAAAGTTGTGGTGTAATAAACCTGAGGATCTGAGGTGTATTGATAGTTACCATATGCGGCGACCGCTTTAAAAGTAAGTGTGGGCAGCGCTTTGATCTCGAGACCAAATTCGCCGCCTAGATTCCGGTGGTTGATGCCCGTGGTGATTTCCTGAACAAGTGCGTTTCCTTGCTCAATCTGTGGTGACTGCAGCGAATTCGTATAGAAAAATGATAATTCGCTGCCTTTTTTAAAATCAATAAGGTAACCGGTGAGCCTGAGCTTTAGTAACGGACTTCGGTAGATGTAGCTGAGGTCGAGATTGGTAATTTGTTCTGCGGAAGGCTTATCGAGTGTGTTATTATTTTGCCGGGCATTGGTAAATACGGTGTTATAGGGTAGCGGCTGAGTAAGTAGACCGGTGTTGAGCAAGGCTAAGTGTCTGCCGCTGAATTTATAGGTAAGTCCTGCTTTTGCACTGGGAGTAAAAAAAGTTACAGCGTCGCTCTTGCCCAAAGACTGCCTGCCGGGGTAGTATCCATTTTCATACAAACCCTCGCGCTGATAGCGGGTTTGTTGAATCTCGAGAGCGGCATACGCATCTATTCGTTTTAGTGTGGCCTGCAGCTGCACAAAAGCCTGTAGTTCACTGGCAAAGAGGTTGTAATTGTATTTGTAGCGATCACCTTGCTGAACGAGCCGGTTTCGGTTTTGCAGATCACTTTGGGCCAGGTCGCCACCGGTAGTAGCATCATCTTCAGCAAAACTGTCAATATCCAGCCAACGTGATCCGCCCAGAAGATCGTCGAGCTCAGCATAATTTTCACTTAATAATCGGGTAGCCGAAAGGCGTGCGGTAAGTTTCAGTTTTTGAGATAAATCAGTGTTCAGGATTGAAGCGAGTTGCAACATGCGATCCTGATTGACATCATTTTGCATGGCGTAAACAGCGTTGAGTCCGCCCTCTGATGCGACACGGTTTGATTTATATAGCGCTTCCCAGTCTAACTGACCATCCTGAACGAATGCCTCCCGGGCGAGATAGGCATTTTGGTAATTGGCTGCGGTAGGATCAGAAAAACGCAGGAAATAGCCAGGCAGATTCTGATAATAATTGGGCGCCGGGTTGCGGGCACCTCCCAGAAAAGTCTCCGTGCCATTTTCCGCTTTAACCAGTGTGCTTCCGGTGTTGTCAATACGGGAATTGGTTGTTTTTCCCCATTGATAAGCCAGACTGGTGGTGAGTTTATTTCGGGAGCTAAATCGCCAGTTGTGGGAAAGGATCACCAAGGGTTCTTCAATTTCACGAAGGCGTGCATTTCTGATTTTTTCATCCTGATAGCCCCAGTTGGGATTGTAAGAGTTGCTTTTAAGGTCCAGAACTTCTTGAGTCAACGCAGTACTGCGACCCCTGCGGTTTGGCGTGTAGATAGCGGTCAGGTTGAGGCTGTGCGTTTCAGAAAGCTGTTTTTCAACCGCTGCAAAAAAGGAGTTGGCGGCGTAAAGCGTTCCTTCGATATAACCTTCAGTACCAAACCTGCGCGAGGCCAGAACAGAATATGCCCAGCCGCTTTGCGACAGCCCGCTGTTATAACTAGCCATTACACGGCCGGTGTAACTTCGGTTTGCCTGGGCGTATGAGACGCGGCCACCTCTACCCAGAACTGCTGCCTGCATCGTAAAGTGTAAGGTGCCCGCCACACCGCCAAAAGTATAATCACCTGGTGCTATGCCCTGCGTAAATTCGCGGTTGCGCATCACATCGTTGAGGCCGCCCCAATTGCTCCACTGCGGTCTTCCGGTGCTCATTTTGTTGAGTTTAATCCCATTAATTAGCACACTGCTCAACCTGCTGTCTAAACCCCTCGGTCTGAAAAAAGTACTGCTAAAATCAAAAGCGGCGGCATTGCCAAAAGCATCGTTGGTAGCGCTAAGCAGGGGCGACTGCACGTCGTCCCGTTGCTCTTCGGTATTGAGCTGAAGGTCTGATAAACTGATTAAGGTGAGGTTT
Organism: Leeuwenhoekiella sp.; assembly: GCA_002708845.1. Lineage (GTDB taxonomy): Bacteria > Bacteroidota > Bacteroidia > Flavobacteriales > Flavobacteriaceae > Leeuwenhoekiella. The sequence goes on from PAPI01000004.1 coordinate 377,791, forward strand.
TGATTGGCTTCGGCCAGATCAATTTCTAACGGAATGTAATCGAGTTCAATACGGCTTCCGGGATTAAGTGAGACGGGTAATTGCAGATTGAGATAGCCCGAAGCGCTTAAACTTAGATTGTAATCTCCGGCAGGTAACTCCCCTGTAAGTTCAAAAGAGCCGGAAGCATCGGTTACTGTTTCTATCGATGTGCCGGTAAGCTGAACACGCACTTCAGGAATCCCTGCAGCCGTGGTTGCATCCTTTACACTTCCGCGAATGCGAAATTCCTGCCCCTGAGCAAATGAAATGCCCATTAAATAAAGGCTAAATGCCAAAAATTTGTACACAGTGAAAAAATTAGATTTTTCAATGGGGGCGTACTTAATCTAAAGTAAAAATTAATGTAACTTCATCAGGCTTATTTAGTTAGAGTATGCAAAAAATTCGATTAAGTGTTTTTGGGCTGCTATGTTGTAGCCTCTTTGAGATGCTTCACGCTCAGGAGCAGCGCGATTTTCAACTGGTCACTATTGCGTTTTACAATCTGGAAAATCTCTTTGATACCGAAAACGACCTGATCACCTTTGATGACGACCGAACACCTGACGGAAAAGACCATTGGACAGCCGAAATCTATGCCGATAAATTGACTAAAATGGCTGAGGTTTTGCGGCAAATAGGTACCGATGAGACCCGTGACTCTCCGGCGGTTATCGGGGTTGCAGAAATTGAAAATCGTAAAGTGCTTGAAGCGCTAGTCACTCAAAAAAGCCTGAAACCTTATGATTATGGGATTGTACACTATGATTCGCCAGACCGGCGTGGGGTAGATGTGGGTTTGCTATATCGTAAAAGTGTCTTTAAGCCCATAAGCAGTAAGGCCTTTGAACTCCCACTTTTTGATCCCGAAGAAAATAACAAGCGCCTGTATACCCGTGACCAGCTTTTGGTTACTGGTGATTTGGCGGGAGAACGCGTGCATATTTTGGTGAATCACTGGCCTTCACGTAGTGGTGGTGAAAAGCGTACTCAACCCCGGCGGGAAGCCGCTGCGGCTTTAAACCGAAAAATCATCGATTCGATTTTGAGTGTAGAACCTTATGCTAAAATCATCAGTATGGGAGATTTAAATGATGATCCCAAAGATGCCAGTCTTAAAAAGGTGCTTAAAACCAAAGGCAAAATAAAGCAGACCGGATTATTGGACCTTTTTAACCCTATGGAAGATTTAGCTAAGCAGGGTGCGGGTAGTCTGGCTTACCGTGACAGTTGGAATCTTTTTGACCAAATCATTCTAAGCTCAGCCTGGCTTGATCAGGATTATACCGATTTTACCTATTATAAAGCCGGAATATTCAATAAGAAATTTCTGCAAACGCCATCCGGGCCGTATAAAGGCTATCCTTTTCGCAGTTTTGCTAACGGAAGCTATACCGGTGGATACAGCGATCACTTTCCGGTTTATGTAAGTTTTCTTAGGGAGGTTAGGGAGTAGATGTAGGGTCTTCTTCAGGATTGGTCGCTAATTCGATCGCTTTTTTTTTATCATCCTCCAACTGTTTTTCTTTTTCGCGTAAGGCTTCCATTTCTTCGGTATGGGCAAGTTTCGCGTGCGAATTGGGAACGATACGGTGCTTTTTAACGATGGCATACTGTACCGTGATTTCGGCACCAAAAAACAAAATAAGGCAGGTGTAATTTACCCAGAGCAGCACCAAAACTACAGAGGCGGCACCGCCATAGACCGATGCAGGATTGCTGCTAGAGAAATAAATGCCCAGCAAACTTTCACCAATCAAAAACAGGATTGCGGTGATGCTCGCACCTAAAATGGTGGTTTTGTATCCCATTTTCACGTCGGGCAGTATTTTAAACATAGCGGCAAACAGGCCTGCGATAAAGATAAACGAAACCAAAAACCTTAAAATGTCTGCAAAAATTACAGTAACCTGCGGAGCAAAATTGCTGAGGTAATCGGTTAAGATGTTGAGCAGTACGGTGACCACAAAAGCCACAAGCAACATAAAACCGAGAACGAGTACCATCCCAAATGCAATTGCGCGGTTGATGAGCATACGTTTAAAGTTTTGCTTTTTCTCGGTCACATTCCAAATGGTGTTCATGGTTTTCTTCATCTGGAAGAACACCCCTGTAGCACCATAAATCAGCGCAGCAATACTTATGATAAGTGTTATCCAGTTGTCGTTTTGCAGGGTAACGTTGCTGATAATTTCTTCAATAGATTTTGCGACTTCGGGCGAAATAAAGCGGGCGATCTCGTCATGAATGCGCCCCTGTACCGCTTCAGCACCAATAAATGTACTGGCGATTGTGGTTACAATCATCAGGAGTGAAGGCAGCGAAAACAGCGTGTAATAAGCAATAATTGCGCTTTTGGCAAAAGGGTCGTTACGATCCCAGGCAACATAAGTCGCCTTTAAAAACTTAAAAAAGTCTTTTGCATTTTTGGTTATGCGGCCTGTTAAACTACTCATCGCCGAGGTAGGGGATTAAGATGTAATCCAGCTCATCAACACCTTCTATGCTTAAGGTGAGTTCATCGGTGCGATCAGGATATCTGCGCAGCAAGGTAGGGATGACATTACCGTTGTAATTGGCAGGAAGTTCCTTTTGTGTTTCCTGAAACTGGCGATCGCAGGCTGCTGCGATTTTAGCATAATCATTCAGGCTGATGTTAAGTTCCTGATGATAGCCTTCATCATCCAGCCCATCAATAGTATCGTCTTCAGAAACCGGATCGTAAATAAATTTATTTTGACTTATGGAGTAGGTGTTGCCTTTGGTATCAATATAGGTATAGGAGGGTGCATTGGGTATTGTCTTTTTGGTCGTGGTGAGTCCGGGTGTTGCCCCACAGCCGGTAAAAAAAACCAGAATAAAAAATCCGAAATAAAATTTTGCTGCAGTACTCACGTTGTGTATGGCTTAGGTATCGAAATTACGAAAGCAGCTTCAGCAACTTTAGGCGTTTAGGCTTAGTTTAACGTTTATAGAGTGAACTTTCAGAAATAATTGTAGTTTTGACAAATTTGAAAAATACCCCTTAAATGTCAGACTTTTGGTTCTATTTTAAAATCGGTCTTGAGCACGTACTTGATTACAAAGCTTATGACCACGTTCTTTTCCTCATCGTGCTTACCGTTCCTTATGTTTTTAAAGACTGGAAGCGCGTGTTTTTACTGGTAACCTTGTTTACCCTGGGTCATACGGTATCCTTACTTCTTGCGACTTATGGTGTGGTTAGTGTAAACCGAAGCGTTATTGAATTTCTCATTCCGGTTACCATTTTTGTAGCTGCTTTGTACAATGTGTTTACCGCCGGAAAAGGCGCCAATAAAGACAAACTGGGCGTATTGCTTATAACCGCATTATTTTTCGGACTTATACACGGTCTTGGATTTTCCTCCTTTTTTATTCAGCTTACCGCTCACTTATCAAGCCGCCTGTTGCCGCTTGCCGAGTTTGCATTGGGTATTGAAGCGGCTCAGATCATCATCGTACTCATAGTGCTTATTTTGGGATTTTTGGGACAAACCATTTTTCGGTTTTCAAGACGCGACTGGATGCTTTTTATTTCAGCGGTGGTGATTGGGATGGTAATACCTATGTTAATAGCTAATTATCCGTGGTAAACCTCATTTTTCGGGATGAGAAGCACACTAAGTTTTTTATCTTCGCAAACTCAAAGAATCGCACACCTGTAGTGCTGGTATCTTAATATTTATGCCTTCAATCACAAAAGACAAACAACTTAAATACGACATTGCTTATCTACGCATGGCCCGCGAATGGGCGAAGCTTTCCTATTGTCAGCGCAAGCAGGTTGGGGCACTTATTGTGAAAGACAAAATGATTATTTCTGACGGCTACAACGGTACGCCCACCGGTTTTGAAAACATCTGTGAAGATGAGGCCGGTTATACTAAATGGTATGTACTTCACGCTGAGGCTAACGCCATATTAAAAGTCGCATCATCTACCCAATCCTGTAATGGGGCTACTCTGTACATTACGCTTTCGCCATGTACAGAATGCAGCAAGCTTGTACATCAGGCCGGTATTAAACGTGTGGTTTATCATGTAGGCTATAAAGACCCCAGTGGTATTGATTTTTTACGAAAAGCCGGAGTAGAGGTGGTTTGTATTGAAAACATAGATGCCTAATGGGAGGTTATCAAAAAAAATACCTGCCCATTTTTTTCTGCATCGCTGTAGTGATAGGTATTGCAATTGGAAGTAAACTTAATTATGGCGCAGCTTCTTCCACAATTTTAGGAGGAAATTCAAAGAAAGAAAAACTCAACCGTCTTATAGACTACATCGATTATGAGTATGTAGATGCCATTAATACCGATAGTATTGTTAACGTTACCGTAAACGGAATTTTAGAAAATCTTGATCCGCATTCGGTTTATATTCCTCCAAGTGAGCTTCAGGAAATCACCGAAAGCATGAAGGGTGATTTTGTAGGTATAGGCGTAAGCTTTTACGATTATAAGGATACCATTACCGTAACGCGAGCCTTACCAGATGGCCCAAGTGAAAGAGTAGGTATACGCGGTGGAGATCGCATTATTGCAGCCGATGGTAAGTCGCTTACAGGACGCACGGTTATAGGTGATACGGTTGTGAGTCAGTTAAAAGGTAAAGCAGGTACGGTGGTTAATCTGACTGTTCGCAGACCCGGAAAAGACAATTTGCTCAATTTTAAGGTAAAACGCGATGTGGTACCGCTAAAAAGTGTTGATGCATCTTATATGCTCACAGACACTTTGGGCTATATCAAGATCAATCGCTTTGCGGAAAGTACTCCTGATGAATTTCATACCGCTCTACAGAATTTAAAACGAAAGGGAGCAAAAGAGCTGGTTTTGGATTTACGCGGAAACCCGGGCGGTTATATCTCGGCAGCAGAGAAAATTGCAGACGAATTTCTTGAAGAGGATAAGCTTATTCTGTTTACCAAAAATAAAACCGGTAAAATTGAAAACACCTTTGCTACAGACGATGGTGATTTTGAAGATGGTCAGGTCTATGTGTTGATCAATGAGAACTCGGCTTCTGCCAGTGAAATTGTAGCCGGGGCTTTGCAGGATAACGATCGTGGGGTTATCGTAGGAAGAAGATCTTTTGGAAAAGGGCTTGTGCAGCGCGAGATGGATTTGGGAGATGGCAGTGCCGTGCGCCTTACTATTGCCCGTTATTACACGCCTACCGGAAGAAGCATACAACGACCTTACGATGAGGGTAATCAGGCGTATTACGAAGACTATCTCAAACGCTATAAAAACGGAGAGATGCAAAGCGTAGACAGCATCAGCACCGCAGATAGTTTGCGTTATGTCACCCCAAAAGGAAAGGTGGTTTACGGGGGCGGGGGTATAATTCCTGACGTTTTTATACCCAAGGATACCAATTACGAGAAGGAGGCTATTATCTATGCATTGCGTTCGGGTGCTATGTCACGCTTTGTTTTTGAATTGCTTGAGAAACGCCGCATGTATTACAACAGTTTATCATACGAGAACTTTGAGCAGGAAGTCGAGATTAGCGATGCGGACATCAACTCATTTGTAGGATATCTTAACGACCGAAATCTAAAAATCAGGATAAAAGACTATAAAAACGATTTAAAGCGTTATCTTAAAGCCGTGATGGCGCAACAGCTTTTTGGAAATACTGTTTTTGAAAAGCTCATCAATGAAGAAGACCCTGCCATCTCAAAAATAAAGGAGTTAAGCCGTAGTTGATATGATCATTATCGCATCTATATTTGTGTTTTGTATCGCAGCAGTTTTTAGATTGCTTGATAACAGTGCCGGTATTCTTATCTCAAACGGCATTTCGGTGAGTCCGTTTTACCTTTCGCGCAAGGAGATCAAAGAACAGATGAAAAAAATTCGTGATAAGCAGTTACGCCGAAAACTGAAGCGTACTTTGCTCTTTCAGCGACTTCACAAAGTATTTCTTTTATTGGCCCTGGTTACTTTTATTGCAGGAGTTGTATACGAGTTTATAAATCCTACGCTGGTTTCCCTATTGTAAATTAAGATCTGCCGGAACGGGCCTTACGACTTTTTTCGGCTATTTTACGGGAGATCATCAGGATTAAAACAAGTAGAGCTGCGCAAAGACAGGCAATAACCGAGATTACTGCAACCATACTGTTTCCTTCAAAAGGAGCTGCGTAGTCTATTTTAGTAAGATTAAAAATCATCAGGGCGCTTGCAAGTCCCAAAAAAATATAAAGCGCTATTTTCATAATTGTATTTTTTAGAATTTAGCCGAAGTTAAAACGTTAGGATTGTATCATTAAAACAATCCTTGAATATTGGTTGTAAACAGCTTAACGGCCATTGCCAGCAAAATTACGCCAAAGATTTTGCGTATAAGACTAATTCCCTGTTTTCCCAGCAATTTCCCGATTCTTCCCGAAGCTTTCAGTACCAGGTATACAAACAGGATATTAATGACGATTGCAACAATAATGTTTTCTACGGCATATTCTGCGCGAAGCGAAAGCAATGAAGTCATTGTCCCTGCGCCTGCTACCAGCGGAAACGCAAGAGGTACCACACTGGCCGTTTCAGGGGCGTCATCTTTGTAGAGTTGAATGCCTAAAATCATCTCAAGGGCGATGAAAAAGATAATGAAAGCACCGGCAACAGCAAATGAGTTAACATCTATACCTATCAGATTCAGGATTTCTTTTCCTATAAAGAGAAACATGACCATTAAAGCCGCCGCTACAATAGAGGCCTTTTCACTCTGAATGTGCCCTACCTTTTCGCGTAAGCCAATTATTATAGGAATGCTGCCTATGATGTCAATGATGGCAAATAAGATCATAGTAGCAGTTGCGATTTCTTTAATATCAAAGTTCATAAGAATCCTTCTTTTTTTGAGGCCGCAAAATTACAGCTATTTCTTTGGATATTAATCAGTTTTATGTTCAGATTTAACATAGACTTAATCTCGTGATTTGCGGTATAAACACAGAGTGATTGAGCATATTCAAAGCATCTTTAATTGTATTGTAGGGTCGTTTAGACTTAAGCGCTAAGTCTTATAGGTATTCTCGCCTAAAATGTATCTTTGCAGCATGTTTCAAATAGATAAAACCATAGTTTCTGAAGAAGTCATACAAAAAGATTTTGTGTGTAATCTTTCAGCGTGTAAAGGAGAGTGTTGTATTGCCGGAGAAGCTGGAGCACCGCTGGAGCTAGATGAAGTAGAAACCCTTAAAAATATATATCCAAAGGTCAAACCATTTTTAAGACCCGAAGGTATCAAAGCGATAGAAGAGCAGGGTACGCATATTAAAACCGATCTTGACGAACTCGAAACGCCGCTGGTAAATGGGGCAGAGTGTGCTTATGTGACTTTCACCAAAGAGGGTGTAGCCTCTTGCGGAATTGAAGATGCATACAATGCGGGTGAAGTTGATTTTAGAAAACCTATTTCCTGTCATTTATACCCGGTGCGTCTGCAGGAGTATTCTAAATTTACCGCAGTAAACTATCACAAATGGCCTATTTGTGACGATGCCTGCACACTGGGAAAAGAGCTTCAGGTGCCGGTTTATAAGTTTACGAAAGATGCTTTGATTCGTAAGTTTGGTGAAGCCTGGTATGAAGAGTTAGAAGCGGTGGCCGATCATTTTAGAAAAGACGATGCGTAGTAAACTTCCGGGCGATCAGGCTTCTATATTTGCAGAGATGACCGCTTTGGCGGTAAAACACGATGCGCTGAACCTGTCTCAGGGTTTCCCTGGTTTTTCGCCAGATCCCGTGTTAATTGATTTGGTAAATCAGGCAATGCTTGATGGCCACAATCAATACGCGCCGCCTGCGGGTAATTTGCGCTTACGCGAAAAAATTAGCGAACTTGTAGCTAATTTAAGAGGGAAAATCTACGATCCGGAACATGAAATCAACATCACCGTAGGAGCATCTGAAGCGCTTTATGTGGCGATCACGGCATTTGTGCATCCGGGCGATGAGGTAATTTTGCTCAAGCCGGCTTTTGATAGTTATGAGCCAACGGTAAAATTACAGGGTGCAACACCAGTTACGGTACAATTAGAAGCCCCTTACCTCAAAATCGATTGGAACGCGGTCGCAAATGCGATTACTTCAAAAACCCGAATGATCATCATCAACAATCCGCATAATCCAAGCGGGATGGTCTTTAAAGATTCTGATTTAAAGCAATTAGAAGAACTGGTTAGGAATACAGACATTCTTTTATTAAGTGATGAGGTGTATGAGCATATGGTTTTTGACGGAAGAATTCACCAGAGTGCGGCTTCTTTTCCTGGTATTGCAGAGCGTGCGTTGATTACGGCTTCTTTTGGAAAAACCTTTCATACCACCGGTTGGAAAATGGGTTATTGTCTTGCGCCAAAAGAGTTGATGCGCGAGTTTAGAAAAGTGCATCAAAATCTGGTTTTTAGTGTGCACCATCCCACACAGATTGCTTTAGCTGAATATCTTGAAGAACCTAGGCATTATTCAGGCCTTTCCGACTTTTATCAGCAAAAGCGCGATACCTTTCTAAATGCTTTAACTCAAAGTCGTTTTACCTATATCCCGGCAGAAGGTGCTTATTTCCAGATAATGGATTACAGTGCGATAACTGATGAGCCTGCGGTAGATTTTGCCAGGCGTTTAACGCGCGAACATAAACTGGCAAGTATACCCGTTTCTGTTTTTAATGTAGACCAGCGCGACGACCATTTGCTTCGTTTTTGTTTTGCAAAAGCAGAAAAAGACTTGCTGGAAGCTGCAGAAATCCTAAATTCGATTTAAAAATAGGCCTCATAGTTCAACGGATAGAATAGAAGTTTCCTAAACTTTAGATCCAGGTTCGATTCCTGGTGAGGCCTCAGAGTAGGTTTTAGACTATATTAAATAAACGTTAATATTATGATATACAGCGTTTTAATATTTTTTGACATTTTTTGATTTCAATTGAATTTGTGCTTTTCGTCGCGCAGATCGTCAACATTTTGTCAACAAAAATTATCGATTGATTTAGTATTTTATCTACATATCACTGATTTGACTTTCGCATACATGTTTCATTTAAACACGTCAAATCATGAGAACTACTTCAACATTTTCAGTCCTGTTTTGGGTCTATGAGCAAAGAGCCAAAAATGGAGAAGCACCGGTATACGCCCGTATATCTGTTGATAACAAGAAACTGAACATCAGTTTAAAGCGAAAGATAAACCTCTCTTTGTGGGATTCTCGGGCTCAGCGATTAACAGGAACAGATGCTTTTTCGTTGGAATTCAATGAATTTTTAGATCAGGAATATTCAAGGCTCTTTCAATGCTATCAGGAATTACGCATTGAAGGCAAGCTTAGAACAGTTGAGAATATCAAAAAGAAATATTTTGGAGAAGACGGAAAACTCTATTCCCTGGAAGATATATTTGAATACCACAACACTACCTGCTTTTCCAAATTAAGCCCTAATACTTCACGGCTCTATATAACCAGCCAGAATTATGTACGCAGGTTCATCAAAAAGGAATACAATAGAACAGATTATTACCTGCAGGAATTGGA
>PAPI01000005.1 GCA_002708845.1 Leeuwenhoekiella sp.
GGACTGTAAATTTCAGAGTATTTGTCAACAACGTTTTTAACCACTTCTTCCTTAGCGCCAAAAAGGAAGATTTTGTTGTTGTTTTTATGTGCCATTTCCACTAAGCTTTCCATTAGGTCTATTCCCGCAACGCGTTCTTTAAGTGGTTTTCCTAAAAACCTTGAGGCCCAAACAACGGATTGACCATCTGCATTGATAATATGGCATTGGTTTACGCTGTGGCGCAGTTCTGCATCCTTTTGCATTGCTACAACTTTTCCGGCGTTTACCACTACGTGATGCACTTGCTCACCAGTTTGTATTTTTTCCTGCACCAGAGCAAGGGTTTCCTGCATGGAGAGGTTATCTATGGCGGTGTTTAGGATTTTTATCCGTTGTGGATTACTCACAATTAATTTTTAGCGAGCAAAGATAGTATTTATAAAAACTAATCGTTTAAATAGATTCCGTAAAAATCTTTATGAGTATTTTGTTCATCCAATTGGATATTGGTTGATGTGCCATCATCAAGGTTTAAAGTATAAAGGTACTGGCCGTAATTTGTGTCACGCAGCAAAGCAAAAATTCGATTCGACGATAGGGAATAGTCTATTTTTTCAACCGTTTGAGCTGAAATAGTTGCTAAAGATGATAAAATATTTCCGGTACTTTTGTCTATCTCAACAATTTCATGCTCGTATCCACCTAAAGATTTTATTCCAAATATTCTTTCTGTTTTTGTTATAAAAATACTGGAATAGGTTTCAGAAATATTATAACTAGTGAGAGTTGAGGTTTCTACATTAAGTTTCATGAAAATAGGTTGATCTGATTCGTTTTTTGTAAAGAAAACCAATTCATTTGTTGAGGGCAGAAATCCTGAATTTTTAAAATCATACATATAATCTAACGGGAAATTATATACTGTAGTTGTAATTCCAGTATCCAAGTTTCGCACACGTACTTCATATGTTTCATCTACATCTGGGAAATAGCGGTAGCTGTAATATATTTTATTATCATATGCCGCTAAAATACTTCCATCACGATCTCCTTCGTCTCTTAAAATCCAAGTAGCCTGATACCCAGTATTGAAATTTTTAATTAAAACATTTTTATATAATGGCTGCCCTTGTGCCCAATGTTCAGAAAAAGTATGCACAAAAATATTTGTATTCCTATAAAAGTTGGATGATATATAAGAGTAACAATTAAGGGCATTAAGAAGTGTTTGCTCTTCGAGCAATGCACCAGTATTAATATCCAAACTATAAATATAAAAAGCTTCGCATCCCGCTCCTTCAACAGGGAAATAACCATATAATTTATCCAGCTCGTTAGTAATTTCAATTGTACCAGCAGCTATTATTGAATCTTCATAGGAAATGGTTATTTCTCCAGAAGTTGCGCCTTGAGGAACGATAGCTACTATTTCATTTTCGGTAACACTCGCAGTTTCACCTTCAATACCATTGAAAAAGACCGCATAAGTAATTGCAGGGTCAATATTTTCGCCCACAAATGTAATCTCATCTCCTTTAAAAGCCGTAGTAGGGGAAAAACTGGTGATTAATAAGGTCGGTTCCTCAGTTATTTCAAGGGTTCCAACGTTTAAGTTTTTATCATCATATTTTATAACAATTTCCCCGGTTGTAGCATTGGAAGGAACAATTGCTTTAATTTCTGTTTGGAAGTTTTGAACCGCTTCTGAAGCAATTCCGTTAAAAAGAATAGTATATTCTTTAGAAACAATAATATTTTCTACTACAAAAGTTATTTCCTCGCCTGCCATAGCTGATGATGGGAAATAACTAATGACCACAAGATTTTTTGGAGTCTCCTGTGTAGGGTTTTCATCATTATTGGAGCATCCAATTAGTATGAAAATCATCGTAAAATATGTGAAAAATGATTTCATGCGTAGAGGTGATTTTTAAAAATTAAGTTTCTTTGAAATTTACAAACTTTCCAGAAATGCTACAAGGTTTTTATTTACATTCACTGAATCATAAGCTTGAGCAGTGGTGATTGCATTATGTTTCATTGTATTTTTCTGTTCTTCTGTCAGGGCATAAAAAGCTAGCATTTTTTCAGTTAGCATTTTCACATCTTTTTTGTCAAAGAGAAATCCATTGACATTTTCTTCAACATAACCCATTGGCCCACCGGTTTTACTTGCAATTACGGGTACACCACAAGCCATTGCCTCAAGACCCACGAGACCAAGACTTTCCTCTTCGCGATAGGTGGGGAAAACAAAAACGTCCATCTGATTATAGATTGAGGCAAGCTCTTTCTGCGAAATGTTAGAAATAATTGCAAATTTAGCATCCAAAGCGGCAAGTAAATTTTGAATTTCTTCCTTATCTGGGCCATCGCCAACCATAAGTATTTCAAAATTGACAATACTTTTCTCTTCTTTTATTCTTTTAACTGCATTCAAAAAAATGCGCCATCCTTTTCCTTCAATGAAGTTAGACACAAAGCCAATTACAAAGCTGGAATGCTTACCATTTCGATTCTGAAAAAACACCTCGCTATTAATGCCACCGGAAGGATAAACGTACAATCTTGATGGAGAAATATTGAATTTTGCCAATAGCTTTTCTTTGTAATAGTTTGAAGGCAGCACAATGTTCGATTTTTTCAAACCAAGTATTAAAAAAAGAGAAAGGACTTTTTTAAATGGAGAATTAAAAATTAGGTCGCTGCCGTGAAAGTTCAAAATTACTTTTCGGTTTAGCCACCACAATGGCAATAAGACCGGTGCCACGTGCAATGGGAAATGTACATACACCAAATCATTTTTTTTGCATTTAAAATAAAGCTTGCTGATCTGGAAATATAATTTCAAGTACCCAAAAAACTTGGAGAGGAAGGAATATTTTTTTGTAAGTACTATTTTTTCAACTTCAAAATAATCGTTAACCGCGGCCTCAAAATTCTTCACAAAGATGCCATACCTGACATTTTCTGTGGACGGGTACATATTCGATACGAGGAACAATCGCTGTTTTTTAGTTGACATTTACCGTTCGTTTTGAATATAACAGAATGAAAAGTGCATAGAAAAAGGAAAATATAAAAGCGCCTTTACTTATTCCAAAGATGGTTTCTGATCCCGAAAACAAGACGATTATTATAAAAAAGCTCAGTGCTTCACCCTTTAATTTTGTTTTTCTGAAAAAAATAAATAGCACACCTAAATAAACCAACAGCCCTAAAACTCCATTAGAAATTAGAAATTCTAAGTATTGGTTGTGGGCGTTGTAATGTTCTTTTAAAGCGAGTATAAACCCGTTTTTACTGTAAGCAATATTGTATAGTTCTTGCGTATCGCCAGTTCCCACACCAAACATCCAGCTCTCACGTTGGTTAAAATCAGAAAGAATTGCACCCCATCTATCATATCTGTCCAAAGTAATGTTTCCTTTGGTGTCCACAATGGTAGCCAACTTAGACCCCAAAAAATCAAATTTTATTGAGAGAAATGACAAAGCAACCAATAAAGCTATAGCATATAGTATTCTCTTGATTTCAAGTTTTTTAAAAATGGTTACCATTATTATGACAACAAAACAAATAACGCCTATCCTACTGCTGGTCTCTATCAAAAAAAGAAAGAATGGGGCTAATAAGAGTAGAAACTTTACTTTGTTCTTTCTTAAGTTAATAAAATCTGGCAGCCTTATTAAACCTACCATAAAGATTACCAGCATTACGGCAAAATAACTGGGATGGCCCTCCAATGGTTTTACGGCATTCCAACCGTTATAAACCCATTTAAAAAAATAACCTGCTTGTACCCACGGGGTAGCATTGGTTAAAATTGATTCAATAATAACCGCCCAACAAATAACCATTGCAGTAAAAAGTCCAAGCCCAAATGCAATGTATATTTTTTTTAAATTGAAATCTTCGCGTTTGTGGGATAAGAGAATTAAGGGGAATATAACGAGTGTTAAAGTGCGTTCCATATCGCGCAATGCATCTTTAGTCTCTGTTGAAAGTATCCACCCAATTATAAACAAAAGATATAGTGCAAACAAACCAAAAAAAGCCTTTTTGTTGTGTTTTATGTTTTGCAGCCTCTCTCTTGGCTTTAAAAAAAAGATAGACGAGGCTACAAACAGCCAAAGCACCAGGGTATTTAGCTTGTCCCATAACGGTAAGGTTGCCACAAATAAATAGGTGCTAGTTTCGAATAAAATTCGCCAAATCGATTTATTATTGCAGTAGCTTTTTATACCTTTTATCATATGTATTGTTAAGGGCTAATTCTTTGAGCAGACTCAGTAATGCTTGATATTCCTGTGGGTTGATACTTTTTATTTTACGATGGATTTCCTGTTTGTTTTCTAAAGATGCAAAAAGTGGGTAATCGTTGCCTAACAATCGTTTGGCCGGAATGTGTTCTTCAGAAAAAAACGGTAGCTGAAAACTTAAAAAATCAAACATCTTAATAGGAAACGTAATGTCGTCGTATATATTTCTGGGACGCGTATGGAAGGCAAATGCAATATTGTTTTCTTGAATAAACTGCGGAATATTCTTTCGTGGTACTTTTCCTAAGTGTATGTGACTTGCAGTTACCTTTTCTTTTAAATCTTTGTCGCCAGAAAGGATATAGAAATTGTACTCGTTTTTAAACATTTCGGCAAAGTCAATAAAATTTTGATACCCAGAATTTGTATAGCCTAAGCTTCCCAAGTATAGGATGCCAAGCTTTTCGGAGAAATTGGGCGAGGCTCGGTTTTCAGTGATTTCGTGGGTTCCCGGCGGCAAATCTGTAAAAGGACGTTTGGGGAAAAACTTGTTTTTTTGAAAAAAAACTTCGCCCATTTCCTTTGTAGGAAAAACCATTGAAGTAGAAATCAAGGTTAAGTAGAAATTGCTCAGTTTATTAAAAAAATAAGTTATCCTGCTTCGAAAAGAGGTGTATTCTTCCGGGAATAATTCTATATAGATATCGCGGATAAAGACGATTGTTTTTTTTGAACGCAGCCTTAAGAAAAAAAGGCAGGGAATATCAATAAGGTTAATGCGGTTTGTGGCAGATTCAACATACGCTAAATTAATTTTACGTAATTTAAAGGATCGAAAAAATTTTTGCTTAGTCTCAATTATTTCACCTCCATCTTTTAGAAATTCTTTTTTCAACCTCTTTGTTCGAGTGTTAGGTCCACCGAAAGCATTTAACACATTGGGAACTATGTAAAGAATATTCATATATATTCATCAAAAATTTACACAAATCTATTGAATCCATTATTTAGAATAAAGCTCTATTGACAAAATATTCAGATTAATATATATAGTACTTTTAAAACCTTAAAATTCCTTTAATTTAGCTAAATAGAATTATAATTAAAATATCTAGAAAATGGCTGGAATATATGGGATCCTATTAAATAATAACCATTCGCAAAAAGTTTACGATTCCTTTTTCAATTCTAAATTCGTAAACATCGATAAAAGTGAAATTAAGTTTAGTGATTTTTTATTCGGAAGATCTGTGCTGTCAAAATTTAAAGATGACAGATTTTTATTTGAAAACGAAAATTTTATTCTATGCTTTGAAGGTATAAATTATAATTCATTTTCCTCAGCGGAAGATTTTATTGAAAAATTTTTAAAAAGTGGCCTCGATTTTATCTCCAACATTGAAGGCGTTTTTTCAGGTTTTATCTTTTCAAAGCAGTCTGAAGTTGTGCATGTTTTTAATGATTCATTAGGCACTAAAAATGTTTTCTATTTCTATGATTCTAAATTAGGATTTGCATTTTCTTCTGAAATGCATGTATTATCAAAAGTACTTAGAGAAAACAATATTGGCCTTAATTATAATACTGATGCAATTTATTCCTTAGCGCTGTATGGACAAGTATTCGATGACCAAACACTTGTAAATGAAATAAAACGTTTGAATTATGGAACAATTATAAGTTTCGATTTAAAGAGCAAAGTTCTACACAAACAAAAATACTACCACCTAGAAAAACCTATTAATTACGATATAAGTCATAATGAAGCTATTTCTGAAATAGATAGGTTGATGATTAAATCAGTAAAGCGAGAATGGAAAAAAGATTTAACAGAAAATAAAGGCCATCTAACTTTAATTAGTGGAGGTATGGATTCTAGAGTGAATGCGCTATTAGCATTCGAATTAGGCTTTAATAAAATAAACTCTTATACATATGGTTCACCAACTTCGAGTGATGTACGGATTTCAAATATTATCGCTAAAGATAATTTTTATGCACACACTCAATTAAATTTAAATAATGGCCTCTATTTAGTTGATAACATAATGGAGAATTACATTATTCCTAGTGATGGGCTTTCATTGTATACGCCAATAGCTACAATGCAAAATTCCTTTAAAAGGATGAATTTTTCAGATTATGGTGTTTTGCACTCTGGACAAATAGGTGATGTCGTTTTTGGTTCATTTGTTCGGGAAAATTATGAGATTTTTAAAAATAAAGATAAAATAGGTTTAACTGGAAACGTAAAACATACACATCTTATAGAAAAAATAAAAGGTTTGGATAATATTCTAGAAAGATATCAAGATAAAAATTATGAGCTTTATTCATACGAACAACGACAAATAAATGGAACATTAACAGGCGATAGAATAGCATCAAATTATGTTGATCATATTTCCCCCTTTTACAATACAGAATTGATTGATTTTATGTTAACACTTCCCACAAGTTTTAAACTCAATCAAGACATCTATTTTAAATGGTTAGAAGCTTACCATCCAAATATTTTAAAATATGAATGGGAAAAAATTGGTTTGAAACCCACGTCTTCTTTAAAAAGAAGGTATGGCGGTATAATTAAGAAGTATGTTAATGGAGGAAAGAAATATTTTAATTTACCATATGATAGCATGAATCCTATTTCAAATTGGGCTTCACATGACGATGAAATTTTAAAGACTTTAGACGCTATTTTTGATGGTCATATTCATTTCATTTCTAATAAAGAACTTAAGGAGGATTTAAAATTAATTTATAAAGATGATATTTTTGAGTTTAGAAATAAATTTACCATTATTACGGTTTTACTCTCTTTGAAATTACACTTTGGCTATAATTAATCTTTTTCTTCAAGTATCATTTGTTTTTTCATAAAATTGTCGCCTTCCAGGATTAAAAAAGGAATTAACAGATAGAAAACATTGTTAAAATAGTGAATAGATAATAAATTGGTGAATACCACTAAAAAAACAAAACCCGCTTGCGCTCTAATTGTAGGAAGTTTTAGCAGCAAAACCAAATGAAGTAATAAAAATATAAAAAGTAAAAGGAAGCCTCCCCGGTGATATAGATAATAAAATCCATTATCAATTTCTTGAAAAGTGAAGTATCTGCTGAAGCTCTGTGCTTCTTCATTTTCCCGGTATATCGATGTGCTTGCGCCAAATCCCTTTCCAAAAATTTTCTGAGCAGTATTAAAATCCTCAGACCTTACAGCTTTTCCAAAATCTTCTATACGGATTTTAAGGCTTGCATAATCCCAAGGTTTTAGAACGTACGGAAGCTTTTCCTTAATAAGTTGAGGAGCTAAATCTGAATTAATATAACCTATACTAGAGATGACTATTAAAGCAGAGATAATTATATAGCTAGGCTGAAATAGTTTTTTAAAATTTGCCATTATCAAAAAGAGTAAAACAGCTGTAATTACCATATTCATTAAATTGGTAGTCAATACTAAATATGGCATTGCTATCAAAAAGGACAAGCCAAGGGATATATCCAATGGTTTCCTTTTTAATAAATAATAAAAACAAATTAAGACTATAGGTATAATTGCTGGTCCATAAACTCTTCCTCTATATCCAATGACTGTATAGTCCCACCAATTAGGTAAAATCCCCAAATAAAGTAACATGTATACAATGAACACGGCAAAATTGAGAATGAACAAAAACTTCAAAAAATCAAATTTTCCAATGTTTAAAAGGAATATATAGAATAAAAATCCATAAATCTGGAATTTAATATCAATGGTGGGATTTTTATGGTCGTAAAAAAATCCAACTATTAAGAAGATAAAATATATTATAAATACCCCATAGAAATATACTGGCAACCTTAATTTTCCTTTTTTTATAACTATCCACGCACTGCTAACTAGGAAGACTAAAATTAGTAAGAACAAGTTATTAAACTTCGTCGCACTAATCATTAAAAAAAGGGCAACCAATAAAATTTGATACAGGATTTTCAATTGCTGGTAAAGGTTTTTTACTTTATCACAAAACTAATACTTTATGAGCACAAAAAATGAATCATAAAAATGTATCTTGGGATCTAATAAATTTTGAGTGTGGAATAAATTAGTTTACTTCTAATTGGTTTCCATAAACAATGAGACCATTTGCAAACTTTACATAAGTCCAAAAGTATGACGATTTATAGAAATTAATTCCCGTAAAATTTATTACATATTCAAAACTATCCAAAGTTCCTGCCTGCACTTGGGTAAGCTGACTTTCATGCGGAGACTGAGGGTTGAGATCATAATTGTTTTGGTGCAAAACAGCAAAGCCTTTTTCAATTATTGTAGCACTATTTGGAAAATTATTATTAATTAGATTCCCCTCTAAATGAAAATTAATATTTCCATCCGGTAGCACTTCTTTATTGATTAAACTCGTTCTTAAAGTACTTGTGAGGAATCCAGAATCTAAAGAATAAGAAATGGCTGAATAGGCAACTCCATTAGCATTTTTTGAATAGGACCTAAAATGATAAAGCGTGTTAGATTGCAATTGAGATTGTGAAATTGAAGTATAATAATTATTAAGGTTTGAAACTTCATTATTGGCCAATCCTATTGTTTCATTTGAATATACATTTGTAAAATTATCACTAATGGTTGGGGTTTGAGAAATGTTACTCCAGCAAATGCCTTTTTCAAGAATATTATTTTCAGTATGATTTCCTCCATCTCTTTTTAAATTAGAAACAGATATTAATTTTTGATTAACTACGTAAGATGCTTCTAAATTTATCTCAGGCAAATTTCCTTCATTCCAAAAATTCTCATCGCAATAATTATCATTTTTCAATAAAATTGTATCATTTTTAAAAAAACAAGACAGATTAAAGAATTCACGATTGTCAATATATCCAACTCCTTCCATTATTGAATAGTAACTCTCAAAAATAATCTTCTTTCGAATCTCGCCATTAGGTAAGGTAAAATTTTCTACTTCAACAACGGTTTGTGTAGTGTATCTGTTTGTTTTGAGATTCCATAAATCAATAATATCATTCACCTCCAAGGAAAAATCGTATAGTAAAACCTCATTATTATTATTGTCTAACATGTAAACTTTTTTGGTAGCTTCTTCTTCCCGTATTTTATATAATTCTATTTCTTCTTTAACTGAATTATTGTAAATATCAAAACCTGAACTATTATATTTATAGTCAATTACGGTAGCGTGTAAACTAAAATATGTTTTGCCATTTATAATTTCTTCCCCATCAAAATATATTTTACGCCAAACCGTAGTCCCACTCATACCATCATCAAAATAATAAGTATCCACCCAAATGTTATCTTCGTCAATCATTTTATGATAATCTGGAGTTTGGGGGGCGTTCAAAATTATTGATATGGTAGCATTTTTAAAGACATCTTCATTTGTTACTTTTGCTATAGCAGTAATTTCAGGATGCGTTTCAAAATCAAAGAGTGCACTGTTTTTGACGCTTAATTCCCCCGTAGTTTCGTTAATAGATAATGCATCGGTAGGGTTTTGCTCTATTAAACTAAAACTTAAGGTACCGATATTTGTTTCGGCTTCAACCGCACCTAAAATATAACCATCCTCAGGATGCTCATCAATATTGAGAGTTAGGTCTTCTACCGTTATTGTGATTTCAGTTTCTTCTTCAATTTCCGTCTCTTCGGTTTTCTGATCATCATCCTTTGCACAAGATAATATACCTGCTAAAAAAATTAAGTAGAAACCCAAAAAGAAGATATTTAAATTTTTTCCTTTGTCCATAATATAATTTGATTTAATCCAATGGTTTTCTGCCTATGTAAAAGCCTGTATCAGCCGATATAAATGGATCAACCATAGAAATATAAAACATTCCTTGTATAACATCGCTGCCATTTACTCCATCAGTTTTGAAAGCAATCCCCTGGCTATAATAGTCTGTTCCGGCATAAAAAGAAGGGCTATCTGATGATTCATCATAAAAGGAATATATTTCATACGCATTATATTCATCGAGTTCAAAAAACGTATATTCTGTCTTTTTAAAAGTTGTGGCATTTCTTATAGACCAATCTTGTGTATAATTACTAACACTCGGGCTTGAAAAACTTATTCCATTATTAAATACTAGATCTATTTTTGATTCTAATGACGGATCGTTTTCTACATCAATAAGCCGATATAACTTTCGTTCACTTATGCTGTATAAAATATACCCCTGCTCAATATCATAAGCGAAATGGATAAAAGTGGCACCAGCTTCTATTGGCCTTGGAGCCAACGTATTTAAGATCACCTCGCAATCTTTCTCTCTGCCCAATTGGTCAATTAAATGAAATTTATACTTTACCTCTTTTTCATATTCTTCTTCAATAAAATTGTGGATAAAAGAAAATCTAAAATAAAAGTCATCTACCGGGGTTGCAGTATTCTCATTTATAATCACACTAAAGTTTTCATCAATAATGCCATCTATTGTTTTGACTGCTGTAAGTTCACCAAACCCCGCAGGAACTTTAAAATACACATCTACAGGTGTCTGATCGTGGTTAGGCTCATACGGTATTCCTTCTGTTAAAGTAGAATAGCAATTCAATTCGGGAAATTTTGGAGTTACCAAAAAAGAATAATTGAAGTTCTGCACTGATCCGTCTGAATCAAATACACTAATTAAAATTTCATGTTGTTTATTAACATCTTCATTCTTCAATACATATTCTATTATTTCCTCAAATTCATTATTCCCGTTGTAATTCACATCAAATTTTGTAAGTTTCTTATAAGCACTTTCATCTTCAATTCCATCAGTAGTTTTATGAAATTCCAAATAATCAAAATTTTCTGCATTTGTAAGTTGGATAGTAAATCTCGCAATTTCTCCTGGCATTCCAGCAGATTCTGTATTTGTGAAGTTTGTAGCTATGTATACTTGGGATTTTACTATTTCTTCTGTTTCTTCATCAATTTCTTTGTCATCATTCTTGGAACAGGCTAAAAAAATAAAAAATGAAGCGAAAAAAAAGATGGATGTACTTTTTAGATTTCTATTTCTCATTTTTATAAATTTTAATTTATGAATTTAAGGATTTTAAAATTAAAAACATATAGCTATCATACAAATCATTAAACGGCTTCAAAAAATGTAGTCCTGTTGAATTAAAAAGATAGAAACTAAAATGTGCCCTGAATCTTAATGCTTTTCATCTCAACCAATTTTGAAATTTCTTCTAAATACAATCTTGGAACCACCGCCCACCAAACCTCCATAAATGAAGCTGTCGTCAATCGTACTACCAAAAGCCACCTATTTAGAACAAAAACGGCAACAATAATGAAATGTAGGGTGAAATATTATTTAACAGGATAAATATTTTGGGCTGGTAATTTCAAGGTATCCTTAGGATTATAAAAATAAATCATTAATCTCTTTAAGGTTTCATAAGTAATCTTTGTATCCATTTTTTTAATAAAAACTTTTGAAGTTCCCACGTCAATTACATCTTTTGAAAGATCAAAACTATAATTATCAGATTCATAATTGCTTTTTTTGGTTCTATCCGATAATAAATCGGGATCGATAGGATAAAGAGATACAATTAATTTATGATTCTTTAATACTTTGGGAATACTATCAAACTCAAATTTTACAAATTTATCTTGAGAACCTTCAAGGCTATAGAAAAAATCTGAGAATTTAAAAAGTTTAAAATCTAATCCGGTATTATTTTTAATTGGAATATCATATAATTGGGAAAGACTCTCTACTAATCTATTCGTTGCTTGATAACTTCCTCTGTAATTTAAATGTGTCGCATTATAAAAACTTTGTGCATTAAGAGAATATCGATCTCTTTGTGCATTTAAATCTAAAAAACGAACATTATCATATTTTTTTAGTAATTTTTGAATTGCTGAATCATTATATATTGTGGGATATACCTTTAATGAATGTAGTAAAATAACTTGGGTTCCTTGTTTTTGAGCATTCCTTATAAATTTCTCCATTATGGATATTTTTTTCTCAGTCCATAATACTTTTTTATTCTTATAGGGCTCTCTATAAAAATCCTTTTCAAAGACTTCTTTTTTTAAGGGATATCGATTGTTAGCTAAAAAACCATCATATGAAAAATAAATTTTATCGCTGGAAAAGTAGCTTGTATCCTTTATGTGAGATTTGTAATTCTCTATATCATTAAGGCGAAGGGTTCTTCCTAAATATTTTGATAAGGCTGAGGCATAATATTTAGTTTGCTCTTTAACAGGAAAATAATTCGTGACATTTATAAATTTATTTATCGAAAAAGGAGTTTCTTGCAATGCCATTGTTTGAAAATACCATATTTTTTGTTCTTTTTCTGAAGGTGTTAGAAGTGTTGCGCCTGACACCTCAAAAATTGCATATTTTAATTTATGTTTCTTTAAAACCTCTTCAGCAACAAATAAAGAAGTTTCTAATCTTTGAGCCCCTGAATTTAGATGAATGGCATTTAATCCCAATTTATTCTTAATCATTGTGGGGTCATAAGCAGTAAACGCATATGAATTTCCAAAAAAAGCTATATCGTATTTATTTTCATTTTCTTCCTTATTAATTTTATTAATAGCATAAACGTACTTTTGTTCACTATCAATGTCTGGAGCAAATGGAATTAAAAAAACCCAAATAAATGCTCCCAAAACACTTAGAAAAAGTATAAGCTTAAAACTGAAAGTAAATAAACTGTTGCTGCTCGCCGCCATAGGCTCCGAAAATTAAAGTGGTTAAAATTAAAATTAAATATACTGACCATCTAAAGACAATATGTTGCTTCAGTAATAATGAAATGGGATTGGCAACAAAGGAGTTGTAATATTCCACCAAGAGCATGATGCCAATAAAAAACACGCTTAGCCATATTTGGCCAGAAGTCAATCCCAATTTATATAATTCACCGTTAAATACTCGTGACATGTCCCAATTAAATAAATTCTGTATAACAATCAAAGAGTCTGAAAAGGTATCGGCCCTAAAGAAAATCCATAAAAAAGTAACTAATGTAAAAGTGAATAATCCTCTAAAAAGTTTGATGCTTAAGGAAGCATCTCTTTTAATTGAAAAAAACCATGAGGTTCGTTTATAATAAATTTTTTCCAGCACAATCAGTACTCCGTGCATCGCTCCCCAAATAACAAAATTCATAGATGCACCATGCCATAGCCCACTTACTAGAAATACAAAAAACAAATTGAAATAAGTTCTTTCTTTTCCCTTTCTGCTCCCCCCAAGCGGGATATATAGATAATCTCTAAACCACGTAGAAAGGGATATATGCCACCTTCTCCAAAATTCAGTAATATTTTTTGAAAAATAAGGGCTGTCAAAATTCTTCATGAGATCTATACCCATCAGTCTTGCAACTCCTCTCGCTATATCTGTATAGGCTGAAAAGTCACAAAAAATTTGAAAAGAGAAAAGAAGTACGGCTGCAAAGGTTTCAATACCCGTATATTTCCCAGGGTCATCATAAACTGTATTTACTAAAACCGCAATTCTATCTGCAATTACAATTTTCTTAAAAAATCCCCATAACATCAATAAAAACCCTGCCCTCAAATTTTCATAGTTAAGTTGGGAAAAATTATGTAGCTGTGGCAATAAATGTTTAGATCGTTCAATAGGGCCGGCCACCAACTGGGGAAAATAAGATACAAAGAGCGCGTAAATTCCAATATTTCGCTCAGGTTCTATTTCCTTTCTGTAAACATCCATTGTATAGCTGAGTGCTTGAAAGGTATAAAATGAAATTCCCACAGGTAATAAAATATCAAGCACAGGGGCGTCAATACTCATTCCAAACTTATCAAAAACCTTCGCAAAGGTTTCAGAAAAGAAATTGAAGTATTTGTAGAAAAATAATATTGATAGATTAACAATGAAACTGATAGCCACAATCATTTTTCTTCCATTTACAGTTTTCATTCTGTAAATAAAAATACCGCTCAAATAGGTAACTAAAGTTGAGAAAGCAATTAGCAGCGCATAGGTTGCATTCCAACTCATGTAAAAATAATAACTGGCTATTAAAAGCAGAACCCACCGAAATTTCTTAGGTGTTATAACATACAGTATAAGAACAATGGGAAGAAAAATTAAAAAAGAAAGCGAGTTAAAAAGCATTGTAGATATAGTTTAACTTCAGTATAAAACTTAAATATTTTTATTTCTTTTCTGAATAAAAATTCTCATTTCTTTTAAATACAATTTCGGTACTACAGCGCTACAAAACTCCAATAGCGAAGCCCCAGTCATACGTTTCACCAAAAGCCACCAATTGGGTACAAAAAGCGCAATAATACCTGCAACCATTGCGTATGCAACTGCTTCTGCAGAAAATTGTGTGCCTATAAAGATAAAAGCTGGCATTACAAGTAAAGAAAATATATTCCAAAAAAATGAAATATCCGTTCTTCCCGTTGCAATAACAAGGCTCCCAATAGGGTTGCCTATGCTGCGTATGTACATATAAACCGATAAAATACGTACCAAAATAACGATGTTTTCATATTCAGTGCCATAGAGTATTTGAACGATTAATGGTGCAAAAAGAAATACCAACAAATACACAAAAAAATTGACGGAAGAAACAATGTTGATCAGTTTCAAATAGTTTTTCTTAAGAGAAGAAAGGTTGCCCTGAAATTTTGCCAACAATGGGTTGGAAATCTTAGTTATTATAGGATTTACAATCTGTGCAGGTTTATACACCAATTGTTTTGCCAAACTATACCCCCCCAATATTTCAGGACTGAACACTTTTCCTATAATAATAATATCCATATCCCTATTGAAATAATTTACAAATTGGCTGCCTACTTCAAAAATTCCGATTCTTAAAAAAAGAAAGGATTCCTTTAAATTGAAATGAAATAGAAGTGGATACAATAACCAGCCTCGCAAAAAGAAAAAGATATTGGGTAAAGCATACTGGATAAGAGCAGAAATTACCAAAGCATAAATCCCAAACCCCTTTACTGCCATTACAATTGCAACAATAAGGGATAAAATTGCACTCAACAATTCAACTAATGCGATGATTTTAAAGTTTAGCTTCTTTTGTTCAACGGTACGGAATTGATTGCCTAGTCCAGCAAAGATTACGGTAGTAGACATAATGATTATCAAACTACTTAGAAGGGGACTATCGTAAAAATTTGCAATCAGCGGAGATAAAAAAACTATGACGATGAAGACCAAAATACCAAATGCCAAATTTATCCAGTAAAGACTTGAGTATTCTTTTTTTGAAATTTCTTGGCGGTGAAAAATGGCTGAGGTCAACCCCATATCCATAAAAAGACTAATCACCCCTAAAACGAATAGCACGAGCGCCATCAATCCAAAGTCTTCCCTATCCAAAAACCGAGTTAATATGGAAAGACGCAAAAGTGAGCAAACAGCTACACCAATGGTACCCATCGATGTCCATTTTATTCCTTTTACAACACTATTTTGATTTTGCATTATGCTTACTTAGGCTTTCAAAAATTGCAGTAATATTTCTTGTGTTGTTGTTCAAATTGAATCTACTTTCCACTACCGAGCGTGGTGTGCACTTCAATTTTTTAATCGTTGAAAAAGCTTTTGACATATCCTCCACATTACCCTCATTAACTAGTAGCCCATTTTGACCATGGTCAACAATTTCTGGAATTCCTGCGTGGAAAGTACTTATACATGGAAGGTCCATAGCCATTGCCTCCATCAAAACCGTTGGTAAACCTTCGGTATCTCCATCAGTGGCAGTTACGCTGTGATGTACAAAAAAATGGGCCTCCTCCATCAATTCTCTTACTTGAAATCTATCTACCAAACCTAAAAACTTAACATGTTGGCACAGGTTCAAATCTTCACAAAGTTTTATCATTTCATTATAGAGAGGACCAGTTCCCCCAAATAATAAAATGTCATTGTTATTAGTTGCATCTAGATGTTTTTTGAAAGCTTTTAAAGTGTATTGATGCCCTTTCTTTTCGACGAAATTTGAAACTTGTAAAAAAATAGCGGGTGTAGTTGGATCTAATTGTTTCGAGGTTTTTCTTTGAAAAAAATTAACATCTACCCCCAAATAATCTACAATAATTTTCTCTGAAGGAATCCCAATATTTAACAGATTACTTTTTATCGCCTCAGAGACTGCCGTTCCACGGATAAGGGGTTGTTTAAATACATTCCTAAGCGCCTTACAGTAAAGTTTGTTTCTTAATGCAGCAGAAGCATCATACCCGTGAAATGTAATTATAGTGGGAATTGGGTTAGTAGAAAAATAATTACCCAACCGAAAAAAATGTGTGCCGAAATGGCAATGGATGATATCTGGTTCAAATGTAGCTATATGCTTTTGAAATTTTTTCGAAAAACTAGTACTGAAGTATGTGAATTCAATATTAAGCTTTCTTTTAAAAGCAGATATGATATAATTTAAATCCTTTTTTTCTTTATAAATATGAACATTCTTAAGCGGAAAAATATGCTCATTCTTTCTTTCACAGGCAACAACCTCTATAGTATGGCCTTGATCCTGCAATGCTTTTATTTGATTGTAAATAAAAGTCATAGAAGGGGTTAAAAACCCGTGACAAGTAACCAATATTTTCATTATATTTTAATTTTCTCTCACCCCACAAAAATCCAAAACCTTCAATTGAAGTTCTCCATTCAACGTCTTAAACTCTTTATGCGCTACCAAAAATACCATAATGTCGCACTTCTCTTTTGCCTCTGTCAAAGAGGTTAACAAATACTTTTCGTGAGATTTTAGGTTAGGTTCCACAAACAAAACCTTAAAACCATCTATATCTAATTGTTGGGCAACGTGAAGTGCTGGAGACTCTCTTAAATCATCAATATTTGGTTTAAAAGCTAAGCCCATGCAGGCTATAATAGCGTCTCTATCATTTTCAATTTTAAATTGAAGCGCGGCATTTTTAACTTTCTCAATTGCCCATTCTGTCTTATAGTTATTTATTTCACGTGCAGAACGGATTATTTTTGATTCTTCGGGAAATTCAGAAACTATAAACCACGGATCTACAGCAATGCAATGGCCACCAACGCCTGTGCCGGGTTGCAAAATGTTCACTCGTGGATGTTTGTTTGCCAAACGGATTAATTCCCAAACGTTTATGTTTGCTTTGTCGCAAATCATGGAAAGTTCATTGGCAAAAGCTATCTGCACATCCCGCGATGAGTTTTCAACCAATTTACACATTTCAGCTGTTTGTGAATTGGTTTTGTGCAATTCACCCTTTACAAAATGCTTGTAAAACCATACTGCTTTTTCTGTAGAAGCTTCATCAATGCCGCCTATAGCGCGATCATTCTGTTCCAATTCATAGATTACATTCCCAGGTAAAACGCGTTCTGGGCAATAAGCAATAAAAATTTCGCCTTTTAAGTCTGGACGTTCCTGAAAAATCAGTTCTTGAATTTTATGTGTAGTTCCTACCGGACTGGTAGATTCCAAAATTACTAAAGCTCCTTTTTGAAGAGTTGGTATTATATTTTTAACTGCTTTTTCAACAAACGAAAGGTCTGGAACATGATTTCCTTTAAATGGGGTGGGGACAGCAATTAAATATACATCTGCAGCTACTGGCTTTATAGAGGCTTTAAGATACCCTTCCTTTACAACATGATGCACCAAACCATCCAAATCTGGTTCCACAATATGAATTTTCCCCTCATTTATAGTGTCCACTACGTGTTGATGGATATCAACTCCTGTTACTTTTACTCGTTTACTTGCTATAAGTGCTGCAGTGGGCAAACCTATATAGCCAAGCCCCATCATAACCACCGTCGGTTTCTTTTCCATTTTATAATGCTTCAATAAATTTTATAATTCTTTCTGTTGCTTTTCCATCACCATATGGGTTGTGCAA
>PAPI01000006.1 GCA_002708845.1 Leeuwenhoekiella sp.
AGTGCTGGAAGACGGCAGACTTGAGGGCGGGGCGGACAAACGAGGGGACGATACCGCTGCGGGATATTGACCACCCAGAGAACCAAACCCTACTTGGTAAAACGCATACTGATGATTTTTGAGACCATTGACTTTACGTATCCTATACACCTTCAAGGTAAGGGAATTTACCCATGAAAGATTGAAACGTTCTTCCTCAAATATCGCTTACCCTTTATATTCCTGATTGATATCCCTTTAATTTAAAAGCCAAAGACACCTTGGGGCGATTACAAACAAAAAATTGAACTTTACATATTATAGTAAAGGAATTTTCAAAAACCAATAAATTCAATTATTGGTTGCGGTTTATGGAAAATCACGATATTCAACCAATGGTATCCACTTCCTTGATTAGGTATCCAACGTTAGAAAAATGCATTGAAAGAAGGTAAACAAGCCCAAAAGCTATCAAAATTCCCCCAAAAGATGCCCTGTATATCCACCGCAAAGTGAAAACCCATGATTCCAAAAGCAATAGGAATCATAGCTAACAATGCAACAATTATCCATCTACCAACGACCAAAAGTATAACTGGTAACAGTTCCACCACACCCACTGTTGGCATTATAAATTTATTGGCCAATAGTCCTTTGTAAACAGCAATGGACTCCTCGGTCATCACACGGTCGTGAGGCAGAAATCCAAAAAACTTATACAATCCGAATAGGATCAAGGTAACCCCCAATCCTATTTGAACCATTTAATCTATTCTTCTGGACATTCCTTTTATTTCTTGGTAAAATGATATCCAACCGATTCAACGGCAGAAGTGATTTCCTCTGCTGGATAGTGGGTAGGTAGAGATAAGTAGATTAAAGATTTGCATTTCGTGTCCTTGTTTTGGTCTACTATTTGATCTACATTATACATTCTCCCATTTTATTTTTGTGAGTCTATTTGATATGGACAGAATTATTTCCAAAATGCTTTCCTCTTTTGGCAATTTTCCATAAACCAAATACTCAAACTCATTGCGATAGGTATCTTTAAGTTGGTTCCATGTTTTTTCAGGTTCTTTGAAAATCAATGCTTGTTTTGGGTGGTACTTTAACCAATCATTGTTGTTCTTAAAACTTTGCGTATCATCATGGGCTACCCTTAGGAGCATTTTATCAAATGCACCCGAATTGAAAAATCCTAGAACCGTTTCATCCTTTAATAATTGATGAATATCGTATACATGCCTAATTTTGTTGTTCAAATCCTCAATTGGGTTTTTAGTATGGGAAAACCGGACCAAACTCATTATTTTTTCGCAAAGTGTTCTTTTGACATCCAACACAAGTACTTCAAAGGGTAATAATCCATAAGTCTCTGCTAGTTTGGTTTGGTTTGAGTCAACCATCATTTCATAGATATACGTATTGACGACCTTCTTAATATATGGTTCAAAGTGACCTAACCACGTAGCTTCAACAATGATAGTATCCCTTACTTGTCCAAAATCGCCCTCAAAGATTTTGGGATAGTTATAGGCAATCTTTCTTATCATTCCCATTTTATTGGTGATTCCATCAATATCCACCTCCTCGAATGGTTCTACTATTTCCTTGGTTATTCTTTTAAGCTTGTTCTTTAATTGGCTCCCCGTCTCTTCTTCCCTGCGCAATACTACCAAATCAATATCTTCACTAAAACGGTCAATGTATTTAAAACACTTTGACAAAGCTGTACCCCCCTTAAATATGGCCTCATCTTTGTTTGCACTTTCATAAATGAGCTTTAGGGCATAGCATATCCAATAATCCTTTTCCACGTAAATTTCTAGAATATCCATACGTTGGGCAGTTGCCCTTATCGCCTCAGCAAAGAGTTCACTATTAGTGTGCAGATTCATACGATATTCCAATTTGGTTGTGTTGTCAATGTGGTATCACGCAAATTATATCTATAGATAGTAAGTGGATTAAGTGAGTTTTTCAATTCTTTTATATCGATTGCCACATCAAGTTGTTCTAATAGTGCTCCCAACAAAGCCCTTACCCGTGGTGGGTACAAGAGAGCATACTTGATGAGTACATCCAATTCTTTGGGTGTCATTTTCCCTAAACGTCTTAAAAAAATAAGAATAGCGGATTTTTTATCAACATCCGGAATGCTATTAAGGTCTTTCATGGCATCCAAAAAACCCAACATCCTATAATTTTTATCAGTAACGGGTGCGTAGCTCTTTACGGGCTTTGCTTTGATGCCGCCTCTATTAATATATATGCGCTTTTCGGCACTTGCTATTTTGTATAGTGACGGTATTTGGGTAGTCAGGTTCAACTGATTGTACAAAGAGGTTCCGGTTATATAGGCTATTCGCTTACCATCTTCGTATAAATATGGTCTTAGAATATCCTCTTCCCTTGGCTTTAGTTCTCCAAAAACCGTTACATTGGGTTTGTAAAAAATGCCTTTGGACAATTTTCTTATAATTCCTTTTTTTTGTAGTCGTTCCAAGGCCTTTGCAGCGGTTACATATTCTTCTGACCGAATAGGTAAATCGGCATAACCAAAAGTACTGTCCTTCGGGAGTTCCGCTATTTTATCCGCTATTTTTTTCGCAATTGTCATTACAATGCAAAGATATCCAAATAAATTACATGTCAAGTTTTATGCGCAAAAAACTTGACATATTGATTAAAAAGATTATTCGATGATCCGCCTTGATATTAATTAGTCACAAGATATTATTGGTATAGGTTTTTAACAAACCACTCAATATGTTACTAGAAATTTCTCTTTGATGTGAACATACATTCCTCCACCATCCCTTATATTTTCAAAAATAGAGGCAATAGGAAATACACCGCAATGGCCAACACAAGAATGGAAATTAAATTCATTAAAAAACCAGTACGTACCATATCGGGGATTCTAAGGTAGCCCGATCCAAAGACCACCGCATTTGGGGGCGTTGCCACTGGAAGCATAAAAGCACAGGAAGCGGCAGTGGTACAGGCAACCATCAACACGAACGGATCAACATCCAAGGTCACCGCCAATGGTGCCAAAACAGGCAACATCATGGCCGTAGTGGCCAAATTCGAGGTGACTTCCGTCAAAAAATTTATGCAGGTTATGACCAATAATATCAACGTAAGCAAGGGTAATCCATCAAAGAATGTCATTTGTGAACCCAGATAAATTGCCAACCCACTAGTCTCAAAACCACTAGCGATGGCCATTCCTCCACCAAACAACAGAATTATCCCCCAAGGAATCTGAACAGCTTCTTCCCATTTTATCATCTTCCTACCCTTTCCAGCAGGCAAAATGAACAAAACAAGTGCCGCTCCAATGGCTATTATGGTATCATCTATCCCAGGAACAATCTTTTGTAATAAGAACGACCGTGTTATCCAACAGAGTGCGGTAAGAACAAAAACGGCCATAACAATCTTTTCTTCCCTTTTCATAGGTCCCAGTTCCTGTATAAGCCTATGGATCTCTTCCCTTCCCCCAGGAAATCTTCCTTGCCGCAACGGGTAGGCAATCCGCGTAAGGTAGAGCCATGCCAAAATCAACAGTAGAATCGATATCGGAAGTCCAAACTTCATCCATTGCCAAAAACTGATATCCAACCCATAGGCCTTCTGTACAAAACCGGCGAAAACCAGATTGGGTGGGGTACCTATCAATGTTGCTATCCCTCCAATGGATGCCGAATATGCGATGGAAAGCATCAGCAACTTGCCAAAAACAGCATTTTCGTCCTTGGCGGTCCGTGGATTGTCCTTTAACTGTTTTACAATGGATATGGCCATCGGCATTACCATCACTGCAGTGGCCGTGTTCGATATCCACATGGAAAGAAACGCAGTAGCCACCATAAATCCTAATACAATGGTATACATATTGGTACCAATGGCCCTTATGATATGCAATGCGATTCTCTTGTGCAGGTTCCATTTTTCTATGGCCATTGCCAACATAAACCCACCCATGTACAAGAAAACATATTTATGGCCATAGTTAGCTGTGGTTTCCTCTAGGCCCAGTGCCCCCAACATGGGAAACAAAACAATGGGAAGCAGCGCCGTGGCAGCTATCGGAAGCACCTCCAAAATCCACCAAACACCTATCCATAAGGTAACGGCCAAGATATCCCTTCCTTGGGAGGAGAGACCCTCCCCGCTAAAAAAGAAATGAATGAGAAGAAACAGAATCGGACCAAGTAAAAGGCCCATACGTTTATATGACATGTTTTTTGAATTGATTTGGTATGGTTATATAAAAAAGAGGCGTTGATCTATGATCGAACCGCCTCTTTTCGCAAAGATTACAAGATTTAATTCATATGTTCCTTGTCCATCCAGTACAACAGGTAAGGAATGTTATAGGCATGGGTCCATCCAAATACGCGAAGTCCTTGATTGGTTTCCCAATTGGTAAAGCTCTTTTTACTTTTTGGCAAATAGGAAATCTTGACCAGATCTTCGCTAAAAGCTTCCGCATTTTCATAGGACGCTGGTTCTTTGGGCAGTTCTCCGATCATTAGTACTTTGGCTCTCTCAAGAGCTTCATTCAGATACACTTTTTCCCCACTGAACTCATATCCTATCAACAATGGATATATGGTCGCCAAATATGATTCCATCTCATGGTTCAAGGGAGGCACATCCCTGACCCAGCGAGCATGTTTCAAAAGAGCTTGTCTCACGGTTTCATCACCGGTTATCTGTTGGTACTTATAAAGTCCTTGGGCAACATAGGTCTGACTATACCCATATCTATCCAAGAGTAGGTTTCCTCCCTGACGTTCCTGGAATTCCAACATTAACTTGACCCTATCGTCCAGTTCGTCCTTATACTTTTGGAGCTTGGTGGCATCGTACAGTTCAACAAGGTTTAAAACGGATAGATATAACCTTCTTCCCCTTAGATCATGCTCCCCCCATATTCTGTTGATATAAGTATCCCCAGTCATTCTGGCCACTTCGAGGGCCCTATGGTCGGCAGAAAGGTAATATGATGCAATCCAACCTTGTATCCATACATGGGCACTCAAAAGAGCATACCAGTGTTCATTGGCATGCCTTCTTCCTATGCCCAAATAGGGGGTGGACTTGGGTTCATCCTCATAGTTCCAGAAGTCTATGGCATCATTTATCTCCCCATAATAGGTTCTTTTTTTGGGCCAATGCACATTGTCCACATCCATGGTATGCCTACTCATGGCTTGGGCCAAATTATAATATTTGGAGTCTCCTGTCCGCATAAAGTTGGTCCAGAGCATGAAGTCCACTGTGGGTTCATTATTGGTCCATTGTACCCATTTTCCATTAAAGTAGTAACTTTTCCCATCCCCATAGTTGAAAATCCCATACCACGGCTCATGCTTTTGGTTATAGGCCCACCATTGGTATTTATATTGCAGGGCGTTCTCAAATTCCGGATGCTTGGATGAAAAAGGGGCCATATTACCGTATGCCTTGGATTGGGTATACCACTCAGGTGTGGCATGCGCCACTGGGTTTTCGATGATATAATCCATCTTTTTCCCTACTTTATCCATAGCATCGTTGTTGTGGAAGTAATAGACAAACTCTGTGGTCTTGGTAATCCCTTGGGCAAAATTGCCCAACATGCCCCCATCCGGTTCGGTATTATGTCTAGCAAAGTTCATGGGACCGTTTTCCTTGGGCCAAACACTGCCCAAAAGAGTTCCATTGGCAGGATCGACCTCAATCCCTTTGGGATATTCCTTCATAAAGTTTTTAATCCCAACGCCTACTCCTCGTTTTCCGTCGGTAACGTTGAGCCATCCTTTAGCCCTTTCCACTATTGCTTTACTTTCTTCCCCTTCTGAAACAGTGGCCCTAAATTCCAAAGCCGTATCGGGATTGTTCCCATCGTCCTCCTTTTTGAAACCGTTGAGGTACAAACTTCTTAAACTGGTGCTCTTTCTCCTTGCCGGGCCTTGTTGTAAAAGTTGAACTGGGGATTCCCCATTGGCAGCGATTTCCTCCAGAAAAGTATTGGCTTTGTCTTCTTTCCAGCTTCCTTCATATAGAGGCATTGAAACATTTACTTCATTATCCAGATGGTATTTAAGCTGAAGCCCACAGGCTGCAATTTGATCATTGGGCTGAGTCCAACCCATATCGTTCTCAGTGTTCTCCGTTACGATTATCTTATTTTGTGTGGCAATATTGGCATGTTCCCCTTCTTGTGGTTTATGTTTGTCCGGGATTCCTGTATAGGTCATGGTATGCAAAACTTTTATGTAGCTTTTTCCCGCATAGGCGTGCAACCAAATGGTAAAAGGGGACAGATTGTTATCCGATCTGCTATAGGTATAGGTTCCTTCTATCCGGAATATACTGTGCATCGGGCCAGATCCTTTCTCCCTGAACACCTCATTTATCACCGCTTTCGAAGTATCTATTCCGGCATCATCCAAAAGATCGAGAAAAGAACCCCTATTTTTTCCTGGTGAAGAAACAATGAGCTCCTCCTTATCAAACTTTCCATCTTTGTTGGAATCCAAAAACACTTCATCCAAAAAACCATTCCCTTTTTTATGTATGGAGAAGGACAAAGGCCCTGTATTCACCTCTATCCCACCTTGGGGCCGCATGTTGTTCATGGAAACAATCTTTTCTTTGGGAAGTATGGGTATTACAGAATCACCATATTCCAATATGTATTCTGAGTCTTTTTCGGAGAAAAAGAAAACCCATACCCATTTAACACTTTCGTCGGTTGGCCCCCAATTGCTCACTTCTGTGGTTTGACAAGGAATCTCAGTACCTCGGGATGTCAACAGACGTAGATGGTCCACCGAATGGAGTGTACCTTTTGGAAAAGGAATTCCAAGGGTTATTGGTGCACCTTCTTTATTGTTCTCTATGGTAATGTTGACCTGCTTGCCCTTTTCTGGGGTCCCACAGGATTTAAGCAAAAAACATGTAAGTAATATTAAAGCTAGTATTCTCATTTGTGCAATACGATTATACATTTTACAGACACAATGCAGCCGCGCCCAATATGGGAGCATCCATTAAGTCTGATGTTTCAATTTTTGTTTGTTCCAATTGTTTTTGATAAGCAAATGAAATTAAGGTTTCATGCATCGATTCTTTAAAAAACGCATATGCCTTGCTTATGGATCCGCCAAGGACTATGGCTTGGGGAGCATACATATAAAGAATGGCCTTGATGGCTTCTCCTAGATGAACTCCGTATTCCTTGTACGCCTGTAGAGCTAACTTATCTTTATCCATGGCCTTCCTGAATAAGGCTTTGGCCGACTCCCCGTATTTTTCATCAAAGAAAAAACTACCTGCATAATGCTCCATAATCCCATCCTTATAAGGAATCATACCTACTTCCCCCGCTCCGCACAGTACGCCATTGTATAGCTTTCCATCCACCAAAATGCCCATACCCAATCCTGTTCCCAATGAAAGCGCTACACAATTCGAATATCCCATGGCTTTCCCAAAATGCTTCTCGCCCAACGCGAAACAGTTGGCATCGTTGTTAATATGGACAGGCACATTGTACCGATCTTGAACTTTTCTTCTCAAAGGAACTTTTGTCCAAGATGGAATGTTTTGTACATCATATACCATTCCTGAATCTGGATCTACTACCGCGGGAACACCTATACCTATGGCTCGAATTGAATCAGTCATAAGCTCATCAATGGCCCCAAACACCTTATTGAGGGCAATTTCCTCTGAATCATCTCGATTTACTTCAATGAGATGGGTATCCACTATTCTGTTTCCCATCACCCTGCCCGATTTGATCTTAGTTCCACCTATATCAACCCCAAGAACCTCTGCTCCAATCCCTTTCACTGTTCCTTCTTTAAGCTTATCGTCTTATTATTTACCAAGGGTTTGGCCCAAAAGCCGATGGAAAGAATAAATGCCAAGGGCAGTATCAGAAAAAACATTCCAGATTTCAGGGTCAACATTTCACCCAGCCCCCCTACCATAAATGGAATGACCGCCCCACCTGCTATACCGGTACATAAAATTCCGGACAACGAACCATGGTGTTCCTTTACCGAGTTGAGCGCCAATGAAACTATAATGGAATACATTACCGAAATAAAGAATCCTACCATTGGAAAACCTATCAATGCCATTTGGGATGAGCCTGTCAAGGCCAAAATAAGACAGACTATGGTTATGGATGTTGCGAAAATCAACAGTTTCCGGCTATCCATAAACTTCAACAATAGAAGGCCCAGCAGACATCCTACCGTCAACATGGCCCAAAAATAGGATACAGTGTCAGCTCCTGTGGTTTGTGGGTCAAGTCCGTGGTATTCGGATAAGAATTGGGATATCCAATTTCCAACACCTTGTTCCGTACCCACATAACAAAACATCCCTATAAAATACAGTAAGGTCCATTTGTTTTTCAATAAATCCCAATAGGAGCTTTTGTCCCCTGCCCTTTCCTCCTCAGTCTTTTCAAACTTTGGATATTTGGTAAAAAAAACATAGAAAAACAACAAAAGGGATATTCCGGCAAACACAATATAGAGCGAGGCCCAAGGCAAATCCTCAGGCACCCATCCCCGCAACATGTCTGCAATCATATCGTTGGAAACCTCTTCCTTGTTCACCAAGTATTTATAGAGATAAGGACTTAAAAAAGACGCTGACCCAAACACCAATTGCGCCAGTACCGAGTTGAAGGCAAAATGTTCCTCACCTCCGGCCACGCGTAACATGGGATTAATAATGACCTGAAGGACCGCCATACAACAACCCAGTATAAATAGTGTAATACTGAACACGCTGTACTGTGGGGTAAGGGCAAAGCCCATAGAGGCAATGGCCATTACCAGAAAGGATACGGACAGTAAGGTCTTCTCACTAAACCTTTCGGAAAGGAACCCTGCAGGTATGGACATGATCCCATATGCGATAAAGAATGTAAATGGCAGTAGGCCTGTCAAAGTCAGACTTAGATCAAAACTACCCTTAACATCCACTATTATGGAGTTCAGTATGTTGGTGATGAAGGATATTACAAAGAATACGATCATTACCAACCCAATGATGTGAAAATATCTTTTGGTTGTGGCCTTGTTGTGCTCCATTTTTGGTTGGTTATTTTAATCTTGGGGTTCCAAATATTGGTCCACTCCTATTCTGTACCCAGCATGGGGAACAATTCCTTGATTTCTTCTTCGGTCGGTTGTTTTCCATACTCGCAAATCTCAAAGAACTCCACCTGCTTTACTTTGGAGACATCCACGTTGGGATACCACTTCTTTACGACTTCCAAAGTGCCGGCATCGGGTTTTCTGTTCATCCATCTGTCCTTCAGCCATGCCAGTCTTTCCTTTTCTCCTTTGGGAATGGTGGCAAGGTCCATTCCATTGGTCCATGGCAACCATTCGAACATTTGTGAATCGTGGGCCGCCAAACCTTTGACTTTGGTATCGATCACATCATCCACTATCACCGCAATGTCTTTTTGGAATGGGTATGGCTTTTTAAAGTGGTCGCTCATGTATAGAAAAACTGGATTCTTTTTAAGGGGTGGTGTGTCCGGAGCTACGTTGGGCACAATGTTCATGTAGGCTGCATCTTGTACAACGGAACCTGCATTTCTATGATCGGGATGATAATCATTGGGTCTCAACCCTAAAACGATATCAGCGTTCCAGCCACGTATTCTTCGGATTACCTCCAGTCGAACGTTCAAAGTGGGAAACAGCTCCCCATCATGGTTATCCAGAACTTCGTATTCCGCAATACCCAAAGCTTTGGCCGCATCCTTGGCCTCTTGTCTGCGCTTTTTGGCCAATGGCCCTCCTCCCATGCTTTGGTGGCCTGCGTCTCCGTTGGTCAACGCCAAAAATTTCACATTGTGGCCCATTTTTGCAAAGAGTGCTGCAGTACCCCCGAATTTTGAGTCACAGTCATCAGGGTGTGCCCCAATGGCTATAATATTGAGTACTTTTTTTTCTTGTGCCTGGATGGTTGCAAAGGCAAAGCAAAGGCAAATTGCCATCATTAATTTTCTCATCGTATAATCTATATTAGGTTCCTTAAAAATTTAATAATTGTGATTTTGGTCGATTCTTTTAAAGCAACTTTATGAAACGGACCCCTGTCCTTTTTGACAATGGCACCCATAGCATCATAAGTAGGGATTCATGGTCTTTTGGGGCGCTACCAATCAAACTAACTTAAATAATGAAAACACATTATAACGTAATCAAAGTCATTGCTTAGTTCTGTACAAAATTTGGGTTAATGTCCATCTCACGTTGTGGGATATAGAAAAACTCCCTTGTCCCGGTGATGAAGGGTTCAGCATCCTGGATTTTATCCACCATACCAAAGCGTTTTAAATCTGGCCATCTATGGTTCTCAAAAGCAAGCTCCACTCTTCTTTCCTGCAATAGTTTTTCTTCGAAGGTTCCTGGAGTGGAGGCATCAATATCGGGAAGATTTACCCTATTCCTAATCTCATTGATCAAATCATAGCTTTCGGGTGTTTCCCCCAATGCTTCGGCCAGCATAAGAAGTACATCTGCATATCTAAAAACCACAAAGTTGGTATCGGAATCGTTTTCAATTGCCAAATCAGATCGGTACTTTTTGATGTACCTAGCTTCTATGGTCTCTCCTTCCAAATCCACATAAGAATCCCCCATCGATATATCATACCGAAGGTCACCGTCCTCATATGCCTCCAACATGGAAACCGTAGGTCGGTTTCGCCCAAATCCTGAGCCTGTTTGCAAATCGGTACTGGGTGAAAAATCGTTGGTAAAAAGGCTTCCTTGTCCAATCCCCCCACTGATGTATTGCACCTCAAAAATGGATTCCGCATTGTTCTCATTGGCCACACCCCATAAATCGGCATAGTCTGGAAGCAGTTCATATCCATAATTGGCTATGATTCTCCGAAGTACCGTTTCAGCAGCAGAATCTTCACCCAAGGTCAGCAATACCTTGGCCAAAAGAGTAGCAGCCGCTCCCTTTGTTGCTTTTCCCACTTCACTGCCCGAGTAAGAAACCGGTAAGGCATCTTCGGCCGCGGTCAGGTCCGTGACCAATTGTCCCAAAATCGTGTTTTGGTCGACCTGTGTCAGCTCTTCCCCAGAGATATATGGTGTAAGCTGTAAAGGGATGTTTCCAAAACCGATGGCCATATGATAGTACACCAATGATCTAATGAACAGTGCTTCTCCTGTGACCCTGTTCTTTAGGGAGGCATCCATTTCCACATTAGGTATCCGTTCCAAAATCACGTTGCAATTGGCAATCACCTTGTACGATTCACTCCATGCGGAAGTAATCTGCTCGTTCAACGCATCTTCGGTAAAGGAATTGATTTCGGTGTATTGACGTGCCAACCCTGTGGCATCCGGACCTTGATCGGTATTATCGCTTCGCATCTCGAACATGGTCCAATACCCCCTTCCATAAATTCCTGTGCTTTGAAGCCCTGAATAACTTGCATTGATGGCCACTTCAAAATCATCCGCAGAATTATAGAAATCGGCTTCATTCCTATTGGATACTGGTGCAAGGTCGGTAAAGTCTTCACTACATCCGGCGAATAGAACCGTGCATAGTATTATATATAGAACTCGTTTCATGTTTTCCATTTTTTAGGTTAGAACTTTAAGTTTACTCCTAGGGTAAAGGATTTGGTCAATGGAAATGCTCCATAATCCTCGCCCGGGGTTAAACTGTTCGTGGTAATACTACTCACCTCTGGGTTGTAACCAAGGTAATCGGTAATCGTAAAAAGATTTGTTCCCGTAACATAGAACCTAAGTTTCTGGATGTTGCTTCCAAAAAGATTATTGGTTGGCAATGTATAACCCAAGGTCACATTCCTCAATCGGATATACGACCCATCCTCTACTTGGAAAGAAGACGGTCTGTTGTTATTTCCATGATTTCCAGATTCTCTGTCCGCCCGTGGAATCGACCCGTTCCCAGGGTCGGAAGGCGACCTCCATCGTTCATTGAAAATGGCATAGGAATTAAAATTGGCCTCCCCGTTCTTCATATGTCTTGAGGTAAGGTTCAAGATCTCATTCCCTTCGACTCCTTGGATCAAGAAGCTCAAATCTATGTTCTTGTACTTGAACCTATTGTTTACCCCCCAGGTAAAATCCGGAAAATAACTCCCGGTAACCGTTCTATCATCTGGAGTGATCTCTCCGTCCCCATCAATGTCCTTGAACTTGAAATCACCGACACCTGGATCAGGAGCCTGGGTATCCAGGGGAGCACTATCTATTTCTGCCTGTGATTGGTATATACCGTCCACTACATATCCGTAATAGCTTCCTATCGGGTCTCCTACCCTTGTTACGTGGCGTACACCGGCACTACCTGAAGAATAAATGGGTTCGTTTCCTTCATTGAGCGAAAGCACTTCATTCTTATTGGTTGAAAAATTGATATCCGTATTCCACGTAAAATCTCCTACAAAATTCTTGGTGCTCAACGCAATCTCAAATCCCCTGTTTTGTACTTCACCAAGATTTCTCAACGTAGTTTCAAACCCAGATACCGAGGAAATGGCAACATTCAACAACAAATCTCTGGTTTTTGTATCGTAGTAATCGGCCAAAAGAAAAACTCGATTGTTGAACAATCCCAGTTCAATACCTGCATCAATCTGTTCCGATTTCTCCCAAGTCAGATTGGGATTGGGAATGGTACTCTGGACCAAACCGTTGATTTCATTTCCTCCCAAGTTATAGTTTTGGGGGGATAATAGGCCAACGGCCCCATAATTGGGAATCTCAAAGTTACCCGTCTGCCCCCAACTCAATCTAAGTTTTAGCTCGGAAACGGTTTCTGACCCGACCAAGAACGATTCTTCGTTCAATCGCCATCCAACCGAGAAAGAAGGAAAATATCCCGTTTGGTTATTCTTTCCGAATCTGGATGATTTATCGGAACGAATCGTACCGGTAAACAAATACTTGTCCTTGTAACTGTAGTTGACCCTGAATAGAGAGGACAATAACGACCACTGTTCCTTTACAGAGGTGCCACCAAACACCTGTCCCCCACTGATGGTGGGAACCAAATCATCCGGATAGTTGTTGGCCAATACCTGTTTCAATGTCAAATTGTCCTTTTGGGCGGTATATCCCAAAACAGCATCCAAGTAATGGTCTCCAAATTCCTTTTTCCAATTGAGGGTATTCTCCCAAAGCCAATTGGTCTCTGTGGAAGATGATGCCTGTCCATACGGGTTACCATCCGCCGAATTTCTGTACAACAATGTGTTGGCACGGTAAAAATCCTGATTGTACAAATTAATGTATGCCCCTCCGAAGGTCTTAAAACTCAACTCCGGTAAAATATCGTAAGTCAATGCAAGGCTTCCCCTTGTCTGAAATTGGAATATTTGGTCATCCACGGCTTCGATGATTGCCAAAGGATTACTTGCCGTTGTGGTCCCACCTCCCAAATAGGATTGGTTGTTCAGTTGGTTTATGGTACCGTCAGGATTGTATGGACTCACTGTTGGAGAATGCACTATGGCTGAATAGACGATACCTGGAGGCGTGGCAAAATAAGGTGAAGATGCCGGTACCCGTTGGTTTTCGGTAACGGTCGGGGCCAATCTTACATCCAAGTTCAACTTTTTGGCAAGTTGGGAATTTAGGTTCAGCAGTACGGAGTACCGCTCAAACTTCGCCTTATCTATAACCCCAGTTTGGGAAAAATAGCCCGTGGATACATAAAAACTTGTCTTGTTCCTTACCGGTGATGCGTATGAAAAATTGTAACTCTGAACTATCCCGGTCTTAAA
This sequence comes from Leeuwenhoekiella sp., assembly GCA_002708845.1. Taxonomy (GTDB): domain Bacteria; phylum Bacteroidota; class Bacteroidia; order Flavobacteriales; family Flavobacteriaceae; genus Leeuwenhoekiella. The sequence continues at coordinate 13,805 of PAPI01000006.1, forward strand.
GATAAGGTCTTGCCAATCAGTATCCGTACCATCCCAGTTAACAAAGGATTCCGGTAGTTCGTAGTTGGCATTCCCTCTATCTCCGGGTCCTATGGGATCATTGATGGAAGCTCCATCAACAGAGGCCAGATAATTGTTGTTCCTGGCATCCGTAGTATAGTCTATCAATTCTTGGGCATTCATCAAATCCAACTTATTGGCAACGGACTGTATGCTCACATAAGAATCAAAAGAAAATACTCCTTCTTCAGAGTTGGACCCTTTCTTGGTGGTGATCAAAAGAACCCCATTACCTCCCCTAGATCCATAAATAGCTGCGGCACTTGCATCCTTGAGTACTTGAATGGATTCAATATCATTTGGATTTAGCGTAGCCAATGGATTAATGGTCGGGGGTTGGAACGTAGCCCTTCTATTGGCAACACCTCCCAACTGACTTGATGAGGTAAGGTTACGCGAAATAGGGATTCCGTCCACAACAAACAATGGGTCGTTTCCCGCAGAAATAGAACCTGAACCACGCACCCTAATGTTAGGGGCCGCTCCTGGTTCACCGGAGACTTCCTGTACCTGCACACCGGAAACTTGGCCGATCAGGGCACCTTCCGGGGTCAGTGCGGGAACCTCAACAATGGTTTCTGGGGTAATGGAGACTACAGAACCTGTCACCTTGGTTTTGGCCAATGTTCCATACCCCACTACCACAACTTCTTCAAGGGCAGTGGCATCCTGTTCCATGGAAACCGTGATGGAGGTCTGTCCTGCCACATTCACTTCTTTGGGTCTATACCCAATATAGGTTACTTGGATTTCGGTAACACCTGCTGGCAATGTAATGGTAAATTTCCCGTCAAAATCGGTAGTTGTACCCACTGTGGTCCCTTTGGCCACAATACTTGCCCCCGGCAAGGGCATACCTGCTTCGTCCAGAACCGTACCCGAAAGGTTGGACTGCGGCTTTGGTGCATCAATTCTTTTCTGGGGAACTAAATTGGGCAGTGGCCCCTTGTCTTTGTGCTTCACCACAATTTGCCTTGCGATCACCTCAAAGTACAGGTCCGTATCCTTGAAAAGTTCTTTCATGAAATCTTCAACACAAAGGTCTTTGCGGGATATGGATACCTTATGGTTCAGGTCAACATCGGAAGCTTCATAGAAAAACTTGTATCCGGTTGATTCTGTAATCATTTCAAATACATCCCCTAGCTTCGTATTCTCAAAGCTTATGGCAACAATATCCTCTTGCGTACATGATGCCGCTTTCAAATGGCCGAATATAAACAGTAAGAAAAAACAGCATAATATTCTTCTACCGACCTTTGGCGACAAAGCATGGATAGTTTTGGTTTTTTTCATAATTCTTTTAGTCTAGTTAGTTAAGTATTCGTTTTTTGGTCTACTGGTTCTTCAAATCATAGGCACTATTGTTTGTTAGGTTCTTTTATTGTTATTGTTTTTCCTTCTTTTTGATAGCTGAAGCGGGTATGGGTCTGAATTGTTTTCAAAACCCGGTCTATGTCCTCCACATCGAACATTCCCGTGAATCTTCGCTCACCCAATTCTTCAAATTGGTTTATAATCCGTATGTTATACTGACGCTCCAGCTTTTTTATAATGTTGGACATCGCCTCGTTTTCAAAGGTCAATATGCCTTTGGTCCACGACACATATGAAGAAACATCCACATCTTCCACAACAAAACCACTCTCCACATCAAGTAGCTTTGAAGCTTTTTGTGAGGGCTTTAGCATTTGTGGGGTTTTGGAGGTATTTACATCAACTTCCCCAACTCCTACCGAGCCTTCTACCAAAACCACTTCCGCCACTCCATCCTCTGTATAAGCGGATACATTGAACACTGTACCATACACTTGGGTATATATTGTATTGGTTTTGACAAAAAACGGTTGTTCCGGGTTCTTGGCCACTTCAAAAAAGGCTTCTCCCTGCAAATACACCTCTCTTTTGTCCTTCCCGGAAAAACTAGCCGGATAGCTCAATGTAGATCCCGAATTCAACATGACCACGGTACCATCTTGTAGGGTTACCGAGAGCTTTTTCCCATAAGGGATCTTCAGTACATTGTTTTTTTCCACTTTCTTCCCTTTGGTTCCATTCTTTTGGGTGAGTACTCCTTCTACCAAAGAAAAAACAGTATTTCCCTTTTTGCTTTTAATCGTTCCATTGGCACTTGGGTCTAGATTCAACACTTCACCATTCTCCAATTGCAACGTTATCATATTTAAGTCCACTCGAGGAGTCATATCCTCTTGCGGAGTACTGTATAGCAATGCAAACAAGGATGTGGATACAATTACCACTATGGCAGCCGCATATTTCCACATATCTCCGCGTACCAACAATGACCTTACCTTTTTGGAGTCATTCTCTTTTATGGTTTCCAAGAAATTTTTGAAGGCTTCCTCAGACTTCCAAGATCTGTTCTGATAATTTATCAGGAAATCTGCCTGAACATACTTTTCGAACACTTCTTGGTTGTTCCCCTTTTTTACCCACTCATACAACATTGACAATTCTTCTTGGGTAGCTTCCTGGTTGATGTATCTTGTAATAGTTCTTCTTATATCGAACTTGGTCATCGGTGAAAATTTATCTCTTTTATAAAACAGACGCAGTTTTTCAAAAAACCCTTACCTGAATTTATTTTTTTAACACAAAAATTATGGAGTATGCTTTTTTTGCCCTGAAACTTTAGAAGGAACAATTCAGGGAAAATGAACCTACAGAGAGGTTTTTAGAAGAAAATGGTCAGTTGGGCCCTAAGTCTTTTCAGTGCTTTGCCCATATGCACTTCAACAGTTTTGATGGATATATCAAGTCTCTCGGAGATCTCTTGGTATTTAAGGCCTTCCTTTTTACTCATTATAAAGACCCGCTTACACTGTTCGGGGAGGTTTTCTATTTCGGTCTCCACTCTTTTCAATCGTTCCTCAAAAAGTGAAGCATCGGTATCTGCAACTTCCAGATACGCTTCTTGTTTGAGACTCTCCAACAACTCAAATTCCTTTTTCTTTTTCCGTTTTGAGTCTATAAAGAGGTGGTAGGCTATTTTGAAGATGTAATGCTTTAGTTTGTTTTCTTGGACAACCAACCGTTCCCTGTTGTCCCATAACCTAATAAAAGTTTGTTGGGCTATATCTTCGGCGACCCTTGTACTGCCAGAGACCACCGTCATGTAATTGCACAGTTCTCTATGGTATATCCCAAAAAGGTATCCATAGGCTTCTTGGCAGCCTTCTTTCAGCTGCTCAACAAGAAGATGTTCATCACTGTATTTTTTTTGGTCCATATATTTTCGTCTTAGTCATTCAGCGCGCGACCATTGGGAATACTTCCATTGTATCACCAATACCTGTCTCACGCTCTTAACGTAGCGGTAGTTCAAGCAAAGTGGCATGAACTACCTTTATCTCAAACGAAAAAGTGCCGTTACATAAAAATCCCCCAATACAATCTTGGGCTATTTTTAATAAAGGGAAGCTGTATAAGCTCCTTATTTCAATTCTTTGATCTGAAGTGACCAATAGAATAAATACCAAAAAACGTTAACAAATTATAAAAAAATCTTTAAATGATTTGTTTTTTTAAAAAAATATGAAGAGGAGCTTTGATTCCCCTATTACCCATTTCACCAATTAGCTTACTGTAACCCTATACCGAAAGCATTGGAATTGTAGATGAACTAAATCCTACTATTGTGTTTGGATGTACAACTCCGGAATAAGATTGATCATGGCTTACACACATCGGTTTCCTAAAGGGAGTTCAGCTTGATTTTTAACACGACCTATATCGTCATGTGTGCAAGTTATGAGATAGGGACGAAGCAATTACGGCCGTGTCTTCTAAAGAGGTTTGGGATATGGCAACCCCAATGGTTATAAAATATCAATAAAAAGGCTATATATCAACCTTAAAGTTAAAACCAAGGAT
>PAPI01000007.1 GCA_002708845.1 Leeuwenhoekiella sp.
CCCGGCTCGGGTGGTGGAATTGGTAGACACGTTGGACTTAAAATCCAATGAACATTAGTTCGTACGGGTTCAAGTCCCGTCCCGAGTACAAAGCGAAAGCTCCAGTAAATACTGGGGCTTTTGTGATTTTAAGCCTTTTTGTAAGACAATGAAAATGTTCTTAAAAAGGTAATATAACTAAACCCAGAACTTTCCCTGTTCCTCATTTCAATAAAAGATCAAATAAAAATTAACTGACCGGAATTACCAAAAAAAAATAAATGCCAGCGATCTAACACTTCTTAGATTCTCCCCAAGACCTACTGCATTTATTGACTCATGTTTACCCAAGATTATAAACTCTAAACAAATAAAGTAATAATTCATAAGTACCCTTCTCAAACATAATTAAGAAAGATAAATTCCATATATTTATTATCAATTTAGAAAATCATTCATCTATCCTACACTTTTCTAATCACATACGCTTAATAATTTATAGCTTTTAGTAATCGTATTGAACACATATTTTTGACAAAAAGATTTATAAAGAAAATCTGAATAATTACAATTCGACTATTGGTTTTACCAAAATTTTAATATCTGAAATCAGCGCTGAATTTTTAGTTCAAAAATTCATAAGCACACATCTAACTGAGAAAAATGAAAAAATATATAATTTTAGCTCTCCTCACATTAATTATTTCGATGGTTGATACTCAAGCCCAAGATATTATAATACCAATTGAAAACAGTTATAGATATATTGGAACTATGGGAGGTTACTTAGGAAATAATGACAGTGTTTATGTCAAAGACATAAATAATAAATTAGATGAATTCGAAGGGAATTGGATGGGAAGTGCCAATAAAAAAAATTATAAGTTTATTGTTAAAAAAAGTACAACTAATAGAGGGCCTATAAAGAAAGATAAGCTCGTCTTAAAATATGAAATAACTGACGATCGAGGCAACACGATAGTAAGCACATTAGGCCTAAATGATGAAAACCCTCTTGTTATGGATAATGGCTATATGAATGAAAGTGGTACTTGGGTTTTTCATTATTCTGGCTTCAATACTAAATGCGGTCAGAGCGGATCAATTTTCTTCAACCTCTCAGAACCCAATCCGGGAAGTGCTTATCTTTTTTTGTTTGCAGATGGTGAAATTTGGCCAACTTGTGAATCTGATTATGCAGAACAAGTATTTCCTCAAGATTGGATGACCATAACTAAATCTTGAGATTAACAGAAAACTCAAGATTATTTAGATAAATTTATTTTAACAATAGGGCATTAATCATAACTTGTTTGCTTTAGGAAAAAAATTAAGATACTTTCCCACGAGCGCAGGGATTGAGATCTATATCTGAAAATAAAATAATTTCTTTCTATAGATGCAATACTACTTCTTGAACATACAATAAGAAATTCAAGTCCCGTCCCGAGTACTTAAACCCTCATTATATTACTGATAGTGAGGGTTTCTTATTTTAAATGCTTTCATTGTTTATAAAATTGACAAATCTTTAAAAATTTGTAGCTACTTGTAATTTTGTGCTTTTGTATATTTGTAAAAATTAATGCTTAAAACTGAGAAAAATTAATTTAGCACCCGGATAGTCCCTACCAAACTCCGGATTTAGAATTGCCCCGTTTGATAACCGGCATTTTAGAACTTTAATAAAGTCTCTTTTATACTAAATCCCCCAACCCCTTATGTTTTTTTCAAACCTATTTAAAAGAAACGAATCCTTAGATAAGAATATGGAGCGACACATTTTGTTTGCTCCTAATTATCTTATCACCACTGAAGAACTTCCTAAGGCCAAACGTTATATTTTTGGGGGGCACTCTATACTGGTTATTGAAGAAACATCTGGCGGCAAAGGACTTTACTTTGAACGCAGCCGCGCATCTAAATCCAACAAATTCACTCCTGAAGGTGACAATAAAATCCATATTGGATTTCAGTCTATCAAAGACCAGCATTATATCATTTTTGGTTTTCGCCAAGGCCTTGCAGCGCTTGATGCCGGGGATCAAATCAGCTTCAGTTTTAAAAACGAAGAGAACCTAATGCTTAACCTCGAAGCTCCTGTTGAAAATTTTGGTGAATCTAAAAAGTATGCATGTAATCTGCGGGCACAAATTACCCAGGAAGAGGCTGAGCTTTTTAGGTCGAGATTAGTGCACAGTTATACAGCTCAATCAGAAAAAGGTATTGAGGTATCCAGCACTGAATTAGATAAGGATTTTAGCCGTAAGCTGAGAGAGCTTGCCCAAACCTATGCTTTTTGCCTAAGGCATTATTATAAATAGCGTTATTTAAGTTTTCACTTAAAAGGTTTTTAAACACTATTTGAGTAACTTCAACGGCAAAAATTATTTTATGCTGAAACGTATTACTCTTCTATGTTTTGCCACCCTACTCGCTTTAGGCTGCAAAACCCAAAAAAAAGCAACTGCCTCTATAGATAGTGCGGCATCTAAATCAAAAGACTCCAGGTTTAAACCTTATAATGAGGTTATCGCAAAAAAAGCTGTATCAGATTCTGGTCTTTTTACAACACACCGGGTAGATGAGAAATTGTATTTCGAAATCCCTGATTCGCTTTTCAACAAAGATATGCTACTGGTTAGCCGGATTGCCAAAGTTCCTTCTGAATATGGCGGTGGGTATGTAAATGCAGGTTCTAAGGTAAATGAACAGGTAGTACGATGGGAGCGCAGGGACAACAAAGTAGATATTAAGGTTATCAGTTTTGAAAATGAAAGCGATTCGGAAAGTCCCATCTCAAAATCGGTAAAAGCCAATAACTTCTACCCCATTCTGTTTAGCGCAGATATAAAGACCTTCTCCAAAGATTCAGCGGTGGTGGTAGACATCACAGATTTTTTCAGCAAAGACATAAGTGCCATTAACCCGGTATCCTCCCGAAGTCGCAAGCAATACAGTATCAAGAGGCTCGACAGCGACCGTTCGTATATTGAATCAGCAAACGCCTATCCTAAAAATATTGAAGTTAAACACGTAATGACCTATGAGGCCGATGAACCGCCGTCACGCGACCAGGCGGGTACCCTGACCTTTTTGATGAATCAGTCGATGATCTTACTTCCAGACGACAAGATGCAACCCCGTCTTGCAGATCCGCGCGTGGGCTGGTTTACGCTTAAAAAATACGATTACGATTCAGACGAACTTAAATCTGACGATTACCGCATCCTCAAGCGCTGGAGACTTGTGCCTAAAGATATCGAAGCTTATAAACGTGGGGAACTCGTAGAGCCGGTAAAGCCAATTGTCTACTATCTGGATCCCGCCACACCAATGAAATGGCGCCCTTATTTTAAACAGGGTATTGAAGACTGGAACAAAGCCTTTGAAGGTGCCGGTTTTAAAAATGCCATCATCGCCAAAGATCCTCCAACTCCGGAGGAAGATCCTGAGTTTAGCCCGGAAGATGTACGGTACTCTGTTATTCGCTATGTGGCCAGCACCACGAGAAATGCTGTAGGCCCTTCTGTTGCCGATCCTCGCACCGGGGAAATTCTCGAGAGTGATGTGATCTGGTACCACAACCACCTGCGCTCCTACCGCAATCGCTTTATGATCGAAGCCGGCGCTCAAAATCCAAACGCGCGCACCTTGAACACTCCCGAAGAAGAAATCGGAGAAATGATGCGTATGGTTATCGCACACGAAGTGGGCCATGCCATAGGGCTACCACACAACATGAAAGCCAGTTCCGCTTATCCTACAGACTCATTGCGTGTCGCTTCGTTTACGCAGAAATATGGCCTTACCCCATCAATTATGGACTATGCCCGGGTGAATTACGTGGCACAACCCGGCGATGACGGGGTGCGCTACATCCGTATGATGGGACCCTATGACTTATATGCTGTTAACTGGGGATACCGGTATTTACCCGAAGCTGATTCTCCGGAAGCCGAAAAAGAAACTTTAGACAAATGGATTCTTGAAAAAGCAGATAATCCCTGGTATCAATTTGGAAGCGCAGATGGCGTAGATCCTCATTCACAAACTGAGAGTTTAGGAGATGACAACATCAAAGCCAGTGAATATGGTCTTGCAAACCTTAAAAAAGTAGTTCCTAATTTAATCGACTGGACTACCAAAGATGGATATGACTACGAGGATCTCGACGAAGTGTATGGTGAATTAACCCGACTTTGGCGCGGGTATATTTTCCATGTAATCACCAATGTGGGCGGCTACTACGAGACTATTAAGACTGCAGATCAGGACGGTGCTGTCTACGAGCCAGTACCCAAAAATGTTCAGGAAAATGCGGTAAACTTTTTAAACGATCAAGCTTTTACCACACCAGACTGGCTTCTTAATACAGAATTGCTCAGTCGTATAGAATCAACCGGCGCTGTAGAACGTATAGAAAGTTTACAAAATAGTGCTTTAAGAGGTTTACTGAGCGTAAATCGCTTAAACCGTATGGCCGAAAATGCCGAAAATAATGGTACTGACGCATATACGCCGATGGAATTGATGACCGATTTGCGTACAGGTATTTTCAGCGAGTTGTACCGTGGCCAGAAAACCGATGCCTATCGACGTAATCTACAAAGAAGTTTCATCGATATCGCTTCAGATTACATCAAGAAAGAAAAGGCTAACGATGAAGAGATTCTGAAATCAGATGTAAGTGCCCTAATGCGTGGCACGCTTTCGCGACTGCGAAATGATCTGAGAAACCGCAAAAATGCTACTTCAGATGGTATGAGCCGACTACATTACGAGGACTTAATAGCCCGTATTGATATGGCTTTTGAGAATAACTAGGATTCCATACTTCCATAAAAAACGGTAACGCGCTGCATCCATTGTAGCGCGTTATTTTTTTAACAGAAATGTTCTTAAACACGCTGTTAATTCCCCTTAAAACAGGTTAAATCCTGTTAATGATGACTTTAGCAAACGCGATGCAACGTAACTTGAAGCTAAGTTCGAAACATTCGGGCTATGAATTAAAGAAAAAGAAGCTATGAGTTATTCAGAAAAAATGGGCAAAAAGCTCAACGAATTATTAGAAAAAAATTACGACGCAGAAGCCGGATATAAAAAAGCGGCAGAAAAAGTAAACAACGCATCCCTGAAATCGTATCTATTGAGTCGCGCACAGGATCGCTACGATTTTGGCCACGAGTTGAAAGCCGAGTTAAAAAGCTTTGGACAAGAGCCAGATAAAGGCACAAGTCTTGCCGGCGACGCTCACCGTCTGTGGATGGATTTAAAAACTGCAGTCTCTTCTGATAAAGACGAGGCGGTATTGGAAGAAGCTATACGCGGAGAAAAATCAGCTCTTGAAGAGTATAATGAAATTTTGGATGATAGTAGTTTACCTACTTCTACCGAAACCATATTAGCTACACAGAGAAATAGTGTAAAAACGGCGCTTAATGAAGCCAAAGCGCTCGAAGTAAGTGCATAAATTAGGAATTCTGAGTTTGTTTTCCTAATAGATGTTAAAGCTTTAATTATAACGTTAAAGCCTCTTAATTAATTTGGAATCAGACATTTAATGCCTTATATTAAATAGGAACGTTAACGAAACGCGTTCAGGACTAACCAAAAAATGTTTCGATAATTTTAAAAGCAGAGAGAAGATGAAGTATACAGAGAAAATTTCGAATAAATTAAATGAATTATTAACTAAGAATTACGATGCAGAAGCTGGCTATAAATTGGCTTCCGAAAACGTAAAAAATAATACCTTAAAAGAATATTTTAATGCGAGAGCCAAAGAACGTTATGATTTTGGTCACCAACTGAAGAATGAAATTAAGGTATATGGTGAAACTCCTGAAAAAGGGACCAGTTTTGCCGGCGATGCGCATCGCGTATGGATGAATGTAAAGTCAACCTTATCTAATGATAGTGAAGAATCTATTTTAGAAGAAACTATCAGGGGTGAGAAAAAAGCCATCGAAGAATACAATTCTATTCTTGATGAGCCCAATTTACCACCCACTACAGAATCCATATTAAATGTGCAGCGTGATCACATCAAAAGTGCTTTAGAAGAAGTAAAAGCATTTGAGATTATGGCATAATAGCCACATTATTTGAATTAGTCGGCGATTAATGCGCCAGAAAAACAGCTCTGACAATTGTGTCAGGGCTGTTTTTTTGTTTCGTCTAAATCGTTGATAACTGCTGAGAAGATTGTTTTAGAAAGCGCGCGCATTTCTATAATTTTAAACGTTTAGCAGTTCTCGCTTTCGCGAAAAAATTTCAATCCCGATGCATCGGGGTAACCCAAATACAATCAACGATGTACCTCATATTTGATACCGAAACTACCGGCTTACCCAAGAATTGGAACGCCCCCATTACCGATTCTGACAATTGGCCCAGAGCCATACAGATCGCCTGGCAGCTGCATGATGATATGGGCAATTGCATCGAACATCAGGATTATTTAATTCGTCCTGACGGATTTGACATTCCGTTTGATGCTGAGCGTATTCACGGCATTTCAACCGAGCTTGCTCAACGAGACGGTTTGCCTCTGGCAGAAGTTTTAGGAAAATTTAAAGCCGCATTAGAGAAGACGAAATTTGTCGTAGGTCAAAACGTAGGTTTTGATGTCAACATCATGGGTGCGGAGTTTCACCGGCTGGATGTTTCAAACCAATTGCAGGAATTGCTGGTTTTAGATACCTGTACCGAAACAACCGCGCAGCTCTGCCAGATTCCCGGTGGACGTGGAGGTAAATTCAAGCTGCCCACGCTTACTGAGCTGCATCAGTATTTGTTCGGGAAGCCTTTTGGTGAGGCACACAACGCAACCGCCGATGTTGAAGCTACCACACGTTGCTTTTTTGAACTCGTACGCCGCCGCATTTTTACACAGGAAGAACTGGATGTTCCTGCCGGCTATTTTGAAGACTTTCAGGAAGCAAATCCAGAGCCTATTGAGTTCATAGGCCTCAAACACATCAACCTAAAAAAAGCTTCTAAAGAAATACGCAAAACCCTGCAAAAAGCAGATCAGGCCGATATTTCTAAAGAAGAAATCAAAGAAAATAAGGAGCAGCTCGCCAAGGTTGATTTTGTGCATTTGCACAACCACTCGCAGTTCTCTATTCTTCAGTCTACCTCAAGCGTTCACGATCTGGTTGCTGCTGCAAAAAAGCATCAGATGCCTGCCGTCGCCCTAAGCGATATGGGGAATATGATGGGGGCTTTCCACTTTGTGAAGGCACTAAGTGCTCATAACAAGGCTGCCGCAGCAAAAAACAAACAACTGGAAGAGGCCGGCGAAACGCCCACTGAAACCATAATCAAACCCATTGTAGGTATAGAACTTAATGTTTGCCAGGATCACACGAATAAAAGCCAGAAAGACAACGGCTATCAGATTGTGTTCATTGCCAAAAATAAAAACGGCTATCACAATCTGGCAAAAATGGCATCACTCGCCTATACTGATGGTTTTTACTACGTACCCCGTATTGACCGCGAAATCGTAGAACGCTATAAAGAAGACCTCATCGTACTTACCGGAAATCTCTACGGCGAAGTACCCAGCAAAGTGCTCAACGTGGGCGAGAAACAAGCCGAAGAAGCCCTGCTCTGGTGGAAAGAAACCTTTGGAGACGATCTGTATATCGAGATTATGCGCCACGGGCAGGAAGATGAAGACCGTGTGAATCAAACGCTGGTCGAGTTTTCTAAAACCCACGACATAAAACTGGTCGCGACAAACAACACCTTTTACATTGATAAAGAAGATGCTACAGCGCACGATATTTTGTTATGTGTAAAAGACGGTGAAAAAGTAGCAACACCCAAGGGCCGCGGTCGCGGCTATCGCTTTGGTCTGGATAATGAAGAATACTACTTCAAGTCTGCAGATGAGATGAAAGCCTTATTTACAGACCTGCCGGAAGCAATAAGCAATGTCACCGAGGTTGTAGATAAAATAGAAGCTTTTGTTTTGGCCCGGGATGTACTCTTACCGGCATTTACCATTCCTGAAGAATTTCAGTTTGAAGAAGATAAACTGGACGGTGGAAAACGCGGGGAAAACAAATACCTGAAACACATCACCTTTGAAGGAGCAAAAAAACGCTATCCGGAAATCACACCCGATATTGAAGAACGCCTCAACTTTGAGCTGAGCGTTATTGAAAATACGGGGTATCCCGGGTATTTCCTCATTGTGGAAGATTTCATCCGCGAAGCCCGCAATATGGACGTATCTGTAGGTCCCGGTCGGGGTTCTGCTGCCGGTAGTGCGGTGGCGTATTGTTTGGGAATTACCAATATTGACCCGATTAAGTACGATCTGCTTTTTGAGCGTTTCTTAAATCCGGATCGGGTGAGTATGCCCGATATTGATATCGATTTTGATGATGAAGGCCGAAGCCGGGTTATGGACTACGTAATCAATAAATACGGGGCTAATCAGGTAGCACAGATTATCACCTACGGTACGATGGCTGCCAAGTCCTCAATTCGGGATACGGCACGGGTTTTAGATCTTCCGTTAGGAGATGCCGACCGTATTGCCAAGCTGATTCCCAATATGTCAAAGCTGGCGAAAATCTTTGGTCAAAGTGAAGCCGATCTCAAGAAGAAATTTCGTTCTGATGATCTGGTTAAGGTCAACGAATTGCTCAACCTCGCTGAAGGCGATGATCTGGAGGGACAGACCCTACGCCAGGCACGCCAGCTCGAAGGTTCGGTGCGTAATACCGGGATTCACGCCTGTGGGGTTATTATTACTCCCGATGATATTACCAACTTCGTTCCGGTTTCTACAGCTAAAGATTCAGACCTCTACGTTACGCAGTTTGACAACTCGGTGGTGGAGGAAGCCGGACTCCTAAAAATGGACTTCCTGGGTCTGAAGACCTTGACGCTGATTAAAGACACGGTAAAACTTGTTAAGCATAAACACGGTATTGATCTCGACCCGGATAATTTTCCGCTGGATGATGCCAAGACTTACGAGTTGTTCCAACGCGGAGATACGGTTGGGATTTTTCAGTACGAATCACCCGGAATGCAAAAACACATGCAGGCACTTAAGCCTACGGTTTTTGAAGACCTAATTGCGATGAATGCCCTCTACCGCCCGGGACCTATGGAATACATCCCTAGTTTTATCGCGCGAAAACACGGGGAAGAAGAAATACAATATGACCTGCCGGCGATGCAGGAATACCTGGAAGAAACCTACGGAATTACGGTATATCAGGAGCAGGTAATGCTCTTGTCGCAAAGTCTGGCAGGCTTTAGTAAAGGTGATGCCGATGTCTTGCGGAAAGCGATGGGTAAAAAGATTTTTGCCCTCCTGGAAAAACTGAAACCGCAGTTTCTGGACGGTGGTGAGAAAAACGGCCACGACCGAAAAATCCTCGAAAAGATCTGGAAAGACTGGGAAGCGTTTGCGGCGTATGCCTTTAACAAGTCGCACTCCACATGTTATGCGTGGATTGCCTATCAGACCGCCTATTGCAAGGCTCACTACCCTGCCGAATATATGGCGGCGGTACTTTCAAACAATATGAACGACATCAAGCAGGTCACCTTCTTTATGGAAGAGTGTAAGCGTATGGGACTGGAAGTTTTGGGTCCTGATGTCAACGAATCCTTTAGAAAATTTACGGTAAACGACCGTGGCGCCATTCGATTTGGGATGGGAGCGGTAAAGGGTGTGGGCGGTAATGCCGTACAAACCATTGTCGAAAACCGGAAAGACGGCCCCTACCGCTCGGTATTTGACCTTGCCAAACGCATTGATCTGCGCGCAGCCAATAAAAAAGCATTTGAAAGTCTGGCGCTAGCAGGCGGTTTTGACAGCTTTACAACCACCCACCGCGCCCAGTATTTTAAAGATGAGGGCGACGGCATTACCTTTTTAGAAAAAGCCGTGAAGTATGGCGCCAAGTTTCAGGAAAATGAAAATTCAGCACAGGTAAGCCTGTTTGGCGAGGCCAGTGAAGTACAAATTCCTGAGCCGGTGGTACCACCCTGTGAAGAATGGGGAACGATGGAAAAACTGCGCCGCGAAAAAGAAGTGGTAGGGATTTACATCAGCGGCCACCCGCTTGATGATTTTAAACTGGAAATGGATAATTTCTGCAACGGCAAGATCAGCGATTTTAATAATCTCGATCAGCACCTCAATCGTGAACTTACCATTGGCGGGGGTATTAGCGATGTGCAGCACCGGGTTTCCAAAAACGGAAAAGGCTGGGCAGCTTTTACGGTTGAAGATTTTGAAGAGTCGTACGAGTTTAGGATGTTTGGTGAGGAGTACCTCAAGTTCAGGCATTTTTTAATCCCCAACTCCTTTGTACATATGCGGGTGTTTGTACGCGAGGGCTGGACCAACCGGGAGACCGGTAAAAAAGGTGATCCGCGATTGCAGTTCAACAACTTTATGCAGCTGCAGGACGTGATGGAAACCTTTAGCAAAAAACTCACCATCAACCTCGATTTAAAAGAAGTGCAAAGTGGTCGTATAGACCAGCTCAGAGAAACGTTATTCAATCACCGCGGCGATCACAACCTGCATTTTTATGTGTTTGAAAGCGACGAAAAAATTGCACTTCAAATGCCTAGCAGAAAGAAAAAGGTAAAAATAAGTAGTGCCTTATTACACGAGTTGAGTGCGCAACGGTTTAATTTTAAACTGAATTAGTGACTTAGGAATAATTTTAATTCTTTGGGCGTTACCCCGCTATTGGCGGGGTCAGGCTATCCGCTGCAATCTGTCCCGCTCTGTGCGGGACAGGATTTACGCTGCTATCCTTAACGCTTTGCATCCTGCTGTCCCGAAACTTCGGGAGTTTCAGCATCGCACGCTCAAAACTAATGCGACCCTGAAACGAGTTCAGGGTGACGTTTTTAAAAAATCATCCTAAAATTAGAGCTTATTAAAAAGGCTGTTTCAAATTAAAATATCTAGCCCGCGTGAGGGATTGCAGTGTAAAGCCCGCAGTCCCGATTTTTATCGGGGCGAGGACTTGAAACGGAAAGCTCGACCCGCAGGGTCACGCCCAAAAACAAACAAAATCCTCCTTCTTCTTTATCTAAAAGTTACCAAAACTTTACTCCAAACACCTTTGACCGCCTGGCTTAACCATTATTTAGCAAAGCCGTAACGCTGGGAAAACCGGGCACATAAAGCCGTTGAGTATTTTCACGTTTCTAAGATAACTAACCGAATGAAACGACTATTACTACCTGCTTTAACGCTTTCTATTTTAGCCTTTACCGGCTGTAATGATGATGATTCTATTTGCGATACCCAGATGTGGTACCGCGACAGCGACGGTGACCTTTTGGGAGATCCCGAAAATTTTATCAATGCCTGCGAACAACCCGACGGATACGTAGACAACGCTAACGATGAGGATGACACCGATTTTTGTGAGGCCTCAACCTGGTATGAAGATAAAGACGGGGACGGACTGGGTAACCCGGATGTCTCAAGTCTGGCCTGTACCCAGCCTGATGGCTTCGTAGCCAATGCAGATGACCCCATTGATGATGTTTCAGTCAACTTCAGCTACTTGGCGACTATTGATATTGGGGGTGAGACTGCTGCCGAAATCAGCGCTTATGACCCGACCACCCAAAAACTATTTGTAACCAACTCTGAGAAAAAAGGAATTACGGTAGTTGACTTATCAAATCCTTCAAATCCTGTGGAGTTGACCGCCGAATTTTTGGCTTTGGGCAACATCAACAGCGTAGCCGTAAAAGACGGCAAACTGGCTGTCGCCGTCGAAAACGACAACAAACAAGCGAATGGTAAGGTTGTCGTATACACCACTTCAGACCTAAACACCCCAACCGAATACACCGTTGGTGCCCTGCCCGATATGGTAACTTTTACTCCTGACGGCAACTACCTCCTGGTAGCTAATGAGGGGGAACCGAATGACGATTATACTGTAGATCCTGAAGGTTCGGTGAGTGTGATTGAGTTGGCCAATGGTATGGTAAAAACTGCAGGCTTTACGGCTTTCAACAATCAACTTACCACGCTACGTGCAGGGGGTTACCGCGTATTTGGCCCGGGTGCTACCCTGGCCCAGGATACCGAGCCGGAGTATATTGCCGTTTCAGACGACTCGGCTACCGCCTGGATCACTTTACAGGAAAACAACGGGATCGCGAAATTGGATATTGCCACCGCAACTATTACACAGATTTATCCGCTTGGGTTTAAAAATTTCGCTTCGAGTATGAACATGCTTGATGCCAGCAACCGCGATGACGTTACAGAGCTTAAAAACTGGCCTGTGCTGGGTATCTATATGCCCGATGCAATCTCGTATTTTAAAACCAACGGTACCGGTTACCTCATTACCGCAAACGAAGGTGATGCCAGAGATTATGATGGTTACAGCGAAGAAGAGCGCGTAAAAGACATCGACCTGGATCCTACTGCCTTTGCCGACTTTGATATAGACTGGTTGCAGGAAAACGAAAACCTGGGCCGACTTAAAATCACCACAGCAAACGGGGACACTGATGGCGACGGAGATTTTGACGCGCTACACAGCTATGGGGCGCGCTCCTTCTCGATCTGGAGTACCAGCGGAACACTGGTCTACGACAGTGGTGATGAAATAGCCCGTAAAAATCTGGAATTTGCTCCGCATTACTTCAATCTCGATAACGAGGATGACGCCACAAACCTGCAGGATGGTGAGAAAGACGGAAGAAGCGACGATAAAGGTGCCGAACCCGAATCTACCGCCATACTCGATATGGGTGGTGAACGCCAAATCGCCATTATAGGTCTGGAACGGGTAAGCGCCCTGATGGTTTATGATGTGACCAATCCTTCTGCCCCGGTATTTTTACAGTGGCTACAGCGCGATACCGATGTTGCGCCCGAAGGTTTGATGACCATCTCCCGTACCGAAAGTCCTAACGGCAAAGACCTGATCATCGCATCACATGAAGCTTCAGGAACCGTAAGTATTTATCAGAATAATTAATCTTATTTGAATCTGCCCAAAAACCACCCTTTACCGGGTGGTTTTTTATGCTTTATTTAGCAGTTAAGCATTTCATAATAAGGCAATAGAGCTGCGCATCTTAAGCTACTTTCGATACTACTTATTCCAAATTATGCAAACTACAATTGAAAAATCGGCCGGGATGGGAGCCGTTTTGTGCGACGGGGTGACTACATTTCGCGTATGGGCACCTCACGCCAACAAGGTCTATGTCACCGGAGATTTTAACGAATGGCAGGAAGATGACTTGGCACTAGAAGCCGAAGAAAATGGCTATTGGGCAGGCGTTTCGGCAGATCCACAGGAAGGCCAAGAATACAAATACCTCATTCATAACGGGGATCAGAAGCTGTTTCGCAACGACCCCTACGCATTTGAAATGACTAACAGCAATGGCAACAGCATCATCAGAACCTTAGATTTTAACTGGGAAGATGATGATTTTGAAATCGCCGACTGGAATAAACTGGTAATCTATGAACTGCACGTAGGTACCTTTAACCGCAAAGACCCCGATCGTGTGGGCACCTTTGAAGATGTTATTGAAAAATTACCCTACCTCCAAAAACTGGGCATTAACGGTATCGAACTGTTACCGGTAGCCGAGTTTGCCGGAGGCATCTCCTGGGGGTACAATCCGGCGCATCCTTTTGCGGTTGAAACAGACTACGGAGGGCCGGATGGTTTTGCAAAACTGGTTAAAGAAGCCCACCGCCACGGAATAGCCGTGATTATGGATGTGGTGTATAATCATTTCGGCCCAAGTGATGTTGATTTATGGCAGTTTGACGGCTGGAGCGAAAACGACAAAGGCGGCATCTACTTTTACAACGATCACCGCAGCAGTACTCCCTGGGGCGACACCCGTCCCGACTATGGAAGACCCGAAGTGCGGCAGTACCTGCGCGACAACGCCCTGATGTGGATTGAAAAATACCATTGTGACGGTTTGCGTATGGACGCCACGTCTTATATACGTTATGAAGGCGGTGGTCTGGGTGCAGACATCGCAATTGATGAGGGCAACCAAATGATGCGGGAAATTAACCTGGAATTGCAAACCAAATACCCCAAAATACTTACCATTGCTGAAGATTTAAAAGGAGACGAGTTTGTAACCAACGGTATCGCCTACGGCGGAATAGGCTACGGAGCGCAATGGGATATGCATTTTGTACATCCGGTGCGTGAGGTGTTGCAAAATACCAGCGATGATGGACGCGATCTTCAGAAAATTGTAGATGCGCTGGAATATACCTACAGCGGCAATGTTTTTAAACGTGTGATTTATACCGAATCGCATGACGAGGTGGCCAACGGAAAAGCCCGGGTACCTGAGGAAATTCAGCCGGGTGATGCCGAAAGCGAGTTTGCCAAACGCCGCGCCATTCTGGGTATGGTGCTTACTCTAACCGCACCGGGTATCCCGATGTTGTTTCAGGGGCAGGAGTTTATTGAAGATGAATATTTTCAGGATACCGAAGCGCTGGACTGGGATAAATACAAAAAACATCAGGGTATTGTGCAACTTCTGGGTGATCTTATAAGACTCAGAACCGGCGCGCTTGAAGGCGCTAACGGCCTTAACGGGCAACACCTGCAAATTGTACATTACAATACCGAAACCAAAGTGCTGGCCTTTAAACGGGGCAGTACAGAAGAAGAACAGGTTTTGGTGATTTTGAATTTCAGGAATCAGGATTATACCGATTATGGAATAGGCATAGCTGCTAATAAAAACTGGAAACTACGCATCAACGCAGACTGGAAGGGGTATGACGAAGCACTTTCAGACCTGGAAGTAAGAGATTTGGTTGAAGAAGAACGGGAAACTGATGGCAAGCCTTTTACGGGAGTATTCAATATCCCCAGTTATGGAGCGCTGATCTATACGGTTTCAGCTACCGAAGGTTAATGCCCGCGTGAGGGATTGTAGTGTAAAGCCCGCAGCCCCGATTTTATCGGGGCGAGGACTTGAAACAGAAAGCCTGACCCCGCCATTTGCGGGGGCACGCCCAAAAAAGTAAAATGCTAAAAATCAATTAAAGTGATAAACAGATAACCAAATCTGATTTGGCTTTTGTAAGCTTTGGAAAAATAATTGACTAATTTTGTGTTTTAATCCACTAAAATAACGAGAAATGGCACTAGAAATAACAGACGCAAATTTTGAAGAAGCGGTATTACAATCAGATAAGCCGGTATTGGTTGACTTTTGGGCAGCCTGGTGTGGTCCTTGCCGTATGGTAGGTCCCGTAATTGAAGAAATAAGCAAAGAATACGACGGTAAAGCGGTTGTAGGTAAGCTTGATGTAGATGCCAATCAGGAATTTGCAGCAAAATACGGAGTGCGTAACATCCCTACGGTGTTGATGTTTAAAGATGGTGAAGTTGTTGGTCGTCAGGTAGGTGTTGCTCCTAAAAATGTATACACAGAAGCTATTGACGGTTTGCTATAAGCCCTAAAGCATTTGAAAAAGATAAAAAAGGTTTGACCGCAGGGTCAGGCCTTTTTTATTGAGATCAAGGGGGTGTTTTAAAGCGGAAGAGCCCCTGTATTTTTATAAGCTTTTTCCAAACATATTATGTATACTTGTTGGGGAGCTTAAAAAATGTTCCGAAATTTACTGGGTTAGGAAAATTAATGTCGGGCTGATCTTTAAACCGCCAACTTCTCTGATACAGACCGAGAAACTTAGACCCGGAAAGCTTTAATTAGAAATAAAAAAGAACAATGGAAACCAAAAAAGGAAAACCACAAGATATTATTGATGCTAAATTGCTCGAGGAGCGCAAGGTCTTTTTATGGGGCCAGGTTGATGACAAAAGTGCAAAGCACGTTGTAGACCGCCTGCTGTATCTCGATGCAATAAGCAATGATGAAATACAGTTTTACATCAACAGCCCGGGAGGTTATGTAACCTCAGGATTTTCAATTTACGATACAATCAAGTCTATTAAAAGTCCGGTTTCTACTATTTGTACCGGCCTTGCTGCCAGTATGGGCAGTATTTTGCTTTCGGTAGGTGAAAAAGGACGTCGTTTTATACAGCCTCACGCACGTGTGATGATTCACCAGCCTAGTGGCGGTGCACGCGGACAGGCGAGTGATATTGAGATTACCGCTCAGGAAATCTTAAAGACCAAAGAATTAAGCGCTAAGATTCTTGCCGAAAACTGCGGCCAGGATTACGATAAAGTGATGAAAGACTTTAACCGCGATCACTGGATGGGTGCTCAGGAATCTGTAGACTACGGAATCGTTGACGGAATACTTTAATCAGTAGGCAGCTGGCAGTAGTAGTAGGCAGTCTTAAAATCAGAAATAGGTACTGCTCACTGAGACTGCGAACTGAATATTAGTAGGCAGTAGCAGTTGGCAGAGGTTGAACTATAAAATCGGAAAAACGAAACATAGAATCGCTGCAGACTGAGACTGAAAACTGTGAACTGAAAACCGAACGCTAAACTAAAAACGTGATAAACTTACAGGCGCATTTAAACAGTATTGCCGGGTTTAACAATCTGGAGCTGCTCGCAGGTCAGGTTGTTGAAGGGTTTATCAGTGGGATGCACAAGAGTCCGTTTCACGGGTTTTCTGCGGAATTTGCAGAGCATAAAGTGTACAACAGTGGCGAAAGCACCAAACACATCGACTGGAAGCTCTACGCCCGTACCGATAAGTTGTATACCAAACGCTATGAAGAAGAGACCAACCTGCGTTGCCATCTCATTCTCGATAATAGCAGCAGTATGCACTACCCGGCTTTGAAGCAGGCCGATCTCAACAAACCCAATAAGATTGCATTTGCAGTACTTGCCGCTGCGGCTATTATGCAGCTGATGAAAAAGCAACGGGATGCGGTAGGTTTGAGTATTTATGCCAAAAACTTTGAATATTATGCGCCCGAAAAGGGCAGCGAACGGCATCATCATATGTTGCTTGATCAGCTGAACGCGGTTCTTAAAACGCCCAATAAATCGGTTAAAACAGACACCTACGCCAATCTGCATTTTATTGCCGAAAAGCTGAAACGGCGGTCGCTGGTATTTTTGTTTAGTGATTTGTTTCAAAACGAAATGCAGCAGGAAAAAACCTTTGAAGCGCTGCAGCATTTAAAATACAACAAGCACGAGGTGGTTCTGTTTCACACCTACGACAGCGCTACTGAATTGAATTTTGATTTTGACAATGCACCCAAACGATTTGAAGATGTAGAAACCGGCAAGCGCATCGATGTATTTTCAGATTCGGTAAAAGAAAGCTATCAGGAGGCGGTAACGGCTTATTTTGAAGCCATTAAATTGCGCTGCGCCCAATATCGAATAAGCTACGTACCGGCAGATATACAGCGTGGCTTTGCTCCTATTTTGAGCAGCTTTCTGGTGGAGCGCAGACAGTTTTTATAGGATTTAAAAAAACTTTTAAAATTTGTTTGTGTACTTTAAAAATGGGTGTATATTTGCACCCGCAAGAAAGGAAACGCACAGCGTTTTGATCTTCAAAAGTTCTTAAAATATTGGTCTGGTAGTTCAGTTGGTTAGAATACATGCCTGTCACGCATGGGGTCGCGGGTTCGAGTCCCGTCCAGACCGCTAAATGGGAAATCAAATTTCCTCAAAACCTTGTAAATCTTATGATTTGCAAGGTTTTATGTTTTTAGGGCAATCATATAATTTCATATCATTTGCATCTAAAAGGTCACAAATCGTCAACATATTTTTTTATCTGCGATTATGTTGACAGATTGACGTAACTTACTGGTGTTAGTATAGTTGATTTGACTTTCGTCTCACTAAATGTTTAATCATTAAAGACGACAATTATGCGAACTTCATCAACATTTTCAATATTGTTTTGGGTGTACGGAAAACGTGCTGTAAACAACAAAGCAAATATCTACATTCGGGTTACCTTAAACGGTAAACGTGTCAACATTAGTCTCAAGAAGAAAATCAATATTTCTACTTGGGATGAAAAACTACAAAGAGCAAGTGGGACCGATAAGGATTCCCGTATTCTCAATCTTTACTTGAACGAAGTACAATCAAAAGTATATAGGATTTACGAAGATTTCAAGAGGGATGAAGTGCCTTTCACTTCCCAAATGGTCAAAGCCAAATTTTTAGGCGAAGATAAAACACGTTTTTCCTTTCAAAACCTTGTTGATTACTACAATGAAAAGATGCAACATAAGTTGCATAGGAATACGATGGGTCAATATAAGACCAGTCAACGTTATATGATGGAATATATTCTAAAGGAATACAAACTGACAGACATCCCACTTTTCAATCTTGAATATGGTTTTATCGTGGGCTTTGAAGATTTTCTTCGGTCGTATGTACCTAAAAGCGGACAATCTAAAATTGGCAATAATACCGCAATGAAGCATATTAAGCGTTTACGCAGAATGGTTACTCTTGCCTATCGGATGAAATGGATTGAAAGAGACCCGTTTGTCAATTTTAAAATGAAAATTGAAAAGAAAGAACGTGGTTTCCTTACAGATTTTGAATTATTAAGTATTGAAGATTTGTCTTCTTCCATAGAGCGTCTTATGGTTGTGAAAGATTTATTTGTTTTTAGTTGTTACACCGGTATTTCTTATGTTGACATTGTACAATTAAATGAAGATAATATTGTAATGGGTATAGATGGTAGTCCTTGGATAATGGCCGAAAGAGTAAAAACAGGTGCACCATTCAAAATTCCACTATTACCCAAAGCTGCAATCTTAATAGATAAATACAAAGACCATTATAGAACCAATGACACATCCAATCTTTTGCCCAAGTTATCTAATCAGAAATTGAACAGTTATTTAAAGGAAATCGCTGACCTATGTGGTATCAAAAAAAACCTGACTTTTCATATGGCGCGCCATACTTTTGCTACCACAGTAACTTTAAGCAATGGTGTTCCAATAGAGACAGTATCTAAATTATTAGGGCATACCAAACTATCCACAACACAAATCTATGCAAGGGTCGTTGAGAGGAAAGTGAGTGATGATATGGCGCTTCTCAAATCAAAAATTGGTTGATGAAATTTTATAAGCATTTACTAACTGTTGAAATCTTCAATTGAGATTTTAACAGTTTGCATTTTCATTCCACTACCTTTACAGACTAAAATAGTGTGTATGATTATAAAGGTAAAATGGGAAGATTTTAAAGAAGAAATCGATGGGTTTGTATCTACTGGAAATGCAATTGTCGATAAATATAGGTCTTCAAAAACAGAAGATGAATTTAATAATTTTAAGGAAGAAAAACAATCTTGGGAAAATACTGTTGTTAGCTATGTTCGAGCATCTTTTGAACCAGAAAACAGAAATTTTGCAAATGAGTTTAAAGCTCAAAGAGGATATAATACTGGCTTTAAATTAGGGACTGACCAAAAAATTAAAAATGAAATTCAAGCCCTAAAAGATGAAATCAACGGGCTTGACTACTACTTGAAAATGTTATTCATTTCAGATGCAATTGTAAGGCCAGATGAAATTGATTTGAATGAACGTCAAAATCTTGACACCGAAGGCATACTCGAACTAATACTTTCAAAACTATATGACCTTTATAAAGATGGTAAATACCATTCTATTAACTGGATTCTTGAAGGCAATGGAATTAAATTAAACGGTCGTGGCGAAGATTGGGACTATGGAAGAATGCTTGAAAACCGAGGATTTATTGAATGTATGAATGGCAGGAATGTAAATGCCAAACTGAAATTGGAAGGTAAATATGCCATTGAGCAATCAAGAAAAGCCCAGACAACGGACTATTCCAAAATTAGTAATTCCGATGAGGAACTGAAAGAACTTATAAAACAGGTTCTCTCGAAAATTGAAGGTTTAGGTTTTGGACAGCAAATTATTTTCGACGAGTTCGATGAGCTTCGCGATGACATTCCGCATTTGAGCAAAAAGTCATTTGGTCAATTATTAAAATCGAAACTTGGCGATTTAGTAACAGCCAAGGCATTTGATAAGGCATTAGCGAGCGAAATATTCAAAGAATTTACAAGTCAAGTATTGCCATTTTAATTTATGAGGTTACGCAATACGTGTTTTCAGATAAACAACGTATCTATGGTAAATCTACAGTTTCCTTCTTCGTAAATAATCTTGAGCCAGATGATAGTGTAACACGAACTTTTGAGAGTGAAGATGAGACCGTGAATTGGCTTATGGACAATGACGATTACCCAAGAATGTTATTTGAAAACCTATTTCACACATCCAATTCTGTAATATTTCATTGCGGTGTTAAAGAGCCTATTACAAATTCCTATTCAAATGCTGTAAAAATTATATTGACATTTTTCTTTCACAACAACCATACGCTATCAAACAAACTTCATCCACAAAGAGGCAGATGATACATTAAATAGTGTGATTAATTTCTGATTTCATACTGCTGATTAATCTTTGCACAACCTGTGCATCGATTAATTCGTATATTTGTAAAACTTTATGAAAATATTCGTTTCCATATCGATGTCGTTTCTATTCTTTTTTCAAGGAATAGCGGCCAATATGGAAGTTTGTGAGCAGATAGAAGAAATATCCCATTTTATCGCGCATTATCAAGACCATAGAGAAAATGATGGACTTTCTTTTTTTGAATATGTTTATGAAGATTACATAAATGATGATGGAAAAGTGGATAACCACCATCCAGATTCAGACCACGACAATGAGCCTGTGCATATGAGCCACCAATGTTGTCAACATTTTGTATTCTTCGCACCTTTTCAACCTACGTTAATAAGTAAGGTTTCCCCCGAGGCTAAAAATCAGTATAATCATTACACATTCCAATTAAATTCCAGATATCTGGAATCGCTTTTCCAACCCCCTAAAGTATAATTCAGTTTTTTTTTAGGATAGCTATATCCTACCGTGATGCTTTTCAAAGTAAGTATCGCATCATAAACGTATTGCATCTCTTTGCATTGCGATGTTTAAACTGAATTAATACTTTTTCTATGATTAACAAAATCATTTCATTTTCCATTAATAACAAGTTTATTATTGGGCTCTTTATA
>PAPI01000008.1 GCA_002708845.1 Leeuwenhoekiella sp.
AAGCACTTATCATCGTATCTTCTGATACAGGTCGAGATGCGTTATTGGCCTGGGCTATAACTGCCTGATGAGTTGCTGGAAAAAACTGTTGTTGATCAATTGGGTTATGCCAATCATGTTCGGCAAGATAGGTGATCAACCGACAATAAATTTGATTTAATGTTTCAATAAAATCTTCAGCAAATAATTGCTCAACATACAACCATTTACTCATAAACTTATCACCCACCTCAATGGCTTGAAGATCGATCCAAGCCTGCGAGGTTTGACCGCACCAATAGCGTTGTCTTGGTTCTTCACTTTCCTCCAGGAATGGTGTCGCATCAAAGGCATGAGATTTTTGTCCAACCACACCGGTAAAGACAACTGGCGACACAGCTTGACGAGAGTCTAGATTATGATATCTACTAAGCTGTCTTTGTACTTCAATTCCGGAAAACAAAGCATGATTCACATCATCCCACATGCGTTGATGCGTCCGATTCAATGTATCTATCAGTGCTGAACCGCTGGATTTGAAGTGGAATAAATTCGTAGCGGTAAAATCCCCCCAAATGTTCTCAACTTCAGGATGAATCGCGTATCGATTGAAAAGGGTCAGGGTAATTAAAAATTCTTTTTGACCTGAGAACATGGCAATCACGCTACCAAAAAGGCTCAATAAGACAGATGAGTAAGATAAGCCATGGTGTTGAGCCTTTGCCTTAAATGTCTGCCATACTCCTGGCTCAACGGTTAAGGTATGTTCTTTAAACACAGGATATTCAATGTCACTCGGCACCGTTTTAAATGGCAAAGATGGCCTTAATGGCATTGATTTTATTTGCTCTAACCAATACGCTTTATCTTTTGCATACCATTGGGAATGCTTCAACAGTTGATGATAATCCTGGTAATCTTTAAAGCTAACCGAGGGTTTGTTGATAGGGTGTTGCGGGTTTTGATACTGAGCTGACAGAGCCTCAAAGAAAGCCAATCTGCTTTTAACATCCAACACAATCAAATCAGAACTAACGTGTAATACCACCCTATCTTTAAATTTGGTAACTGCAAATTCAAATAGAGGAAACTGACTAACCTCATAAACACGATGGGACATTTTTTCCCTCATCGCAGCTAAATTTGCTTCACAATAATGATAGCTTAACTGTTCATCTACCTCAATTTTAATAAACGGGACCTCTTCTTTGGGTAAAAACCGTTGTTGTAATTGTTCAACATCATAAACCGTTCTTAAAACAGGAAGTGCCTGAATTAACTGATTCAGGACTTGTTCTAGTTTGGCCACATCTAATGACTCATAATAGAATTCACTGTAGACATGATTGGCCACATTACCAATTTCATAATCACTAAAGCGGCCAAGCAAATACGCTTTTTGCACCTCTGTCATGGCAAACCAGTCCGTTTGATTATCATTTGCTAATAGGGGTAAATGCGTTAATGACGCTTCTGATTCTACTTCAGCAAAATCACCGGCCGTGTATGTCTTTAACGACTGCTGGTTACAATGGGTGATTATCTCTTCAATCGCCTGTTTAAAAGAGCCCATCAATCTTTGGTTTGTTTCAGCAGGCAAAAAGCTATCAAAGCGAACTTGCAATTCACCCTGTTGAACCATGGCCAATAGGTTAATTAAAAATCCTTGATCGGATTCATGGCCAACACATTGCCCAGTTGGTTCCCACACAAGATGCCATTGTGAAGCATGATTGTGTTGGTCCATTTGTCCTAAATAATTAAAGCAAACTTCGGACAGATAGGGTTGGTCATAAGATAATGTCGGCCCAAATCCTAACCCTTTATGGGGAATGAATCTTAAATGATCTTTGGTTTTTTGAAGCGCTTGACTAATATCATCGTCGCCATGGATCACTGTTGGGTAAAATGTTGTAAACCATCCTACCGTTCTGGAAATATCTAATTGGTCAAATAAGTCTTCGCGACCATGACCCTCTATAACGATTACAGAACGGTTATTACCATGAATTGACTTCATGGCTTTTGCCAGTGCCGTCAGTAATATATCTTGAAGCTGGGTATGGTAAACCTCATTGACGTCACGCAAAAGTTTGTTCGTTTGCTCAACATCAAACGTCAACGATAAACTATCCTGGTGCTGCTCAGGTTCGATTGTTAATTTATGCTGCAATTGATCACGGATTGAATGCCAATAAGACGCTTGCTCTGGGAATTGTTCACCATAGCTTTGTACCGACTCTGTCCATTGCCTGTAACTACTGGTTTTCTCTGACAAAGCGTGCCCTTGATAGAGCTGTTCCAGGTCTTCACAAATAATGCGCCAGCTAATGGTATCAACTATCAAATGGTGGATGGCAAAGAACAAACGCATTGAACCATCAGCAAACCCAGTAATTACGGTAATCGAAGACAACGGTCCTTGTTCAATATTAAGTCCAGCCTGAATCTCTGATAATTTGTCTTGGATATCACTGACGGCTTGGCCATGATTTAAGTGAATATGACCTACTTTCGGTGGTTGAGCTTTGTCGTCATAATATTGTTCTACTACAGTGTTCTGGCGTTTATATTTTAATCTGAAACCATCGTGATGATAAAATAACGATTCCCAGGCTTGGTTAAGACGCGCTATATCCAAAGTTGGGGTTTTAATCATAAACCCCTGATTCCAATGATGAATGCGTTTAAATGAGTGGTCAAAAAACCATTGCTGAATCGGCAACAAAGATACATCACCAGATAATAAGCCTTGCTCAGCTTCGATTATAGTTAGTGTATTTTGCTGATCATCGCTTAAGAAATTATGGATGCGCTTAATGGTTTTGTACTGAAAAATATCTTTGACTGAGATATCAAGCCCCAGCCTTTGCCTGATGCGACTGACTAACTGGATGCTGACAATACTATCACCGCCTAATTTAAAAAAGTCATCGTCAATACTGATTTGGTAATCGGGTAGATTTAATACTTCTTGCCATAATGAAATCAAATTAGCTTCAAGTTCATTTCTTGCTGGTTGGTATTGACCGGTATGTTCTACCTCAGGTAAAGGCAATGCTTTTCGGTCAAGTTTTCCATTAACGGTTAACGGCATGGCGCTAAGATGGATCAAATAAGCTGGAACCATATAATCAGGTAGAGACATTGCCATATGGGATGTTAACCGCTCAGATTCGATGGCATTATCACTGACGTAGTAACCCATTAAAACCATTTGACCATGATATTCAGTTGCTAAAACAGCACATTGTTTTATTTCAGGATAAGCCTGAAGCACATATTCAATTTCACCAAGCTCAATTCGGAAGCCACGAATTTTAATTTGAAAGTCATTTCTGCCAAAATAGATAAAATCGCCGTCAGGCAATTGACAGGCTAAATCCCCTGTTTTATAAAGCTTGTCATAAGCTTGATTATTAGCATTAAACGGGTTAGTGATAAAGCGCTCTTCCGTTAACGCGGCAAGATTAGCATAACCTTTTGCCAGTCCAACCCCACTTAAATATAACTCGCCAATGGCATAAGGCGGTAGCGGATTTAAAAATTCATCCAGAACATAGACGGCTGTATTATGAATTGGTTGGCCTAAGGTAATCTGAGACAGATTGGGATTACTGCATTCTTTATACAAAACATCCACTGATGCTTCTGTGGGACCATAAAGATTATGGAGTGCTGTGTTAGGCAATAATTGATGAACCTGACGAGCTTGTTCAATTTTTAATGCTTCACCAGAACAGAAAATACGCTTTAAGGAAGGAAGCGACTTGCCTGCCAAAGCATCCAGAAAAACAGATAACATCGATGGCACAAAATGGATATCAGTGATGGATTCCTGTTGAATCAGCTTAATAAGATAGTCAGCATCTTTATGGCCATCTGGTTCGGCTAATACAAGACAGGCTCCATACCAATTAGGCCAAAATAACTCCCATACTGAAACGTCAAACACATAGGGCGTTTTTTGTAAAATACGGCTATGTTGGTCTAATGGATAGGCATGATTCATCCACTCTATTCGGTTTATAATCCCCTTATGCGCTAACATCACCCCCTTGGGATTGCCTGTTGTACCAGAGGTATAGATAATATAAGCAAGATTGTCAGAGGAAATCTCCAGTTCTGGTGTGTGAGTGGGATAAGTCGAATAGTCAAGCTGATCAATTAAGATTATCTGAGCTGACTGAGATAACAATTTATCCTGCAGATGTTGTTGGCTGATAACCACTGGTGCTTTGCTGTCACGAACAATATAGTCAACCCGATTTTGTGGAAACTCAGGTGAAATGGGAACATACACTGCCCCTGCTTTCAACACAGCTAAAATGGCAATCATCATTTCAAGTGATCTATCTAGACACAAACAAACAGGTGTCGCTACTTTTAGTTGATATTCTTGCAATAAGTAATGGGCTAGCTGATTCGCTTTGTCATTCAGCTCTCCGTATGTTAATGCATCTTGGCCAAATTTAATCGCCAGTGCATCAGGAGACAAGCGAGCCTGTTGTTCAAACATTTGATGAATCAACATTTCTTCTGAAAAAGGATGAGCCGCTTGATTATATCGACTGTGAACCTCATCAAGTTCTTCAGGTAAGATCAACAAGCATTGATGGATGGGCTGAGTCAATAAGGATTTATTCAGCCTCTCTAGAATAGACTGAAAATGTTTGAAAATAGATACGATATAGTCCTGGTCATATTTGTCTTGCAAATAAGTCACATCGAAATGAAGTTGTTCATCCACTTCTTTTGCAATAATGGTGATGCCAAATTTTTCAAATTTATCCGGCAGCATATAGCCGAAAAAGTTCGTTTCACCATCCTTTGTTTGCTCATGTTTAAAATTATGAAAGGTAAACAATACCTGCATCAAATCAGCAATATCATCATTGCTTCGTGACATTGTTTCAGCTAAGAGGTTGACATTTAATTGATGAAACTGATTGATTAATAAAATCTTGTCATGAGCCTGTTTAATATGACTTAACAAGCTTTGTTGTTTGTCATGTTTTAATATGATAGGCAACGTGTTAATTAACGGTCCAATCACCTCTTTAACTTCTTCTAAGCGATTAGAAACGGTTAACCCAATTGGAAATTGGGTGTGCCCACCTGAGTAGACTTGCAAAACATGATTTAATAGGGTCACCAGCACAGCATATAAACTAACTTTATTTTGTTGCGCCAAAGACTTGAGCGCTTGATATTCCCGACCTTCTATCAAAAACTGTATTAAACCGGCAAGATTATCATTCAATTGTGATTTTTTTTGCATAAGCTGTAAAGGTTGTGCATCATCCAACTCATTAGCAAAATCCGTTAATGCTTGCTGGTACTCAGCTGTATTGACCACATATTTCTGAAACTCAACATAATCAAAATAGTCAAATTTGTCTTTCAGTTTTGGGCTTGTATGTTGAGCCAGTTGTTGATAAATATCTGCCAATCGCTGGGTAATAATATCAATACAGAAAGCATCAGAGATAATATGATGATGAGTCAGATTGATGAGTACATCACTACTGTCTGAAAAGGTGATCACTTCAGGTCGAATCACGCAATCCTTATCTAAATCAAAGCCTTCTCTACCTTTGTCCTCATAATATTGATCAATCTGTTCTTTGCTTATTTCATCCGTCACAATGGTGATGCTGTTTTCTGGCAAGATCTGATAGGTAAAATCAGCGCCCACTTTCATTCGAAAGATTGCTTCTTGATTAAATAAATGATTTAAAGACGCCAGTATTATTTCTTTATCAGTATTTTTGCTTAGGATAAAAAATGGAATCGTATAGGTTGCTCGATTATGATCTAATAAGGTTTGTAAGTAGATGCCTTTTTGAATAGTTTGCAGGGAACGTACTTCCATTGCTTTTGGCGCTTTATAAAATGGTGTTTGCTTTGCTTTTTGTTCACTGTCAATTTGATTCAGCTGCAAA
Source organism: Leeuwenhoekiella sp. (assembly GCA_002708845.1). Classification (GTDB taxonomy): domain Bacteria; phylum Bacteroidota; class Bacteroidia; order Flavobacteriales; family Flavobacteriaceae; genus Leeuwenhoekiella. The sequence continues at coordinate 5,925 of PAPI01000008.1, forward strand.
ATACCAATAATCGCTTGTTTATTTTCAAGCACTTGATTTTTTAAGTCATTATTAAAGCCTATCGTTTTATCAAAACTAAAGGCAAGCTTCCCTTCATCGTTACACCATAGATAAACAGATTCTGATTTGAGTTGATAAAGTAAATTTAATAACGACATTAAAGCACCCCCTCCTCTCTTGTTTCTTCTATAGGTATGATGGATTCCGCTAACTGAGCAATAGTATTTGATTGATAAAAATCGGTTAACTTAAGAGCCAGATCAAAGGATTGGTTCAACTGACGAACAGCCTGTATAGCCATTAACGAATTACCACCTAAACTAAAAAAATCATCATGGCGACCGATTTCAGCCGGGGTAATGCCAAGAACCTCTGCAAGCAATAAAGCCAGCTCTGTTTCTTGCTCATTAATAGGTGCCTCGTAATCACGCTCAATCTCGATATCGGGTAATAAATTCAACGCTAATTTACCATTGGGGCTTAAAGGCAAGGTATCAATTACAGCATATGCTTGGGGGATCATATAATCAGGTAACTGATTTTCAAGCTGCTGCTGAATTACCTGTTGCAACGGTTCTGCTTGTTCCTGGCTTTCAGCGTTACTCAACAACTCAGGTTTAATTTTACCGAATAAGGCGCAATAGACCACTTCATTGTTGGGAATATATCCTAAGGTACAATAGCCGATATGGTGTTCATAACAATCGTCACTTAGAGATTGCAATATAAAACCGGATTTAAAATAATGTTCGGCATCTTGACCGCCAGTAAAACAAATCATTGCCTGAGCGGTTTTTAACATCTTGCCAAAGGGACTTGCCTGCGTGAATAGTGATTGGTTGGCCAAATCAATCACTTGCTCACCGTCCTCATCGAGATAATACTTACCCTCATGGGTTGCAATTTTAATCTTCGGCACTGTTAAATCAAACGCGACCGGCTTTTCAACCAATAAAATCCGAGCAATCAACGTATTTTCACTATCAATGGATTGGTCGAGGATTTCTAACTGCCAATTTTGTTGTTGATCATTCAGTGATTTAGTAAGTAATTGCGCCATATGGCCAGCTTCAATAACAGCCAGTCGATATGCGTGGTCACCATACAAAGGCTTTACTGCTGGCCAGTGGATAACCAAGTCAATTGCATTTGAACCGATAGATTTGACTAAATCAGTTTTGGCAAAACCGTGGTCAACCGGATGATAATAATAAACATCCTGCTGCTGATGACAGTAGCATCGAACCGCATAAGCAGAGCCACCTGACGGATAGGGATATTTAGGTAATACTCTAGCCTCTAATTGTTTAGCAGAAATTGCTTTTAAAATCTTATGGAATGACGCAAGTTGGATTAGGTTATTTGAAAATTCAGCGGGTGTCGGTGGCTGAGTCGCCTTTTCAATTAAGTCGCTGAGGTAATGCCTATCTATGGCATCACCGCTAAACTCACGATAACTTTTATGCTTTCTTAGTCGTGCTTCATCAATATCTTGTGGGCTTTGGTAAACATAATTTAATTGTTTAATGAGTCCATGTTGAGCTAGTTTAAATTGCTCTTCATCAACTTGATGTTCTTTATTTGATTGCGTTTGTCGATATAGATGTGCTGTTAAGTATTGCCGCTCTTGATTCTTTTGAATGACAACAAATGCTTCATCAATTCCCTTAATTTGCTCTAATTTATTTTTTATCTCTTCCAGTTCAACCCGGTATCCGTTAATTTTCACCTGGAAATCGGCGCGACCACAAAATTCGATATAACCATTATGATGCCAACGTCCCAGGTCCCCTGTTTTATATAGTCTGCCAAGTTTGGGATGATGAAAGAACTGCTTAGCCGTGATGTCTTCATTGCCCCAGTAATTGACAGCAACGCCCATACCACCAATATGGATTTCACCCATCACCCCAACCGGACAATGCTGCCCCCCTTCATTGAGAACATACATTTTCTGATTCGGCATGGCATAGCCATAAGGTATGCTGCTCGCCTGTGGGTCGACGCTTTCAATTGGATACCAAATCGACCAGATGCTGCCTTCGGTTGCCCCACCTAAACTTATGACTTGAGTATTGGCGCTTAATTGCTTCAACTTATCCGGTAAAGAAACGGGTATCCAGTCGCCGCTTAATAAATACACTCGTATCGTTGAGATATCTGCACCGGGCTCATCGGCTAATAAGCCGGCAAGTTGAGGAGCCGTATTCCAAAGAGTGACCTGATGTCCTTTAATCAATCTCAGCCAAGCTTGCGGTTCCTTGCTATCTGACTGTTGCGGATAGACAATGGTTCCCCCAGCAATGAGTAACCCAAAAATATCATACACAGATAAGTCAAAACTCAATTCAGAAAGCGCTAAAATGCTATCAGCTTCATTGACGTTGAAGGCCTCATTCACCGCTGCAATCGTATTAAGCGCGCCTCTATGACTAATGGTTACCCCTTTGGGTTTGCCGGTTGAGCCTGAGGTGAATATGACATAGGCAATATCATCTGCCTTAACCGTTGGCAATGCGATATCCGCTGCCTGCTTGCCTAACATGTCTTCGATAATCAGAATGCGGTACTGTTCTTTGAGTCCCGCCATCCTCTCAGTTTGTTGGGCAACTTTGGCACTCACTAACAGAATATCAACCCCGCCCTGCTTCAAGACTTCATCAATTCGACCGCTCGGCCAATCAACATGTAAAGGTAAGTAAGCATGACCAGCACGCAGGATAGACAACGTTGCTAACGGCAGATTATAGCCTTTTTCACTTAGAACGCCGATTAAGAGGCCATTTGACTGACGCTGAACCAACTGTTTGCCCAGGCGTTCAGTATCCTGCCAGAGTTGTTGATGGCTAAAACGCTGTTGCTGTTCATCATCAACAACAGCAATGCCTGCGGCAAGATTGGATTGGCCAAGCAACGATTCATAAGCACTTATCATCGTATCTTCTGATACAGGTCGAGATGCGTTATTGGCCTGGGCTATAACTGCCTGATCTTTAGCGCTCATCTGTAAATGAGGGAATAGCGCTGTAGCCCAGTTTAAAGTCGCAAGGCTTTCAATCAAGTAACAATAGGACTCATGCATAGTTGTTATCACATGCTCGTCAAATAACTGGCTGACATAGTCCCATTCCGCCACAAAGCCATCATCATCTTCATAAGCTTTGTTATCTAGCCAAACTTGAGCCGTTTGTGAAATGGCATACTCAATGCCTTGATAACCATCATTCAGCGGTAGATTAAACAAACCACTTTGTTTACTGCCACCTAATACGCTGGTTAAGACAACTGGCGACACCACCGAGTTTGCGGGTATTTGATGATGCTGACGAAGCAATCGTTGGAAATCGATACCGTCAAATAAATTATGTTCAATATCGGTCAGCAACCTTTGATGGGTTTCTTCTAAAATCTGTTTGATACTGGTTTGTTTTTTAACATAAGCAAACAGCTCCAGGGCCGTAAAATCGCCAATCACCTGGTTTACTTGTTCATGAATCGGTAATCGATTAAATAAGGTTAAATTAATCGCCAGCTTCTGTTGATTACTCCAGTAGGCTAGAACGCGACCAAACACCTCGACAATAACAGCGGTTAAGCTTACGCCAACTTGTTGCGCTTTATCTTTAATAATCTGCCATTTTTCCTGCTTAATTGTTTTCGATAATCGTTTAAACTGTGGATGACTCACTTGAGATGGATACATCGTCAATGGCAGCTTCATTTCCAAATAATAATCATCTAACTTATTCAGCCAATAGGATTCTGCTTGCTTGAATAAATCCCCTGAACGTATCGTTTCATGTTGGATAACATAGTCTCTGAATTGAAGGGAAAGCACTGGTAATGGCTTATTGATATCTTGATATAGCTGAATCAATTCGGCAAACAAGATTTCAAAACTACTCATGTCGACTATAATAGCGTCAAAACTAATATGTAATAGGTAATAGTGTTTATGGCGACTGGCGACAATATCAAATAACGGATAAATGTGGGGTTGATAGACTTTATGGGAATATTGTTCTCTTATTTGATACAAATCCTGCTCTGACTCAATATAATGACAAACTATTTGATAATAAGGGGCTTCTTTGAGAAAACGTTGCGTTGATTCAGTAAAGACCGTCCGAAGCGCCAAATGCCTTTGTAATAAAACATTAAATGCTTTTTCCAAACGACTGACATCTAAACATTGATACTTAAATTCTGTGTAAACGTGGGTGGAAACATTACTTAATTCAAAATAGTCAAAGCGGCCAAGATAATAAGTTTGTTGCACATTGGTCATTGGAAATTCCTGATACAGATTTTCCAAATCTGACGTCGCGATCATGTACTCTTTCAAGGCGAATTTACCTTTACTTTCTTTGACTTTTTTAGCGATATTAATAATGGATTTATCGAAAAATAAATCTCTAATATTAATATCTGAACTAAGCTGACGGTTGATGTCATTAACGAGCTTAATCCCTAATATGCTATTACCACCCAAATTAAAAAAGTCATCATAGATATTAGCTCGATGGGTTTGTGGGAGATTTAAAACTACTTTAAACAACGCACAAAGTTTTTCTTCAATCTGATCTCTAGGTGCCTGTTGCAAGGCATGACTAAGCGCTGGAACCGGTAATTGTTTGCGATTAATTTTACCATTGATCGATAAAGGCATTTCCTCAAGGTGAATTAAGACATTTGGGCACATGTAGTCTGGAAGAACCCCTTTTAAGTGCTGCATCATCTCATTTTCATCTAAAGGCTGTTCAGATACATAGTAGCCAAGGAGGTAAACATTGCCTAAATCATTGGCGTCATCGTGTAATGATTTGACCACTGTAACAGCCTGCGTCACCTCGTTTATTGAAAGTAAGGCATGCTCAATATCAGATAATTCAATCCGATGGCCTCTGATTTTTACTTGAAAATCATTTCTACCAAAAAACGCCAGTAGCCCATCTTCTGTGTAACAAACCAGATCGCCAGTTTTATAGAGTCTGTCACACGCTTTGAATGCCAACGATGGTTGACGATGCTTGTCAATAAATGTTTTTTTAGTCAACTCATCCTGTTCATAATAACCTCTGGCAAGACTCTGCCCGCCAATATAGAGCTCGCCAACCGCACCAACAGGTAATAGGTTTAATTGATCATCTAAAACATAGCAATGGGTATTGGCAATCGGTTTTCCAATAAACAGATCGCTTCCCTGATACTGATAAACAGTCGACCAAATGGTTGTTTCTGTTGGACCATAAACATTCCAAATTTTTGCCACCTGTTTTTTAAGTTGTTTTGCTAATGACAAAGGAAGGGCTTCGCCACCACACAGCACACGAATGGGTAGATGCTGCTCACCTAGCTCCTGAGATATCAAAGACCATAATGACGGCGTTGCCTGCATAATGCTGACCGCTTTTTTTTCAATGACGCTGATTAACTTTGCAATATCTAAGATGTCTTCCCTTGGCATGAAAATCACCGTACAACCAGTCATCAAGGGCATGAAAATTTCCAGGACGGCAATATCGAAAACCATGGTTGTGACGGCCAATAATCTATCTGAAGGGTTCAATTCAGTTAGACTTTGAAAGTAAGTCAGTGTATTTGCCAGCGCTTGATGCTCAATCATCACCCCTTTAGGTTTACCGGTTGTACCAGAGGTATAGATGACATAGGCTAAATCCTTTGGGGTATGTTTTTTCTCTAGATTGGTAACAGGTAAGTCATTTAAAGTATTCGTTATCTCTAAATTATCAAGTGATATGCTTTTGACTGGGTTAGATAGAGTATTTAATCGGTTCTGTAATGCTTGGTTGGTTAAAACCAAAACAGGTTTACAGTCAGTTAAAATGCTGCTTAACCTTTCATCAGGTATATTGGTATCTAAGGGAATATAAGCATGACCGGATTTTAAAATCGCTAGCATGGACATGATAAGCGAGCTGGTCCGGTCTAAATAAATACCAATTAAACGATTAGGCTGTTCAATCTGTTGACTTAAATAATGGGCTAATTGATTTGTTTTTACATTTAATGCTTCATAAGTGAAGCTGCCATCAACACACTCTATCGCTATTTGTTCACCCTGTAACTTAACCTGTTGTTCAAAAAAAACATCTATCGTTTGGTCTGGTACCGGCGTACTTGCAGGATTAAATGTTTTACACTGCTCATAAATTTGAGCTGCATTGCTATTTAACAATTGATAAAAGGTAATCTTTCCATCTTTAAAGTCTTGCCAATACTTTCTAAATGTTAAACTGAACTGTTTTATTTGATTAAGCAGATACAGCGATTTGTCATAACAAATCGATAGGCGATTGGATTGATCTAATTTTACTTGCAGACTCGTTTGACAACAGTCATTGCTATTTATCAAAACCATTGCACAATGGTTCGCCTGACTGTTATACCGGTAAAAAGGATTTTGGATTAAGTTATAACACTCGTTATTAATACGTGCTTGAATAGTATTAAAGGTATCCTGTTGATTGATGTCAATGTATTTTTTAATACCTTTGTCATCGACAAAATAATCATAGCAATAAATACTTGTTTTACGGCTATTGAGTTGGGCCAACAGATATAAGGTGAACCATTCAACGATATTAGGCTGAGACCAATCGAAAGAGGAATCATTCCTATAATGGGTAAACTCAGGTTCATTCACTTTAGGCAATGAAAATAAAAGTTCCTGATGTTGATTTTGTTTATAAAAATCATCCAATAATTCGGTTTTGCTATGATAATCAATAAGTTGCCAAAATAAATTATTGGTTTTCAAAGAAACCATCGAGAGATCTTGATGACCATATTTGCTTAATTGAATAATGCTATCGGTAAATAACTCAACAACATGATGATCGAGCACTTCATTGGTATTTTCACAACAAAGCTTGAAAAGTTGACCATCTACCTCAATATAGCTGGCTAAATGAAAATATTGAGCCTCTTCATAAACACCAAGTTTAATCGAAGGAATATTGTCTAATTCTGTCTCATTATTAAAAATCAGCTGATAGTATACAGGTGTTTTGATGATTTGTTCTTGCTCAAGAACAAACATATTGTGGGTATGATGGGCTAATTTTTTTGACCGGACCGCAGCCAGACTATGGGGTAAAATGACGTTGTGTCCTGCATCAATAAGATAATCAATCATTTGAATCGATAAATGATTAATCACCCCATTAATATATATAGTTAATATCTTCATCAAAAAACTCTTTAGAACTATATTGTCATCTCCGCGAAGGCGAGGAACCATTTCTGCAATATTGCTTTGCAAAAGATGAATAGATGCCCCACTTGTCGGGCATGACAAATTGATTTTTTATAAATTCAACAATGAGATTATCTTTTATAGGCTACTAATACCGGTGCAACACCATACTGGTTATAAATAATGTGTTCAACATCAAAACCACTTTGATTTAACTGTTGAGTAATCTCTTCTTCTGATGAAAAATTCAAATAATTAATCTGAATAATATCGCCAAACAAAGCGCGCTCAATCATAAAATCCTCTTCACTAATGCCCTTTAAGCCTTCTTTGGGTGGTGGGGGAATAAAGCTTAATAATAATTTCCCCCCCTTGACTAAGGCTTTGGCAAAATTTTTGTAGAGGTCTACCAATCGCTGGGGAGAAGATTCATACATATTTAAGCCATTACTGGTTAATAAATCGAAGGCTTCTTCGATATCCAACTGCCAGGCGTCTTTTAGAATAAAGGTTGTTTTATCAGCAAGGTTTTGTTCAGCAGCATTTAGTTTGGCAAAATGTAATGACTCTTCATCATAATCAATACCAGTCAGCTTAAAATCTTCTAAACCGTTATAGTCTAGGTGAAGAAGGTCATCCATTATTCCACAGGGTAGAGAAGCCATGCTTATACCAGGGAAAAGCGATTGTTTTATTTCCTTCTGAAACACATAAAATCGTTCCCTGGCCATTACATAAAGCGACCTGGTTAATAGCCATTTCTCAAGTGGGTGGCAGGTATCATGATCGGTTCGGTTTCTAAATATATAGGCGGTCCAATAACCATTTAAACCTTTGTTTTGTAGCAAAAACCTTCCTAATGGAAATTCTGTTAATTGATGAAGCAAAGACAGTGTTTTTTTCTTTGGGAGAAACAACGACTCTGTCTGTTGAATTCTGGATTCAATTTCATCAACTCGGTCATTGAGAGAATCTAACTCAACCTCCGACTTGGTATGATGTGATAGTGATATCGTCACGGTAACCTCTGCTTAATGCAAATATTCCAGCCAATTTCTTTAAAACCAGACTTGATCGCAGCATGTTCCATCATACCGACTTGAGTTAGGACATTCAGAACATTTTTAACGATAGGTATGTCCTGGGAGACTTCAAACTCCTTGTAAATATCATTTATAATATGCTGAGCTTTTTCTTCATCCTCTAATAACGTCTTTAAGATAGATAGGTTAAACGCTTTATCTGAGTTGATGTTTAAATACAACTTGACAAAACGCGCAATTTTAACACCTATCGCTTGTCGATAATCTTCGGGTAGATGTTTCCAGGTGAAGGTTAATAAGTCATGAAAATAGCCATAATGACGAGATTCATCATTCATATGATCATTAACGTAATATTTAATCGATGGATGAACGTCTGAACTATTAAAAAAGGTTACTAGCTCTCGAACCAGTGTTGTTTCAAAAATACATACGGCAATGATATCGAAGATGGTATGATATTTGACATCTAGCTCTTTTTTAATTTCTAAGACTGAAAAATAGGAGTCTGAAATCGGATAGTCACTTGGCGCGATATCACTGAATTGTTCATTTAGCTGGTTCATTAACAACTTAGCCAGGTACACATGATAATACTCATCAATCAAGATTGTATAGGCACTTAATCGATGATATTCCTCGAAAGGAATAGGCAAGTCTTCATAGATAACATCATTACAGACTTTATTGATTAAGGCGATTTCTAAATTGATAATGTCATGCAAGTATTTGAAAAAGGACAAAATCAAAATTTGTTCTTTCACTTCCTGCTTAAATTCTTGCACTGTCTCACTAATCAGCAAAGGCTGTTTATCTGGCGGGAAAAAATAACCCTCTAGGCTAAAATCAATTAGTTTCTGGGGCCTTGTTCTAATACTACAACGACTATCCCACTTCTGAACATATTGAGGTAAAAGAAACTGAGCTCCCCTTTCTTTTTCCTCTGTTAAGTTATCAACAACCATAACTTTCCTCAGTTGAACAATTTTTTAAATGAATTTGATATCAAGCAGCCCTGCCTCTTGTAGCCGGGAAACCCCATAAATATTCATTGAATTAGTTGTCCACAATTGTAAGCAACCACGCTACACCCCTAAAACATAGATATAGCAAACTTGATTAGTGATGGCCTGTTTAAACTTAGCTGTTTAGCTAGTCCTCTAGAGATAGAGAAGACACATCAGTATAAGATGTGCACATAATACCAAGAGGCAACAGTTAGCGCAATATGTTTATAATAAAGATAATTATTTAAGATGATGTCGATATCATGCTGAAATACACATAAGTTCATCAATAAAAAGAACTACAACTTATCTATATAAAATCTATCGTTGATCAACTTCGCAAAGCAAACGACTCTGATCTTAATAGTTATTTGTTTGGCCCCTTGTCTATGGGTTATCAAAGTACAGGAAAACACTGAGCATATTTAGAGACTATCGTCATGAGGTTATTTGACTGCAAATTAGTTGTTATGGGTATTTAATTGCTAGCTTTTTTTCATAATATTCTCACATTATAAATATACCCAAGATACTTCAAAATG
>PAPI01000009.1 GCA_002708845.1 Leeuwenhoekiella sp.
ACCATTTGCATGGTTTTAATTGTAAATCGTTTTGCGTAAACAGATAGCCTGATAGAGCTGTTGATAAGCAATACTGCGATAAATGTAAAGACTCCGCTAATAATAAGTATCCAGAGGCTTATCTTTTTTATGTTGTCATTTAATAAAGAAATGAGCGGTTGATCATAAGAAACCTCTTCTACAAAGTCTTTGCTCGATATATTGTCTGAAATATCTTTAACCTGCGTAGCGTCTACAAAGTCTGCTTTTAAATAAACGTCTATTGAATTTTGCAGCGGATTATACCCCAGAAAATCCATAAAATTCTCACCGATCTCCTTACTGTGTTCTTCTGCAGCTTCCTCTTTAGAGACAAATTGGGTTGATTTGGTGTACTTGGCAAGTGTAAGGCTTTTTTCAAGTTGTTTGATTTCAACCTCTTTGGCTTCGTCTTTCAGGTAAATGGTAAGTGCGATTTGTTCTTTAAAATGATCGGCTACTTTCTTGGAGTTGAGCACCAAAAGTCCCAAAACTCCCAGTAAAAACAGCACTAATGCTATACTCAATATCACCGAAAAATAGGACGAGATCAATCTGCGACGCTGAAATTTTTCAAAAGATGATGCCATACTGCTGTTTACAATTTAAATACCACTAGTGGGCAAAAATACTAAAGTTCGTGCTTCTTAAACGAAACCTTTAGGTTTTTTGTATGAAGACCTTTAAGAATATAAAAACGTCGAAATCAATTCTGGTTACTATATCCAAGTCTAAGATTTTTAGAATTTCATTTATAACATATAATTACCAAGTTATTTCCTAGAAATGAAAGGCATGTTTTTTGATACACTTATTTTATAAACTCTATATAAGTGAAAAACATTATCCTCATAGTTCTGATGATTTTTTGTTTGTATGCATTCTCTCAGAAAACTACAGATTCTCTGGAATTGTGGACCATGTTTACAATAGGGAATCTCGTGAATTCAAAAGCTCATGAATTTGCCGGTCAGGGTTTACCAATTGAAATCATCCACAAAACAGGCGATGTTTTTTGGGAGACCTACGACGAAGATGCTGAGTTTAAATCTGAAATCGAATACATAAAAGCACATAACGATTCCGTTTGGACAGCATTAGAAAAGCAAGGTTTCAAATTTCCAGAAGAACGATACAATGAGAATTTTCAGATTGAACGGACTAATCTGGAACTGGCTCTTAAACTCTTCCATGAAAGTCCGTTGATTAAAACCTATCACGAGAATCGCCGCAGGAATAGATTTCCATATGCTGATGTTAAAAAGCTTGCAGCTGGTGTTTATGAAATAGCGGTCGGGTCATTTGACGTTGAAAATCCGGAAAATACCTACAAGGATGAATTTCTAGGTAAAATTGATATCAAAACCAGACAAACCACCATTCAGAAACTTTAGCATAGGAGTTTAATAATCGTAAATTTGCCGCTCATTAAAAATGCGCCTGGCGCAAAGCAATACACGGTAATGAATTACGATTTCAACGCGATAGAAAAGAAGTGGCAACAGTTTTGGAAAGAACACAAAACTTTTGAAGCCCAAAACAACAGCGATAAGCCTAAATATTATGTGCTTGATATGTTTCCCTATCCCTCGGGAGCGGGCTTGCACGTAGGGCATCCGCTAGGGTATATCGCCAGTGACATTTACGCGCGTTATAAGCGTCATCAAGGCTTTAATGTATTGCATCCGCAGGGATATGACTCGTTTGGACTTCCGGCCGAGCAGTATGCGATTCAAACCGGGCAACACCCGGCAATCACTACCGAAACCAATATTGCCCGTTACCGTGAGCAACTGGATAAAATCGGTTTTTCATTTGACTGGAGTCGCGAGGTGCGCACGTCGAATCCTGAGTATTACAAGTGGACACAGTGGATTTTTATTCAGCTTTTTGAAAGTTGGTATAACAACGACATCAACAAAGCGGAGCACATTGACACACTAATCGCCAAATTTGAAGCTGAAGGAAATGCTTCGGTAAATGCCGTGTGCGATGAGGATGTAGAAGCTTTTACTGCTGAAGATTGGAAAAACGCTTCCGCGAAAGCGAAACAAGAAATACTACTAAAATACCGCTTAACCTACCTGGCCGAAACCGAAGTGAACTGGTGTCCGGCTTTGGGTACCGTTTTGGCAAACGATGAGATTGTTAATGGCGTTTCAGAACGTGGCGGGCATCCCGTAGTGCGAAAAAAAATGACCCAGTGGAGTATGCGTATCAGCGCCTACGCACAGCGTTTATTAGACGGTTTGCAAAATATAGACTGGCCACAGCCGCTTAAAGATTCACAAACCAACTGGATTGGTAGAAGTAAAGGAGCGATGGTCAAATTCCCCCTAGCCCCCAAAGGGGGAACTCCAAGTAAGCCGGGATACAAGACCGGCGGAAATAATTCAGCTTTGTTGAATGAAAAAGCAAAAAAAATGCGATCTCAGCCTACTGAAGCAGAACAGCTGCTTTGGGAAGTTTTAAGTGGAAAAAAGCTGGATTCAAAATTTAGGAGACAACACGTTATTGATGAATATATCGTTGATTTTGTATGTCTTTCGAAGAAACTTATAATTGAAGTAGACGGTTCTGTTCACGATAATCAACAGGAAAAAGATCAGGCAAGAACAGAAGTACTAGAAGATTTAGGATATCAAGTTATTCGGTTTAAAAATGAAGAAGTTCTTCATAATTTGCAAAAGGTGATCGATCAGATCACAGCAAGTTTAGATGCGTTTGTTCCCCCTTTGGGGGTTAGGGGGATTGAAGTCTTCACCACCCGTCCCGACACCATTTTTGGAGTGACCTTTATGACCCTGGCGCCGGAGTTGGACCTGGTACAGGAGATTACCACACCTGAGCAAAAAGCGGAGGTTGATGCGTATATAGAGGCGACGGCTAAACGTAGCGAGCGCGAGCGTATGGCTGATGTCAAGACCATTTCGGGAGCATTTACCGGGGCTTATGCTGAGCATCCGTTTACTAAAGAGCCCATCCCGATCTGGATAGGTGATTATGTACTGGCCGGTTATGGTACTGGTGCGGTGATGGCGGTGCCTTGCGGGGATCAGCGGGACTGGGATTTTGCAAAACATTTCAATATCCCGATTAAGAATATTTTTGACGGAATTGATATCAGCGAGCAGGCTTACGCCGAAAAGGACAATACGCCACTTAAAGATTCTGACTTCTTAAACGGACTTTCATACAAGCAGGCGCTTCCTAAAGCGATTGAAGAATTGGAGAAAATTGATGCCGGTAAAGGAAAAGTCAATTACCGCCTGCGTGATGCGGTGTTTAGCCGTCAACGCTATTGGGGCGAACCCTTCCCGGTGTATTATGTGGACGGTATGCCGCAAATGATTGATGCGAAATACCTGCCATTAGAACTCCCCGAAGTAGAAAAATACTTACCCACCGAAGAAGGCGAACCACCGCTGGGCCGTGCTGATGTTTGGGCCTGGGATATCAACCAAAATAAGGTGGTAAGCAACGAAAACCTCTCCCCCGTGGGGGGAGACCGAGAGGGGGACAACGGAGTTTACCCACTCGAACTGAACACGATGCCGGGTTGGGCAGGAAGCAGCTGGTATTTCTTCAGATATATGGAGAAAGCCTTGCGTGACGAAGCTTTTGCCTCAAAAGAAGCAATGGAGTACTGGCAGGATGTGGATTTATACATTGGCGGAAGCGAACACGCAACCGGACACTTGTTATATAGCCGCTTCTGGGTGAAATTTTTAAAAGACCGCGGCTTTGCACCGGTGGAAGAACCTTTTAAAAAGCTGATCAACCAGGGGATGATTTTGGGGACGAGTGCTTTTGTGTATAGACTTTCTCAGGTTGGAGGTTTTGATGGCAGCAGTTCTGATTTGGAAGATTTGGTCAAAAGTCATCAGGTCATTATATCTGGAGTATTAAAAGATAAATTGGAAAAGGATGAAATAGAGAAAAGTGAGTTTGAGTCTGATTTGCTTTCAATCCTAAAAGGATATTTTGGTTCCAAGGTTCTTACTGCAAAATATCGTCAGCCTCAATCTCTGCACGTTGATGTTTCATTAGTGAATAATTCGGATGAAATGGATATTGATGGTTTTAGAAATTGGAGACCTGAATTCAATGAAGCAATATTTTTAGGAGATAATGGCCGTCAGTTGATTGCGGGAAATAATGAAACGTTCACAGTAGGCCGCGAAGTCGAAAAAATGTCTAAATCCAAATACAACGTGGTGAATCCCGATGATATTTGTGAGGAATACGGGGCCGATACGCTGCGTATGTACGAGATGTTTTTAGGTCCGTTGGAGCAGGCAAAACCCTGGAATACGGCAGGGATCACCGGCGTACATAACTTCCTTAAAAAATTGTGGAAACTATACCATCAGGTGGACAAAGCAGGAAATCTGGGTGACTTTGAAGTTTCAGATGCGCCGGCTTCAAAAGAGGCGATGAAAGTGCTTCATAAAACTATCAAAAAGGTACAGGAAGATATTGAGAACTTCAGTTTTAATACTTCGGTATCTACGTTTATGATCGCGGTTAATGAACTTTCGGCGTTAAAATGCAACAGCCGTGAAGTGCTGGAACCTTTGGCGGTTTTAATTTCACCTTATGCACCACACATCGCAGAAGAGTTGTGGAGTTTATTGGGTAACGAAGGTTCGATTGCAACGGCGCCGTTTCCAGAGTTTGACGCCAAGCATTTGGTAGAAAGTAGCAAAGAATACCCGATTTCATTTAACGGAAAAATGCGCTTTACGATGGAGCTTCCGCTGGATCTTTCTAAAGAAGAAATCGAGAAAGCAGTACGTGCACACGAGAAAACTAAGGAATATTTGGGTGGTCGCGAACCTAAAAAAGTCATCGTCGTTCCCGGGAAGATCGTGAATTTTGTAGGCTGATGTTTGATTTCGATTTTATTGAAATATTGGGTCTTGTGGCCGCAGTACTGACCACTTCGGCATTTGCACCACAGGTATACCACACGTATAAGACCAAAGATGTTAGCGGGCTCTCCCTGCCTATGTACTTTATCTTTTTAAGCGGTTTGCTGCTGTGGATTCTTTATGGCGTGCAAACCGGCAGTATTGCGGTGATTGCTGCCAACGTGGTTACCAGCGGACTGGTGATTGTTCTTATTGTTTTAAAGATCAAATACGGCAAAACCAGGTCCTGACGAGACATTTTCTATAGTTATTTAGAGGCCTTTTTTGAGGATGTTAAATGAGACATTCGCAAAAGAGGCCTTGTGTTTTTAAGGAATTCTACCCGGCTCTCCTTTTAAGAACCTTTAATTTTCTGCACAAAGCACAGATTATGATTATAGGAGTTCCCAGGGAGATTAAAAACAATGAAAACCGGGTAGGGATAACGCCCGGTGGCGCTTTTGAATTGACCAAACGCGGCCATACGGTGTACATTCAAAAAGATGCCGGAAACCACAGTGGTTTCACAGACGCCATTTATCAGGAAGCAGGCGCCCAGATTTTAGATACGATTGAGGAGGTGTACGACATCGCCGAGATGATTGTAAAAGTCAAGGAGCCCATAGAGCCCGAATATCATCTGATCAGGGAGAATCAAATTGTATTCACCTATTTTCATTTTGCCTCAAGTGAAGTGCTCACTCAGGCCATGCTTAAAAGTAAGAGTATCTGTATCGCTTACGAGACGGTCGAAGAACCAGATCGCAGTCTGCCCCTGTTAACCCCCATGAGTGAAGTCGCCGGCCGAATGGCGATACAGCAAGGCGCCCGGTATCTTGAAAAACCCGTCAAGGGTCGTGGTGTGTTGCTGGGTGGTGTACCCGGAGTAACACCCGGAAAGGTTTTGGTGCTAGGAGCCGGAGTAGTGGGAATTCAGGCCGCTAAAATGGCAGCAGGTCTCGGGGCTCACGTGACTATATTAGATATAAGTATGAAACGTTTGCGTTATGTAAATGATATTATGCCCCCACACGTGGTGACGGAGTTTTCAAACGAATTCAATATACGCAGACATATAAAAACCCACGACCTGATTATAGGTGGGGTGCTCATTCCCGGTGCCAAAGCGCCTAAACTCATCACACGCGACATGCTTAAAGAGATGCGACCAGGGACAGTGATAGTTGATGTTGCAGTAGATCAGGGAGGTTGTGTAGAAACCTCACGACCTACCACGCACGAAGATCCCGTATTTATTATAGATGATGTGGTGCATTATTGTGTGGCCAATATGCCGGGAGCCGTGCCTTACACGTCAACCGTAGCTTTGACTAATGTAACCTTGCCTTATGTGCTTAAAATTGCCGGGAAAGGCTGGGTAGAAGCTTGCAAAGCCCATGTTGATTTACAGAAAGGGCTTAATCTCATTAAAGGCGAAGTGGTATATCAGGAAATCTCAGAAGCCTTTGATCTCCCATATAAACCGGTAGAATTCTTCATTTAAAGCTACGCCAAAAAGGCAGATGTGATTTTCGGTGTATTTATTGCTGAATATTCTTTAGTTTTAATACACTAAAATTTAAAAATTATGTTTGGAGGATATATGGGTTACTACATTCTGGTGGGTATTATCGCACTGGTAAGTTGGGCCGTAAGTAATAAATTAAAAAGCAAGTTTAAAGAATACTCGCAGATTCACTTGCAAAACGGGATGAGCGGTGCTGAGATTGCCCGCAAGATGCTTAGTGATAACGGGATCAATGACGTAAAAGTCATTTCAGTACAGGGCCAGTTGACCGACCATTACAATCCCGCCAATAAAACGGTAAACTTGAGTGAGCCGGTTTACAATCAGCGTAATGCCGCTGCGGCTGCAGTAGCAGCACACGAATGCGGGCATGCCGTGCAACATGCAAAAGCCTACAGTTGGTTAACCATGCGTTCTAAATTGGTACCTGTAGTTAGCGTAGCTTCGCGGATGTCTATGTTTGTGATTATTGGGGGTGTAGTGTTGATGTCAATCATTGGTTCTGGCCTTGGAATGACGGTGGCGCTTATCGGTTTAGGGCTTTTTGCAATGGGAACGATCTTCGCATTTATTACGCTTCCGGTAGAGTATGATGCCAGTAACCGTGCACTGGCCTGGTTAGAGTCTTCAAATATGTTGACGCGTCAGGAACACGACGGTGCAAAAGACGCGCTTAAATGGGCGGCACGTACGTATGTGGTGGCTGCGATCGGTTCGCTGGCAACCTTATTGTACTTCGCGTTGCAGATTTTTGGCGGAAGAAGATAATATTCCAGAATTTTATAAACTTAATAACCCCTTCAATAAAATGCTGTTGAAGGGGTTTTTTGTCACAGGCGGGGTTTCTGTTCGTAATTATTTTGACCAATCAAAAAACTATGATGCCTGTAAACGCCAATTGCTTCCTGCTTATTTTTTGCCTGGGATTTCTTGCTTTTAATCTCAATGCTCAGGAAAATAGACTCTTAAAAGGAATCGTAACTATAAATGACGAAGTTGCTTCAGATGTAATTATTGAAAATTTGGCTAGCGGCCAGCGAATAGTAACAGATGAAGAAGGCGCATTTGCAATTAACGGAAGCTTAGGTGATTCACTTTCTGTAGCGCACGCCGATAATAAGTTTTTTATTTTGGTTTTAAGCGAAAGTGACTTTGCAAGCGACCTGCTAAAAATTGATTTGAACCAGATGTCAATTGAATTAGATGATGTTATAGTTGAAGATTTTAGCCACATTAATGCATATGATCTGGGAATAATAGATCATCCCGTAGAAATACCCACGCGATATGAAAGGCGCTTGTACACTACCGGAGATTTTAAAATGATACACTTACTCTCGATTTTAGGAGGTTCCCTGCAACTGGATCCTATCATTAATAAAATTTCAGGGAGAACTAAAAGAATGAAACGCTATCTAAAAATTGAAAGGCTATCTGAAAACTTAGATTTTCTTAAAGAACACTACAGTAGCTATATAAAGGCAAGTTTAGAAGTTGAAGATGCCGAATTAAACCGGTTTTTATATTACCTTATAGAAGAAACTAACATTGCTGAATTGACAACCCAAAACCAGGATAACCAACTTAAATTTTTCATTCAGGATCATTGGATCAGGTATCAAGAACTTATAGCAGAATAGTGACTACTTTTAACATTTTGTCATCTTTGACTTGCTTGTTCATCATACGCAATGCGAAACTGGCTTAAGCTGACAGGAAACAAAAAAAGCCTCAAACAGCGATTCTATTTGAGGCTTTTTTATGTTGATGTATTTCAATTAATCAAGAATTCTAATCACAAAGTAATTTTTCTTGCCGCGTTGTAATAATACAAAGCGGTTGTTGATGAGGTCTTCAGTAGTAACTGTGTAGCCATCTTCAACTTTTTCTTGGTTTACCGAAATGGAGTTTTGTTTCAGTGCACGTCTGGCTTCCCCGTTTGATTGCAAGAAACCGGTTTTTTCGGCTAATGCGGCTACAATATCCAGACCGGCTTCAATCTCGCCACGGCTTACTTCCGCTTGCGGTACGCCGTCAAAAACATCTAAAAAGGTTTTTTCGTTAAGCGCTTTTAGGTTTGCGGCAGTAGACTTTCCGAAGAGAATTTCTGAAGCCTTAACTGCATTCTCATAATTTTCCAAACCGTGTGTGCTTAGGGTCACTTCTTCGGCCAGGCGTTTTTGCAAGGCACGCTGATGTGGCGCTTCCTGATGCTCAGCGATAAGGCTTTCAATTTCCCCTTTACCTAAAAAGGTGAAGATTTTGATGTATTTAGCTGCATCTTCATCACTGGTATTCAGCCAGTACTGGTAAAATTTATAAGGCGAAGTGCGTTCTGCATCTAACCAGATATTGCCACCGGCAGTCTTTCCAAATTTGGTTCCGTCTGCTTTGGTGATGAGTGGGCAGGTCATTGCATAGGCTTTTCCGCCGGCAATTCTGCGTACTAATTCGGTCCCGGTGGTGATGTTTCCCCACTGATCGCTTCCGCCCATTTGAAGCGTTAAATCTTTCTCGCGGTAAAGGTGTAAAAAGTCATAACCCTGAACGAGTTGATAGGTAAACTCTGTAAAACTCATGCCTTCAGCAGATTCAGCTGATAGGCGTTTCTTAACCGAATCTTTCGCCATCATATAGTTTACCGTGATGTGTTTCCCCACATCGCGTATAAAACTCAGAAAACTAAAGTCTTTCATCCAGTCGTAATTATTTACGAGCTGAGCCGCATTTGCTTCATCAGATTCAAAGTCCAGAAAACGTGAAAGTTGTTCTTTAATGGCCTGTTGATTGTGGCGCAGAGTCTCCTCATCAAGCAGATTACGCTCATCCGATTTCCCGGAAGGATCACCAATCATACCCGTAGCGCCACCAACAAGAGCAATAGGTCTGTGGCCACTTGCCTGAAAATGTTTGAGCATCATAACGCCTACAAGGTGACCTATATGAAGTGAGTCTGCAGTAGGGTCAATCCCTACATACGCAGAGCGCATTTGTTCCATCAGGTGTTCTTCGGTGCCCGGCATCACATCGTGAATCATACCGCGCCATTTAAGCTCTTCTACAAAATTGGTAATCATAAGTGCTGTTTTCTGCGTTTGTTTTTGATTGTCAGTCTGAGCCTGTCGAAGACTGTCTGGTTCTCAAAAACTTTGAACCCCGAAATATCAGGGCAGTTTGATAACTCAGAACTGCTTGCTAGACAATTCCTGCTTTTAATAAGCCTGCAAAGATAAATATAATGCCCAAAGCATCACCGCAAGAACGTAAGAATATCGTTAACTTAGCCGCTATGATTTTAGTCACGGGAGGTACCGGTTTAGTGGGTTCGCATCTGTTGTATGCGTTGATTGCGCAAGGCGAAAAAAACATACGTGCCACCTACAGAACCCGTAAAAATATCGAGGCGGTAGCCGATTTGTTCCGCTGGAAAAATGAGCAACCTGATGCAACTCCTGCTACTTTTGAAACCATAAGTTGGGTCGAGACAGATGTGACCGATATTCCTGCCCTGACTGAAGCTTTTCGGGATGTGGAGTATGTGTATCATTGTGCAGCACTTATTTCTTTTAACCCAAAACGCTTTAACCGACTTCAAAAAATCAATGTAGAAGGCACGGCCAATATGGTCAATTTGAGCCTGGAGTTTGGAATTAAAAAATTCGGGTATGTAAGTTCAGTAGCTGCTTTGGGAGAAGCCAAAAAAGCAATTACCGAAGAAACACATTGGGAAGCCAATAAAGATAACAGCGTTTACAGTATTTCAAAGTTTGCTTCAGAATTGGAAGTCTGGCGTGGAACCGAAGAAGGACTCGATGCAGTACTTGTAAATCCGGGAGTGATTTTAGGAGAAGGATTCTACAATTCTGGTAGTGGTACTTTTTTTAAACAGATCAAAAAAGGACTCCGCTATAATGTGCCGGGAGCAAGTGGATTTGTAGATGTACAGGATGTCGTTAGGGCTTTAATGCAATTAATGCAAAGCAGCATCAAAAATGAGCGTTACATTTTAGTGGGAGATAATTTGAAATTTAAAGATTTTTTTCAAAAAATCGCTGAAACATTTGGGGTGCAACCTCCTTCAAAAATGTTGAAGAAATGGCAACTCGAATTGGCCTGGCGACTGGATTGGCTGGCCGGTTTATTTGGTAAAAAGCGGAAACTGTTTAGAAACACTGCACGATCTGCGTATTCAAAAAGCGTTTACAGTTCAGCAAAGCTGAAAGAAGAATTGAATTTTGAATACACACCACTTTCTGAAACATTAAATCGTGTAGCGCGTCATTTTAACCGCTAACAGGCTCAACCAGCGAATCATTTTTTTGAAGCGCTTTAGGTCTGTCCTTATTGGGTAAATCCCGTGATCTTAGAGAGTCAGGAATCGGTTTTGATTTAACCCGCTGTAAACTATCGCCTTTGGTGATCTCTTCTTCAACTTCTTCCTGTTTGGCTGCCAACCGTTCCCGTACTTTTTCCCACATTGCGGCATATTCATTAAAATCAACAGCATAATAGCTGATATTATCAGCAAGCTGGGTGCTGTCTATATCATATTTGTCATAGATATAGCTCTCAGGCCTGATGTCAAGGGTACGCATCTCATTGATGTTATAGGTCTTTAGTGAGCGTATGATGCTGACGTCATAGAGAATATCAATCATTTTATCCTTGTCAATAAAAGCATCGGGCTTTTCGGGCCGTTCTACATTTTGGCAGGCCATAAAGGACAGGAATACAAGTATCAGGAGGCTTAGTTTACGCATTATCGGTCAAAGGTTAAACGCTGGCCGTATCGTTCATCGTATACCTTAAAGTTTTTGTAGGCCAGTTTTCCGTTTACAAACGTGTGTGAAATGCGTGATTTAAAGGTGCTTCCTTCAAAAGGAGACCATTTGCACTTGTATAAAATGTTTTCTTTAGTCACCGTCCAGGGGTTGTTAAGGTCTACCAGAACCAAATCGGCGTAATAACCGGGCTTGATAAAACCGCGTTTCTCAACATCAAAAAGTATGGCCGGATTGTGGCACATTTTTTCTACTATTTTTTCAAGGCTTATTTTTTCTTCGTGATACATTTCTAACATAGCCGGAAGGGCGTGCTGTACGAGGGGTCCGCCGCTGGGTGCTTTGGTATACACATTTTGCTTTTCTTTAAGCGTATGGGGTGCGTGGTCTGTTGCAATCACATCCAGGCGGTTGTCTAATAATGCCTCCCAAAGCGCATCCTGATCGCTTTGTGTTTTAACTGCAGGATTCCATTTAATTAATGTGCCTTTCTCATCATAATCAGCATCAGAAAACCAAAGATGGTGAATACAGACTTCAGCTGTAATTTTTTTGTCTTTGAGCGGAATTTTGTTAGTAAACAAATCCATTTCTTTCGCAGTGGAAAGGTGGAACACGTGCAAACGTGCGCCGGTTTCTTTAGCAAGGGCAATGGCTTTTGAAGAAGACAGGTAACAGGCTTCTTCACTGCGAATGATGGGGTGCATATTGATAGGAATATCATCACCGTAACGGCCGGTATAGATTTCCATATTCTTGCGTATGGTTTCTTCATCCTCACAATGCACAGAGATAACCATATCTGTGCTTTTGAAGATTTCGCGTAGCACATTTTCATTATCTACGAGCATATTTCCGGTAGAGCTTCCTAAAAATAACTTCAGGCCGGCACAGGCTTTCTTATCAAGCTTTTTAATTTCCTCAATATTGTCATTAGTGCCACCAAACATAAACGAGTAGTTAGCATACGAGCTTTTTGCCGCGATGGCGAACTTTTCTTCGAGCTTTTCTATAGTCGTGGTCTGTGGGTTGGTGTTGGGCATTTCAATAAAAGAGGTAATGCCACCTGCCACCGCCGCTGCAGATTCTGAACCTATATCCGCTTTATGGGTAAGACCGGGTTCTCTAAAATGCACCTGGTCGTCAATAACACCGGGTAGTAAATGCCGTCCTTCAGCATCAAAAATGTGCACATCTGGTGATTTTACGCTGATGCTGCTGTTGATTTCTTTGATGATGCCATCTTCAATATATACATCTCCGTGAGTGATGCTTCCTTCATTTACGATATGCGCATCCTTTATTAAAACTTTTTCCATTTCTTAGATATCGTAACGTTTAAAAAGACTTTTCATTTTCATAGTAATTACCCCAAAAACCGCTTCGCTAAAAATACTACTGCTCATTTTGCTCGTACCTTTGGTACGGTCTACAAAAATAACAGGAACTTCGGTAATCTTAAAACCCAGAAGATGGGCTTTGAATTTCATTTCAATCTGAAAAGCGTAACCCACAAATTTAATTTTATCCAGATTTATTTTTTCCAAAACGCTGCGTCTGTAACATATAAATCCTGCCGTTGTATCTGCTATATCCATCCCGGTGATAAACCGCACGTATTTAGACGCAATATAGGACATCAACACCCTTCCCATGGGCCAGTTAACCACATTTACCCCGGTTATATAACGTGAGCCTATAGCCAGGTCTGATCCACCCTTTGCGCAAGCATTATACAGGCGCACCAAATCGTTTGGAGCATGTGAAAAATCAGCATCCATCTCAAAAATATAGGAGTAATCACGATTTAACGCCCATTTGAAACCGGCAATGTAAGCAGTGCCCAGGCCATTTTTACCGGGTCGCTCTAAAAGGTGTACACGCCCTTTAAATTCCTCCTGTAGATTTTTAACCAAAGCTGCTGTGCCATCTGGTGAGTTATCATCAACAACCAGCACCTCAAAAGCCCGTTGCTGCGCAAAAATATTACGCACCAGCTTTTCAATATTTTCTGCTTCGTTATAGGTGGGGATTATGACGAGCGAACTTGCCATCTCAAGTGATTTAAGCGCAAATGTACTTATTTTGAATATTAATAATAGAGGTCAGAGGCCAAACTCTGCGTTTTATGCTAATTTTAACCTCTCAAAAAATTTGACGTGCAGGCAATAGAGCGAAGCTTAGTAAGTAACGACTGGATAACCCTTGTGCTGGTGGGTTGCCTGGTGCTAATTGCTGTTGCCCGCGTAGCTTATGAATCAAAATTTGTTGATTTTAGCGAACTGCCCCTGAACGAAAAATACCTGCTTAAGTCAAGTAAAGACATTCAATTTGAGCATCCTTTTAACCTAATCTTATTTACGGTACAGTTTTTATCTGTTTCTCTTTTTCTTTTTCTGGTTGCTCAAAAATATGAAACGCTTGCCAGTTTAACTCCGCTTGTTGGATACATACGGATAGCTTTGGTTTACGTGGTATTCGTATCACTTAAATTTTTTACAGAGCGTACTTTAGGTGTGCTTTTTAAGGGAGAGAATCACCTCAATGCGTATCAATTTTATAAGCTGAGCTACCGCAGCTATTTTGCTCTTTTACTAATTCCCATTAATGCACTTTTTGTTTATGCGGTAAAGCCTTCTCTTTTGGTATTTCAGATTATCATAGGTGTTTTTTTGTTACTTAACTTGATCAGTCTTTTCAATACCTTGCGCAGGTATGAAAAATTGATTTTGAATAATCTGTTTTATTTTATTTTGTACCTTTGCGCTCTCGAAATCGCACCCTACTTCATTTTATATAAGCTATTTAGTGAAGTGCTGCGCTAAAAACAAGAAGAATGTCTATGAAAGTGAAAACTATTTTGGTTTCACAACCAGAACCAAAGGTTGAAAATTCTCCCTACTTTGAGTTACAAGAAAAGAAAAAAGTAAAAGTTGATTTTATTCCTTTCATTCATGTCGAAGGGGTTTCAGGCAAAGAAGTTAGACATCAAAAAATAGACCTGAACAAGTACACGGCGATCATTCTTACCAGCCGTAATGCGGTTGATAATTTTTTCAGAATTGCAGAAGAAATGCGCTACAAAGTGCCCGATTCTTTGAAGTATTTCTGTCAAAGTGAAGCCGTGGCTTATTACCTGCAAAAGTATGTGGTCTATCGTAAACGTAAGATTTATGTAGGTAAACGTACTTTCACCGAACTTGGGCCTACGCTTAAAAAGTATAAGAATGAGAAGTTTTTACTGCCTTCTTCAGACTCTTTAAAACCCGAAGTGCCTAAGGTACTTGAAGAACTGAATCTTAACTGGGATCGTGGTATTTTTTACAAAACCGTAACTAGTGACCTGTCACACCTTAAAGATGTGACTTACGATATTTTGGTTTTCTTTAGCCCTAGCGGAATCAAGTCTTTATTTGAAAATTTCCCGGACTTTAAGCAGAATGATACCCGTATCGCGGTTTTTGGAAACTCAACCGTACGCGCGGTAGAAGAGGCCGGTCTCAAGGTAAACATTATGGCGCCTACGCCAGAAACGCCTTCGATGACTATGGCTTTAGAGAAGTACATCGACGAGGTGAATAATAAAAAATAGCATACCCACTTCTTAAAATATAAAAAGACCGTTCAGCAATACTGAACGGTCTTTTTTTGTTAATTATAATAGATCTAGCCTAATGGCGGTTGCCCGGCCATAATCTCATCGCTGGCATAAGCTTCAAATTTTTTGAAATTTGTTTTAAAGGCTGCGGCAAGTTTATGAGCAGTTTTGTAATAACCTTCGTCATTATTCCATGTTTGTCTGGGGCTCAAAACGCTATCAGGTACTCCCGGACATTTGCGGGGTTGAGCTACACCAAATACCGAATGAATGTGGTAATCTTCAGCATTTACTTCGCCCAAAGCGCCGCTTAACGCGGCATTGATCATGGCGCGGGTGTATTTTAAAGCCATACGCTTGCCTACTCCGTAAGGTCCGCCGGTCCATCCGGTATTGATGAGCCAGACATTCACTCCTGCTTCTTTCATCTTTTCGCTGAGCATTTCGGCATAAACGGTAGGATGAAGTGGCATAAAGGGAGCTCCAAAACAGGCTGAAAATGAAGGTACAGGTTCGTTAACGCCCGCTTCAGTACCTGCTACTTTTGCGGTATAGCCACTTATAAAATGATAAGCCGCCTGTCCCGGAGTAAGTTTAGAAATAGGAGGTAATACGCCAAAAGCATCTGCAGTAAGGAAAAAGATATTCTTTGGGTTTTTTCCGTTGGATGGAGTCTGAATGTTGCTAATGTGGTGAATGGGGTAACTCACACGGGTATTTTGTGTGATTGAAGTATTGGTGTAATCTACCTCCCCGTTATCATCCATCACGACATTTTCAAGCAGTGCCCCTTCTTTAATAGCTTCAAAAATATCCGGTTCCTGTTCTTGCGAGAGATTGATCACTTTCGCGTAGCAACCGCCTTCAAAATTAAAAATGGTGTTATCTGGTGTC
Source organism: Leeuwenhoekiella sp. (assembly GCA_002708845.1). GTDB lineage: Bacteria > Bacteroidota > Bacteroidia > Flavobacteriales > Flavobacteriaceae > Leeuwenhoekiella. The sequence continues at coordinate 15,733 of PAPI01000009.1, forward strand.
CAGCCATGTTCATCATCACCTATAAGTTTGCGGTTCGGGTCTGCACTCAGAGTTGTTTTACCGGTGCCTGAAAGTCCAAAAAACACAGCGGTTTCCCCGTTTTCGCCCACGTTAGCCGAGCAGTGCATAGGTAGGGTTTCCTGAGTTACCGGAAGCAGAAAGTTCAGTACAGAAAAAATACTTTTCTTGATTTCACCGGTATAACCGGTACCACCAATTAAAACGGTTTTTTCTTCAAAACTGATGATGGCAAAATTCTCTTGGCGTGTACCGTCGAGCTCCGGATTTGCTTTAAATCCGGGGGCATTGAGGATAAGCCAGTCTTCTTTAAAATTGTCAAGTTCTGCTTCGCTGGGACGCAGAAACATATTATAAGCAAATAAATTAGACCAGGCGTTTTCGTTGATTACACGAATGCCTAAGCGGTAACGCTCATCTGCACTTGCAAAGGCATCACGCACAAAAAGTTTTCGGTCTGAAAGATAGGTTAGCATGCGGTTGCGCAACTGTTCAAATTTGGTTTTATCAAAAGGAATATTAATCGTTCCCCACCAAACCTGATCGCGGGTATGCTCATCAATTACAATAAAACGGTCTTTTGGGGACCTTCCGGTAAATGTACCGGTGTTGATGGCCAGCGCACCTGTAGAGGTGGTTGTTCCCTGACCCTTTTCTACACAGATGCTGTGCAGCTCTTCGGGGTCCAGTTGGTAGGCGATTTTTGCATTTTTGATTCCGTATTGTGATAACGAAATCGTTTTCGTAAATAGGGCGGATAAAGCCATAAAATTGAATTTTTAATAAATACACCGCAAAACTACGGCAATAATAAATTCAATTTTCTAATTTTAACTAATTATTTTGTGAATTTGATAAAATTGAAGATCAGTAACGCCCAGCCCGCAATCAGCAAAGCTCCGCCTATGGGAGTCACCCAGGCGACAACACTAATATCGATGCCGGTGAGGGGTTTTGTGGTGAGTAAATAGATCGATCCGCTAAAGAGAATCGTGCCGCTGAGCAAGAGGTAAAAAAGTGCTTTTAGTGCTTTTTCAGGGATCGAAAAGCTCGCAGCCGCCACAAGCATGAGAATGGCATGGTACATCTGGTAGCGCACACCGGTTTCAAAGGAGTTTAGTGCTTCGGGCGTAAGGCTTTCTTTTAAACCATGTGCACCAAACGCGCCAAGGATGACGGCAAGAAGGCCTAAAAGTGAACCGGTAATGAGCATATTCTTTTTCATCGTACGCAAAATGTTTAGTCAATTGCTCTGGTGCAATGTTTAGATTTATAAAACCTGATTCGTGGCATTTACAGAATGCTTAAAAACATCCATTTTATGCAGTGCAATTGTGTAAATTAAACTTTGGCAAAAATACTACATTCCTATGCGAAAAATCTTAATAATTGGTGCCGGAAAGTCAACCGCCCAACTCATAAAATACCTTTGCAACAAATCACAGGATGAACACCTGCAGCTGCTGGTGGCAGATCGTATTTTGGAGCAGGCGAATAAGGCCTGTGCTACGCACCCCAATACTCAAGCGGTGCAGCTGAGTATTGATGATGCTGCCGCCCGTGAAAAATGTATTAACGAGGCTGATATTATTATTAGTATGCTGCCCGCTGCACTGCATATTGAAGTGGCGCGCGATTGTTTGAAGTTTGGCAAAAGCATGGTAACCGCGTCTTATATAAGTGATGCAATGCTGTCGCTTGATGACGAAGTGAAAGCTAAAGGTCTCGTTTTTATGAATGAAATAGGTCTTGATCCCGGCATTGATCATATGAGCGCGATGCAGGTTATAGACCGAATAGGTGATGCCGGCGGAAAGATGTTGCTTTTTGAGTCGTTTTGCGGGGGTCTGGTCGCTCCGCAAAGCGATACCAATTTATGGAACTATAAATTTACCTGGAATCCACGTAATGTAGTGCTTGCCGGGCAGGGTGGCGCTGCGGAATTTATTCAGGAAGGAACTTATAAGTATATCCCCTATCACCGTTTGTTTAGACGTACCGAATTTCTGGATGTGGAAGGTTACGGAAGATTTGAAGCTTACGCAAACCGAAACTCACTCAAATACCGAAGCATCTACGGACTTGACGATATTTTGACGTTATACCGGGGCACTATACGCAAGGTAGGTTTCTCCAGAGCCTGGAACCTTTTTGTTCAATTAGGAATGACTGATGATAGTTACACTTTGCAGGATACCGAAACGATGTCGTATCGGGAGTTTACAAACCTCTTTCTACCCTATTCTCCAACCGATTCGGTGGAGCTGAAACTGCGACATGGTTTAAAAATAGATCAGGATGATTTGCTTTGGGATAAATTGCTGGAACTCGACCTGTTTAACGATCACAAACAGCTAGGATTAAAAAATGCAAGTCCGGCGCAATGCCTGCAACGCATTCTTGAAGATCAATGGACGCTCGCTCCCGAGGATAAGGATATGATTGTGATGTATCATAAATTTGGGTATGAGCTGGACGGCGAGAAAAAACAGATAGACGCTACGATGGTGCTTGAAGGCGAAAATCAAACCTATACCGCCATGGCCAAAACGGTTGGCTTGCCTGTAGGCATTGCGGCTCTTAAAATTTTAAATGGACAAATTACCAAACCCGGCGTGCAGTTGCCCATCGATCGGGAAGTTTATCAACCCATTCTTGACGAACTCACCGAATATGGAATTCGTTTTAAAGAATACGAAGTGCCTTATTTAGGTTACAATCCGCATCATCAATAGACCTGTAACTTGATAGCTGAAGTGTTTCTGATGCTTGAAGTGTTATTTTTTTAGTTTATTGTCTATTTTAGTTTCAAATTTCAATTTATGAAAATTGTAAACGAAGAAATTGCAATAGATGGTATAGACAAAATCATCTTACGCGAGTTGATGAACGATGCGCGTAAACCCATTTTAGAAATCGCCCGTAAAGTAGGTATCTCGGGTGCTGCCATTCACCAGCGTTTGCGAAAGCTTGAGAAAGCTAAACTCATCACTGGTTCGCGTTTTATCATAGACCCAAAAATTTTGGGTTACAACACGATGGCCTTTATTGGGATTTACTTGGATCGTGCAGTGAGCAACCCCAAGGCGGTAAAGCAACTTGAAGAAATACCGGAAGTTATAGAATGTCATTACACCACCGGAAACTGGTCTATTTTTATCAAAATCCTATGTAAAAACAACGAGCACTTGATGCATTTGCTTAACAAAAAGATTCAGGCAATTGACGGTGTTTCCCGTACAGAGACTTTTATTTCGCTGAATCAGCAGATAGAGAGACAGATACAGGTTTAGTTAAAAAAGGAAAGCACTAAAAAACCCGGCACTTACTAACTACAAGTAACCGGGTTTTCCAACTTAACTAACCAACCAATTATGAACAGTTATTAAGTCGGTTATATCCTTTTTTACTTACACGATTCTATAAAAATTTTTACAATACCATCAGGTTGCAACCCCGCACGTCTGAAGCATCAAAACGGCCCAGGATTTCGAAGTGCTTTTCATCAATTTTTTTGCCTAAATCCTGTGTAGCGATAAAGGGACAGGAATAGTGATTGGCGAGATCGATCACGTTGATTCCGCCTGTTTTTCCGGGTTCTACGAGTTGCAGGGCATCTTCGGTATCCCGCATATAAATCTGCATCCACGGGGGTAGTGTGAAAATTCCGTTTCCGGCAGAGTAGCCCTGAGAGAGCAGCTCAGTCATTCCGTACTCACTATGTATGGCATCAACGCCAAAACCTTCCTTCAAAATGGCATGCAGTTCTTCACGTATGAGTTCCTTCCGGCGACCTTTCATCCCTCCGGTTTCCATCACGATGGTGTGTTTCAGATTAAAATCATACTCCTCCACCAGATCAAGCAAAGCAAAAGAGACTCCTATCAGCAGAATCTTTTCGCCCGCGGCATCTAAAGCGATCAATTTTTCGCTCAAATCCTTATAGTTATGCAGGTAAAACCCGCTATTTTCCTTACGGCTGTCTTTGATTAGTCGGTCAACCATATAAATGAGTGAAGAGCCGGTGCGCTCCAAATAGGCCGGCAGCAAGGCGAGAATGGTATAATTGGTCACATCACCATAATGCAGTTTAAAGCTTTTGCGAAAGCTTTTTTCGTATAAATCCAGATCAACAACATGATGTTTACTCGTGATGCTTCCGGTGGTGCCGCTGCTGCTAAAAACAGTTTGTACGGGTTTTTGCGAAGCGGTAATGGTAAATTCTTTAAAAAACTGAATGGGTAAAAAAGGAATGTCTTCAGGCCGGGTAATAGCTTCCGGTTTGATGTTGAGGTGCTCGCAAAATTGCCGGTAAACCGGGTTGTGCTCCCATTGATAGTGGAAGGATTCCAGCGCTGCCAGATTAAAATCGGCCGGAGTTTTAATGTCAAAAATGCGTTGGGGCAACATAGAATAAAATAGGACAGCAAAGGTATTTAAATTGAAAACCAATCGAACATTTATTATTTTTAAACAAACTGTTATTTTATTTTAATGTTACTAATCTTAACAAGCCGCGCGCAGCCCGATTTAAAACTTATCTTTACGACTACATTAAATCTTTTAGACTTATGAAGAAAAAAGAGATAAAGATTTTGCTCGTTGATGATGAACCGGATATTCTGGAGATCATAGGCTACAACCTGAGCAACGAGGGCTATCAGGTGCTCACTGCTTCAAACGGCAAAGAAGGGGTGAAGATGACCAAGAAGCACAATCCGCATCTTATCATTCTTGACGTGATGATGCCCGAAATGGATGGGATTGAGGCTTGTGAGCAAATACGCAAGCTACCAGGCCAGGAGGAGACCATTATCACCTTTCTAACGGCCCGCGGCGAAGACTATTCACAGGTGGCCGGATATGATGCAGGTGCCGATGATTATATTACCAAACCGATTAAGCCTAAGGTCTTAGTGAGTAAGGTAAAAGCATTACTGCGCAGACTTAAGGAAGAAGAAGAGACTAACGCTTCTTTGAAAATTGGAGATCTCATCATCAATCGCGAAGAATATAAAATCATCAAAGACAAGAAAGAGATGATTTTACCTCGCAAAGAGTTTGAATTGCTTTCCCTGTTGGCTTCAAAACCCGGTAAAGTTTTTAAACGTGAGGATATACTCGATAAAGTCTGGGGCAATGAAGTTGTGGTAGGTGGCCGCACTATTGACGTTCACATACGTAAGCTGCGCGAAAAAATAGGCAATAAGAAGTTTAAAACCATTAAAGGAGTAGGCTATAAATTTGTAGTGTAAATGGCAGCCAGTTTTAAAAAATCATACCGTTTTGCGATCTTCTCATCGATGTATATAACGGTCTGTCTAACGCTCTTTGTGAGCGTTTTTTTCTATATAAAAAATGCATTTGACTGGGTTTTCCTGCTTTGTTTTATACCCGTATGTTTTGTCTTATCTGTTTTTCTGATTCAGGTTCGGGTTGAACGCTTTATTTACAAGCGCGTTAAAAAGATTTACGATGACGTTTCCCTGCTTGATGTGACCACGCTTAAACGTGGACAGATCACTACAGATATGTCTACGCTTACCAAAGAGGTCGAACGTTTTGCTGCCAGTAAAAAGCTGGAAATTGAATCTTTGAAAATTCGCGAAGAGTACCGAAAGGAATTTATGGGTAATGTGGCTCACGAGCTCAAAACGCCATTATTTACCACACAGGGCTACATTCTCACCTTGCTTGACGGAGCGATGAAAGACAAGACCATTTTAAAAAAGTACCTGAAGCGTGCTGCTGCGGCTGTAGAACGACTGGTTTACTTGGTAAGCGACCTCGATATGATTGCTAAGCTTGAGGTAGGCGATCTCAACCTGCGTTATGAGTATTTTGATATGGTAGAGCTGGTACAGCATACTTTTGAGCTGCTCGAAATGAAAGCGTCCAAAAAAAATATCACGCTCACCTTTGAACGAACAGACAACAAACCCGTGATGGTAAATGCAGATCGGGAGCGCATACAACAGCTGCTTACCAACCTCATCGTAAATTCAATCAAATACGGAAAGCAGGACGGTACCACTGAAGTCACCATTGAAAACCTAATTCAGAATAAAGTAATCGTTCGGGTTACAGACAATGGCGAGGGTATTGCTTCGGAACATATTCCAAGGCTTTTTGAACGTTTTTACCGTGTAGATAAGAGTGGTTCAAGACGTGAAGGTGGGTCAGGACTCGGGCTTTCTATCGTCAAACATATTATTGAAGCCCATGACGAAAAGATTTATGTTGAAAGCGACTTTGGAGTGGGATCTGAGTTTTCGTTCACCCTTGAAAAGGCTGAAGAGCTCTCTAGAAAGCCCGTTGTCGACACGGTAGTCGGAGAGTAGAGTCCCAAAACCTGAATACAGTTTAACCTTACTTAAGTCTTTAAGGCTGAAACGTTCCTGTGCGGCAAAAGGAATGATGCCTTTAGCCTCTAGTCTTCGCGCCAGATATTCCTGTTCGGTCTGCCCGGGTGTGGGTATAAAAAGAGCTTTTTTACCTAGTTTAAGCAAATCCATTATTGTGGTGTAGCCAGAGCGGCTTATGATGATATCACTGGCACAAATGGCTTTTTGCAAATCCTGAGTTTCCATAAAATTTACAAGCTTGATCTGTCCCTGACGCTTGATGTGTTGTTCAGCTTCAACCACACCACGTATAAAAAGAACCTGCCCGTTGTAATGTTTCAGTTCGTGAAGTAAGATTTCTTCAAGTTCGCTCCGTTGGGGTTCGGGCCCACTAAGCAGCACCATAACATCGTATGAAGGAGCTACCTCTTTTTTTTCAAGGCGGGATAAAGCACCAATGTATTTTACCGGAATATCAAACTTTTTAGGATGTCCCAATTTTCCGCTTAAATTGATTTTTCCATCAAAATCGGGCACCCAGCATTCATCAAATTTACGGATGTAATTGCGGTGTAAGGCAGAGGTGATGCGGGTTGTTTTTCCACTTAATACCTGAAGCTGATGGGTCATAAAAACCGTGGGGATGTCTGCATGATATAATCCCAAACGATTGTCTGATAAAACTCCGTCAATTTCGTTCTTCCTGACAAGGGTTTTGAGGAGGTCGCGCTCCTTGCGAATGGCCTTTAAAACTTTAGGGCTGCGCAAAAGCATTTTCCATTTAAAGCTCTTGCCGTTTTTAGCGTATTTGATATCGTAAGAAGGTAACTCAATGCTTTTTAGCTGCGGAAATTCTTTTTGCAATAATTTTAAAGCCGCCCCGTCGCTGCCCAAAATAACATTAAAACCCTCTTCAAACAGGGCATAGATCAGCGGGATGCAACGCGTGGCGTGACCCAGTCCCCAATTAAGCGGTGCAACAAGTATGTTTTTTTGAGTATTCACGGATGCAAAAATGGAACTTCACTGATACTTAAATGTTTCCTATAGATTATCAAACTATTAAAATATAGGGATATTTTAAACAGAATTCTGACTTTTAGTTAGTTAAACCACATTTTAGCCAAAGATTTTTCAGCTCAAAAAAGGTGTTAACTGAATATCCCGGAGATTAGTTTTAGCTTGATAACGGCATTTGGAGGAGTACCCGTATATTTGAAGCCGTTTTTAATACTTATACTTTGGGAAGCAAAAATAAACTGAAGCGTTTCAGGGAAAATGAGACGTTTAGCAATGTAGTTCAGCCCACCCGTGAGGAGATCACCGGCGGAAACTTTCAACTTAAAGGCAACTGGAATCGCGATTTCTTTAAAAGTGATAAACCTCTGGTGCTCGAGTTGGGTTGTGGTAAGGGCGAGTACACGGTAGGTTTGGCGCAGCGTTTCCCCGATAAAAACTTTTTGGGTATTGATATTAAAGGCGCTCGTTTTTGGCGAGGTGCGAAAACGGCACTGGAAGAAAATATTCCTAACGCCGGCTTTTTGCGTACACAAATTGAACTGGTAGATCAGGCTTTTGCGGCCAATGAAGTTTCAGAAATCTGGATCACTTTTCCTGACCCGCAAATTAAATACAAGCGCACCAAACACCGCATGACCAATCCTGAATTTCTGGAGCGCTACAAGACTATTTTAAAGCCAGACGGACTTATGCATCTTAAAACCGATTCAGAGTTTATGCACGGGTATACCTTGGGCTTGCTTCATGGTTTAGGTCACGAGGTGCTTTATGCGCATCATGATATTTACAGCAACCATATGGCTCCAAAAGAAGTGGTTGATATCAAGACTTTTTATGAAAAACAGTATCTTGATCAGGATAAAGCGATTACCTATATCAAGTTTAAGATCAATTAACCGCCTTTGGAAATAACCAAGCTCTTCTTTATAACCTATTTTGCTGCACTTCTGGGAGTATTGCCTCCGGGACTGGTAAATATGTCTGTGGCAAAAACCTGCGTGCATCGTGGGATGCGCAATGGGGTTTTGGTTGCAATAGGAGCTTCGGTTGTGGTAATGCTTCAGGCTTTTTTTGCAGTGCTTCTGGCGCGTTATATCTTTAGTAATGAGACTGTGCGCAATACGCTATTTCGCACCGGGATTGTAATTTTTGGAATCCTGGCGGTGTATTTCTTCATCAAAGCAAAAAAGAATAAGGTCAAAGAAGTTGAAATCCCCAAACATAGCGGTAGACGTAGTTTTTGGAAAGGCGTTTTTGTAGCGACCATCAATGTGTTGCCGCTTCCGTATTTTTGTGCTTTAAGTGCGGCTTTACATATTACCAGTAAAGGCCAGGAGGGTATTCTTGAGGTTGGTTTGTTTGTGCTGGCCGCCGCCGCCGGCACCTTTACCTCACTTTATGTCTATGTAGTAGGTTTTAACCGCATACAGCACGAGCCTCGTAACTTTGCCAAATACTCCAATTATTTTATGGCGGTACTTATGATTGTACTGGTGCTCATCACTTTATTCAGAATGTAGAATGCCAAAGCCTGAAACACTTAACTTTTTTAACCGGGTTTATGAGGTGACCAGGCGTATTCCGCACGGCAGAGTGACTTCGTATGGAGCTATTGCCCGGTATCTAGGGGCTGCTGGCAGTGCCCGTATGGTGGGTTATGCGCTTAATGGTTCGGTAAACCGCGAAGATGTACCGGCACACCGGGTACTTAACCGCAACGGCTTGCTCACAGGCAAACATCATTTTCCCGGAACCAACCTGATGCAGCAACTGCTGGAGAGTGAAGGCCACGAGGTTGAAGAAGATAAATTGCAAGACTTTGATGAGAAGTTTTGGGACCCTGTAACTGAGCTGGGTTTCTCCTAGAATTTATACCGTTTCCGCGCTTATTTAATGTCCGCAGCAAAGGCCAATAAGTCTTTTAGTTTCTGAAGTTTTCGGCCTATATTTGCATTTTAGAATTAATCTAATTAAGAAGTTGTGAAATTAGAAAAACAAGCCCTTTTAGAAGCTTTAAAAACCATCAGCGTACCCGGCGAAGGTGAAGATATGGTAAGTAGTGGTGCCGTGACTAACGTAGTTACTTTTGGCGATGAGGTCATCGTAGATGTAACCATAAAAAACCCAAGTCTTCAGGCCAAGAAAAAAACCGAAGTTGAGATTATGAAAGCCATTCACGCAGAAGTGCATCAGAAGGCTAAAGTAAAAGTAAACGTCAAGGTTGACGCTCCTGAAAAGCAACAGAAAAACGAAATCAAAGGGAAACCTATTCCCGGAATTCAAAATATTATCGCAGTAGCCTCCGGTAAAGGAGGTGTAGGTAAGTCTACCATCACCGCAAACCTTGCTGTGAGCCTTCAACAGATGGGCTTCAAGGTGGGGATATTGGATGCTGATATTTACGGACCATCAATCCCGATGATGTTTGACGTGCAGGAAGAAAAACCCCTTTCTGTAAAAGTAGACGGCAAGCAAAAGATGAAACCTGTAGAGAGTTATGGAGTAAAAGTGCTTTCAATAGGCTTTTTTACCCGTCCTGATCAGGCGGTGGTATGGCGTGGGCCTATGGCTTCAAAAGCGCTTAACCAGATGATTTTTGATGCAGCCTGGGGAGAGCTTGATTTTCTTTTGGTTGATTTGCCTCCGGGTACCGGCGATATTCACCTGAGCATTGTGCAGGCGATGCCGATTACCGGTGCTGTCGTGGTGAGTACTCCACAAAATGTAGCCTTAGCAGATGCCAAAAAAGGCGTGGCGATGTTTCAGCAGGAAAGTATAAACGTTCCGGTTCTTGGAATCGTAGAAAATATGGCCTGGTTTACACCTGAAGAATTGCCTGATAATAAGTACTTCATTTTCGGAAAAGAAGGAGCACGCAATCTGGCCGAAGACTTGAACGTTCCACTTTTGGCTCAGATTCCTTTGGTACAAAGCATTCGGGAAGCTGGTGATGTGGGAAGACCTGCTGCATTACAGGAAAATACTATATTAGCTGAAGCTTTTGAAGAAATGACTCGTAACAGTGTAGAGCAGCTTGTTAAACGCAATACCGATTTACCTCCTACCGAGGCGGTTAAAATTACGACAATGGCCGGCTGTGCCGCAGTAAAATAAATGTATATGACAGATTTAGAACTAAGAGGCAAGGTAGAAGAGGCACTGCAGGAAATACGTCCTTTCTTACAGAGTGACGGCGGCGATATTGCTTTGCTGTCTATTGAAGACGGGCGCACCGTTAAAGTACAACTTGAAGGAGCTTGTGTAGGTTGTAGTGTTAACCAAATGACTCTGAAAAGCGGCGTCGAAATGACCATCAAGAAACATGCGCCACAAATCGAAGAGGTGATTAATATTACCGCTTAGACCCAATATTCAACCATTTATTGAACTGTCCGGCAATAGCCCGGGCAGTTTTTTTATGTCCTATTTTAAACTTAATACGAACATTTAATAATATATTTAGAGGTTTAAAATCTGGATTATGGGTCATTCTAAAGGAAGACGTACTGCCTTAAAAAATATAGCATTGGCAACATCGGGCGCAAGTTTGGGGCTTTCAGCGCTAAGTTGTAATAATGAAAAAAAGGAACAAGCACAGGAAAACTTAGGCGAGGAGCAAACAGCTTTAAAAGGGAATATCAATCACGCGGCCTGTTATTGGTGCTACGGAGATATGCCTTTAGATAATTTTGCCCAGGGAGCCGCTGAATTAGGACTAAAAGGTATTGACTTGCTTAGGCCTGAAGAGTGGGAGGTCGCTGAGAATCACGGTTTAAAATGTTCAGTGGCTACAGATACCTTTGCCAATATTGAAAATGGTTTTAATGATCCTGCGAATCACGCAGACCTGCAGGCTCAATATGCTAAACTTATTGATAAGGCAGCAGCCAAAGGAATAAAAAACGTCATTGTATTTTCAGGGAACAGGCGAGATTTATCTGATGAAGAAGGAATCGCTAATTGTGCTGAAGGTCTTCAGCCTCTTGTAAAGCAAGCCGAAGAAAATGACGTTGTCTTAATTATGGAATTACTAAACAGCAAGGTTGACCATAAAGATTATCAATGTGATCATACCGCATGGGGCGCTCAATTGTGTGAGCGTATAGGTTCAGATAATTTTAAACTACTCTACGACATTTACCATATGCAAATTATGGAAGGCGATGTGATACATACCATACGGGATTATAACCAGTATATCGCGCATTATCATACGGGTGGTGTTCCGGGTAGAAATGAAATTAATGCCAGCCAGGAATTGAATTATCCGGCAATTATGAAAGCTATTCTGGAGACGGGTTATGACGGCTACGTAGCGCAGGAATTTATCCCAACTTATGAAGATAAGCTTGCCGCTTTACAGGAAGGCGTGCGCATTTGCGATGTATAATATCAAATCCTATTAAATCACTAGACTTTAAAAGGGCTTAATCCGTACTTTTTCTTAATTTTGCGCTCTGAAATGACTTACCTTATGTGAGTCTCATAAATCGCCTTAAGGCATAATCGTATTTGTCATGCAAGACATCACAATCACCGTAATTGATCGGGAAGGAGTCGCTCACGCGCTTGAAGCTCCAACAGATATGAATCTAAACCTAATGGAAGTATGTAAAATGTACGAACTTCCGGTTGAAGGAACCTGTGGTGGTATGGCGATGTGCGCTTCCTGCCAGTGTTATGTGCTTTCCGATCATAAGCTGAATGAAATGGGTTACGATGAGGAGGCTATGCTTTCGGAAGCTTTTCACGTAGAAGACAACAGCCGTCTGGGCTGCCAGATTCCAATTACTCCAGACCTTAACGGACTTGAAGTCAAGCTGGCTCCGGAGAGTTAAACTGAAACTTTCAGAAATCCGGTTTAATTCGTTTTAAGAATTTCCACAGCAATTGGAAGCAGGCGTTCTACAAATTGTGCATAAGCTTTCTTGGAGGGATGAAGTCCGTCAGAAGCAACAAGTTCTGGATCATCGAGGCCTTTTCGGGTAATATCGGTAATAGTTAAAAAGCTTACGTCAGAAGAAGTAGTAATCTCTTCAGCTGCTTTGTTAAACGCATCAATTTCGGTAGATATTTGTTCCGGATTGCTGGTGCTTTGTCCAAACGGCGTAAAAGCATAATCGGGAATTGAAATCACAACCACCCGATCCCGGTCGCCTTTAGCCAGCTTTACTGCTGTTCCCAATAAATCTTTAAACTCTGTTTTATAGATTTCAAGGCTTCCCCCCTGATATTGATTGTTGACCCCTATTAGTAAGGTGACCAAATCCTGATTTTGTCCTGGGTTTTCAGCTTTGATGGCCTGTATTAAACTTTCGGTACGCCAGCCGGTACGGGCAATAATTTTAGTTTCCAGTTGTGTTTCAGTTTCGGCTTCAAAAGCTGCTTTGAGCTGCATCGGGTAATTACAGGTCTCGCATACGCTTTCCCCTATGGTATAACTATCTCCCAGAGCCAGGTAATTATAGGTTCCGCTTAATTCACCATCAGCTGGATTGGATTCCGGATTTTGAGAAGGGGTTTCAGATTCAGATTCCCGAAAAGCAACAGGGTCATCTGCCGCTCCACAGCTCAATAATAATAATGTAAATGTAAATGACAAGTAATATACTATAGCTTTCATACTAAATCTACGAGATATAAGCTCAATCAGTTTTATAATCGATAATCTTTTGAGGGCCTTCCAGTAAAATGCGAACGATTTTTAGCACCCCGTCATCAGTAGTGGCTATTTGCCATTTGATGAGTGAAATAAATCCGTTCTCAAGCTCTAGGCCCGTAATGCTTCGGGGGTGTACACAGCTACCGTCATTAAAGTAGGCGATATCTCCCGGCTCGGGAAAACGCGGGCGGTGCGTGTGACCGGTTATGGTAAACTGGTTGTTGCGCTCTACAATCCATTTTTTAGTGCGTCGTTCTACCTTAATCAGTTCCAAATAGTTCTTGGCTGGACTCGTAGGGTCTGAAATGCCGGCACCTTGTAGGGGTCGCCACAGCACCCTTACCATAAAACGATTAAAACGCCAGCCTATATAATTCATCCAGTCTGCCTGATGGCCGTGGCATAAAAAAAGTTCCTGCCCGGTTTGTTCGTGCTTTAAAATAATGGCTTCGTGAACTTTTACCCCTGGGAACAGGGGTTTATCTTCCCCGGTTCTTCGGTCAAAATGGGAGTGCAAATTTTTCTTGACCTGAGACGGATTTTTATAAATCATATCATGATTACCCCAAATCAGATGCAGGCGGTTTTCCAGATAAAATTTATGCATCAGCTCGTAGACATTCCTATGCGATTCATAAAGCGTAGAAAAGTTCAGGTTTTCCCAAAGCTCGTCTCCATCTCCCAGCTCGCAATAGGTAAATCCGTTTTTATAGTATTGCTGCAGGGCGTGAAAGTAAATGTTGCGGTTGTTTGCAAAATCATCGGCCCCGCTGTTATCGCCGCGATGACAATCGCTAAAAAGGATAAACTTATCCGTATTGTTAAACGGAATTACTTTGGCATTTTTAAATGCCCGGTCAAAACGGCTTCTTGAAGACATCTGCTATCGTATACAATACTTTAAATATACGATATGCGTATTTATGCAGTTACTTTAGTGTTGATTTCCTTCTCTATACCATTCCATAAAATGATACGCTTTTTAAGTGCGGTAACCGCTGTTTGACGGGCTTCTTCCCACTTCATCATGTCTGTACCGCAAAGCTCTTCAATCATTTTTAGAGCCATAGGCCCGTGCTCGTCACCGTCAAGCTCAATGTGGCGGTCAAAATAGTATTTAAATAAAGTAAGATCTTCTTTTGGGAAGTTCTTCATGATGTTCCCTATGATTTGGGTAAACATGTCGGGGATGAGGTCTTCCCGGCCGAAGGTGAAAGCAGCAGCGATTTTATGCGGTTTTCCTTCAGAAATGGTTTCAAATGTAAAGCGTAAAAACTCTTTAACGCTATCGGGGATTTCACTTACGGCAATAACCAGGAAAATATCAGTCCCGTGGGTAATGTGACTCAGGAAGGAGTTGATCTGTTCCAGAGAAGCTTCTGATTTTTGCATAGCATCCAGATACATCTCAAAATGACTTTGGCGCTTTCCTTCTAAATTGATGTCTGTCTCTTCGGCCAGAACAATCTCGTTGATAAGGTAGCGTACTTCCGGATTTCCCAGCGGATACCAGGGCGTTGAAACTTTGGTCAAATCGTATTGCAAGGATTTAAGCAGAGACATAAAATCCCATACAGCAAAGACGTGATGCTGCATAAATGTTTTTAAATCGGCAGGAGTTTTCAGTTTTTTATAGAGACTGTGATTAAGAAGCTCTTCCTGAAAAGGTGCAATCGCTTTTTCTATATCCTGTATCATCGCAATTAATTTTTTGCAAAATTAATAAACGTCAGCAATACACCTGTACATTTCGATTAGATAATATCTATCATGCAATTACTTAAAAGCATTCAGGCCGGTAATGTCGAGCCCTGTAATCAACAGGTGGATGTCATGCGTACCCTCGTAGGTTACCACACTTTCCAGATTCATCATATGACGCATAATGCTGTATTCTCCGGTAATGCCCATTCCGCCAAGGATTTGACGGGCATCGCGTGCAATTTTTAAGGCCATATCTACATTGTTGCGCTTAGCCATAGAGATTTGAGCCGAAGTAGCTTTGCCTTCATTACGTAAGTTCCCCAGGCGCCAGGCGAGAAGTTGGGCTTTGGTGATTTCGGTGATCATTTCTGCCAGTTTTTTCTGCTGCAGCTGAAAAGCACCAATAGGTTTACCAAATTGTTTACGTTCTTTCGCGTAGCGCAAAGCGGTATCGTAGCAATCCATTGCAGCACCAATGGCACCCCAGGCGATGCCAAAACGAGCGGAATCTAAACACATTAAAGGTGCACCTAATCCTGATTTATTAGGTAACAAATTTTCTTTGGGCACTTTTACATTGTCAAAAATGAGTTCGCCGGTAGCGCTGGCACGCAAAGACCATTTGTTATGGGTCTCAGGGGTCGAAAAGCCTTCCATCCCACGCTCAACGATGAGTCCGTGAATGCGGCCTTCTTCACTTTTTGCCCATACCACAGCGATGTCGGCAAATGGCGAATTGGAAATCCACATTTTAGCACCGTTTAAAATATAGTGATCGCCTGCATCTTTAAAGTTTGTGACCATCCCTCCGGGATTTGAGCCGTGGTCGGGTTCAGTTAGGCCAAAACAGCCCATAAACTCACCGCTTGCGAGTTTGGGTAAGTATTTTTTGCGCTGTTCTTCAGAACCAAATTTATAAATAGGATACATCACCAGCGACGACTGTACCGAAGCTGTAGAGCGCACCCCGCTGTCTCCGCGTTCAATCTCCTGCATAATGAGTCCGTAGCTTATTTGATCAAGACCCGCGCCGCCGTATTCTTCGGGGATGTAGGGGCCAAAAGCACCAATTTCAGCGAGACCGCCAATGATTTGTTTGGGAAATTCTGCTTTTTGAGCCGCTTCTTCTATAATAGGCGAAACTTCACGCTTAACCCAGTCGCGTGCTGCGCTGCGCACGAGTTTGTGTTCGTCGGTTAAGAGGTCATCAATATTATAGTAATCGGGTGATTCAAAAAGATCAGGTTTCATAAGCGCTGTTATTAATCTTTAAAGTTTTGCAAGCTTTCACTAAAAATGATGTAAAGAAAGCTGTATTAATTCTGCTAAATTTAGAAAAATGCTAAAACTTGTGCTACTCAAAATTGAAATTTCAGCAGGATAGTTTCGCTACATTTTAAGATAAAAATCCTTAACCAGGTTTTGATAGGCATCTGTGTACTGATGCCGCCCTGTTTCGATAATGAGGGTCTCTTTTTGTACGGAAGCTTTGGAGTTTCGGGAGAAGGAGATGAGCGAACGCTTTGCGGGTACTTCAGGATTTCCCTGAACATTAGTAATCTGAAGCGGATACAGGTTTGCTTTCGCCGCCAGGCTAATAAATTCTTCTTCCCGCACCCGCGGAATGATCACACAAAATATACCTGTTTCCTCCAAAAGCTGGTTTACTGAAGCAACCAGCAATTCAAAGGGCATGGCATCTTCAAAACGGGCCTGCTCACGGGCAGAGCCTTGCTGTTCTTCGAGCTGTGTGCTTCCTTCAAAATACGGCGGATTACACACAATGAGATCGTAGGTATCTTCAATCTCAGTAGCAAACTCATAGAGATGCGCGTGATAGCAAAACAGACGGTCTCCCCAGGGCGAGGCCTCAAAATTGTCAACAGCCTGCTCGTAGGCGTCTTCGTCAAGCTCCAGGGCGTCAATCACTTCGGCATTATAACGCTGTGCGAGCATCAGCGCGATAACGCCTGTTCCCGTACCAATATCTAATACTGCAAATGGGTTTTGATCTACGGGAGTCCACGCACCAAGCAAAACTCCGTCTGTGCCTATTTTCATCGCACAGCGATCCTGATTAACGGTAAATTGCTTGAATTTAAAGGGTTTAGACACAGATGATGATTTAAAATGGAAATTGCTTTTTTGGACGTGACCCTTTGGGTCGGGCTTTCCGCTATAAGTCCTCGTCCCGATTTTTCGGGACTGTGGGCTTTACGCTGCTATCCCTTACGCAAGACCATCTGGTACTATTATAAATAAATAGCAATCAATCCTTCAGGAGTGTCTAGGGTAATGGTTTTGGTACTGCGGTCAACCTTCTTAATAAAGTCATCGTTTATGGGAATAAGTACCTCTTTTCCCTTGTGATCAATTTCAAACAGTGCCTGTGCGGTGTTGTCGTTGATACCGGTAATGGTGCCCACTTGGCCGAAGTAAACATCTTTAACGGTAAACCCAATAACCTCGTGGTAGTAAAATTGATTGCCTTCGAGTTTGGGTAACATAGAAAGCGGCAGGTAGAGTTCTGCATTGATCAGATCGTCTGCATCTTCTTCGGTATTTACATCTTCAAAATCAATGCGGAGCAGGGTAGATTTATGCAGTTGGGCACTACGAATAAAAAAAGGAACCAGATTGCCGTTAAATTCGACAAAAACTGATTCCAATTCTTCGTAAACCTCAGGTTCGTCTGTATCTAGCTTAGCTAGCAACTCACCTTTAAAGCTGAATTTTCGCACGATTTTGCCCAGATAGAAACATTCTTCTTTGCGCATCGTGAGCGATTATTACTTAGCTTCTTCTTCGTTGTTCTCTTCAGCAGCAGGAGCTTCTTCATCGGCAGCTTCGGCTTCTGGGGCCTCTTCTACTACTTCTTCTTCCGGCTCAGGCTGATTTGCAGCGATACGAGCTTCATTTGCTGCTTTTTCAGCTGCTAATGCCTCTTTACGTGCTTTTTCGTCTGCTTTAGAAAGGTTTTCTTTTTTAGCATCAATTTTAGATGCTTTTTCTTCTACCCATGCATTGAATTTTTCTTCAGCCTGCTCTTCGGTTAATGCGCCTTTACGCACACCACCAGCAAGGTGATTTTTAAGCAATACCCCAGTGTAAGAAAGTAAACGTTTTGCAGTTTCGGTAGGCTGAGCCCCGTTCTGCAACCATTTTACAGATGAATCTACGTCCAGGTCAATAGTCGCAGGATTGGTGTTTGGATTGTAAGTTCCTAGTTTTTCTAAGAATTTACCATCACGTTTAGCACGCGTGTCTGCGGCTACTACCCAGTAAAAAGGTTTTCCTTTTTTACCGTGTCTTTGTAATCTGATTTTTACTGGCATAAAAATTAATTTTTGGGGTACCCGACCCCGGTTATAATTTAAAAATAAGCCCTCTGCTTAACGCTAAGCAGATTGCAGTTTTTATTGAGGGCGCAAATATACTACAATTTTCTGTTTATCAACGCGTTTAAAGCTTGTAAAATTAGTAATTTGCAGCCCTTTAATTATGCAGTTAATGATCAGACCTTTTCTTTTTGCTATTTTGAGTCTGTTGCTGGTGTCTTGTGCAGACGAAGTCACCTTCAATACTCCTGCATTTCAAGCTATTAAAGACACGCTTTTTTTTAAGGCTGCAGGCACCCGAGCTCAATTAACCGATGCCAATGAGGTGATCATCACAGGCAGTCTTAATGGAGAACGCGTAGATCTTAAATTACCCGCTTACGGCACGGGTGTTTTTGATCTTAATGCAAATTCTCAAGCAATAGCCGATTTCTACGAGGTAGATGGTAAGCAATACAGCACGCGTTTTGATGGAGAAGGGGAGGTTGTTGTTGAACAGGTTGATGACAGCTTATATACCGGGTCGTTTCGGTTTAGGGCAGTAGCACCGGCAGATACTACCGAGGTATATTTTACACGAGGCTATTTTTATGAGGTGCCTTTCTTTAAAGAGCCACCGCCACCTGTAATCATACCAGTTGTCGAGAGCGCTTTTGGCTGCAAAATTCAAGGAAACACCTTTAGTCCTGAGGTTAGCTATGCTTCTGAGGGGAATGGCATTTTAACCGGAGTGGGTAGTACTACCTCCGTAATTATACGTTTGCGTTTTCCGCGTAATATACAGCCCGGTGTTTATGATCTTACCGATTTTAATGTGAGCAGCCCCTATCAGGCGTCTTATATTTCAGGAGCATTTAATCCTCAGGTGCAGTCTGGCACGGTTACAATCATTTCAAATAATAGAAGTCAAAAATCGGTAGGTGGCACTTTTGAGTTTACCGCTCAAGGAGCAGGAACTATACAGGTAACCGAAGGTTTCTTTGGTTTTAATTATTAAAACCTGCGGATTTCGTTTTTTACAAATTCAATATCCTAAATAACACTTCTTTATCAGTCTTTTGTATTCGGGTTGAGTAGTTTAGCTTTTTAATTGCATTACACCCAACAATCACTTGAATACAAAATTTCTATTTTACGCCCGGGCAGGTCTTTTTGCTAAAGCCGTTCTTTTTTTGGCTATTGGAGTCCTTACCACCATGGCCGCATTTAATTTGGGCGGTTTTAAAGCCGGAAGTTTTACTCTTATGAATTTTTTAGCTGAAAATGCCCTGGGAAGAGCTCTGTTGATTGTGTGGGCTGCAGCCTTGTCGGGTTATGTGTTTTGGCGCGTCTTTGAAAGTATTGCCGACCGGCGAGGATATGGAAACGATTTAGCCGGAATCGCTGAACGCATCGGTTTTGGTTTTGGAGGCCTGGTTTATGCCTTTTTGGCTGTGAGTGCAATGCTGGTAGCGCTAAATCCGCAAACCTCTTCGTGGTTGAAGGAGACCGATGTGCAACACCTCATTCAATCTGATTTGGGTAAGTTTACGGTTATGGCTATCGCAGTAGGTATGCTGGGCGCCACACTAAATGAGTTTTATATAGCTATTTCCCGAAAGTTTGCCAGGACCATCAACATTGAAAGCGTAAAACCATTTTACAGGAAACTCATTTTAAGCTGCGGAATGATAGGGTATGCCTCACGTGGTATTACGCTGGGCATCGCTTCCTTTTTACTGTGGGACTCGGCTTTTACGAGGCGGGATCTTGAGGATACCAATAAAGAGGCAGCCTTTTCGGTAATGGAATATTTATTTGGCAACTGGACTCTAGGTTTTATCGCTATTGGTTTTATCATCTACTCCTTCTACGTTTTTGTGGAGGTACGCTACCGAAAGCTGGTGCCCTTTAAAAGCGATCCCGAACACTAATCCTTGGGTTTTCAGGTATCTATTCTTTGTTCAAAAGACTTTCGTTAAAAAGCTTTAGAATACGCTTATACTCATCGGTCCAACTGCTGGGCTCCACAAAACTGTGGTCTTCTACCGGATACACCGCAAGTTCCCAATTGTTTTTACCCAGTTCGATCAATCTTTGGGTTAATCTTACCACATCCTGAAAATGTACGTTGGTATCTACCATCCCGTGCTCTATTAGTAAATCACCTTTTAAGCCTTCGGCGAAATAAATAGGCGAGGAGCGCTTGTACGCAATGGGGTCCTGTGCAGGTTCGTTAAGAATATTTGATGTATACCCGTGATTGTAATGCGCCCAGTCTGTTACCGATCGCAAAGCAGCACCGGCTTTAAACGTATCGGCTTCGGTAAATAAGGCCATAAGCGTGATAAAACCGCCGTAGCTTCCGCCGTAAATCCCTACTTTATCAGGATCGATATCGTAGTTTTCTATAAGGTAATTTACTCCATCAACATGATCAGACAAATCCTTTCCGCCCATATGGCGGTAAATACCGGTTCTCCAGTCGCGACCATAACCCGAGCTGGCACGGTAATCAATATCAATTACGGTGTAGCCTAAATCGGTAAGCATATTATTAAACATATACTCTCTAAAATAAGTTGACCACCATTTGTGTGCGTTTTGTAAATAGCCGGCACCATGAACAAACACCACGGCAGCGTTGTTTTTAACCGAAGCATCCGGAACATAAAGCCGTGCAGGTACCATCGCGCCATCTGCAGCCTCAAAACTGATGTTTTGCGGTACGCGCCAGTTGTAAGCTTTAAAAGCTTCGGACTGTCCTGAAGTAAGTTGTTTTGCTTCGGATTTTGAACCGGTTTTCTTTAGGTATAATTCCCAGGGTTTATTGCTGTAAGAATGACGAATCGCCATATACTTTTCATCAGGAGACAGGCTCACTTCATTATTGCCGGGCATGCTGGTGAGTTTTTCCATTTTTCCACCCATAACCGGCATTTTATAAAAATGACGTTCTCCAGGATTTACTTCTGAAGTGGTTAAAAACCAGGATTTTTTGTTGTTAGACAAAAACGGATCAAAAACCTCAAATTCCCCTTCGGTTAGGGCTTTTTTGCTTCCGGTGGTAACGTCTAGCAGGTAGAGGTGCGAATAACCGCTTTCTTCAGATTGAAAATAGATATGCCTGTTGTCTGGTAACCAGCCCAGCGTTCCACCACCAAAGGACCAACCGATTCCCGGCCCGGCAATCCAGGCTTCATCGCGCTGGCGATCTAAAGTTTTGAGGCTTCCATCTTCAAGATTGAGCAAAGCAATCCACCGGTCTTTGTTGTCTTTAGATCTGATATTTACAATGGCTTTGCTACCATCATCAGAGAACATAGCTTGTGAGATAATAACCCCACGTTCCTGTTCTTCCCATTCTTTTTCCGGGTAGTCTTTAGTATAATCAGGGAGATCTTTGATGCCCGGTAGTTTTGACGTATCTACGCTGTAAACCGTGTCTTTTTTAATGTTATAGACGGCGAGGGAATTTTCGGTGTTATCGTCGCCCACTTTGCTGCGTGCCCGTAAATCCTGGGTATAGCCGCTGGCATCTACATAATTGGGGACGTTAGTGCTTTCGCCCCGATCCCTTTTCATCAGCATAATTGTTACAAAATCGGCTTTGGGGCTCACCTGTAAACCGCTTATAGATTCATCACCTGCATAAAAAGTATAGGGCTCGTCATCTGCGGTCATTTCCCGGTAGGCTTTAGAAATCGAATCTTGTTCTTCACGCTCGCGTACGATTTGTAAAAGACTTAAGTTCTCATCTTTCAACCACTGGTCTTTTTCCGATAGTTTCTTCTCTTTCTGCTCAGGAGCTTTACCTTCACGGATGTTTGTTATTTTACTTAGCGTCCCTGCTTTGGTATCTAAAACATAGGCATTATTATCGTATTCAAAAGCGATTTCATTTTCATCGGCTAAAAACGTATAACTACCCAGACGGCTTCCCAGATCAATAAATTCTTTGGAGCTGTCGTTGTTGAGGTCGTAAAGCCAAAGCGCTCCGTTTTCGGTATACAATTTTTTAGTGTGGTCGGCATTCCAGCTCCCGTATCGGCTAGGCATCGCCTTACGCTCGGCCAGACTTACTTTTTGAATCTTATCCAGATTATTAAGACTTATTTTGTAGAGGCTGTCAGCAGGGTTGCCCTCGGGATTGTAGTCAAAATAGATGGTTTTGCTTTGGGTGTCCCAGTTTACATTTTCGGGGAAAGTGCCCATCCATTTAGGATCTTGCATGATTTTTTCTACGGAAAGGGACGAGGTTTGAGCAGAAAGCGTTGCATATATTCCAATAAAGGCAACTAAGAGTATTTGAAGACGGAACTTTTGAATCATAATATTCTGAAACTAAATTTGAAGTCTGGAAGTTAATGAATATTCAAAAGTTGGAATCTTAAGAGAGCAGGAAGATTTAAAATTTTAATTGGAATAAACGCTAAGTTGAGATTGACTTCTTCAAAGTAAGCTTCAAAAAATGTTTATTTTTAGCACGCATTCCTTTTTTGAAAATCTAAACCAAACTAAAGAAAATGAATATCCTCAAAAAATATACGCCATCAGAACAACGCTATGACACTATGCAATACCGCCGCTGCGGAGTAAGTGGAATCAAGCTTCCTATGATTTCGTTAGGGTTATGGCACAACTTTGGGGATTCGGCAGATTTAACCAACGCAAGATCTATTTTAAGGACTGCCTTTGACAAGGGCATCACCCATTTTGATCTGGCTAACAATTACGGACCTCCTTATGGAACTGCAGAAACCAATTTTGGGCGTATTTATAAAGAAGATTTTCAACCCTATAGGGACGAACTGATTATTTCTTCAAAAGCGGGTTACGATATGTGGCCGGGACCCTACGGGGATTGGGGTTCCCGAAAGTATTTAATCTCAAGCTGTGACCAGTCTTTAAAACGTATGGGGCTTGATTATGTAGATGTTTTTTACCACCATCGCCCGGATCCTGAAACACCATTGGAAGAGACCATGGGTGCACTTGATCAAATCGTAAGATCGGGTAAAGCGCTGTATGCCGGTATTTCTAATTATGGGGCAGAACGTACCCGTGAGGCTGCTGAAATTCTAAAAAAAATGGGAACGCCTTTTCTGGTGCATCAGCCGCGATACAATATGTTTGACCGTTGGGTAGAAGACGGTTTACTTGATGCTCTGGAAGATACCGGTTTGGGTAGTGTGGTGTTTTCACCGCTGCAGCAGGGCCTGCTTACCGATAAATACCTAAAAGGAATCCCTGAAGATTCGCGTGCGGCAAACTCCATTTACCTTTCTAAAGATCGAATCACTCCCGAGCTTTTGGATAAAGTTAAAAAACTAAACGCTTTGGCTCAGGATCGCAATCAAAGTCTGGCTCAAATGGCCATTAGCTGGCTGCTGAAAGATACCCGGGTAACTTCGGTTTTGGTAGGTGTAAGCAAAGTAGAACAGTTGCAAAATAACCTGGATGCACTTAATAATCTAGCATTTTCTGAAACTGAGTTAAAACACATAGAAGAAATTTTAGGGTCCTAAAACAAAAAAGCCTCTCCGCCTAAGGTGGAAAAGCTTCTCAAAGGTTTCACTACAAAACCAATCTTCCGTTACCGGAAGACAACACAACATTTTTATAACGATCGGCAAGGCCGAAATGTTTTCTGAATGAAGCACAAAAATAGCATTACTTTTTTGATTTTTATGCTGTAATCTCCATTTTTAGGGTTGAATTTCTACTAAAGTATAAACCGGTAAATGGTCTGAAGCGTAATGCAAATTTTTCGAATCACTTAGTGTGGCGTGCTTCAATACTTTAACCGGACTCGTTTTTCCCGTAAATATATAGTCGATTCTGCGGGTGACCGGTTCGTCAAAATGAAAGCCATTAAACGTTCCTTCCGGGCCAAACGAACCACTTAAACTTATTTTTGCAGTATCATTCAATTCGTTTTCTAAAACAGCAATAGGTTCAGAATCGGGTTCCAGATTAAAGTCGCCGGTTACAAATACCGGGTAATTTAAGGTGTTTAATGCTTTGATTTTATCAAGAATAAGCTGCGCACTGTATTTACGCGCTTCAACCCCAACGTGATCAAAATGGGTATTAAAAACCCAAAACCGGGTTTTAGTCTCTTTATCCTGAAATAAGGCATAGGTGCAAATACGCGGCAATGCAGCATCCCAGCCGGTAGAGATTTTTTCGGGCGTAGTGGAAAGCCAAAAGGTATCACTTTCAAGCACCTCAAGTTT
This sequence comes from Leeuwenhoekiella sp., assembly GCA_002708845.1. GTDB lineage: Bacteria > Bacteroidota > Bacteroidia > Flavobacteriales > Flavobacteriaceae > Leeuwenhoekiella. The sequence goes on from PAPI01000009.1 coordinate 40,037, forward strand.
TTCGGCATTGTAAAATAAAGCAGAAAACTCGCCTTTGTTTTCACCTTCACGGCCTATGCCCACGTGTTTATATCCGGTAAGGTTTTCATCCAAATACGCCATTTGCTCCGGTAATGCTTCCTGTACACCCATCACATCCGGGGCGTAAAAAAGCACCTGACTCGTTAAAAATTCTTTGCGTTTACTCCAGGCGTTGTCACCGTCAGATTCGGTAGCTAATCTAATATTATAAGACATTAAGCTTATTTCCTGCGCGGGTAACAGGTGTAGAGTAAAAAGCAAAATAAAAAGAAGCGGGAATTTCATAAGTATACTTTTAAAAATCGAAAATTAAGACAATGGCTTAAAAATACAATCTATACCAGGGTTACCCTAGTGTTAAGCTATTGCATTGGGGTGCCTCGCAAGCGCTCAAAGTTTTTATAGGCCTGATCAACCTGTTTTTTAGGAGCTTGTTCAAATTCTTTTTCAGTAACGCCATAAGCTTCCTGAATTGAGTCCAGCTTTTTATGCAGGTCCGCAATGATATCGGTATAGGCAGGGTCGTCAATTTTATTCTGAATTTCCTGGGGATCGCTTTCCAAATCGTAAAACTCCCAGGTATCAATATCGTCATAAAAATGCATCAGTTTATAACGTCTGGTGCTTACACCATAGTGTTTTTTGACCATATGAAAAGCCGGGAAATCGTAATAATGGTAGTAGAGTACATCCCTAAAATCGGTATCGGCTATTTGTTGCTCGAGAACTGGTCTTAACGATTGCCCCTGCATATCAATCGCCAGAGAATCTCCTTCAGCATAATCTAAAAAGGTTTGTGCAAAATCAAGGTTTTGCACCAAAGCGTCGCTTTGACTTCCGGCTTTGATGGCTTTTGGGTATTGAATCAGAAGTGGCGTGCGGTACGACTCTTCATACATAAAACGCTTGTCAAAAAAGCCTTTTTCACCCAGATAAAAGCCCTGATCCGAGGTGTAAACCACTATGGTATTTTCATCCAGATTGTGAGCTTCCAGATAATCAAGAATCTGGCCTACGCCTTCATCTACGGCAGCAATAGTCGCCATATAGTCGCGTAGGTAGCGCTGGCCCTTCCATTCATCAAGGGCTCTACCGTGTAGGTCAGCTTTATGAAAAGCATCATTTTTAGGTTGGTAGGCTTTATCCCAGGCTTCGCGTTGCGCAGGAGTCATTCGGTCAAAATCAGTAGTCCAAGGATTATGCGCCAGTTCCGGGCTCCCTAATTTTTTGGTCATTTTCAGATCGTGCCCCTCATACATATCTTTATAAACCGTTTGCAATTGCTCTTTGGAAGCAAGTGAACCGGCGTGATCTGTAAAATAGGTGTCCGGCAAAGGGAACGTGACCGAGTCGTATTTTGTCGTATGTCGTAAAGCCGGCATCCAGTTGCGATGCGGTGCTTTGTGATGAACCATCATAAAAAAGGGTTTGCTCGTGTCGCGTTGCTTACTCAGCCACTGCAATGCATCTTCGGTAATGATATCTGTCGCATAGCCCTCTATCCGGGTAGTGTCCCCTTCTTTAATAAAATCGGGATTGTAGTAATTGCCCTGATCTTTAATAATGTTCCAGTAATCAAAACCTTGTGGATAGCCGTGTAAATGCCATTTCCCCAGCATTGCTGTGGTGTAACCCAATTCTTTCAGTTTTTTAGGAAGTGTAGGTTGATCGCCATCAAACCGATCGCCATTTTGCCGAAAACCGTTGATGTGGCTGTGCTTACCGGTTAAGATCACCGCCCGGCTGGGACCGCAAATGGAGTTGGTTACGTACGCCCGATCCATACGCATACCCTGATCTGCGATACGATCAATGTTAGGGGTAGGAGCCAACTGACTTACCGGATGATTATATGCACTTATTGCCTGAAATGCATGATCATCAGACATGATAAAGATAATGTTGGGCTTTTTGGGTTGAGCTTCGGCAACCTCTTGCTTTTTATTTTGCTCTTTACAGGATAGCAGTGTAAGCAACAGAAGTAAAGTGGAAAAAGCGGTTTTCATGGATTAAATTTTCGCGAGGTTTTCTTCATTTTGAATCAGTTGATTCTGGTTGACCACAGCATTTATAAAAGCTGCGATCTCATCGGTGTACTTATAACCAAAACCGGCCCAGTCGTGATTGCCGCCGGGTGCGGTAAGTAGGCTATAGGAAGCGTCTAGCTCTTTCAGCTTTTCTGCAACAAAAGCATCACCGTCCAGCGGTAAAAAACCAGCTTTCAAATACGGACAAAAATGATGCGGAGCGCTCGAATAGGGAACCAAATTATCAGCATCTCCATGAATAAAAAAACCGGGAACCGCATTATCTGAAGTGATGTAGCGGGCATCAACCACAGCTCCTGCAAACGAGATTACTGCAGCAATTTTTGGGTAATCACCCAGATTTTTAAAATCAGGATGTTGCGACATATAGGCGGTGTTTAAAATTCCTTCGGCACCGGCGCTGCTACCTGCTAAAATGATCTTGTTGTGATCAAAACTGAAATCCGAATTGGACTTCAGGTAACGTATCGCATCAAGAATATCTGCGGTGGTTTGTTTAAAAGTCTCCATTTTTTCGGAAGCGGGGCAATCACAACCAAAACCGGTTGGTTTACCTTTTCGCGTAAGATGATAGCTTATAGAAGCTACAGCATAACCCTTGGAAGTCATAGTTTCCGAGAACTTTGTTTCTTGTGGGTTATCTCGTTTCCCTCCTGAAAATCCACCACCGTGAACCAGCAAGATTAACGGTCGCGTGCTGTCATCTTTATTATGAGCTGCTGTGTAAAAATCCAGCTTCAGCGTGTCTGTATAGGTGTGCGTGGATTTTACCAAATCTGCATAGACCTGACCTCTATATTTTTGCTGTGCTCCCAGGGAAAAGACCGAAAAAACAAGAGTCGCGAATATGCAGATTTGACGTATCATCCTGGCTAATTTTAGTTTAAAGTAAAAGTATCTTTTAGGGAAGCATTGCTGTTTCCGCCTACAAAGATTTCAAATTCACCCGGTTCGGCAACAAAATCGAGCGCCCCATTGTAGAATTTGAGATCGTCTGCTTCTAAAGTTAGGGTAACTGTTTTAGTTTCCCCTTTCTTTAAAAACACTTTTTCAAATCCTTTCAGTGTGCGCACCGGCGGGGTAAGACTACGTACTTTATCGTGCAGGTATAACTGCACTACTTCTTCGCCGTCTCGGTCACCGGTATTGGTCACGTCAACCTGTATTTCCAGAGATTCATCCTGGTTAATTTCTTTTTTGGCTAATGAAAGATTTTTATACTCAAATGAAGTATAGCTTAGTCCGTAACCAAACGGAAGCAAAGGCGCATTAGGGGAGTCCAGATATTGGGATTTGAATTTTTCAAACTCAGGACCCGGAGCGGGACGTCCCGTATTCTTCATACTGTGATATACCGGAATCTGCCCTACGTTACGTGGCCAGCTGGCTGTTAACTTTCCGGATGGATTGTAATCTCCAAAAACCACATCAGCAACTGCATTGCCGGCTTCAATACCGGGATGCCAAACCTGTAAAATGCTTACCGGCAAATCCATTTCTTCAGTGATGACAAGTGGGCGGCCACTCATCAAAACAAGTACTACCGGTTTTCCGGTTTTTACGAGTTCGCGTATCAAATGCTTTTGACTTTCCGGGATTGTGATATCGGTACGGCTTCCGGCTTCACCACTCATTTCGGTGGCTTCACCTACCACAGCAACAACTATATCAGCATTTTTTGCAGCAAGAAGTGCTTCTGCTAAAAGACCTTCCGGACTTTCCTCTGAGATTTCAATTCGCGGACCAAAGACGTTTACTTTTTTCGCGAAAGCGGAATCATTAGAGATATTAGCACCTTTAGCGTAAGTGATTTGAGCATCTGGAGCTCCATTTTTTAGTCCTTCTAAAATAGGAATTGAAAGTTGTGGATTTCCGGTTGGTGCCCAGGTGCCCAGCATATTGTTTTTGCTATTTGCAAGCGGACCAACCAATGCGATTTTAGCATTTTTAGCGAGCGGAAGCGTATTGTTTTCATTTTTAAGTAAAACGAAAGATTTACGCGCTGCCTCGCGGGCAACGACCTTGTTTGCATCGGTTAGAATATCGCGCTGAGGTCGTTTAGAATCTGAATATTTATAAGGATCTTCAAATAGGCCCAGTCTGTATTTAGCCTCCAAAATGCGGCGGCAGGCATTTGTAATGGTTTCTTCGGTGACTTTACCTTCTTCAACCGATTTTTTAAGGGTGGTTAGAAAGCCTTCACCTACCATATCCATATCGAGACCTGCATTTATGGAAAGCGCAGAAACCGCCTGTAGATCACCCATTCCGTGCGCGATCATCTCATTAACAGAGGTGTAATCCGAAACCACAAAGCCGTCAAAGCCCCAACGGTCACGCAATAGCGTAGTCAATAACCATTTGTTACCACTCGCAGGAACACCATCTACGTCGTTAAATGAACTCATAACACTCTCGGCACCGGCATCAATCGCGGCTTTGTAGGGAGGTAAGTATTCATTGAACATTTTTACGCGGCTCATATCGGTGGTGTTGTAATCGCGACCCCCTTCTGCAGCACCATAAAGCGCAAAATGCTTTACGGTCGCAATCATGGTATTTTCGGCAGCAAGATCATCTTGCTGGTAGCCTTCTACCATAGCCTTGGCAATTTGAGAACCCAGATACGGGTCTTCACCCGCGCCTTCAGCAATACGGCCCCAGCGAGGATCGCGTGCTATGTCTACCATGGGTGAAAAATTCCAGTTTATCCCATCTGCAGTAGATTCCTGAGCAGCAATCCGGGCGGTTTTTTCAATCAATTCCATATCCCAACTGCTTGAAAGTCCCAGCGGGATTGGGAAAGTAGTTTTGTACCCGTGAATCACATCAGATCCAATAAGCAGCGGAATGCCTAAGCGCGTGTTTTTAACAGCGATTTCCTGTGCCTGTCTGATTTTATCAGGACCGGAAACTCCAAAAAGACCGCCTACATTTCCGGCTTTAATCTTTTCTTCTACATTTTTACTAACCACAGAGCCGGTAGCGACACCACCACCGGGAGTAAGCAAATTGAGCTGCCCTATTTTTTCTTCAAGGGTCATTTTTTTTAATAAAGCCTCTACTTCAGGAATCGCCTGTCTTTTCTGACCAATCGCATGTACTGAAATACAGAGGAGTACTATTAAAATGTATCGGGAATGTATTGTCTTCATTTTCAATTTTTTTTGGACTTTCAATTTTTATTTGGTGTGACTAAAAAGCCACAAAAGGAAATCGGGCTCAGCAAAGGCCGGGTCCCAACTGTTGTGATTGGCGTTTTCGTAAACAGTAACTCTCGGTTTTGCACCTGCTTCGAGCATGGCTTCTGCCATTTGCAGACTGTAGGTGGGTTTTACCACATTGTCGTCTGCGCCGTGAATGACCCAAAACGGAGTGTTTAAAGCGTAGTTTGGTACTTCGCTAGTGCTTCCGGCACCACAAATGGCAATCGCAGCTGCAAAAGTTTCCGGGTTGCGCTGCACCATTTCATAAGTACCCATTCCGCCCATTGAGAGCCCCGCGATGTACACTCTTGAAGTGTCAACCTTTCCCTCTTTTATAAAAGAATTGACCAGGTCTGCAGCCATCTGTAAATGGGGTGTGGGTTTTTTATCGGGGTGAAAGGTGATACCGATGGGATAGGTACTTCGGTCTACATCAACATTGGCCCAATAGGAGTCTTTAGGACATTGCGGAAAAATCACGATTGCGGGAAATGCATTGCGATTACCGGTATTCGTAAACACCTGAGCTCCATGTGTAAGTTGAGTTTCATTGTCAGAACCACGTTCTCCGGCACCGTGTAAAAACAAAACCAGCGGATATTGCTTAGTCTCGTCGTAGTTTAACGGATATTGAATTCGATATTGTAAACTATCACTATCGCTGTGATAGACGGCACGTTCAAAGCTATCCTGAGCCAGCATAACAGTCGAAGCCAGTAATGCTATAATTAATGTAATTTGGTTTTTCATTGAATTTTATTGAGGTACGGTATAGGTGAAATTTAGTTTATCAAGACCAGCCTGTACACGTTCGTTTTGCATAAACAACCTCCAGAGCAGACCGCTTCGATGATTTTCGATCATAACCAAAATTGGGCCCTGGTCAATGGCCAGGTAGGCTTCGGCCACTTCATAATTTTGAGCCGGACTGAACGCATCGTAAAATCCGGCGGGCCCAAGCAGAATATTCTCCAATTCGTAAAACCTGCGCAAAGCAGCCATTGATTTTTCAGGCGTATACGGAAATGAACTTAGCGCTGCAGTTGGCGTGATTACCCCTGTGTCATTACCCGGACTGTGGGCGGTATACCCCAGACTTCCATCGGTATTGATGGTATAGCTGGCAGTTAGGCCCCAAAGATTAGAACCATATCCCGGCCAGTTTTTTGGGTTTTCGACGCAATAGGCATAATTGCTTAAAGTGTGATTTACTGTAGCGGTCTCATAATTTACATAAGCATCTGATAAACCAAAAGGATTTAGACCCAAATAGGAATAATGCGCCCAAAAAAGAGGACCTCCGGTTTGCTCTGCTCCGGCGTGTTTCACTTCAAGTGGATAACCGTAAGCTACAGCTGAAGATTTGATACCTCCGTTTTGTGCCCAGCCCTGATTGTAGACTTCAGGCGCAATGGAAAAATCTTTGGAAGCAGCTGCCATTACATAAGTAATTAGGGTCTCATTATAGCCTTGTAACCTAAGATTTATAGCAAACTCATTATCAGGGCTCCAGTGCCAATACAGCACGTTTTCGCCTTGTGTAAACCAATTCCATTCAATGCCGTCTATCAATTCAAAGGCTTTTTGAGCCAGATCCTGTTCTTCGGAAGAACCATTTTTGAAATATTCCCCAACAGTTATTAATCCCTGAGCAACAAAAGAAGTCTCTACTAAATCTGCACCGTCATCTAAAGTGCTAAAGGGAATCACAGCTCCCGTAGTACCGTTGATCCAATGCGGCCAGGCACCGTGGAAACGGTCTGCTCCTTCAAGAAAATTAATGATTTTTGAAAGTCGGTTAAAACCTTCAGTTCTTGAAATAAAATTACGTTCAATCCCCACCAGAATTCCCATTAGTCCAAACCCGGTGCCACCTGAAGCAACTATTTGCTGGTCCCGGGTAGGATTTGCAGGAATGTAGCGTTCTTTCGCTGCACCCGATTCGGCATTGGCATAATCCCAGAAATACTTGAAGGTTTCGCTTTGCGCAAGATCCAGTAGTTCAGCATCGGTAAGTTGGTCATCTGGAGGAGAATTTTCCCCACCATTTTCTCCGCCGGGTTCCTCAATTGGAGGTTCGGGTATGGGGTCTGAGCTGTCACTAGAGCAGCCCAGCATACCTAAAATGCTTAGTACTAAAATCGTTAGCTTAATCATTATTCTTTTTCTAAGTACGGGCTTTTAAATCCGAGTTTTTTGAGTCCGTTAAGGACATCTTCATTCTTCATAAATAAATCCCAGAGTAAACCGCTTCGATAGTTTTCGATCATCACAGGGATAGGGCCCTGATCGATAGCCAAGTACCTAGGTAAATACCAATCATCCTGAAGGCTAAAGGCATCATAAGGGCCATAAACTCCAATAAACTGAGGTAAATCAGTATAGAGGTGTCTTAAAAACGCCTGACTTTCTTTAGGGGTGTAAGGCATTGACGATAAGGCTGCGGTTGGTGAAATAACACCAAGATCTACGCCGGGGCGATGACCTGCGTAGCCGTTGATAGAATAGCTGGAAGTTAAGCCCCATAGATCAGGGCCATAGCCCTTGTAGTTTTCGGGGTTTTCTACAGCATATTCATATTGAATTTTCGCGTGGTTTACATTGAGCTTCCAGTAATCTGCGTATTGATCGGTTAGACCTTTAGGGTCTAAGCCTAAATACGAATAATGTGCCCAAAACAGCGGACCAACTATGGCCTTGTCATTATGCTGGTAGTGATTGAGTATGGTACGAATGCCATACATAGAGGTGTCTTTTGCAATCCCTCCATCAAGCGCCCAGCCTTTTTCATAAACGCTTTTAGAAATAGGATGCGTAGGCGAAGCTGCTGCTAAAACATACATCACCAAAGCCTCATTATAACCTCCCACAGGGAAATTCATTTTCCAGCCTACATTAGGAGACCAGTGCCAGTACAACACGTCTTTACCTTGCGTGTACCAGTCCCATTCTACTTCTTCCCACATTTTATCAATTTGAGAGGATAGTGCTTTTTCGGTTTCATTACCGTCCCGGTAATATTCGGCTACGGCTAACATACCCTGTACTAAAAATGCAGTTTCTACCAGGTCACCCCCATCATCATTTTTGCTGAAGGGTTTTACCTTACCTGTTGTGCCGTCTAGCCAATGCGGCCAGGCGCCGTGAAAACGGTCTGCTTTCTCCAGAAAATTGACCATTTTTTGAAAACGTACAAAGGCTGAGTCTTTAGGAATAAAACCACGCTCCACACCAGCCAAAATAGCCATCAGGCCAAAACCGGTACCGCCTATGGTAACCACATTTTTATCATTTGATGGGTAAATGCCATCCATATGAATACGTTCGGGAGCAAGACCTGAATCTGCATTGGCGCCATCCCAAAAATAATTGATGGTCTGTTTTTGTACCGAGTCTAACAATGCTTCATCAGAAACCGAATCGGAAGTCGTTGTAGCGACTTCCTGATTCTGATTTTCTGTTTTAGATTCTTTACATCCTGGCAGGGATAAAAGAACCAATCCAATTAAAAAAAATCTCATATACTTTTTTTGAGGACTATTACCAGCCCGGGTTTTGAGTCATTTCAGGTGTTTGTAATAATTGCTCGTTAGGGATCGGGAAAAGTGTCATACGTTCTTCAAACGTCTTACCATCTGCTGCCATAGCTTCTGCCGCCTGACCGGTACGAATAAGATCAAACCAGCGATCATGTTCCATAGCAAGTTCCAGGCGTCTTTCTTTCCAGATAGCGCGTCTCAATTGCCCCTGATCTGTAGTAGTAACGGCTGGTAAATTCACGCGACTGCGTACCCGGTTTAATGGGGTTAAAGCAGCCGAGGATTGCCCCAATTCATTTAAAGCTTCGGCACGTATCAAGAGAATTTCTGCAAAACGCAGTACGCGGATGTTCTTATCACCATCGCTTTGACCTGCATTCGCCGAGGAGTAGGCTTTCTCATTGTAACGCGGATTAGCAGCTGCAGGATTAACCTGTCTACCATCCCAAAGGGTCTCTCCGGCAAAAATGATGGTAGCATCCCTTCTGATTACATCTCCTTCTGCATTAAATGCATCTTCCAGATTTTTAGATGGTGTGTTGAAACCCCATCCCCAGCCTTCCGCTCCACGAGCACCCTGTACCTGAGAATATTGATTGACACCGTGAGCAGGTTGATCTCCACGCGCCTGAATTTCAAAAATAGATTCTGGGCCGTTTTCTGTAGATTCTCTCCAAACGGTAGCATAATCAGGCTCCAGATCATATTGTCCTGAAGTCATCACGGTATTAGCCATATCAGCGGCCTCTTGCCATTTTTCCTGATACAAATACACTTTCGCCAAAAGTCCCTGTGCAGAACCTTTAGTTGCTCTCCCTATATCCTGACTTGAGTAAGCGCTTTTAATTGGTAGTGCTTGAATTGCATCGTTAAGATCCTGCTCAATCAAGGCGTAAACTTCTTCTACCGGCGCACGTTCTACAAGGTCCTGACTCTGAATTGGCACAGGCCCAAAAGCACGTACCAGCCAGAAATAATTAAGTGCACGTAAAAATTTTGCTTCTCCTATTAGACGTTCTTTGGGTGCAGAACTTTGTCCTTCATAGAGTTGAGTGAATTCAATAGCCTGAGAAGCGCGACCAATAGTTTTATACCACTGGGTCCACATATCCCGGATAGATGGTGCTGTAGAAGTATACGTTAAACCATCCAGAAGGTTTTTGTCTGCACCAGTATCTCCGGGAGAACTTCCTTTGTCTGAGTTATCAGATATCATATCTGTAATGCCCAGATAGGGAAATGCATAAACAAAATCGGTATGCATCCCGTAAATCCCGGTTACAAAGTCTGTAGGTTCAAAGTTTTCTTCACTGTCTTCAGCGATTTCATCAACTATTTCTACATCCTGAACAAAATCATCGCAACTGATAAGGCAACAGACCAATACGGCTTGAAATATACCTAGTTTTAATTTACTATTCATAGTTCTTATTTTTTGATATTATAATTTAAAGCTTGCTCCAACAATAAAGGAACGGGTTGTGGGGTATGCTGAGAGTTCTATACCAGTAGTACCTGTAGGATCACCATCTTGATTTAATTCTGGAGTAAAGCCAGAATATTGGGTGAACATAAACGGATTCTGGAGTGTAACATACAGTCTCGCATTATTGATTATTGAAATCTCAGGAAGAGTATATCCCAGAGTAAGGTTGTTTATTCTGAAATAGTCACCTTTTTCCAGATAGAATGTAGATGCTTCATTATCTCTATTTGCCCCAGGTATAGTGTTTCCGCCGTTCTCGGGTGTCCAGCGATTTTCAAACATACTCTGTGGAATATTGTTACCAATATTGTAGACGCTGTTCAAACCATTATAGACGTAATTGCCGCCCACTCCAAAACCAGTTATACTAAGGTCAAAACTCTTATAGTTTACGCCTAAATTGATACCGTAATTAAATGTGGGAATATAGGACCCTTGATAGGTCTTATCTCTGTCATCTATCAAGCCATCGTCATTCTGATCTACATAACGCAGATGTCCAGGTTCAGCAGTACCTAAAGAAGCGTTGTTGTCAATTTCGTCCTGCGATTGCCAAATACCGTCTGTTTCATACATCCACCAGGCAAATACAGGTTCACCCTCTTTAAGACGCTTTGTAATAATACCATTATTCAAACTACCGCCGATTGCACCATCATAAGCCGCCTTAACATTTTGAACCTCGTTTTTATTTGTTGAGAAGTTCAAGCCGATGTTGTAGCTAAAGTCGGAACCAATATTATCCTGCCAGTTGACAAGAAATTCAAAACCAGAGTTTGAAATTTCTGCCGCTTCATCAAAAAAGTTATTTAAAAATTCAGAATTTCTTACCGGTCTAACATTAAGAATAGCATTGGTATTTAAACGATTATAATAGTCGATGGTACCGCTCAAACGCCTATTAAGTAAAGCAAAATCAAAACCTACTTCCCATTCTTCGGTAACCTCCCAGGAGATCGGTCTGGCTGGTGAGCCCAATGCAGCACCAACGATAAGACTTTGGGCAGGGCCAAATACATAATTGGTATTTCGACTTCCTGATCCGGAATTTATTTGTTGAATATTAAACGGTACAGACTGATTTCCTAATTGTCCCCAACCAGCAAAAAGCTTTAGATTGTCCAGAAAATCCGTGTTATCCATAAAGCCTTCATTAGTCAAGGTCCAACCTACACTAACTGCCGGGAAAATACCAAACTGATTGTTGTCACCTGTGAAAAAATCGCTGGTGCCATCTCTTCTAACAACACCACGTACGTAGTAACGCTGATCATAATTATACTCAAAGCGACCAAAATAGGACTGTAGGTTAGTACTTTGAAAAGTGTCTCCATCTGCGATATCCTGAAAAAGCTGCGAAGTTTGATCACCCAAATTACGAAGGTTGCGTTGTGGGCGTACATCATAAGCCTGAGCATAGGTAAATTCACCTCCCTGATAGTTCTCTCGGCTCAAACCAACTGTAGCACTTATATTATGCTTATTAAATTCTTTGGTGTAGGTTAAGAAGCCTTCAACGTTCCAACGATAAGATTCCGTTCTTCGTATTGCATAGGAATTGTTTGCAAATTCGGTTGATACAATCCCGTCTCCATCTGGGTCGGTACGCTGCAAATCAAAAAATTCTTCTGTTCTACGCGGATCTGCATTAAGCCATTGGTCTCTAATATCATTAAAACTTCTATTAGTAGCGTAAGATTTGGTGGCACCAAATCGCGTTGTAAGCATTAAGTCATCTGTAATATCAAACTCTGCTGCAATCTGACCCTGCAGAGTAGTAGTATTGATTTGTTGATCAGCATAAAAAACGTCGTTTACGGGGTTCCCTGCGTTATTGAGTACCTGTACCGACTCACCAGGAGCGGCCTCAAAGGTCACAATACCTGTAGTCGTGTTTACATATGGACGACCGAAACGTCCATTGTCATAGCGTACGGGAACAAGTGGGATCTGACCGTAGGCACGATTGAAAGCACCAAAAGGCTTTGGAGTTTCATTAGTATACGCAATGTTCAGATTTTGAATAATACGTACTCTATCATCAAAGAGGTGATAGGTGTTGTTATTTCGAATGGTACCACGTTGAAATTTCTGACCTTCTAAAATCCCCTGTTCTTCAAAGAGATTATAGCTTAAAAAGTAGTCTATGTTGTCAGAAGCCCCGGATACTGAAAAACTATTATTTGTAATAAGTCCTGTTTGCAATAATTCATCGTACCAGTCTGTATTAAATTCCTGATTGGGCTGTAATAAAAATGAACCAATAGAAGTTTGCCCTTCGTTGAAATATGTAATAAAATCATCAGCCCCTGCCATTTCAACTCTATTAAGAATAGTTTTGGCACCATAATACGATTCAAAAGAAAATACCGGTTTCCCTTTCTTACCTTTTTTGGTAGTAATTAAAATAACCCCATTTGCTGCACGTATACCATATATGTTGGCATAAGAAGCACCTTTTAAAAAGTCAATAGACTCAATATCATTTGGATTTATGCTTCTGATATCTGTTAAAGGCTGCCCATCTACAACATAGAATGGTGATCGACCACCTTCAGCAGTACCCAGACCACGCATTAAAACGGTAGGAGTAGCGCCGGGAGCGTCATTAGCGATAATATTTACACCTGCCACTTTACCCTGTACGGACTGAATAGCGTTGTTAGCAGGTTGTTTAGTAATCTCTTCACTATCAACAGATACAATAGCACCTGTGATGTCAGAACGTTTTTGATTACCATAACCTACGACAACAACTTCATCAAGTTCGCTAGCCTGATCTTGCAACACTAAAGTATAAGTGTCGTCATTAGTCACAGAAAACGTTTGCGTCTGAAAGCCTAAATACGTAATTCGTATTTGATCTCCAACCGCCACATTAAGTGAAAAGTTGCCATCAAAATCTGTAGTCGTATAATTTTCTTTATCAACTACTTTTAATTCGGCACCTGGTAAAGGCACATCTCGGGTGTCAGTTACGGTACCCGTAATGGTTTTAGTTTCCTGGGCAGTCAAGGAGAATGTAAACAGACTCAGGAAAAGCAAAAAGCTAATTTTACATTTCATATACTTTACGTTTTGAATTGGTTTTTAGAAATTCTGGGGTGAATATAGGGGACTAAAAATCCAAAAGAACTACATAACAAATACATCAAACTGTTAATTCAAATTAAAAATCTGATTTACAGTTGATTAATATATAAAAAGTAAAATTTACAACGTTTGCGAAATAGGTTTGATGTAGTATTGAGAAAGTCTAAAATGCAAAAATGAGCTATTGATGTATGAGAATTTAATAATTTTTGATTAGGAATTTTGACAAATTCTTACCGCTTTTAAGACCCAGCTTTTTGCGTAATCGGTAGCGGTGAATTTCTACTCCCCGAACCGAAATAGCCATTAAAGGAGCAATTTCTTTAGTGGCCAGATTCATTTTTAAATAGGCACAGAGTTTCAAATCTTTTGAACTCAAAGCGGGATGATCTTCCAATAGTTTTTGAAAGAATTCATCATTAATTTCCTTAAATGTTGTTTCAAAAACCTTCCAGTTGTCTTTGGCATCTATGATGTGATTGATTTTGTTTTGAATGTTTGATACTTTTTTGGGATTACCACCTTTTTCTTTAACTTCTTCCAACTCGTTTTTAATATCAATAAGACTGCTGTTTCTTTTAGCTGCCAGATAGGTTGTGTTGGCAAGTTCTTTACGCTTTGCGTTAATTTCCTGTAAGAGTTTATTGCGCTCTGCGATCTGATTTCTACGGTCTTGTTCTTTAATGAGTTTAAGCTCAAGTTCTCTGCGATGTTTATTCAGTTTTTGTCTGTTTATATAAGCAATGAGTACAACAACGCCCAAAAGCAGAATCACATAGATTACCAGCATAAGATTTGCCAGATACCACGGTCTTTGTACTGTGAAGTTTAAAGTAAGGGGTTGATCACTTCGCGCCCCTTTATCATAAGACCAAATGCTTAAGATATAATCGCCAGTAGTTAGATTTTGAAAAGATAAGACTTTGCTAAACTGGCCTTTCATACCGTTAGATAATTCATAGTAAAAGCTAGGATCCTGCAAAGCCGGTGCAGCAACGAGTACACTTAAGTTGGCAGCTTCTTTATAGGGAATATCAAATGTTGTTGATGTTACCTCTCGTATATCTCCTCCTGTTTTAAGTCCCGTAAGTAACGGAGGCTGTACACTACCCGAATTATGATCTGCTTTGAGCCGCGCCAGATTAATACGACCATAACCTTCGTTTAATGTGACGTAAAAGATACTATCGTTCTGCTGTATAATATTCTCGTAGTTTTTTACGATGCGACTCTCCAGTAAGGGCTCTACCATAAATAAACTGTCTTGTTTAAAGTTGGTGTAAACGAGGCCATTGCCTTTTCGGTTTTTAAACCAGTAGAAATTATTTTGTTTACTAATGAGAGCATAAGAATTGTAGCTTTGTAGCTCTTCAAAGCTTTCGAGGGTGTCATTTATACTGTTGTAGCGATACCAATCACCTGCATTATAAAAAGCAATTTGACCTTTTATTTGATGAATATGGGTTTTATAAGCCGATAGTTCACCAAGATTATCATAAGTTTCTGCAATAGTTGTTTTTTGCCTGGCCAAATCAAGTTCTGCTCGGTAAAAACCTTTATAGGGATGAGCAGCCCAAAAATTTGTACTGTTTTCAAAGAGTACCCTTTCTACGGGTCCTGGTTTGGGGTCGTTAAGAGGTAAGATTTCTAATTGTTTTTGCTCAAAATGAAATCTGCGAAGACCGTTGTAGGTGTAATTTAGGTATTGGCTGGTTTGCGGGATTTGGATGAGCCCATAACTTCCTGAGCTACCCGTTATCAACTCAAGCTTATCATTTTTTAGCTCAAATAAACCCAGATTGTGATTGATAAAAAGTCTGTCGTCAATCGTAGTGAAACTCCAGACCTGGCCCTGGGAGCCCGGTATAAAACTGATGCTGTCATCGGTGATTTTATGAACCCCAGTATTGGTCCCGGCGTAGGTGGCTCCATTGAAGAATGCCAGATCATAAACCGCTCCCAACTCACCTGAGTTGTCTAGAAAGTATTGTACTGCAGTATCAGGAAGGACCAGATCAATACCATTATCAAGACCTATCCAGATTTTAGAGCCGGCTTTATGAAGCGAAAGCACGGTATTATTTTGCAGTCCGTTTTGTCTATAATGATTTTTTAAACTCCCGGTGCGGGTGTTGTAATAGGCGATACCTCCTTTTACAGTTCCCAAAATCAGGAGTTCGTCATTGACCGGTTGTATTTTATTGAGCTCATTGGTTTCAAGAAATTGAGTCAAAGCAGCATTACCCAAGGACTTAAGGCTGTTATTTTCATATACAAAAAGACCGTTTCTACGGGTGCCAGCTAGAATTTTTCCGTTAAAACTGCTGAGTTCAATAATGGCGCTCTGGTTGGAGGTCGCCGTGGTAAGCGTATCAATTTTGTCAGATTTGTAGCTGTAGATTTTTCCATCATTAGCACCCAGGTATAATTCCTCATTTTGCTGGGTCATCGCAGTGATGACAAATCCCGGTTCGTGAGCCTGAATTTTTTCATCCAGATAAGTATAAAACTTGCCAAAAGACCGAAAGTAAATCGTCTCTCTAACAGCCCCAATTTGCCAAAACTCTTCATTTTGAAAGGTGGTGTTGATGAGATGTGTGAGAGAGGTGTACTTCAAATCACCCGTATTTGTGGTAGTCCAGTAACCAAATTCCTCATAGGAACCGGTGTAGATGCGGTCGCCCTGGCAAAAAACCGAACGTATAGTAGTATGGTTGGGTAGGGTAAAGACTTCCCAGCGTTGACCGTCAAAACGCAGCAAACCTTCATTGTTAGCTACAAATAACACACCATCTCTATTGGTGCTTAGGCCCCAATTTTGACTTGCCGCGTTGTAATCTCGCGTGCTGTAATTTGCTACTGGCGGAAAGAAATTCTGACCATAACTCAGCGAGGTGAAGATTATAAGAAAAAAGCAAACCCGGTGTAGTTTATATTTTGACAGCATATCGTAAGGTAATTAATGCTTCAACACATTACAATGGTAAAATTAATTGAAAGAGTACAGTATGTCTAGCTTTTCGGCTTAACTCCCTAAAAAATGATATAATTCCCTTAAATTGGGATATTTGCATTTGTTCTTCTTAAAGAGTATTTCCACTATGAAGTTTTTTGGCATCGCTTTCTGTTTTTTTGTTCTGCTTTCGTGTTCAAACGAGCAGGAAGTAGATTACCGTTTTAAAAATCTTACTTCGGCCGAAAGTGGAATTCACTTTAAAAACACCCTTACTAATACACCGGAATGGAATGCGCTTAACTACCTGTACTTCTATACCGGTTCTGGCGTTGCTGCAGGAGATTTTAACAACGATGGCTTTGATGATCTCTATTTCGTGAGCAATCAGGAAAACGATCACCTTTACCTTAATAACGGAGATTTACATTTTGAGAATGTTTCAGAGGCTTCTGGTATTACAGCTCCTGAGGGCTGGTCTACCGGCGTGACTACTGTTGATATTAATGCCGATGGACTTCTGGATATTTATGTGTCCCGATTGGGAAAACATATGCGTATGCGTGGTACCAATCTGCTTTATGTAAATCAGGGAGTTGATGAATCTGGTATTCCAAAATTCAAAGAACAGGCAGCAGATTACGGTCTCGATCTGGTTGGGTTTAATCATCAGGCCGCTTTTTTTGATTACGATCTGGATGGAGATTTAGACATGTATATGCTGCAATACTCGGTTGACCCGGCCAGTATTTACGTGGACTCTAAAAAGCGGTTGGAGCGCGACAGCCTGGCTGGCGGACGTTTATACCGCAATGACGAGATGCACTTTGTAGATGTAAGCGAAAGCGCTGGCATTTACAGCAGTGAAATTGGTTTTGGGCTGGGTGTCGCTGTTAGCGATGTAAACGATGACGGATGGCCCGATATATACGTGAGCAATGATTTTTTCGAAAACGATTACTTCTACATCAATCAGCAGGACGGTACGTTTATAGATTATTTTCAGACCCATCCGGAAGCTTTCCCGCATACCTCAAATTTTTCGATGGGGAATGATATTGCTGATCTTAATAACGATCTCAATCTCGATATTTTAACGCTTGACATGTTGCCCGATGATTTAGAAACCCGCATCACTTCGGAGAGTGACATTGGTTACCGGCAGTATAAATCCTTTCTGGAGATGAAATACCATCCCCAATTTATCAGAAACGGGCTGCACTATAATGATGGGGATATGCATTTTAAAGACCTGTCGTTTATGGCCGGTGTTGCTGCGACCGACTGGTCCTGGGCGGGACTGATTGCTGATCTGGATAACGACGGACTCAAAGATATTTTTATCACCAGTGGGATTTATGGCGCGACCAATGATAAGGATTTTGTGAATTTTCTGAATTCTGATATGAAACCCGGTATCATTTCAGATAGTATGCGCACTGAAGATTTAAAGTTTACAGAGCGTCTTCCGCAAAAACGCACACCAAATTACATCTATAAAAACAAAGATGGATTGGTTTTTCAGGAAATGTCAGGAGACTGGTATAAAAAAGAAAATTCGTTTAGCAACGGTGCTATTTATAACGATCTGGATAATGATGGGGATCTCGATTTAGTAATCAATAATGTGAATGAACCGGCTCAGATTATGGTGAACACCCATTCAGCAGACGGCATGCACTATTTGAAAATAAAATTCAAAGGAAGCGATAGTAACACACAGGCAATTGGCGCTAAAGTTTTCGCCTACGCGAAAAATTTCCAACTGCGACAGGAGCAGAATCTGAGTAGAGGTTATATTTCTGCGGTGGCTCCCGGTTTACATCTGGGCCTGGGTGCTCAAGTGCAGTTAGACTCGCTTCTTGTTGTATACCCTGATAAAAGCTACCAAATCTTAAAAGATGTCGCAGCAGATCAAACGTTGATGCTCGACCAGCAGGAGGCTTCCGGAAATTTCTACGAACGAAAAGTTTCTAATAAACCAGGTTTGCTAGTCAATGCCGCAACTTCTATTGATTTTAAACACCGTGAAAATTGGTTCAACGCATTCGATTTTGAACCGCTTATTCCTTTTATGCTTACCAATCAGGGGCCTAAAATGGCTAAAGCCGACTTAAATGCTAACGGTCTCGAAGATCTCGTGATAGCCGGAGGAAAGGGACAGGGTACCAAAGTGTTTTTACAGCAAAAGGACGGAAGTTTTATTCAGGATAAACAGCCCGGTCTCGAAGGCTTTTCGAGCCTTGAGGGGATTGTACCCGTACTCACCGATACAGACGGGGATGGAGATGCTGATCTTTTTGTGGGATATGGCGGCAATGAAGCCGACGCCTACAGCATTTCGCGACCTCTGCTGTATTTTAGAAATGATGAAGGTGAGTTTACCCGGGATACACAAAACTTTAAAGGAATAAATCTAAATGCTTCAGCGATCGCGGCAGCAGATTACGACAACGACGGGGATACCGACCTTTTTGTAGCAGCTTCTTCGGTACCGGGTAAATTTGGCTTTATGCCAAAACATTACCTGTTTAAAAATGATGGGGCAGGTAATTTTGAGGAAGCGGAAGAATTGCAATTTTTACAAAATGCCGGTCAAATTATGGATGCGAAATGGGCCGATATCAATGGGGATGGTAAACTCGATTTAATTACTGCCGGCTACTGGACGGGATTACAGATTTATTTAAACAAACCGGAAGGATTTCACCTTTTGGAAGATGAGGTGCTGACGGACAGTACCGGTTTTTGGAATTGTCTGGAAGTTGTAGATATTAATAACGACGGTCGCCTGGATATTGTTGCCGGAAACTGGGGCTTAAATTCCCTTTGGCAGGCCGATGAACAAAATCCCATTACCCTGTATTTAAATGACTTTAATGGCAATGCTGCTGTTGAGCCCGTTGTGACCTACTATCACAACGGTGTTGAGACCCCTTTTAACAGCAAAAACGAACTCGTAAAACAAATCCCACAGATCAATAAGAAATACCTCTCATTTAAGGATTTTGCACAAGCCTCGGTTTCAGAACTTTTTGGGCAGGAAAAATTAAATTCAGCTCAGAAACTGCAGGTAAACACATTGGCTAGTTGTTATTTTTTAAATACTGAAGAGGGCTTTGTTAAATATGAGCTTCCGCCCGAGGCTCAGGCGTCAAGCATTCACGCCATTGCAGTAACTGATGTGAATCAGGATAACTACCCAGACCTCATTACCGGTGGTAATATCTACCAGCTCAATTTACGATTGGGACGATTGGACGCATCTACCGGAAACCTGCTCGTTAATACCAAAGACAATCACTTTAAAAACAAACCAATCAAGGCTAAGGTATACGGCGAGGTTCGGGATTTGATAACTCTAAAAAGCTCAGAGGGTTTAAAACATTATCTTTTTAGTGTTAACAACGACAGCTTAACGGTTTGGCAAAAACCATAGGTTAGGCTTCTGCAGTCTTTTTCGGGATTTTTCTCAAGCGTTGCGCATTCAACGTAGCCAGAACTACTACCCCGAAAAGAACCAGAATCAGATAGGGAAAGGCCACACCCTGATCGATGAGATAACCAATGAGCAAGGGCGCCAATGCTGTACTTAAAATCATAGACATCGAGAACAGGCTGTTTACCGCTCCTAATTTTTCGGTACCATATACTTCAGCCAAAACAGCAGATTTTACGGTGCCTGCCAGGCCGGTGGTGATGCCGGTTAGAATGAGAAAAATGAGGGCTCCGCCAATACTGTCCATAAATGCAAAAGGAAGTAAACCCAACGCCTGCGGAATCAAAAAATAGCGATACAATCGTTTGGCCGTAAACCGGTCAACCCAGAGTCCGCCTACGATAGACATCAAAAACCGGGTCACCGCATACCCCGTGAAAAATGCGGCATAGAGTGAAACCGACCAGCCCTTTTCTTCTACAAATACATATTGGTAAAAGAATATAGCAGTAGAAGTAAATGCTAAGGCAAAGGTTGAAGGCATCAGGACAATAAAACGTTTGTCTTTAATAATTCCACCAAAATCTTTAGCCAGAACTTTAAAGGATGGTCGTTTAGCGACCTGCTCTTTTTCATCAAAATAACTAAGATCTTTAAAAGACAACGAAATAAGGTAGACGAGCAAAATTCCGGCACTGGCTAGCGCAGCAACCTCAAAACCAAAGGCCAGAATAATTGAAGTTATCAGTATTGGGAAAATAGCTTCGCCCATCGGAAAACCCAGAGCAGCGACACTCAAGGCCTTACCCCGGTTCTCTCCAAAATACCGTGACATCACGGTCTGGCTTATATGGCTCATCATTCCCTGCCCGGTAAGCCGCAAACCAATCATCGCCAGAATGAGAAGGCTGATGTGAACAGGCGAAAAACTTAGCAGCAGGCAGGATACGATAAGGCCGACGATATTAAAGAAAACGACCTTTTTAACCGGTTTGTGATCAATAGTATGCCCAACGGTGATTAGAATGACCGAAGCGATTACCGTTCCCAATGCATAAATACTACCAAAAGTTCCTTCAGAAATTTGAAAAGTTTCTATGATTGCCGGTACGTATAGCGAGATTAAAAAGGTTTGCCCAAAGCTCGAAAGAAAGGTAAGTATCCAGCCAAAACCGGCTGAATTAAAATGATTTCTAAAAAACTGGAGTAAGTTCTTCACGAGAGCTTTGCTTGAATTGGCAAAAGTACTAAACCTATAGCTCCCAGAGTTAAGCTGCCGGATGAGGTTTGATATTATTAGGAATACTCGAAAATTCTTTTGCCTACACCATTTAATTTTCAATTATTACCGCAATTAGATGCAGAACTCCAAAAGATATAGGATTGCGGTCTAACATTTGCACCGTTTTAAGAGTTCTTAAAGCCGGAGTTGCGAACTTTGAATGACGTTACAGTCCTTTCGCCTTCGCGAAAAAATTACAGCTATGAAAACACTAAAATATCCCATTCGATTTCTTTTTATACTACTCGGACTGTTTAGCCTTTTCAGCTTTTGTAAGATGAAGTCTGAAGAGTTCAAGAAAAACAAGCCATACCGGGTCATCAAAACCTGGGAATTACCTGATGAGCTGGATGAGATCTCGGGAATATCCTGGTTAGGAGCAAATCAGGTAGCGGCAATTGAAGATGAAAACGGACTTATTTTTATTTACGACTTAAAGCAGTCTGAAGTTGTAAGCACTTTGGAGTTCGCCGATGATGGCGATTACGAGGGAGTGGCAGTTGTAGAAAACACTGCCTATGTAATGCGCAGCGATGGATTGCTTTTTGAAATAACCAACTATACCAGCGATAATCCTGAAGTTAAAACCTATCAAACTCCACTGGATGACGACAATAATGTAGAATCACTCACCTATGATGGGGCTCACAAACGCTTGCTTTTTATGGCAAAAGATGAAGGAAAGGATTCTGAAACTGAAAAAGAGATTTACGCCTTTGATGTAGTTGCTAAAAAGCTTTTGCCTTTTTCTAAGCTCAAACTGGATATGGAAGATAAAGCGCTCAAAGACTTTGAGAAGAAAAAAGAAAAGCGCACCTTCCGGCCTTCAGATATTGCTGTAAACCCAAAAACCGGAGCGATTTACATTTTGGAAGGAGCCGATCCCAAATTGCTGATTATGGATAAAAGCGGAGCTGTCAAAACCGTTTTTGAACTCGATAAAGATGATTTTCCGCAACCTGAAGGGATAACCTTTACTCCCGAAGGCAGACTGTTTATCTCCAACGAAGGCCACGGCGAACCGGCAACTATTGTTGAGGTAGCACTTAAAAACTCATTTTAAGATTAAACAGTTAAGGGACAATGCGTATTTTTAAATATGTACAAGTTCACGTTTAAAACACTGTTTTTGCTAGCTTTAATTATTACAGCCTGTAAAGAGAAAAAGACAACAACTACCGCGATGAAAAACAAACCGCAAATTCAGGTACAGGGCCATCGCGGGGAGCGGGGCAACCTGCCCGAAAATTCCATTCCTGCCTTTTTGGGAGCTCTTCGCAAAGGAGTTGATGTGTTGGAGCTCGATGTGGTGATATCTAAAGATAAGCAGGTTGTGGTAAGTCACGAGCCGGTGATGTTACCCCTGTATATGTTGACGCCAGAAGGAGATTCTATTCCTAAGGAAGACGAAAAAAAGTACAATTTGTACCAAATGGATTATGCTGAAATCAAGCAATTTGACGGCGGTTCAAAAGGAAATACGCGTTTTCCACAGCAACAGAAGATAAAGACCTATAAACCTTTATTAAGTGAGGTTTTTGATACGGTAGCAGCTACGATTAAAGCTGAAAATTTAAAACCGGTAAAATTCAATATTGAGATCAAGTCGGTTCCTGAAGAATACGGTTTCTATCAACCGGAACCCAGAGAATTTGTAGATTTAGTAATGCAGGTTATTCAGGAAAGTAAAGCTGAAAATTTGGTGAATATTCAGTCGTTTGACCCCCAGATTCTTGAGGTGATGCATAACCAGTATCCCGATATCGAACTGGCGTATTTGGTTGAGGATGGAAAATTTCGAGACAACTTAGATATACTTTCTTTTAAACCACAGATTTACAGTCCGTATTTCAAACAGCTTGATTCGGCTGAGGTTAATAAAATTCACGAAGCAGGTTTAAAAGTCATCCCGTGGACGGTCAACGAACCGGAAGATATTGATGCCATAATTGCATTAAACGTTGACGGTATTATTACTGATTATCCAGAGCGGGTGATTGAGAAGTTGTAAGATTTAGTATATTACCCCTACTTTTATAAATATTAATGAAGCAAGTCTTTCTCTTATTTCTTTTACTTTTTCAAACCCATGATACCTTCTCTCAAGAAGTTCTTTCTCCTGTAAAAAGCCAGTCATTTGGTTTAAGCCATCATACCAATAGAGATATTTCATCTTTTACGATTTCGGATAGATCAGGAGATATATATAATATTGGGACTACTGAGAATGATTCTACTTTTACAGATATTTTAATTACCAAGTTTGATGATCTTTTAAATTTTAAGTGGCAAAAAACATACTCACTACCCACACCCCTATCTTACGATGTGCCACTAGAATATTATTTAGACTCTAATCAGAATCTCATTTTAATTTGTAGGAGCTTATTTGATGGATCTCCTTCTAGTGGGATAATTTTTGTTTTGAAATTCAATTCAACTGGTGAATTATTGTGGTCTCAGACTATTGGAGATATAGAAGATCCAGAATATATAAATTACAGACATTTATATACGTTCTTTGAAAATGACAACCTCGGCATTCTATATAATCCCGAATATATAGAGTATTCTACTCAGGATGGTATTTCGGATGTCGTGTATCTTTCAATAGACCCTGAAGGTAAACTGCATCAAAATTTTTCAAAAACAATAAAAAATGATGCGCTTCAATCAATATATAGAGATGGGAAGTTCTATATACTGGTTCGACAAGACAGTGATAATGGAGACACAGAATATTATCTTGATATTATTTTTAGCGATAATCACCTCCATAAAAAGTTAAATCAACAAGAAAAATTTATTGTTGATGCATTTAATCAGAACTTAAGTGAATTTGAATTATTTATTGATGAGAATGACAATTTATATATAGTAAAGCCACAAATTGAAGGCTATTATAATCAGGAAATAGCCATAACAAAAACCAACAATTTAGGAGATATTTTATATACATCTTTTCTTGCGGAAAACTATAGTTTGATAGGTAATTATATTGATTCAGATAATAGTCTAACCTTAATTACATTCGATAAAGAATCAGATTATCTGACGCTTAGCAAACTGAATGATATAGGGGCAGTAAATTCTGTAAAATCTCTTTTGATCGAAGGTCTGCAGGGATCTAAATTTGATCAAGAAAGCAAAAATCTCATAATACTCAAAAACACAGGGGAGATAATGCAATTTGATGGTCAACTTAATTTGTTAAATACTTTAACTACGAGTGCTAATTTTTCAATTTCAGATCTAACAAAAACAGAGAATCAAAATATTGTAGTCTCTGGCACCTCGTTTGAAAAAATGTTTCTAGAATCAGATTTTGCTACTCAGGACGATATTCATCTTGAATTATTAGGAACCGAAGGTTTAATAAATCAATTCACATATTCGGGAACGGGAACGTCTTCAGTACAGCAACAAAAGTTAATAATAGATCAGGATGGCAATTATTTGGTATTGGTAAAAGAAAACCTTGGACCTGAATTTTTAGGAATTGGAGGAGCAGATCCCCCACTTAGTCTAAGAATTATTAAATATGACCAAGACCTAAACAAACTATGGGAGAAAAATATTCCAGAAGAGGTATTTCAAATCGTGAGTTTTGGAGGTCGAGAAACCAATTATTATTTTGATGATATCAATAACCTATATTTTAATTGGGCTAGACCTGGAGATTATTTTGGGTATGGTCACAGTCTATACAGGCTTTCGCCATCAGGAGAATTTGAATTTTTAAGTGAAAGTTACCTGGCCGATGAATTTGAAGTGCATGAGGATTATGTTTACATGTCTCAGGATTTTTTTGGTTACGAAAATTCAAGTTTTGTAAGAATACTTGACAAAATTAGTGGCGAATTAAAAGAGGAAATTAATATAGGTCACGAGAATGTAATAAAATTCGCTTTTGTAAACGACGATTACTATTTCTATACGCAAGAAGAGTTTTCGGGAAATTACGACGATTTAATTCATATCTACAAAAATGGGGATAAAGTTTATACCCGCAATTTAACACCTAATTATGGCTTGGCCGACGCCAAGGTTTATGAAGATGGCAGTTTATATTTTGTAACCAATTTTACCATAGATAAGCGTTTATCAAAACTTACGGTTGATAATGATTATAAATATTTCAAAGTGCGTGATGATGACGGTGTAGTAGATTTTGTTCGTTATGATAACGGAAACTTTCTAGTGTCTTACGGAAACAATAATCTTCGCTTATTAGATACGTCATTAAACCTACTTAAGGAATTAGATTCTATAGAAATTTACAATCCCCATCTCGTAACTTATAAAAATCTTGTTTTTCTCATTAGTAGATTTGATAACAGTTATAGAATATTTGATTCAAAAGGTGACGTAATAGATATCTTTAAGCCTATAAAGAAAGGAGTTATCTCTCGACCTCAATTTGACCTAAATGGTAATTTAATATTGGTTGGTAACTTTGGCAATAGGATTCATACTTTCAACGAGTATGGGTGGAGACGAGGCTTCATTCACAAATATGAATTACCAGAATTCTATCTTAGTGTTGATGATATACAATTCAACGCTCTTAAGAATAACGTTTCAGTTTTTCCGAATCCAACTTTAAACACCGCTAAAGTTCAAATTGAAAATAATCAAATTGGCAGTATTGAGATTTTCGATATAACTGGAAGAGTTCTTGGTCAATTTGATTCTGAGTTTATAGACCTAAGAGATCTTAATACCGGAATCTACTTTTTAAAGGTCAGGACTAAAAGTAATTTACTGTTTCATACAAAGATTATAAAAAAATAGTGTTGAATACTAGCTCCAAATCCATTCGCCCATTCATAGGATCAAAAGATTTTGAGATTTCGCGGGCTTTTTATCGCGAGATGGGTTTTGAAGAAGTCCTGCTTCCGCCTAAAATGGCTTTGTTTAAAAAGGGTGATTTCGGCTTTTACCTGCAGGATGCTTATGTCAAAGATTGGGTAGACAACACCATGATTTTTTTAGAAGTTGAAAATCTGGAAGCGCATTTAAAGCATATTCAATCCTTAAATCTGCCTCAAAGATTTAAAGGTGTGCGGGTTTCAGAACTAGTACATGATGATTGGGGCTCAGAATATTTTGTACACGATCCTTCCGGAATTCTCTGGCACATAGGGACTTTTAAAAAATAACCTCAAATCGATAAGTTTTTAATTTTGGGGCTTTAGTTTTGTCGCTTTAAATTTATGCTATGGGGCAGCCTTTTGTAAAGTCAATTCTCGCAATTTCCGGTTCGGTTTTGCTGGCATTGATTTACATTCTGGCCCCGGTGCAGCAGGGTATTTTAGCATGGGCGCACGATTTGGAACACGAGTTCTATCACATCACTTCCAGCGCTCACGAACACGGTTTTTTATCTGCCGATGAACTCCTGGCCGAAGCTGGTCACGATCACCGTACTTTAGAATATATTAAGCAGGTGTTAGAGCCTTTCGAAGACGATTTTAAAAAGGAAGAGGAAAAAAATCAACTTAGCTTTAAAATACAGGAGCATTTGCAAACCCAACAAACCAATCTGGTTTTTAGGCAATATTCAATTCATACCCATAGGGGTTATGCTTTTTACCTTCATATTCAGAAATCAATCGCATTGCGTATTCCCGTACCCCCGCCTCAGCTATAAGTCTGTTTAATTTTTTTACTTCCCTTTAAACTGTTTAAAGGGAAACATCTCTTGCTGTCCGGGCTTCTGGTGAAGCGTGCATATGTTTCTGCGCGCCCGTGGCGGCGCATTCTTTCATTATTCTTAAATACACTTATGAAATACTATTTAATACTAGTTCTGTTGGCTTGTACGCAATTAAGTGCCCAAAACCTAACAGGAACAGTAACTAATGAGGCTGGCAGGCCTTTGGAAAACGTGAACATATACAATCTTACTCGTGGGAAGCACACCCATACCAATGCCAAAGGTTTTTTTAGCCTACCCGATGTAGAGTTACAGGATTCTATTGCTTTTTCCCGACTGGGTTTTAGCACCGTAACGCGCAGTGTAAGCACATCCTGGCTAAAGGATCCCATTCAAATTGCTTTAACCGAAAGCAGTACCTCATTAGACCAGGTCGTGCTTACTTCAGAAGTGAACAGCTTAAGCCAGGTGGTTGCCGTAGACTTAAAACTGAATCCGGTAAAATCATCTCAGGAGATTTTACGCAGAGTACCGGGATTATTCATCGGGCAACACGCCGGTGGCGGTAAAGCCGAGCAGATTTTCCTAAGAGGTTTTGATGTAGATCACGGTACCGATGTGGCCATCAGCGTAGATGGAATGCCTGTGAATATGGTATCGCATGCCCACGGGCAGGGCTATGCTGATTTACATTTTGTAATCCCGGAGACTATTGAAAACATAGATTTTGGTAAAGGCTCATACTATGCAGATAAAGGTAATTTCAATACGGCCGGGTACGTAGACCTGCGATTAAAGGAGAGCCTCGATGCCAGTAGCATTTCGCTCGAAGCCGGGCAGTTTAATACCTCCCGACTTACCGGCATGTTCAACCTGATTGATGATGACAAGCACTCGGCGTATCTGGCTTCAGAAATGTATTTGACCGATGGCCCCTTTGACAGTCCACAGAACTTTAACCGCTTTAATGTCCTCGGAAGGTATACGTATACCAACCCCAATGCCGATAAAATCACGCTGACGGCTTCGCATTTTCAAAGCAAGTGGGATGCTTCGGGTCAGATTCCCCAGCGTGCCGTAGATCAGGGATTGATTGGTAGGTTTGGAGCAATTGATGATACCGAAGGTGGACAAACCAGCCGTACCAACCTGACACTGCAGCACCTTAAAAATCTGGAGCACGACGCCGTATTAAAAACCAATGCGTATGTATCGCATTACGATTTTGAACTCTATTCTAACTTTACCTTCTTTTTAGAAGACCCTATAAACGGCGATCAAATCAAACAGCAGGAAGAGCGCTTCATCGCAGGTTTGCAGAGTGTATATTCGCGTCATCATCTGCCGCTGGGAGCGGGCACGTTTAACTACGATGCCGGTGTAGGTTTTCGCTTTGATAATGTAGATGAGGTGAGCTTGTCGCGTACGCTCAACCGCCAGACCCTTTTGGATCGACTGGCTCTGGGTGATGTAGACGAACTCAATGCTTTTGGTTTTATTAATACCGAATTCAAAACCGGCAGATTTACCTTTAACCCGGCATTGCGTTTAGATTACTTCAAGTTTGACTATTACAACAGGTTAACCGAAACCTATGACAATCAGAGCGAATCTAAAGTCGCTTTCAGTCCTAAATTTAGTACCATTTTTTCGGCTTCTAAAAACTGGCAGTTGTTCCTGAAAACCGGTGTAGGTTTCCACTCGAATGACACACGTGTGGTTGTGGACAATAGCGGGGAAGAAATTCTCCCTGCGGCCTACAATCTGGATCTGGGAACTTTGGTAAAACCTATAGACCGGCTGGCCTTTAATGCGACCTTATGGACGCTTTTTCTGGATCAGGAATTTGTTTACGTAGGCGATGCCGGAATTGTAGAACCCAGCGGAAAGACGCGCAGAATGGGAGTTGAAGTGGGTGCGCGCTATCAGGTGCTCGACTGGTTGTACCTCTACAGCGATGTCAATTATACCTACGCCCGAAGCACTGAAGAGCCGGAAGGGCAGGATTACATCCCACTGGCACCAAAGTTTACCTCATCCGGAGGCTTAAGTGTTGATAATCTGGAAGGCTTTTCCGGGACTCTTGGTTACCGCTGGCTGGGCGATCGGGCAGCTAATGAAGACAATTCTATTGTAGCCGAAGGTTATTTTGTGACCGACTTCAACGTGAATTATTCCATTAAAAACTGGACGCTGGGTGTGATCGTAGAAAACCTGTTTGATGTGGACTGGAATGAAACCCAATTCGCCACCGAAAGCCGACTTTTTAATGAAGCGGCACCGGTAGAAGAAATCCATTTTACGCCGGGAACTCCGTTTTATTTAAGAGGAAAGATTACCTATAGGTTTTAATCAGAACGATCAGCTGATTTTAATTAAAGAATCCGGCAACAGCGATTAAGTTTTTGTCGGATTTTTAACCCTTATAAAGCGATTGTTGAGGCAAGATATTTTTGATAATTGTCAATTTAAGAGCTTTATCAAATGTGTATCTTTAAACTTTTGGGCGAAAAGCCTCTTTATTTTTTAAAAAGTAAATTACTTCTAATGAAAAACTATATTCTTCTCGTATTTGCACTAAGCTTCGGGATTTTATCGGCACAGGAATCGTTGTTTAACGGGCAGCAGATCAGTTCACCTGAAATCCACCCCGATAAAACAGTAATCTTTAGGCTTAATGCTCCGCAGGCAGATAGTGTGTTTGTGACCGGTGACTTTTTGCCCAGTGTTAAAGTAGACACGCCTATGGGAAAAATGGATGGCCCCGGCAAAGCATTACTTACCAAAAATGAAAAAGGAATCTGGTCGTTTACCACAGAAGCTTTAGCTCCTGAGTTGTATAATTATGCCTTTATCATTGACGGCTTTAAAACCACCGACCCTGCGAATCCTTTTTTGGTTCGTGATGTCGCTTCGGTGATGAATATATTTATCGTTCCCGGAGAGCAAGCCAATTTATACCGCGTGCAGGATGTACCGCACGGTACCGTGGCCAGCCGCTGGTATGAGTCTGAAGGTTTAGGAATGGATCGCAAAATCAGCATCTACACACCACCGGGTTATGAAACTTCAGAAGCTGAATATCCCGTGTTGTATCTACTACACGGTGCCGGTGGGGATGAAGAAGCCTGGCTCACGCTGGGGCGTACCGCTCAAATAATGGATAATCTGATTGCTGAAGGAAAGGCAAAACCTATGCTTGTCGTGATGCCTAACGGAAATGTTATTCAGGACGCAGCTCCCGGAGCGGGAAGTGCCGGATATTATACTCCGCAGTTTATGGTGCCGCAAACGATGAATGGCGTGTATGAAGCCAATTTTGATGAAATCATCAACTTTGTAGAATCAAACTATCGCGTAAAAGCAAACAAAGCAAATCGGGCCATTGCCGGCTTGTCTATGGGTGGCTATCATTCCCTGCATATCTCTAATTTTTATCCGGATACCTTTGATTATATAGGACTGTTTTCCGCAGCGATTATGCCGCGGGGGGATCAAAGCGGGGAAGGTGTTTATGCTGATTTTGAAGAAAAACTCAAAACCGAAAGAGATAACGGGTACAAGCTGTACTGGATTGCGATTGGTGAAACTGACTTTCTGTATGAAGCCAATCAGGATTTTTTGAAAACCCTTGATTCTATAAATATGCCCTATACCTATACCGAAAGTGAGGGCGGGCATATCTGGCGTAACTGGAGGGTTTATCTTTCAGACTTTGTACCGTTGTTGTTTCAGGATTAAGTATTCGATTCTTATATAAATACAAAAGCCCTTTCGCCTAGAAAGGGCTTTTTGTTTTTTGAAAAATTTAGAATAAGTGTAATCGAAACATTTTAAGTAACTTAACGAAGTTTTAGTTATGTATTTAATCCAGCCTTTTATGAAAACCTTCGCCTTCTTTCTCCTCTTCGTCTGTAGTTTTTCCAGCGTATTTTCCCAGTATGATAATATTCAACCTGTAGAAATCGGGGTGGATTTTGATGCCAAATTGGGCGAGTTAAAACCCATTTGGGCGTTTTGGGGGTATGATGAACCCAATTATACGTATATGAAAGATGGAAAAAAATTGCTGACTGAAATTTCAGAATTGAGTAAAGTCCCGGTGTATGTGCGTGCTCATAGCTTGCTGGTTACGGGAGATGGAGAAGCCGCTTTAAAATGGGGTTCAACCAATGCCTATACCGAAGATGAAGACGGAAACCCTATTTACGACTGGACGATAATCGACAGGATTTTTGATACCTATATCGAACGCGGAATGAAGCCCCTGGCACAAATAGGTTTTATGCCCGAAGCCTTATCGACAAAGCCTCAGCCTTACCGACACCATTGGAAACCGGGAGCAGATTATGATGATATTTATACGGGATGGGCCTACCCGCCAAACGATTACAACAAGTGGGCAGAACTGGTGTATCAGTGGGTAAAACATTCGGTAGCGCGCTACGGAAAAGAAGAAGTAGAAAGCTGGTACTGGGAATTGTGGAACGAACCCAACATTGGCTACTGGCGTGGCACGACCGAAGAATACATTAAACTTTACGATTACACGGCAGATGCGGTTAAAAGAGCCTTGCCTACGGCGAAAATGGGCGGACCTGAAACAACAGGGCCGGGCTGGGATAAAGCCGAAGCATTTTTACGCACCTTTCTAGACCATATCATTTCAGGTAAAAACTATGCAACTGGAGAAACAGGAGCACCGCTAGACTTTATTACCTACCACGCAAAAGGAAGCCCTAAGTTGGTTGACAGTCATATTCAGATGAATATGGGTTCGCAGCTTAACGATCTGGCTAAAGGTTTTGAGGTGGTGGCTTCGTATCCTACACTAAAAGATTTGCCCATCATAATTGGTGAGTCTGACCCTGAAGGCTGTGCGGCATGTTCGGAAGATGATTATCCCGAAAATGCGTATAGAAACGGAACGATGTATAGCAGTTATACCGCTGCATCTTTTGCACGAAAATATGATTTGGCACGAGCCTATGGGGTAAACCTGAAAGGAGCAGTGACCTGGGGATTTGAATTTGAAGATCAGGCCTGGTATGCCGGGTTTCGAGATATGGCGACAAATGGGGTGGATAAACCAGTACTGAATGTGTTTAGAATGTTTGGGATGATGCACGATACTCAGGTGGCCGTATCCGGTGATCTGGAGTATGATTATAAAAAAGTCAGGTCAAAAAGTGTACGCGAAAATCCCGATGTAAACGCCTTGGCTTCGGTTGGTGAGGATGGCGCATCGGTTATGGTTTTCAATTACCACGATCGCGACGATCTGGAAGTTGCTGCAAGTCCGGTGACAATTAATCTTAAAAACATTCCTGCTCAAAAAGTGCTGGTTAATCAATACCGCGTGGATCAGGAATTCAGTAATTCGTATTCACTTTATAAAGAAATGGGGTCGCCGGAAAATCCAACACCGGAACAGATAAAAGCCTTAGAACAGGCCGGACAACTGCAGTTGTTTACTTCTCCGGTTTGGATGAACGTAACAGACGGAAATCTGGAGTTAAGCTTAGACCTGCCCAGACAAGGGGTTGCATTGTTTAAGCTGGAGTTTGAAGAGTAATTCTGGTAATTCTTTTAATTTTAAAAATTTCTTGGTGACGATTTATGTTTTAGAATTTCCATAGACTCCTCTTTACTTTTCTTTGCTTGTCCAAAGAAAAGACACTTTTTCTTAGGTATTTTTGCCCTTAGGGGCAAAACCGCAACAAGTCCCCTAAATTTTCTCCAAGGCTTCGAAAATTCTTAACGGGGACTTTTTGCTATACTGAAGAAAAAGAAGGCTAAAGAATAGAATTCTTAGTTCTGATTTTGGAAACGGCCTACAAGAAGGTATCGTTAAATTTGAAGTGAGCGTAACGTCGCAGGCGGTTCTGTTTGAGGCCGCCAGAGCGGCCGAGTTAAGCGTATGCAGTGCAGCGAACGATAAATTTAGATACCGTCTTGTGAGCCTAGCGTTTTTTGTTTCTTTTTTGGGCGATGCAAAAAAGAAAGAGAAGAAGAATA
>PAPI01000010.1 GCA_002708845.1 Leeuwenhoekiella sp.
CGCAATCCCGCTCCAAATCATATTGGTCACCAATGAAGGTATCGCACGGTAATAATAGCAATTTATGGCTATAAACACACCACCAAAGAGGTTCATTAAAATACACCAGGTACTGTAATTTTTAGATTTTACGTGACTTAACGCGTAGGCTCCAACTACGAGAAGTGAACCTAACCAACCGGAGATATCGATGAGTAACTTCATGAAATGCCTTTGCTAACTATTCGTTGACTAATAATTTATCCATTCGGGTTTTAAAATCGGATTCTGCCATACGGTCTTCCAGCTTTTGGATTTCGTCAAGCAGACGGGTATTAAAACCTAATAATTCTTCAAGGGCTTTTATGCCCGCTGTCCAGTACTGTTCAAGCACCGGAATTTTTTCGATTGCTTTTTGTGATAACATCAGCTGGTATTTTCGGTTGTCCTGAGGGTCAATCTCTGAGTCAACATAACCCCTTTTTTTCATTTTATTGATCAGTTTAACTATAGCAGGATGCGAAAGCTGTAGCGCATCAGCGATTTCAGTCACAGTCATCTTTTCATTTTTCTGCAATAACATAAAAATCATATGCCAGTTGGGCTCAATATCAGACTCGTGCTCCCTGTAAAAATCTCGGGTTTGATAAATAAATGCATCACTAAGGCGCTTGAGTCTTCCGGTTAGACCGGCATACCCCATTTCTAATAAAAAATCGTCTTCCACACTAATTAACGTAACTGGTTACGTAAAAGTATAATTTTATTGTGATCTGCGAAATAGATTTAAAAAAATTTAACCTGAAATTAATTCAACACTAAAAAACGATTAATAGCTGCAGTAACTACCGGTCAGCAGTTTTTTTATTCTGATTGATGATCGCATTGAGCATCATTTCAAAGCCCCACTGGAGCAACTTCATAGACTGCTCATTGTCTAGCCCGCAGACGTCTTTGGTTACAATCATGGGTTCAATTCCCATAAGTACCGAGGCTATATTCTTCAGATTCTTTAAATCCTCTTTACTCAAATTGAGTTGTGCGTCATCAAGTGCCAGTTGTAAGGTCTTGGGACGTCTGGCTCCTCGATTTTCAGATAATTCAGTTGTATTTAATAAAACACTTAGGTATTTTCTAAAGGCCGGTTCGTGATCTAATGCCAGACGATTAAAATAATCCTGAATATTCAATAAGGTTTGTTTCCTAGTAGAAGCTTTAGCGTATTGATAAATAGACTCGCAGCTCTCCGTATTGACGTTCAATGCCGACTCTGCCGCAAGTATTTCACTGTTTGGAAAATATCTATAAATAGTTGCCCGGGAAACGCCGGCCTGCTCAGCTACCTCCTCTAATGTAAAATCCCGGCCCTGCTGCATAAACTCCTGTGCACTGTTTAAGATGCGCTCTCTTGTAATTTGCTTTTGTCGGGTACGGCCCTGGCCTACATATTCTTTACTCATAAGACAAATGTCTCATAAAATTTTGAAATATCACAATTTAAATTTATGTTTGTGAGACAGAAATCTCATAAAATGAAACAACCGACTACAAAATGGGTATTGGGTCACAAGGTGACGCCCCATAACACAACAGGAAATTACGATTTGGCACTTGGCGAAACGCCTCCGGGTGTACCGGGACCACCACCTCACCTGCATCACAACCTCGAAGAATCTTTTTTGATTACTGAAGGAGAAATGGAGTTTATGATTGATGGAGAAACACGAATTGTAAAAGCCGGGGAATCTGTTGACCTGCCTCCCCATACCCTACATACGTTCAGAAATGCCGGGTCTGAACCATGTAAATGGGTTAATATTCACAGCCCCAAAGGGTTTAGAGCCTTTTTTGAAAAGCTGGGAATTGAAAGCGATAAGGATAATGCTCAAGAGAATTCTGTAGCTCCGCAAATTATAGAAGAAGTTATTAAGACTGCAGCTTCTTATGATATGCAAATCAAAATGTAAGTATCTAATGGCTCCAACCAAGGGGTATACTATCCCGAAGCTTGCCTTTAAATCAAACCTTTGATTCCTTTGGATACCTCGTGAATTTCTCCAGTAATTTATTAACCATTCTAAACTAAAAACGCCCGAAATGATATCCGGGCGTTTTTAATTTGATAGTTCTTTCAACTTAACTACTAACAGTTGCCATCCACATCACAGCTCGCACCCTGCACGACTTCAAGTTCAGGATGTTCTTGTTTAGCGTACCACTCACTGTAGGCTTTGTTAAGCACATTCAAAAATTGCTCTTCGGGCTGCGCACCGGAAACGGCATATTTTCGGTCAAAAACAAAAAACGGAACACCGTTAACCCCTATATTTCGGGCTTCCAGAATATCCTGCTCAATATGCGCTGCAAACTGACTTTCGTTCAATTCGCTCTCTATTGCGGCCTTGTCGAGACCTACTTCCTGACCTAATTGAATCAGAGTTGCTACATCATCTACATTTCGGCCTTCAATAAAATAAGCCTTTAAAAGGCGCTCTTTCATTTCATTTTGAAGCCCAGCCTGACCGGCCAGATGTATAAGTTGATGCCCTCTGTGGGTATTAGCGATAACTACTTTGTCATAATCGTAATCAAGGCCGGTTTCTTTAGCAAAAGCCGTTACCCGTTCAATGGCCTGTTCAGCCTGGGCTTTGTTCATTCCTTTATGCTTCTGTAAAAAATCAACACTATTAATAGACGTATCGGTCTTTAAACCGGGAGCCAGGTCAAAACTTTTCCAGATTACTTCAACTTTATCTCTGTGGGAGAACTGCTCAAGAGCGTTATCAAATTTTCGTTTTCCGATATAGCAAAACGGACACATGATGTCGCTCCAGATTTCTACTTTCATGGTATTTGGGTTCATGGTTTTGAATTTAGGGGTTCGGTTGTTTTGGTCGGAAAAATGCCTGAACAATTACAGATGAACAGCTTTAGAGTACTGAAAATATTCCCGCAATAATTAATATGGGGAGTACTATAACAATAATCGGAAGCAACAAATTTAAGATCGCATTGGCTATTGATATATTCTGAACTTCAGCAGTACCTATAATTATTAAAACCAGCGTCCAGATTGCCAGAATCATTTCTAAGAATACGGCACCCCAAAAAGCCATATTTTCAATTAGTGTACCTTCTATTAGATCACCATTCTCACGGAATAACTCAATCCCATAAATACCTATTTGCGGAATAAAGAAAATTAAAGCTATAATAGATGGTATTGAGCCATAAGCTAAAACTCGAAGGAGTGCTCGAGTATCGGTCCTGCCGCCTATCCACTTACCCGTCCAGCTTAAAAGTGCTGCATAGATATAATAGGATATCCAGCCAAAAAGGCCGCCCACGATAATACCCAAGCCTAAAATCGCAATTAAAGAGAATTTATCGCCCAGGTTCTTATCAATAGCACGGTCAAATCCTCGTACAATACCCGCAAGGACGAGTAAAATATAAACGAACTTATCATACTTTTTTGCCTCAATAAAGCGAAATACTTTTCTTGGATGAATCCAGATTTTTGTAAAAAGTTCCCGGTCTGTGAAATGTTCCAGATTTTGATCTGGAGTAGATGGTGTATTCATTTGCAAATTATCTATTAGACTTTTATGAATTGGTTTGCGGGATCCTAGCCCATATCAATCCCGTTTTCCTTTAAAATAGTACTAAAGGTTTCTTCTTTGCCCTCTTTTTTCATTTCCTGATAAATGATACTGATGATTTGCTCTGCATCAGAGCGATATGGAGATTTCATTTGAGTATATGCATTAAATGCCTGACACATATAGTCTAGTGCTTTCTCGTATTCATTTAACTTTAAGGCATAGATACTGCCTATACCATAAGCAACTTCAGGATTGTCTTTATCAATTAAAGCCAAGCGCTTATATGCTTCAATAGCTTTTCCATACTGCTCCTGATATTGATACGCGATAGCGATATTTTGAATAGGCATAAGTCCATAAGGATCTATTTCTATTGATTTTTCATAGGCTTCAATCGCCTTATCGTACTTTTCTAATTTTCGGTAAGCAAGCCCCAGATTATCCCAGGCAAATGCAAATTCTTTGTCTACCTTGAGCGCTTTTTTAAACTGCTTTACGGCAGTTGAAAAATCACCATTTTCTGAAGCGCTTATTCCTTCTTCATAATACTTAAGTGCTTTCTTATTAAAGGACATCGATTTAAGCCCTTGTTTATCACTTGCAGCTACTTTTCGCTTAAGTGATTCACAGTCTTTCATAAGCTGTTCTTCAATTTTGTAATAAGCAGCTTTATACTGATCTGATTCTTTATTGGTATTTATAGCAATTTCTCTTCCGGTTGAGTCCTGCTCAGTTATTTGCTCAGACTCCTCTGGTTTTGAAAATTTAAAAAGCTGCGAACCCAACTGATAGGCTTCGGTTACCTCTTCAATACAGCTATTTATTTCGTTTACAACTTCTTGCCGGTGCTTATTGTAAGTGCTTATCTCATTAATACAGTCGCACGCATTAGCCGATAATTCTTTTAAAAGAGTATCAGCATCTAATTGAACTTCATTTTGTGCAAATAGACCAGTTGTAATACTCAAAAAAGTAAATAGTAGTATTCTTCTCATATAAAACCTGTTTTAATTAAGCTCCACTCACTATATCAAATAATCTTATCGTCATTTGAAAAATTAGGATTTGCCCAAAAACAATTTAAAAATAAATGCTAAAGTGATTTTTACGGTATTCCTCATTTTGTACAAAATAAAATTTTGATTGGAGAAAATATCTAGTTCGACCAAAAAAACACTCTAATTTAGGATTTAGCCTTTACTATTTTACTTGCAACCCTATTCGCCGAGCTCACCGCACCATCCATATATCCCGGAAATTCTGATGCTGTTTCTGCACCACAAATCAATAATCGGTCTTCAAAAAAAGAGTCTCTAAAAATAGGCGCTCCGTTATTTTGATGCGGAAAGAGTGGCGTTTCTGAATCAGTATACGTGAGATTTTCCCGACTCCAAATGCATTCTTTATAATCCACATAATCAGCAGCTTTAGCTCCAAAAACGCTTTGTAACTGATTTATGACCCGATTACGCCGCTCGGTGTCATCCAGCTGCTTAAAAGACGTACTCATAAAACCGCAGAGGGCATATTTAGAGCGCTCGTAGTTGCATTGGTCATAGAATTCTGTTAGTGGTCCTGTATTGCTGAATAAGGTACCCGAATGCTGTTCCTGTTCCCAAAAAGGCTGCGCATACGTAATGGCTACTTTGATGGAGTCTTCCATCCAGGTATGGGTCAATTGCGCTGTGTGCAGCAAATCCATGGGCAATTGCGGTTCAAATGCAATACGGATAGACCAAATTTTTGGCGGAATCGCTAAAATTACTTTGCTTGCCGTAAATGTATCTGCGGCGACAACCTCAACCGAATTCGTATGAAAACTGATTTTCTGTACTTCCTGATTGAGTACAACATCTTCAGCATCCAGACGATTGTAAAGTGTATTGATTAAATGAGACGTCCCACCCGAAATACGGTAACTGGGCGGCTGACTGGGAACCTGAATGGATTGTGCAGGCGAAGTAGACATAGGCTGAAAGAATACTGTTCCTTTCATATACTGTTCAAAATACCCAATGCCGAGCTCCTCTAGTAAAGCAATTACATGCTGATGATGATTACCAAACCACGTGGCTCCCATTTCAACAGGAGTTTCATTTTTTCCTAAAACGGTATGAATTCTACCTCCAACGCGATCCCGGGCTTCCAGAATTTTAAATGCAATCCCTTGCTGTTTTAAACGGTATGCGGTTAAAAGTCCGCTGAGACCTGCTCCAATTATTATGACCATGCAGTAAAAATACGACCCTAATGGTAGCAGAACAATTAAAGAATTAATTTGATTTTTACCTTCCGGGTCGCTTTCTCAAAATAATATCATCTCCATCTCCTATATAAATAATTATGGCGCTTGTTGTATTGCTTCTGCTCGAATTGTAATCTGTAGCGCGGCTTCCGTCGCCAGAAGAATCTTCCGTTTCACCTGCCATTCTACCGGGTCGTTTGCGTAAAATAATATCTTCTCCATCCTGAACAATTATGATACTACTGGTCTTATTACTCCTGCTGGAATTATGATCGGTCGCACGTGAAACAGTAGAATCATCGGAATCAGTATCACCATCACCATCCTGAATAATTATGATACTGCTGGTCTTATTGCTCCTGCTGGAATTGTGATCAGTTGCACGTGTAACATTAGAATCATTGGGATTATTGCTTCCATCATCATCCCCAAAGGCTGATCCACTCGTATTCTTGTTGCTTCGGTTTGAGTTGTAATCTGTAGCGCGGCTTCCGTCGCCAGAAGAATCTTCCGTTTCACCTGCCATTCTACCCGGTCGCTTTCGTAAAATAATATCTTCTCCATCCTGAATAATTATAATACTGCTGGTCTTATTGCTCCTACTGGAATTATGATCAGTTGCACGGGTTGCAGTAGAATCCTTGGGATTATTGCCTCCATCATCATAGTCTGAAAAGGCTGATCCACTCGTATTCTTGTTGCTTCGGCTTGAGTTATAATCTGTAGCACGACTTCCGTCGCCAGAAGAATCTTCCGTTTCACCTGCCATTCTACCGGGTCGTTTGCGTAAAATAATATCTTCTCCATCCTGAATAATTATAATACTACTGGTCTTATTGCTCCTGCTGGAATTGTGATCAGTTGCGCGGGTACCCGGAGAATCATTGTTGCTTTCGCGTTCAGCTGAAAAGTTTTGCGCTAGATTTTTAGTGGTATTTAAATTCCATCGTACACCTATACCCAACTGTAAAGCATCTGGCCGAAAGTCGTTTTGCTCAAAAGGGATTGTACTTAGCAAATCGGGATCAATAGTCCCATCCGCGGTCAACGCATTCTCTATATTTCTGGTTTGACTGATTATAGACCCTGTCAAATAACTTCTATATTCCGCATTGACGAATAATGCACCCGCATCACAAAATTTTACATTTAAATTTAATCCTGCTCCTGCATTAAAGAGGCGCTGCGACTGTGCTGGCGTATTTTCAATTAGAAAATTACCCGATTCGTAATACTTTTGAAGTTTGGGTGCTTCAAAGAAACTGATACCCGGCTGTACATACAGATCTATGGACATTACCTTTCCCTTGATTGCATAGAGTAGCCCGGCACTGAGACCATAAGCCTGAAATGGTTCTATTT
Source organism: Leeuwenhoekiella sp. (assembly GCA_002708845.1). Taxonomy (GTDB): domain Bacteria; phylum Bacteroidota; class Bacteroidia; order Flavobacteriales; family Flavobacteriaceae; genus Leeuwenhoekiella. The sequence goes on from PAPI01000010.1 coordinate 7,192, forward strand.
TTTCAATATCTCTGGTGGAAAAATCTTCTGAAGCACTATAGCCTATATACTGAAAATCTGCTTTGGCAAACCATCCTTCACAAAACGAAGTGGTATATCCAATATTGGCAAAAACGCCATCATCAGCATAGTTTTTAAAATCTCCTGACGGAAGAGCAATACCACTAGAGAAAGAAACTGCTGTAGATTTTTTACCAGAGGATTGCTGTACCGTATGTGCAGCCTCATGGGATTTTTGTTGGGCATAGAAAGGAGAACTCGAAAAAATCAAAAAACTTATACAAAACACGCTGAAAGACCTTCTCATAACTATAGTATTTTGATTATCAGTCAACTAATATAGTTAATTTAGCATACAATATTCGGTTTCGACGTACAATTCACTCCGAATCCGATCGGGAAAATACAGACTTAGTAGCCATTACTGACCACTCGGTCTTGAAACTATTTCTTAGAGAAGCTGTGTAATTTTTCTGAATTCAGGATATACGCTGAGCTATGCTACGAAGCCTAAGCACCCCAATAAAACAGAAGGATACTCTAAAGTATGGGGCTTCCGTATGTGATTTTCATTTTGATGAATTTAAAATCTAAACCCCCGAAAATGCTTTAAAGCCTCCGTCAACTGTTACTACAGTTCCGGTTACAAAATTGGCAGCATTGCTACACAACCACTGAATGGCTCCGTGTAAGTCTTCGGGATTACCAAATTTACCCAAAGGTGTATGTTTTATAATCGTCTCTCCCCTTGCCGTAAGGCTACCATCAGAATTAGTAAGCAATTCCCGGTTTTGTTCGGTAAGGAAAAAACCCGGAGCCAATGCATTTACACGGATTGGGTTTTTCATTTTTTGAGCGAACTCTACCGCCAGATATTGGGTAAGGTTTTCTATGGCTGATTTTGCTGAAGAATATCCCATTACCCGTGTAAGTGGGAGATGCGCAGACACGGAAGAAATATTAAGAATACCGGGGTTTTCTGATTTTTCAAGAAGGGGTAGAAAAACTTGGATGGGTAAAAAACTGCCAATGTAATTCAGGTCAATCACCTTACGCATGGCCTCCAAATCTACATCATGCAGGCTTTGGTCAGGAGTGATTACCGCACCTTTCATATTACCGCCAGCCGCATTGATAAGTACATCAATGTGTCCAAAATCAGATTCGAGCTTATTTTTTGCCTGCTGCAAGTCTTCTTTACGCGTTACATCTGCAAGAATACCACTCGCCTTGTGGCCTGCATCATTAATAGCAGCGACCAGAGTATCCACTTTCGATTGGGTTCTTCCCAGAACAATAACTTGAGCCCCCTGAGCTGCAAGGAAACGGGTCATGGATTCACCAAGTACGCCGGTAGCGCCGCTTATGACTATTTTTTTATGGGTAACAGCAAGTTTTGAAATCATCCTTTTTATTAAATGTTATAATTACGCTTAAAAATACAAAAATATTATTTTTCAAGTTTGTTTACTGAAGCATAAATCGCTTAGAACAGACGCACTCCTTAGTAAAAATGGACTATCATTTCAGCTAGAAAGCGTATTTTTAACACTATGAAGAGAGTTGCAAACAGTTTACACCAACCCTCTAATAAATTAAAGTACTACATCCCCAAAACCGAAATACTTCCAGATCAACAAGTATGTCTCAAAAAGATAAAATAACGATTTACGACATATCGCGAAAGTTAAACATCAGCGCAGCAACCGTTTCAAGAGCTTTAAATAACAGTGCGCGGGTAAGTGCTAAAACCCGTGATCTCGTTTTGAAAACGGCCAAAGAGCTTAACTACCAACAAAACAGTCTGGCTGTAGCCCTTAAAAGCGGGCGTACCTTTAATGTTGGGGTGGTGGTTCCGTTGATTAACCGTTCCTTTTTTGCTTCCGTGATACGCGGTATTGAAGAGGAGTTAGAACCTAAAGGCTACCACGTGATCATTTGCCAAACCCACGAAGATGCCGACAAAGAAGCTCAACAATTGCAGGCTTTACTCAATACCAATATAGACGGTGTATTTATTTCGGTATCTAAAACTACTGAAGATTTAAAGCATCTCGAAGCCGTTTTAAATTCTAAAACCCCGCTTATTTTCTTTGATCGAAAAAAGGATTTAAAAGGGGTGAGCACGGTTAGTATTGATGACTTTAAAGGGGCATACGATGCGGTTACACATCTTATCGAGCAAGGCTATTCTAAAATTATACACGTGGGAGGCGATCGCAATCTCAATATTTATGAAGACCGCTATCGTGGGTATGTCGCAGCACTTGAGGCACACCACCTCTCTAATCAAAACTTACCTGATTTTCAGATGAGCAGTAGCATAGAGTCAGGCCTTGAAGCGGTTAACCAACTTTACGATTCGCAAACCGACTTTGATGCGATTTTCTGTGCAAGTGATTACATCGCCCTGGGTTGTGTACAGGAGTTACGCAGTCGCGGAATACAAATACCTCAGGAAGTTGGAGTGGTTGGTTTTAGTAACGAACCTTTTACCAGTCATCTTGAAAACCCACTTTCTACAGTGGGGCAAACTCCCGTACTTATGGGTAAAATAGCTGCTCAGGTTTTTCTGGAACAAATCAATGCCGGTAAAGACAGTGAACCACTTGAAAAAAACGTAGTGTTGAAGCCCGAGTTGTTCACCCGAAGTACTTCACTAAAAAAGGAACCGCTTAGGTTCCCTTGAATTCCTTTTGAAAAATTTATAGCGAAACACCGCGTTTCCACGGGATAAAATCATCCTGGCCTAAAGCATCGGCTTTCGCCTCCACTTCACCGCTAGCTACCTGAATAACATGCTCCAGAATTTCTTCTCCCATTTCTTCAATGGTCTTTTCCCCGCGAATTACCGGGCCACTGTCTATATCAACAATATCTGGCATTCTGCGGGCAAGCGTACTGTTTGAAGCTACTTTTAAGACTGGTGCTATTGGGTTTCCGGTGGGTGTTCCCAGTCCTGTTGTAAATACTACAACATTAGCCCCAGCTCCTACCATTGCGGTGGTACTTTCCACATCATTACCCGGAGTACAAAGCAGATTTAATCCCGGTTTTGTGACGTATTCTCCATAATCCAAAATTGCCTGTATGGGCGATGTCCCACCTTTTTTAGCAGCACCGGCAGATTTCATAGCATCGGTAATAAGGCCATCTTTGATATTACCCGGCGACGGATTCATATCAAAACCAGAACCCGCATCGACTGCAGATTTTTCGTAATCCTTCATCAACTGCATAAAGCGTTTGGCATCGTCCTCATTTACGCATCGGTTCACCAACTCCTGCTCTACTCCGCACAATTCAGGAAACTCCGACAAGATGGGAGAACCACCCAAAGCGGCCAACAAATCGGAGGCATAACCCAAAGCGGGGTTTGCAGAAATTCCTGAAAAGCCATCAGATCCGCCACACTCCAGTCCCATTTTCAACTTGGACAAAGGTGCCGGTTTGCGCTCAATTTGGTTTGCTTTCTTTATACCTTCAAACGATTCTTTGATGATTTTAGAGAGCATAAGCTCTACGGTTCCTTCCTGCTGTTGTTCGTAAATCAATACCGGTTTCTTCAAATCCGGATTCTTTTCGCTCAATGCATTTTTAAAAATATCGATCTGTAAATTTTGACAACCCAAACTTAAAACCGTCGCTCCTGCAACGTTGGGATTATTCACATAGCCCGCCAGCAATTTGGAAAGCGAAACAGCATCCTGACGTATGCCTCCGCAACCACCCTGATGGGTAATAAATTTGACTTCAATATTTTTAAAAATTGCCTCTTCGGTTTCAGCTTCGGCGATGGCGGTATCTTCAGGTGCTCCGGTAATTAAATTACGTAACAACTGCCGCTGTTTGCTGGCTTTATGAAAAGAGAGTTCTTTTTCAAAAACATCTTTGAGCAATTCAATATTTCGGTTTTCGCAGAATACAAGCGGAAAAAACAACCAGACATTTTGAGTTCCTACCTGACCATCTTCGCGGTGATACCCCATAAAAGTGCGGTCTTTCCACTTAGAGATATCAGGAGCATTCCAGGAAGTCGTTTCGGTTTTTTGAGAAACGGAGCTGGCTTCGTGTTTCACATTTTCGGTAGTTAGCAGCCCACCCTTGTCAATAGGACTAAGCGCTTTACCTACCAAAACCCCATACATATAAATGGAATCCCCGGCAGCCAAATCAACCAGAGCGATCTTGTGTTTTGCCTTCGAGTCACTTAAAATTTTAATGGATTCCCCCTCAAAATCAACCGCATCGCCTGTATACAAATCAACCAGCGCCACTGCGACATTATCCTGAGGCTGTACTTTTATCAATTTACTTTTCATAATCTTATAAATATCTTTAGGACCTGACTGCTCTTAAGCCTTGCTATAACGCGCCGCAAATTGAATAAAACCGTCCTTGATGCCTTGTTTTTCGATCAGTTCAAGTGCCCGTGTAATTTCAGAAGTTAATCTTTCCACATTATTTAAATCCTGATCCCAAAACGCATTCTCACTTAAAATACGCTGAGCGATTTTATTAGGATCATTTGTTTTCCAAACCTCATCAAAAAATGCAACCACTGCAGCATCATCCTGAATGGGAAGTTTTCGGCCCTGCCACACCCCTTTATAAAAACGAATGAGGCAAGCTAAAGCAAAAGTGAGATGCTCTGGCAATCGATTGTATTTAGTTTGATAAGCAAGTAAACTCGGTAAGACACGCACTTTAAATTTAGATACAGTATTGAGCGCGATGCTCGATAGCTGATGTTTGATAAACGGATTGCGGAAGCGATCAAACACCGCATTGGCAAATTGAGTAAGCTCTTCTTCAGATAAATCGAGGGTTGGGTTAATTTCTTTGAAGACGGCATCGCGAACAAAACTTCCGGTAAACTCATGGTCTACCGTTTCTTTTACCGTCCCAGTACCGAATAAGATCGAAAACGGAACCATCGTAGTATGCGCTCCATTCAAAATACGCACTTTACGGGTGCGGTAGGGTTGCATATCTTTTACAACTACCACATTCTCATCGATCTGATCAAAAGGAATTTTCGCTTTCAATTGCTCATCCCCTTCAATCACCCAAAGCAAAAAGGTTTCGGCAGAAACAATAAGCTTGTCTTTAAATGCTAACTGACTTTGATAGGTGTCTATATCGTCTTTGGGATAACCCGGTACGATACGGTCTACGAGTGTATTGTGAAAGCTGTTTGCTGTTTCAATCCAGGATTTAAAGGCACCACCCAAATCCCATAAGTCTGCATACTGAAGAATTATTTTCTTAAGCGTATCTGCATTGTGGTTGATCAATTCACAGGGAATGATCGTAAGGCCTTTGTCATTAGATCCTGCGAAATGCTCAAAACGGCGATACAGCAAAGCGGTTACTTTGGCCGGAAAACTGTTGTGCGGTGTTCCATCAAGCGTATCGTTTTCGTCAAAGCTGATTCCGGCTTCGGTGGTGTTGGAGATTAAAAACTGAAGCTCTTTTTCTTCGGCTAATGCCAAATAAGCCTTGTAATCTGCATACGGGTTAAGCCCCTGTTGCACACAGGAAATGGTGTGAATCTCTTCGGTTTCCGTGCCGTTCTTTATTCCGCGTAAAAACAAATTATACAGACCATCCTGCTCATTCAAAATATCGATGAGTCCGTCTGGCAAGGGTTGAATTACGGCAACTCCGGCATCAAAACCGGCTTCAGCATTCAATTTATTAATGATGTAATCAACAAATGCGCGTAAAAAATTGCCCTCCCCATATTGAATGACTTTAATGGGAAGTTTTTGAGTATAACCGGCATTTGCCCGATTTAGATTTTTCATAGTTAATGCGTTTATTATTCAAATAATGAAGGTAACCACAGGCTGATAGCCGGGATAAAGGTTACCATAAGCAATACAATAGCCATCACGGCATAAAGAGGAAGCAGAGGCTTCATAATCTTTTGGATGGACGTTTTAGCCACTCCTACTCCAATGAATAGCACAGCTCCCACCGGAGGCGTACATAAGCCTACGCAAAGATTCATCACCATCATAATCCCAAATTGCACGGGTTCTACCCCCATACTGGTTACCACCGGTAAAAAAATCGGCGTAAAAATGAGAACCGCCGGGGTCATATCCATAAAGGTACCCACAAATAAGAGCAGGATATTAATGATAATCAGAATCACAAATTTATTGTCGCTTAATGCTAGAAGAGCAGCACTTACATTTTGTGGAATGTTCTCAAAAGACATCACCCACGACATACTCATCGAAGTAGCGATAAGCAACATTACTATTGCCGTAGTTCCTACCGAATTCAGAAAAATGCTCTTAAGCCCGGAGATTTTCAATTCCCCGTAAATGAAGGAAAGCACCAGAGTATACAAAACCGCAATTCCTGAAGCTTCGGTAGCTGTAAAAATACCGGTGATGATTCCACCGATTACCACAACAAGCAACAGCAAACTGGGTAGTGCATCTAAAAAGGTTTTTATAATCAACTTAAAACTGCTGCGCTCTCCGGCCGGATATCCTTTTTTCTTAATCCAAAAAGTGGCTACCAACATCAAAGCCAGTCCCATTAAAATACCCGGAATGTAACCCGCCAAAAACAGCGAAGCAATCGAAACCCCGCCGCTCGCAAGAGAATAAACAATTAAAATGTTTGAAGGCGGAATGATCAAACCGGTAGTTGACGAGGTGATATTTATAGCTGCTCCAAATTCTTTAGAATAGTTTTCCTTTTCCATAAAAGGTCCCAGAATACCACCAATGGCTGAAGTCGCAGCCACCGCAGAACCCGAGATTGCACCAAAAAGCATCGCCGCAATGACATTTACGTAAATGAGTCCGCCGGGAAGGGCGCCCATTAAGGCTTTAGCAAAATTGATAAGCCTGATCGCAATCCCTCCCTGATTCATAACCTGGCCTGCCAATACAAAGAGCGGTATGGCTAACAGCGAAAAGCTATCGAGCCCTGTAGCCATACGTTGTGCAATGGTTGTAAAACTCGCCAATGAGTCTATGGAAATCATAATGGTACACAGGCACGAAATCCCAATAGACCAGGCTACGGGTACACCAATCGCCAAAAGCACAAAAAATACCAGAACCAATACTACAATCTCAATCATGATAACAGGTATTTTTTAGGGTTAGCTAATTCGATGACTTTGTAAACGATAACTAAGACGCCACTCAAGGGTAACACCATATACACATAACCCAGTGGAATAGCCAATGCTGCTGAGCTTTGTCCCAACTCGAAGTTTACGTAAACCAGGTTACCACCTCCGATGATCATTGCAAAAATGGCAAACAGGATAATCAGGATATTAATCCCGATACGCAGTTTAATCCGATTTTTCTCGTTGAGTTTAGGCGGAAGAATATTAATGGCTAAATGATCTTGCTGTCCTGAAGCATAAGCGGCTCCCAGAATACCGATCCAAATTAACAGAAATCGCGCTATTTCTTCGGTAAAGGAGCTGGCAGATTGCAATACATAGCGCGAAAACACCTGCCAAAGCACAGCGATAACGATTGCAGCCATTAAAAAAACCAAAACCGAACCTAATATTTTATCTAATGTTTTTTTCATCTTAATTGGTAGTTACGTTCTGTATTTCTTCAATAAGGCGTTTCATTTCAGGATTTTGTTTGAACTCCTCGTACATGGGCTTTACCAGTTCCCTGAAGGACTCTTTATCAGGATAGGTGACCTCAACCCCGGCTTTTTTGATTTCGGTAAGGGCTTCCATTTCAGCCTCGTGCCAAATTTCTTTTTCAAATTCTGCCGACTCCATTGCGGCTTCTTTAACCCATTTTTGTTCCTCAGGAGAAAGGTCATTCCACAGCAAAGTGCCTATCAAGAGCTCATCAGGTAATGCAGTATGCTCATCCACCAGATAGTATTTACACACCTCATAATGGTGTGACAGGTAAAAACTAGGCAAGTTATTTTCAGCACCATCAACCACACCCTGTTGCAAAGCAGTGTAAAGTTCGCCCCAGGAAATAGGTGTGGGAGAGCCTCCCAAATTTTTAACCATATTGATTGCTGTCTGACTTTCCATCACCCGCAATTTGAGACCTTGAAGATCCTGCGGACTTTCAATAGGCTCTTTGGTATAAAAACTACGGCTTCCGGCATCGTAAAAGGTAAGTCCCTTTAAACGCTGGGGAACACTTGCATTGAGCAATTCTTCTCCAATTGGTCCTTCTAAAACATCAAAACGATGCGCGGCGTCTCTAAATAAGAATGGAAGCCCAAAAACCTTGAGCTGAGGTGCAAAATTTTCAAGTACTCCGGTAGAAACTTTGGTCATCCCAAGACTTCCTATTTGCAAAAGCTCCAGGCACTCGCGTTCTGATCCCAATTGCTGACTGGGATAAATATCCAGGCTCATTTTACCTCCTGATTTTTCAGCCAGTCTTTCGCCCATAAATACCATAGCTTTATGAACGGGATGAGAAACGTCAAGTCCGTGAGCCAGTTTAATGACGCGTTTGTTTGAAGTTTCGGCACATCCCAAAAACTGAAGAATCACCACAGCAAAAAACAATACTCTTACGAATGGCGACTTTATCATGAACGTAAATTTTTGACTAGGCCTAAAGCATCTTTAATGGTAGAGGTTATAACCGGATAATCATAAGCTCCGGAACTATTCTTTACGAAAAGTTTAGAACCGATACCCACGCAATGCACGCCGGCATCAAACCAGGTTTTCAGATTCTCTTCGGTAGGACTCACACCGCCGGTGGGCATAATACTGGCCCAAGGCAACGGACCTTTCACCGCTTTTACAAAAGCGGGACCTCCCACCTGAGCTCCAGGGAAAATCTTTACAACCTCAGCACCCAGCTCCAAAGCGTGAGCGATTTCGGTCACCGAACCACAACCCGGCATCCACCCTACTTTTCTTCGGTTGCATACTTTGGCCATCTCTTCGGTTACTATGGGCGAGACAATAAAATCTGCTCCCAGTTGCATGTATAAAGCCGCAGTAGCCGCATCCAATACCGAACCAACGCCCATAATCATTCCGTCAAGCTCCGCTTTAGCATACTTATTTAGTGCGCTAAAAACTTCGTGGGCATAATCGCCACGGTTTGTAAATTCGAACGTACGCAGACCGCCGTCGTAGCAGGCCTTTAAGACTTGTTTACAAACCTCAATATCCTTGTGGTAAAAAACGGGAACGATGCCGTTTTCCTGCATCTGTAAAACCGTTTCTATACGTGTATATGTTGCCATTTGTGTGTTTTTATCGTTTAATGCGTCCGCCGGTGTTGCCTTGCATGACTTCTTTGATTTCTGTAACCGAAACCAGATTGACGTCTCCCAAAATCGTATGCTTTAAAGCACAGGCTGCATTCGCAAAATCTAAAGCCGTAGCGACATCAAAATGACGCAAGCCATAAATAAGTCCGGCTGCATACGCATCACCGGTACCTATGCGGTCTACCACCTGCGTAATTTCGAGTTCCTGAGTTTCGAGATATTCCCCGTCTACCCATGCCCGACCGTATATTTTTTGCCAGGAAGCACTTACCCCGGTTCTGATCTTGTCGAAAACCTGAGTAATATTTGGGTATTGCTGTATTAATTCCTGAGCTGCAGCGACGAAGCCGTTTTTGTCAGGGTCAAATGAAGTTCCCAGAATTTCGTTTATCTCATTTACGCCTCCAATAAAAATAGTGGAAAGACCTACCAGTTCTTTAAGAACTTCCTGCCCATTACGACCGTATTGCCATAAATTGCTACGGTATGCAGGATCTGCAGTGATGTGTAATCCTTTCGCTTGCGCGGAAACTAAAGCGGCTTTAAGCGCCTGATACGCATTTTCTGAAATTGCAGGTGAAATACCAGTCCAATGAAAGAAATCTGCATCCTCAAATTCAGTATTCCAGTCGATTTGATCTGCCTCAATATTTGCAAAAGAACCGTGTAGTCGATTGTAAGCAATCTGACTGCTACGCATCGCAGAACCTACTTCTAAAACATATTGCCCAATGGGGTGATTGACCTTTTGAACAGAAGATACATCGAGTCCATACTGGCGCATACTCGCAATTGCAGCCTCCCCTACCAAATCATTTGAAACTGCCGTTATATGTTTAACCGGTTCGCCCAGATACGCCAGGGAAGCCCCAACGTTCATCTCTGTTCCCCCAAAGAAAAAGTCGAGGGATTTGGCCTGCATCAATTTGCGGTTTTCAGCGGGTGAAAGGCGTAATAGAACCTCTCCAAATGTGATTATTTTTTTAGGCTGACTCATTAAAAATCGAAATAAGCTTTAGCGTTGTTATAGCTGATGTCGGCAACTATTTTACCTACAAGTTCCATATCCTGAGGCAACTCACCGGCAGCCATCTCACGGCCAAATAAGTTACACAACACCCTTCTAAAATATTCGTGACGCGGGAAAGAAAGAAAGCTTCGGCTGTCTGTCAACATACCGACAAAGCAGCTGATAAGGCCCATATTCGAAAGCGCGTTTAATTGTTTTTCCATCCCGTCTTTTTGGTCTAAAAACCACCAGCCTGATCCCCATTGAACTTTACCTCTAATGCTTCCGTCATTGAAATTGCCAATCATAGTGGCAAAAATTTCATTATCGGCCGGGTTCAGGTTATACAAAATCGTTTTTGTGAGTTTATCGTTGCTGTCAAGACGGTTAAGATAGGCAGATAAAGCTTCCGCCTGTGAATAATCACCAATTGAATCCCAACCTGTGTCTGGCCCCAATTGCGCCAGCATACGCTTGTTGTTGTTACGCAAAGCGCCTAAGTGAAACTGCTGCACCCAACCTTTCTCGTGGTAGCTTTCGCCTAAAAATACCAGGATTGCAGTTTTAAATTGCTCGGCTTCCAGATGGGAAAGTGGTTCGCCATTACGACGTTTGGAGAAAATCTGGCTAATTTCATCCTCACTTGCAGGTGCCCACGAAAGGTTACTTAACCCGTGATCACACAACCTGCATCCATTTTGATGAAAGTAATCTATGCGCTGCTGCAAAGCCTGCTTTAAATCCTGATAATCTGTAATGGAAACTCCAGATACTTCTGCCAATTTATCCAAATAGTCATTGTAGTTTTCGGCTTCGATGAGGATGGCTTTATCGGGTCGAAAAGCGGTGCTCATTTTAAGCCCAGCCTTTGAAGCGTCGTAAGCTCGGTGCTGGTCTAGTGTGTCTAGCGGATCTTCGGTAGTACATACCGTTTCGACATTCATTTGCTTGAGCAAGCCGCGACACGAGTTTTCAGGTAGTTGTAACTGGCGGTTGATCTCTTTGTAAATTGCCGGAGCAGATTGCTCGTTAAGCAACTCATCAATATCAAAATAACGTTTGAGTTCCAAGTGCGTCCAATGAAACAATGGATTGCGTAACGTATACGGAACCGTTTTGGCCCAAGCCAAAAACTTTTCCTCGTCAGAAGCTTCACCAGTGATATAACGCTCGTCAATACCCAATGCACGCATCGCCCGCCATTTGTAATGATCACCATATAGCCAAACCTGTGAAATGGTCTCAAACTGCCGGTCCTCTAAAATTTCAGCAGGCGGCAGATGGTTGTGATAATCTATTATAGGCTGTGGTGCAGCGTAGTTAAAATACAACTCTTCGGCAAAGCGGTTTTGCAAAAGGAAGTCTTTAGTAATAAAACTACTTCCCACCTTTTTAATATTCTCTTCTGTTAGCATAGGTATTATTCGATTGGTTCTTATCTGCCCATCCAGCCGCCATCTACGCTCATGACGGTACCGGTCATATAGTTGCTTGCCGGTGAAGCTAAAAATACGACAGGACCTTTGAAATCTTCGGGCTCACCCCATCTGCCTGCCGGAATACGGCCCAAAATAGAGGAGCTGCGCTCCGGGTCATCCCGTAAAGCTTCGGTATTATCTGTGGCTATGTAGCCCGGTGCAATAGCATTTACCTGAACTCCTTTACCAGCCCATTCATTAGAAAGCGCCATAGTTAACTGACCAATAGCTCCTTTTGATGCTGCATAGCCGGGAACGGTGATTCCGCCCTGAAAGGTAAGCAATGATGCGGTAAATATGATTTTGCCGCTGCCTCTTTTTATCATTTCTTTCCCCAGTTCTCTACTAAGAATAAACTGAGCGTTTTGATTAACCTCAATCACCTTATCCCAGTAGGCATCGCTGTGTTCTGCGGCCGGGGCTCTTAAAATTGTACCGGCATTATTCACTAAAATATCAATAACCGGATGATCTGCTTTTACCTGCCTGATAAATGCATAAAGCGCCTCACGGTTTGAAAAATCACATTGATATGCCGTGAATTTTTTACCGGTTGCAGTTACCGCTTTCTCAATTGCTGAACCCGAAGTTTCCAACGAGGCTGAAACGCCAATAACTTCAGCACCAGCCTCTGCAAGTGCTTCGGCCATTGCGAAACCAATGCCGCGTTTACAACCGGTTACAAGGGCTACTTTACCTTCTAAACTGAATAAACTCATTATTTTAAATCTTCAGGTGAAACGCCATCCATATCGCCATAATCCATATTCTCACCGGCCATACCCCAAATAAAGGTATAATTTGAAGTACCCGCACCAGAGTGAATAGACCATTCCGGAGAAATAATCGCCTGATGATTTTTCATAAACACGTGACGCGTCTCGTGTGGCTGCCCCATAAAGTGGCTGATGGTTTGTCCTTCTTCCAGGTCAAAGTAAAAATACACTTCCATTCTGCGGGTGTGCGTATGTGCTGGCATGGTGTTCCAAACGTTGCCGTCAACCAATTCGGTCATTCCCATTTGCAACTGGCAGGTATCAACGACGCTGTTTACCAAGAGTTTATTGATAACGCGCTTGTTAGAATATTTAGAATCACCCAGTTCAACGATTTCAGCTTCCTTTTTAGTTACTTTCTTGGTAGGATACGCGTGATGTGCCGGTGCCGAATTCAAATAAAAATAAGGCTGTTCATCAGTCGCTTCAAAAATCACTTCTTTCACACCTTTACCCACGTAAAGCGCTTCCTTATTACCCAATTCATACACTTCACCGTCGACGGTGATTTTTCCTTTTCCGCCTACGTTGATTACGCCAAGCTCTCTGCGATCCAGAAAATGTTCGGCTTTTAGATCGTCTATAGATTCTAATTTCAACGCTTTGCTTACCGGGAACGCGCCTCCCGCGATATAGCGGTCGTACATAGTGTAGGTAAGGTTGATTTCGTCTTTTACAAAAATAGAAGGGATTAAGAAATGCTCCCGAAGCTCCTGAGTGGTGTAGCGTTTTACATCCTCAGGATGGTGTGCATATCTAAATTCTGATTTGGTCATAGTTTTAATTTTTCAGTTGTAAAAAAGAATCTTCAACCCTTAAAGTTACAAATTCAATTTTAACTGTATTAATTACATTTTTAAATTCTGGTTGATTGTGTTTTGCTCAACCACAAGACAAAATTCACTCCTGCAAATTTTTATCCTGTATCCTTCCGGAAGACTTATTCTTCAAGCTTACCTTGAGCGTCAAGTTTGGCTAGTTTATCGGTTATATCTTTTACGAAGGCTTCCTGTGTTTTTATCCCATTCTGCTCCTGTTCCCAGGCACTTAGAATATAATAGGTCTGGGTTTCTGTTGAAGGTTTAAACACGACCAGATGATCGTAAGGACCTTCTACAACCTGAGCCTGACCAGGCTTGTAAAAGATTGCCATCCCCAGCTTATCATTTTCGCCTGCAAGGGTTTGTGTACCATAGGTGGCAATGTATGCCCAGTCTCCGTTTTCACTGGTAGCTTCCATCAGAGGCACATCTTCAAATTTTACAATACCCGTCGCAAGACCGCTGAATTCAGCACTTGGAGTTAATTCGGCTTTTAAATAGCGATCTTCAGGAAAAATGCTGATTACCGATTTTAAATCTGTGGTCACATCACCGGTTTTCCAACCTTTGTAATCTATAGTCACACTCGATTTGGCGTCATCGTTATCAACTTTTACCAGCGTTTTTTCAACCTCATCAAAGTGAGCGATGGTGTCTCCCAGCATGCGGCCATAACCACCAATACCCAGCGATTTACCGGCTTTAAGAATATCCTGTCCCCAGGGCGCATTGTTATGATAGGAGTCAAAACCGTCCTGCCCTACATATGGCAACACCAAAGTATCTACTTTTTTACCAAAAATGTCGATCGCATTTCTCCAGTCTAAATACAGGCGATAAGCAATTTGCTTATTTTCCCAACCCGGACCTTCGTACCTGATATACCAGGAATGATCGGTATGTTCTTCGGGGAGATCGAGTTCGTCAACATTAACAAATTCACCACCCTGGTATTCGCGGGTTTCTGTACTCCAGCTCCCTCCTTCTTTTACAGATATTTCGGCATAAGTTGCCGGGACCTTTTCAACTTCAGGAGTGGCTGCGTAATCCTGCGACTTGTTCTGCTGATTTTTACACATCGTAAACGTAGCGAGGATACAGACTGAAAGGATAAATTTTGATTTCATAGGTTCAAATAAGTGCGTTGAATAAAATCGGTTTTCTAAGCTAAAACTCTTGTAAAGAAACAAAAATGTAATCGATTGCACAAATATGATTTTAGATATCAATTAACATTGATCAAAATTGAGAACTAGGATAGTAGAAGGAAGTATTCACCTAAAATATTTAACAGTAACTAATTGATGCTAAATATCTAAATCCTGTTATTAAAAATCACAAAATCCTTTCGCAAAGCAGGTCAGAGCAGGACACTTAACTTTCGTTTAACATATACATTTGAATCTGAAATGCTACTAGGATGGTTTTACTACATCGAAATAGTAAGCACTAACTAAATTTTTAAGTAAAAACTCATGAACCGAACTTTACTCAAAAAATCTATTCTTTTAATTCTTTCTGCAATCGTTTTCGCAGCATGCAGCAGAAGTGAAGTTGATGAATACTATGAGCGGCCGGCTGATCTGGAACCTCCCATTTATCAAACCCTAGAAGCTCAGGGAAATTTTACCAGCCTAACCGCTTTAATTGAGAAAGCAGGCTATAAGGATATATTGAGCAAAGCCGGTTACTGGACTATGCTTGCTCCCAACGATGCTGCATTTAACACTTTTTTCCAGGAACAGGGCATTTCAAATGTTTCAATGGTAGACTCGGTAACTGCCGCAAAAATTGTTCGGTATGCCTTAATATATAACGCCTTTCGCACCGAGAGACTTTCAGACTATCAATCGCGTATAGGCTGGGAAGAGGATAATGCTTTTAGACGTCGTACGGCTTATTACGATGGCTTTGTAAAGAAAACGGTAAATGGCAACGAAATCGTTGTCGCCGCCTCAAACCGTAATACCAGTCCTAGCGGTGAATCTTATATCCCTGGAGACAACAACAATAAGTACATCACTTATTTTGTAGAAGAATTTATGAATGCTGCCGGGCTTGGCGCATCAGATTATAATTATTTCTATCCTAATGAAAATTATACCGGATTCAATGTTTTGGCAGCGGAAGCTGTTGCTACAGATATAATAGCCGAAAATGGAATTATACACGAGGTCGACAAGGTATCATTACCACTTATCAATCTCGACCAAAAATTAGAAACAAGCAATGATTACTCCCTTTTTAGAAGTTTTCTTGAAAATAATCTAGTTGAATACGTCTTTGATCAGGATGCTACTACTACCTATCAAAATTTTACCCGTAAAAGTGATCAGGTTTACGTAAAAGTATACGACGCAGCTCTTTCTTTTTCACCCAATAATGAAAATTACATAAAAGAAGAAGATAACGACGGGCAAGCAGATGCCTATACCATGTTTGTTCCCGAAAATGGAGCACTTCAGCAATTTATTGATGGGGTTTTACTTAAAAACTACCCTTCACTAGAGCAGCTTCCCAAATATGTCTACGAAGATTTTATCAATGCTCATATGGTTCAAAATGCGGTCTGGCCAACACAGGTTGCCAGTTACAACAATGAACTTGGAGAAAATATCCGTATAGACCTCGACACCGAAGTTAGGGAGGCTCAGGTTTTAAGTAATGGGTTTTTCTATGGCACAAATGTAGTACAGGAATCGAATTTGTTTTTTAGCGTATACACTTCGGCTTATCTGGATCCTGAATTTACACTGGCCACTCGCTTATATAATGACGGGTCGGGGCTTCGCGAAATCATAAGCAATCTCTCTGGCCAATACACCTTGTTTCTTCCTTCTGATGATGTGTTGGAAGCTTCGGGATTTGGTTATGATATTCCTACGTCTTCGTATACCTATACCGATCCTGTTACCGGAAATGTCTTACCTGCAAATATTGCGCGCTCCAGACTTTTACGGGTTTTATATAATGGTATCGTACCTACACCAGACGGTGAACTCAATGATTTGTCCGGATCAGGAATCATTCGTTCGGGTGATTTTGACCTTCCTGGTGAATATATTAAATGGGAGAATGGGCAGGTTTATGCTGCCGGAAATGAAGTTTCTGAACGGCGGGTAAATATAATAGGAAGTGAAGACCAGCGCAATGGCCGTACTTACTATATAGATCACATTCTTGAATTTAGTGAAGAAAATCCGGGGCTCGACTTACAGCGTCTGGCCGAAGAACCGGGCTCTGAATTTGCCAATTTCTACAATTACCTCAACAATTCAATAATCTACGACCGCAATTCAGGGGCTATTGACGGGGTTGAATTGGGTACCTCTTACACATTTGCTATTCCAAATAACGCTGCAATTATTCAGGCAGTAATGGACGGTAGACTCCCCGGAGATTCAACTACCGGAACGCCAAACTTCAACCCCGGTTCACAGGGTGAAAAAGACATCGTTGCAGATTTTTTACGCTATCACATACTTGCGACTCGCACTGCGTCAGATGACGGTCTTATTAATGGTCTCACTGAAACCTTACTGCGTGATGGTCTGGGCGAAAAAACTTATGTAGAAGTAAGCAGTGCTCCAGGCGACCTGTTTTTCACAGATGCCGCAGACCGTATAGCGACTTATATCCCTGCTCAAAGCAACAACCTTGCCGACCGAAGCTTAATTCACCTTGTTGACAACTATCTATTATATACAGAATAAGATGAAGCAAAAAACTACCCATATTCTTTATTGTTTCTTATTGACCGTCTTACTTGCCGGAAACTTTGAGCTTCAGGCTCAGGGATCAGGTCAGGTGGTACGGGGAACCATTACAGACTCCAGTAACGGCCAACCTATTCCCGGTGCTACAATCGCTGAGCAGGACGCTGAAAACCGAACTGTAAATGGTGTTATTGCAGATTTTGATGGAAATTTTGCCATTCGCATTCAAAATTCAAACAATAAACTGGTAATCTCCACTTTAGGCTATACGTCTCAAACCATTCCGCTTACCGGAAAAACCAGTTACAACGTGAGTCTTACTCCTTCTGTAGATGAGCTTGATGCCGTAATGATTTCCGTAGAAAAACAGGTAGAAAGCGGCTTGCTTAATATCGCAGAACGCAATCAAACCACGAGTAATGTTACCGTTAAGGCAAGTGAAGTTGAAAACACTCAGGCTGCCTCTATCGACGAGGCCCTTCAGGGTAGAGTTCCGGGTGTGGATATCGTTGCCAATTCGGGTGATCCCGGTGCCGGAATGCAAATACGTATACGTGGTACCTCATCAATTTCCGGCTCTTCAGACCCGCTCATCGTGGTTGACGGAATGCCCTATGAAACTTCAATTCCTCAGGATTTTAATTTTGGTACAGCAGACCAGCAAGGGTATGCCGCTTTGTTAAACATCGCACCTTCAGATATTGAAAGTATTACCATCTTAAAAGATGCTGCAGCCACAGCAATGTGGGGATCTCGTGCTGCAGGTGGTGTTTTGGTAATTAATACCAAACGTGGTGCGGTGGGCAAGCCAAAAATCGGTTATAATTTTACCGGAACTTATATGGAGCTTCCCAATACCATTCCCATGCTTAGTGGGGATCAATACTCCCAATTAATCCCGGAGGCCTTTATGAATCGTAATGGGGTGCCTCTCAATACACTAAACGTAAAAGAATTTCAATACGATCCGCAAGAGGTGTACTGGTTTAAAAACTATGGCAATAATACCGACTGGGTAGAGGCAATTTCTCAAACCGGTTTAACCGGCGAGCATGTGCTCTCATTACAGGGAGGTGGTGAGAAAGCCCGTTACTATACCTCAGTAGGATATTACGATTCAAAAGGGGTGACTAAAGGGACCGGTTTTCAACGTATAAATGGAAGGCTTAACCTGGATTATATTGTTTCAGACCGCATTCGCTTCAGAACAGATATTGCTTACACACACACCAGTACGGAGCGTAATTATGTAAACACCTTTGGAACATCAGACCGTGATAGATTAAGAAGTATTGCCTACACTAAAATGCCGAATATGAGCATTTATGAGTACGATGATGTGGGAGATCTTACCCCTAATTACTTTTCACCGGCTATAAATATTCAAGGTGCTTATCCCAACACCTACAACCCGGTAGCGCTTGCAGAATATGCAAGTAATACGCAGGTAGGTGATCGTATTGTGCCGCACTTTAACCTTCAGGTTGATCTGGTTCCAAAACGTCTGGTATCTACATTCGATATTCAGTTTGACTTTAACAATACTAAAGCTAATGCCTTTCTACCGCAGAATGCTACCGGAAGACCTTTCACGGAAACAGTAGTAAATCAGGCATCTGACGCGGATGTTGATATTGCCAGCATAACTTCAAAAACAAACCTCATCTACACTCCAGATTTAGGAGAAAACCAAAGCTTACAAGCCTTGATGAGTTTACAAACCAATGATTTCCGATACGAATCCCATCAAGCCTTAACGGCTAACACGGCTTCCTCCTTACTTACAGATCCCTCAGTTCCTTCCAGAACTCAGAACTCAGATTTGAGATTATATACCAATAACAGTCAGGCACGTAGCGTAGCCGGTCTTATAAGTGCGCAGTACAGCCTTCTTGATCGCTATATTGTAAACGTAGGTTTGCGTGGGGATGGTAATTCAAAATTCAGCGCAGACAACCGCTATTCACTTTTCCCTTCTGTCTCAACGAGATGGAGAGTTTCGGGAGAACCATTTATGAATGGTTTTGATTTTGTAGATGATTTGAGTTTAAGAGCCAGTTACGGACAATCAGGTGGTACACCAAGATACGACTATCGCTTTTTCAATATCTACGGAAACTTTGATGCTGAGTATTTAGGATTCAACGGGGTCTACCCACAAAATATTCAACTGGATAACTTACGTTCAGAAACCTTAACGGGTAAAAACGTTGGATTAAACCTGCAGCTTTTCGATAGGAAAGTACAACTTGACGTGGATGTTTATCAAAATCGAACGACTAATCTGCTTTTTGAAAATCTGGCTATTTCTTCAGTTTCCGGTTATGGAAGTCTCTCTGATCAAAACGTAGGAACAATTGATAACCAGGGTTGGGAAATAGGTTTGTATACCACCCCGGTTAAAACCGATAAGTGGAAGGTTGATTTCAATTTCAATATTTCGCGTAACCAAAATATTATCCGGGAGATTTCAGAATTTTTCCCCAGTGAACAAGGTAATATAGACCGCAATGGGGAGTATAAACGATTCCTCCAGATTGACAATCCGTTTGGTTCTTTCTACGGATATCGCTTTAAAGGAGTTTATGCCGATCTTGATGCAACCCGCGCCCGGGATGCTAATGGTAATGTTATTACCGGCCCTAATGGTCAGGAAGTATTTATGCGCTTTAACTATCCCGCGATTGATTACACATTTCAGCCCGGGGATGCGATTTATGAAGACATCAATAAAGATGGAAATATAGACAGCCGGGATATTGTTTATCTGGGCAACAGCAATCCTAAATTCATAGGTGGATTTGGTCCTACTGTTACTTTAAATAATCAGTTTAAGTTTATTCTTTTCTTTACCTACCGCCTTAATTATGACATCATAAACGGGACCGATATGGTCACGACCAATCTGTATGGCTACGACAATCAAAGTACAGCGGTATTGTCGAGATGGCGTAATCCCGGTGATGAGACTAATATACCCAGAGCCGTTTTTCAGGGAGGATATAACTGGTTGGGTTCTGATCGCTATGTAGAAGACGCTTCATTCCTGAGAGTACGTTCTGCAACCTTTAGCTACAACTTTGGTAAAAACTTCCTGAAAAAAATGAAGATGGATGATCTGCGCATCTTTTTAACTGCAGATAACCTGTTGACTTTTACTAATTACCGCGGGCAGGATCCGGAAGTGAGTATGCGTGGTGGCGATCCGTTTAGTATCGCTATAGACTATTCTCGCACCCCCCCTACCCGAAGATTTACATTAGGAATTCAAACCAGATTTTAATCATGCTCGTTATGAACAAAAAAATTATATATCCATTAGTATTCATCCTTACGCTGGTTGCACAATCCTGTGACAATTATCTGGATTTAAAACCTGAAGATGGTACGGTGCGCGAGGAGTTTTGGCAAACGAAAGAAGATGTACAGGCTGCTGTAATCGGGGTATATTCATCCCTGTTGAACAATCCACCTTCAGAGCGTGGTCTGACGCTTGCTGAGCATCTGTTTATGTACGGCGAACTACGCGGCGGGATGGTAAGTCCCGGGCCTTTTGCACAGGATGATCAACGTGATGTACTCACTACAAACATCCTGCCTTCTAACAGTATCGCAAACTGGGCGGTTTTTTACCGCATCATCAACTATTGCAATACGGTAATTGATCTTGCGCCAGATGTTTTAGAGCTTGATCCTACTTTTACTGAAACGCAATTAAACAATTACCTGTCTGAAGTACTTGCCATAAGAGCATATCTCTATTTTACGCTGGCCCGAACCTTTAAAGATGCACCCCTAAAATTAGAAGCGACACTTTCTGACAAGGAGAACTTTCAGATTCCTGCCTCATCACAAGATGAGCTATTTGCACAGGTAATCGAAGATTTACAAAGAGCTGAGCGTTTAGGCGTTGAAGAATATGCCACAATGCCTGAAAATAAAGGCCGAATCACTAAAGCTGCAATTCAGGCGATGCAGACCGATGTGTATTTATGGACCGAAAATTACAATGACGCCTTAACCGCAGCTAACAAAGTTATCAATTCTGGCAAATTTGATCTGGTAAGCAGCAGAAACCAGTGGTTTAATACGGTTTATGCCGAAGGTAACTCCTCAGAAAGTATTTTTGAGTTTCAATACACCACTCAAAATCTTAACCCGTTTTATTCCATTTTTCTTCAGAGACCCCAATATCTTGCTGCGCCTACTGTTTTGGAGCAGGTTTTTGGAGTGGATTTTGACGATCCTGAAAATAAAGACATCCGCGGGGAACGCGCATCTTTGGTTCCGGGGACTAACGAGATCTATAAATTCACCGGTTTAAATAGAAATGTTCGCAAAAATCTTCAGGAGTCAGATACACATTGGTTTGTATACCGCTATGCCGATGTTCTATTAATGAAGGCAGAAGCGCTTAATGAATTGAACCGGGGTGCTGAAGCTCTGGAGATAGTTAGCGAAATTCGGGAAGCACGTGAAGCTATTCGGCAAACTGAAGAACAAATAGGTGCTGAAAACAAAAGCGGCATTAGACTGTACATACTTGCCGAGCGTGCCCGTGAACTCGCTTTTGAAGGTAAGCGCTGGTTTGACGTTTTACGCAACGCCCGTAAGGAAAACTATGCGAATATTGACATTCTTATTGGCATCGCATTACGCAGTGCACCGGCCAACCAACAACAGATCATTACTGCAAAATTACAGGATCCTAACAGCCATTACTTACCTATAAGTGAAAACGAACTCATTACCAATAAAGCTTTGGTACAAAACCCATTTTACAAATAGACTTTAGCTATGAAAAAATTACAAAACATTCCCATTTGGATAAGGCTCGTTCTGATTGTAGCAGTAGCTGGCCTGGTCTATAACTGTACCGATGAAAAATACAAGGAATCTACAGATGAAACCTTAAATATCACAGAGTATCTCAGAGCTAATGATGAGTATTCTGAATTTCTGGAAATTCTAAAAATTACAGGCTATGATTCATTTATGAATACCTACGGTACCTACACCCTGTTTCTTCCAACAAATGAAGCGGTTGACGCCTATATGGCAGATATGGGAGCGAATAGCTTATCAGACATTCCTATAGAAGATTTACAGGAACTGGCCAAACTCCATATTCTAGAACAGGTAGTCAATACAACTACCTTTACCGATGGTAAAATTTCCACCCCAAGCTTACAAGGTCAGTTTCTAATCACCGGAGCTGCAAATGACGGCGGAACATCTAATATTACAGTGAATAAAGAGGCCCGTATCATAGCCTCAAATATTGAGGTAGGCAACGGCTTGATTCACGTACTGGATAAAGTGTTGCGCGTGGCAAACCTTACCTTGTCAGAAACTCTTGAGGCAGACTCATCATTATCACTATTTACGGAAGCCACAAAAGCTACCGGATGGTTTGAAAAACTTGATCAGCCTGTAACATATAATACAGACAGCATTGCGAGCTATCTTACAGTTTTGGCTCAAACAAACGAAGTTTTTGCCGATGCTGGATTAAACAGTCTTGAAGATCTAAAAACGCGATATAGTCATCTGGACGATCCTACCAACCCTGCAGATAGTCTCAACCTCTTTGTGGCATATAGAATTTTACCCGGATTAAATTATCTCGCAGATTTGGCGGTAACTCCCGCGGTGACAACAAGAGCCCCACTAGAGGTCATTACCGTTAAACTTGCTGTTGACACATTATTGCTCAATGAAGAAACCTTTAATGGAGTGTTAGAAAAAGGGGTAGAAATCAACAGGCAACAAAGTGATATTACCGCCTCTAACGGGGTATTGCATTTAGTCGACGAAAACTTTTTCATCAAAAAGAGATTACCTGCTCCGGTTTATTTTGACGTGGCAGATCAACCCGAATTCAGACAACTAAGCTCCGTTTTTAGAGTGCCTGGAAATAGCGTAAGTCTTAAAAAAGACGAATTAAGTCTGGTAGACTGGCCGGATAATCAATCGCTAACCTACGTGGCTGCAGCTATAGGCGATGGTGCTTTTCTAGACCAGGCCTGGCATGGAGATGTAATTGATATGTTGCGCTTCAGAAATGGATTCCTTGACCCAATTACTTTTGACACTCCGGTAATTATTAAAGGACAATACAAGGTATGGGTATCCTATAGATCTAATGGTAGATCATCTGCTGCCACGGAAGTACGATTTGATGGTAAACCCTTACCGCGTCTTATCAATTTTAGAGAGGGAGGAAATACCGACTTACCCGAACGGGTACTGGAATCTCAGGGATACAAGCGTCATATAGAACCGTATACCAATCGCTTTAACTGTCGTCTGGTAGGAATTGTAAATGTAGAGACCACAGGTAGACACAAAATTACGCTCGAAGCGATACAGGATAGTAGCAATGGTAACACTTGGATTGATGTAATTGAGTTCAGACCAATAGATATGGATCAACTCTATCCCAAATTTGAAGCTGGAGGAGACGGACTTATATACGAATAAATCAAATCTGTTAAACTTTTAATCCCTTTAGGATGATATCAATAAAACTGAATAAACACTATATAGGCCTTGGTTTGCTGCTTTTGGGTGTCCTTTCCTGCTCAGAACCCTGGGAAGATCACGCAGGAGTGAATGATAGCAATCTTACCTTAAATCTGAATGAAGCAATAAGTCAAAATTCGCAAACTTCAGAATTTGGAAAGCTACTAGCAGAAACCGGTTATGATAAAATTCTGGCCTCTGCTAAAACCTATACGGTATTTGCTCCTACAAATGAAGCCTTAGCAGCTGTAGACCCATCAGCTCTTAGTTCTGAGCAGGCGAAAAAACTATTTGTAGCCAATCACGTGGCACTTACTGCATTCTCGTCAGTATCAGAAAAAGATACGATTGATATTCAGATGTATTCAGATAAATACCTGCAATTCATAAATGGTAACCGTATTGCAGATGCCCAGGTAGTTGATGCAGATAATTATACTTCAAATGGTCTATATCACATCATTGATAAAGGTCTCGCTCCGCGTAGAAACATTTGGGAATTTATCAAAGACCAGGCAGCAACGAATGATATGAGTGCTTACCTGATGGAGCTTAATGCGTTCAATTTATACCCCAGAGATTCGGTCGCAAAAGCTAATGCTATACCTAATACTCAGGCAGATTCACTGACTAATTCGTACTTTACCAACGTGTATAATTTGAATAATGAACAAAATAAGTACACCTTTTTCCTGCTTGATAACGAAAGTTTTTCGGAAGAAACAACCAAGCTCAGGCCCTATATGAACAGGGTTAGTGAAGACTCTACCACTATTTACACAAATTATTTTACAACCCGTGACCTTGCTTTTCATAAGGCGATTGCACGTGAAAACCTTCCGGATACACTGGTCTCAAAATTTGGAGTGAAAGTTCCGCTTACCGAAGCTACAATCGCCGAAGAAATACAACTCAGTAATGGGGTGGTTTATGTTATGAGTAAACTTAATGTTCCGCTTGAAACCCGATTATTGACTACTATAATAGAAGGAGAAAATCCATTTGGCTTTAGTCAATCAGACAAAAGAGCCAACACCTTTTATAGAGAAAAAGCAGATCCGCAGGGCAATGTATTTTTTGATATTATGGTGCAAAATCACCGGGTTCCGCGATTTACGATCTATTATAATGCCAGTAACCTTTATACCACTACTTATCAGGTATACTGGAGGGCTATTAATGACATCCAGACAAATACCTTTCAGCAACGGGTAAGTTTTGGCGGGTTTATTTCTCCAACAGACGGCTCGCTAGAACAGCCTTTTGCAGAGTTGCCCTATACTGATGTAGAACCCAATACCTATGAAGAGGTCTATATTGGTGAATTTACCTTAGACCAAAAGGGAAGAGCTGCCTTACTTGTTTCGCTGCAAGCGGCAAACTCTGCCTCAGATGGAGTTAACACACTGACTCTTGATTATTTAAAACTAGTTCCCGTAATAAAATAAAGTCTTTTAAACCAATAGTTATGCTCAAAAAATTACAACTAAACTGTTTTCTTGGCCTGCTTTTTTGCGTTGCATTGCACGGAGGGCTTTATGCTCAGGAAACTGTTGACTCAACTGCTATTCAGAATAAAGAAGGCATAGAGGTAAAAGGCTATATTAAAGATGCAACAACAGGAGAAAGCATAAGCGGAATTAATATTACCGTTGAAAACTTCTCTGCTGCTATTAGTAATGAAGATGGAAGCTTTAGTATAAAAGTACCCAATTTAAACGCCTTGCTTAGTATAAGTGGTCAGGGCTATCAGACTAAAGTTGTACCGGTTACTTCTACTAACACCGAATTGGAAATACTGCTTTTTGAAGCGCATTACTCCCAATTTTATGAGCTGGCACAATTGCCTTCAGGTGAAAAATTACAGTATTCTAATCCCAAAGCTGCCAGTGTAGTTGACTTTGAAGCAACACAATGGGGTAATCCCATTAATGAGTCTGCAGGAGACTTTCTTCAGGGAAAGGTTGCCGGCCTCAACAGCGTTAGAAAATCAGGAGTTCCCGGGGCAGGAGCCTATTTAAACATCAGGGGGTTTAATTCACTTTACGCCACAAACAAACCCCTTCTAATAGTAGACGGGATGATTTATGACGATGAAGATTACGGTTCAGGTATATTACAATACAATGCTTCTTCACCATTAGCAATGCTTGATGTAAAGGATATTGAAGATGTGACCATTCTTAAAGACGGTTCTTCGCTCTATGGAACCAAAGGAGCAAACGGGGTAATCATCATTACAACTACAAGACCCGATGAGTTAACAACAAAAATTGATT
Organism: Leeuwenhoekiella sp.; assembly: GCA_002708845.1. Classification (GTDB taxonomy): domain Bacteria; phylum Bacteroidota; class Bacteroidia; order Flavobacteriales; family Flavobacteriaceae; genus Leeuwenhoekiella. Next base: position 33,060 of record PAPI01000010.1, read on the forward strand.
TTACGATGTACGGGGGAATGAATCAAAAACCCGAACAGTTACCGGTTTTAAGAGCAGGACAATACCGTACCTATTTAACACAACTGGTCTCATCACGCGGCGACAGTCAGTCTCAAATTGCAGCTCAACCCTGGGTGTCAGATAATCGTGCAAATGGAGAGTACTTTACCTATAATAACACTACCAACTGGCAGGATAAAATATTTAGAACTACTACAAATCAAAACTATTATTTGAGAATTAAAGGAGGGGATGACATAGCCAAATACGGTTTATCTGTAGGGTATCTTAATAATGAAGGGGTAACTTCGTACTCAAGCATGGAGCGTTACAGCACCCGCCTTAATGCATCATTACGATTAACTGAAAAATTATCTGTTGACGCTAATCTTTCGTTTATCCACAATACCGAAAATCTAAGAGATCAGGGTCTTGCCTATAAAACAAGTCCTTTCTATTTAGCTCTTACAAAATCTCCATTTTTAGCCGTTAATGCCATTGATGCTGCGGGAGATGTTTCCCCCAACCTTGCTGACGTCGATATTTTTGGCGTAAGTAATCCCGTTGCTTTACTCGAAAATGGAATTGGAGTTAATAAGAACTACCGCTTCTTTGGAAATCTACATTTCCAGTATGTTTTCAACCCTAACTTTAGCCTCAATAGCATTCTTGGGCTTACCTTAAATAAGGAGCGTGAAACCTTCTTTATTCCAGATTTTGGAGTTGCGGATATTGTATTACCTACTGCGATAGGTAATAACCGTAGTGGTAGCGAGGTACAACGCCTTTATTCGATTTATACAGACACCTGGCTCAACTACAGCAAACAGTTGGGTAATAAAAACTTTTTTGATTTTCGTCTGGGCTTCCGCAGTCAAAGTAATGATTCTGAAAGTGACTTGGGACTGGGATATAATTCAGCAACAGATGACTTTACCAGTGTAGGTTCCGGGAGCAATTTGTTGCGTTTTGTAGGCGGTTCACTTGGAGAATGGAACTGGATTAATGGCTATTTAAACGCGGATTACAATTACCTCAATAAGTACTATCTGACGCTTAACGCCGCCGTAGATGGTTCAAGCCGCTTTGGCAACAGTATTCAGCAGGGTGGTTTTGCCTTGGGGGATTCCTATTACTCCGCTTTAGGCTCTATATCTGGTGCCTGGATCGTTTCTTCAGAAGACTTTTTAAGAAATTCTGAAGCCATTAATTTCCTCAAGCTTCGTGCAAGTTATGGTGTGAGTGGTAATGATGACATTGGTAACTACACCGCTCAGCAACTGTATGTATCTCAAAATCTTCTGGGCGTTCAGGGGCTTGTACGTGATAATATTGGCAATCCCGAATTGAAATGGGAGACCGTATCAAAACTCAATATGGGTGTAGACCTTTCTCTTCTTAAGGATCGTCTTAATGTTTCATTTGACGTGTACCAAAATAACACAGAAGATATGATTACCTATGAGTCTACTACGACGACAACCGGTTTTGATTACATAGTGACTAACAGTGGCTCAATGCAAACTCAGGGTTATGACCTGAGCTTAAACAGTAGACTTATTAAAACATCAGATTTTGGATTAGACGTTGGGTTAAATCTCTCTCGTTATGTAAATGAAGTTACCCGTTTACCCGGTGAGCCCATAATTTCTGAATTTGGTGGCGCCACCTATATTACTCACGAGGGGCAAGATGCAAATTTATTCTACGGCTTTAAAACAAATGGTGTTTATGCAACCACTGCTGAAGCAAATGCCGAAGGGCTTAGCAGACCTTTAGGTAATGGAAATCTACTACCCTTTGAAGGTGGAGATATTCGATTTGAAGATCTCAATGGCGATAAAATTATTGACGACCGGGACCGAAGCGTAATTGGTAATCCAAATCCTGATCTAACTGGAAGCTTCAATGCTAAATTGAATTATAAAAGACTCAGTTTGTCTGCCTTATTCTACTTCTCTGTTGGTAATGATTTATATAATGGAGTTCGATACAATCTGGAGGGTATGAGTGGTTATGAAAATCAAAGTATTGCCGTACTAAACCGATGGGTAGCAGAAGGGCAACAAACCAGCATACCTCGTGCCACCTGGGGAGACCCGCTAGGCAATGCCTCGTTTTCAGACCGGTGGATTGAAGATGGTTCCTACTTAAGACTAAAAACCTTAGTGCTGTCTTACGACATTCCTACCCAATTGCAGTACATCAAAGCCATACAGGTTTATGCCACCGCAAATAACCTCCTGACTTTTACAAATTATTTAGGATACGACCCCGAGTTTAGTGCAACCTCATCCATTTTTGGCCAGGGTGCAGACCTGGGGCTTATGCCTCAATTTACCACAATGCAGCTGGGCTTACGTCTGGGCTTGTAATCTATTAAAAATCATCTAGTGCTATACTTATGAAAACCTTCATACTTACTAATAAAAAGAAACTTGTACTTGCAGGACTTGCCTTAGCCCTAAGCGTGAGCTCTTGCCAGGAATACTTAGATGTAGAACCACAGGATAAATTAAATTCAGATCAGGTTTATCGGGATGTCTTTGATGCAGACGCTGCTATTATTGGCACCTACGGAAAGTTTATGCAACTGGCTGAAAAACACGTATTGCTTAATGAATTGCGTGCAGATTTAATGGCTACCACGCGCAATTCTGATCCCGAAATGATCGCACTTTCTGAACATTCGGTTACAGCAGACAACCGTTTTGCAAACCCAAAAGATTTTTATGAGGTCATTCAAAACTGTAATGACAATCTTAAAAATTTTGATATTATGTTGGCTGATAAAAAGTTTACCCAAACCGAATACAACCAGCGTTATGCAGATATAGGTGCATTAAGGTCGTGGGTATATCTTCAATTGGGAATTCACTACGGTAGCGTACCCTACATTACAGAACCCATTGAAAACCTCGACGATGTAAAACAAACCGCAATATATCCTCGTATTACTTTTGAAGAATTAATTGATGAGCTCGTGGCTTTTACTGAGGGCTTAAGTTATACCAGTCCTTATGGTGCAGACAGCTCTCTAGTGATTAATGTAGATGGTTACAATACCGCCAAGTTTTTTATTAATAAAGAATGTCTTCTGGGAGATTTACACCTATGGGACAATAATTACACACAGGCAGCCATTCACTATAAAAATGTGATGGAGACCGGTACAATGAGTGGTAATGATTCAGAGCGGTTTGATACCTATCGTGTAAAATTTGCAGAGGTGGCATCAAATAATGACTTGGCCGTTGGTTACCTCCGTTTTAGAGAACAGGACAGATTAGCCTTGATCGATAATAATACACAGGGTTGGCGTTCCATATTTGCCAGAGATCGTGATGTATTGTGGAATACTGAATGGATTTGGTCGTTACCTTTTGACAGTAATTTTGCTCCCAAAAATCCATTTATCAATTTGTTTTCAAATCAGGGCGGGGACTATCTGGTCAAGCCTTCTCAGCGTGCAATTTCGCTATGGGAAGAGCAAACACAACGTAACGGGTTCCCCTATGACGCACGCGGAAAACGCTTTAGTTATAATGTGATAGGTGGCGATGAGGTCATTATGAAATACCTCTATAAATTTTTAGATCCTATTACTCAAATGCCCATAGATCTTTTTCAAACGGATGGCGAGTGGTTTTTGTACAGAGCAGCAAAATTACATCTACGCTATGCCGAAGCTGCAAATCGTGATAATCAAAGTCGTATTGCTGACGCTCTTTTAAACTTCGGTATTCAGAGCGAATACACGGTGCCCGGGATAACAGACAAGACAGATATCGAACAAACGTTTGAGCCTTTCCCCTATAATTTTGATGCGCGTGCCGGTGACTTTCCCAGATTTAGGGCAGACTGGCATAGAAATGGAGGAATTCGTGGCAGGGCCTATGTAGAACGAGCAGAAGTTCTTGGAGACAGTGTCATTTCTATTGAGAACAACCTTATTGAAGAAGCTGCTTTAGAACTGGCCTACGAAGGTAACCGCTGGGGTGATCTGGTTCGTATTGCTATTAGAAGAAACGATCCCTCCTTCCTTGCAGACCGCATCTACGAAAAGCTAAATGCTGAAGGAAACGCTCAGGCAGAATCTGTACGTACAAAACTGATGGTTCGTGAGAATTGGTATTTACCCTTTGTTTGGAATGAAGAGGAATAATTGTGGTGTTTAGAATTCAATTAAATTTCAAAATAATGCTAAGGTTAATAGCCTTAGCATTATTATTTGGTCCTACTGTATCCTGCCAAAATTCAAACAAAAAAACGGCTGAAGATCAGCACCAGAGAGAAAGCCCCAATTTTTTGATCATCATTGCCGATGATGCCGGCTGGAATGATTTCAGCTTTCATTGTTCGGAAATACAAACGCCAACACTGGACAGCCTGGCCAATAATGGACTTATATTAAATCGATTTTATACATATCCCACCTGCTCCCCTGCCCGTGCAAGTTTCCTCACCGGAAGACCTGCAAGCCGAATGGGTATCCTGGCACCTATAAGCGATAAAAGCGAACTCAAGCTACCCGATAGCATCGTGACCCTTCCGCAGGCGCTAAAAAAACTAAACTACCAAACTGCCTTAATTGGCAAATGGCATCTGGGCTTAAAACCTGAAAACGGTCCTGAAGCTTATGGTTTTGATTATTCGTACGGTTTTTTACACTGTCAGTTAGATCAGTACGCACATACCTATAAAAATGGTGATAGTACCTGGCACAGAAATGGTCAATTTATAGACGAAAAAGGCCACGTTACTGATTTGCTAACTCAAGAAGCAGTAGATTACCTTGCTAAAAGAGAGTTCAAAAATTCTCCGTTTTATGTTCAAATAGCATACAGCGCACCACATATCCCATTGCAGGAACCTGAAACGTGGCTCAGCCGATATGACACCATTAAAGACTCCTCACGAAAGGCCTACGCAGCAGCAATGTCTCATATGGATGCAGGTATTCATAAAATTCTTCAGGCACTAAAAGCTAAACAGCTCTCAAACAATACTATCATACTTTTTTTTAGTGATAATGGCGCTCAGGAGGAATGGATACCAACCTCACAATATTCAGGCAAATTTGACCCCAATTATTCGTTAGGAAGTAATAAACCCCTTAGAGATTTTAAAACTACCAACTACGAGGGAGCGATACGCGTACCTGCCTTTATTTCTTATCCCAAACAAATTGAAAGCGGAGCTACAAATAATGTCACCACAGTTATAGACTGGATGCCGACCTTTCTAAATTGGGCTAATGCCGCAACCATTCCTCCCTCTGTTGAAGGAGAAAATATCACGTATTTGCTGAATCCTAAAAAAATAAATAGAGTCGAACCCGTATATATTCGGGGTCACTTACAAGAGTCTGTTATTGTATACCCTTTTAAACTAATACGAAGCAGGTACAAAAATTCAAATCCGGAATACGAATTATTCAATATTGAAACCGATCCTACTGAAGTAAATAATCTTGTGCAGGAAGAGAAGGAAAAGTTTCAGGAACTTCTGCAAATACTGAAAATGGAATTTGCCAAAGATTCACCGGCAATCAACAAAGAATTGCCCAAATAAATAGTTATGACTACACATTGCTTCACTATGCAACTCAAGCCGGGTTTTGAAAAAGAGTATAAACGTCGTCACGACAACATTTGGCCCGAACTCCAAAAGCTACTCAGCGAATCTGGAATTGAGGAGTACTATATTTACTTAAATGAAGAAACCGGAACCTTGTTTGCATTTCAGAAACTAAAAGCAAGTCACGCTACTTATGACTTACCTGGAGATCCTATAGTAAAGAAATGGTGGTCTTATATGGCTGATATTATGGAAACACATCCAGACAATTCTCCCGTTGAAACCGAGCTAAAAGAGGTGTTCTGCCTAAAAGATTCTTCAAAAGGATAATTAATTGCCTTTGCCCTCTCCCTTAAAGTTTTGCGAGCTGTTTTTGAAGAGTACATTAAATGTAGTCAGACTACCGTAAATGCGGGTTATATACTGCTGTAAATCAATTTTCTCCTGATCATCAAGATTTTTACTGGAGTTTATTTTTTGCTCCATTACCCGAATTCGGTCACGAACCATAACAATTTTATGAAAAAACGTATCAATGGGTATTTCCTTTTGAGACAGATTTGGATCTGCGGGACTCAGGATCAGTGTACCTCCCTTATATTTGTCTGCAATAGGCACGATTTCAGAAATGTCTGAGTAGTGTTTAAGCATCTCGCGAAGGGTACGTTCAACCTCGTAAAAACTTATCGTATCAACCTCATCTTCTACTGCTTCGATAACTTCAAAATCTTCATCTAAATCTAAAGTTTCAAGACCACTGTCAATAAAGGTTACCCAGTAATGTTTAGATGTAACATTAGTTACCACTCCGCTGCCAAGGTCTGCATGCTTTATACGTGACCCTATACCCAGTAAATTTTTCATAGTTTTTAAAAATAGATAGCTGTTTTAAAGCTTTAAAATTAAAGCTTCTTGTCGATCATTTCGTATTGAAAATATTCTTCTTTTACACTTTCGAAATTAAGGCCATATTTCACTAACAAGCCAGTAGCTACGATAAAGAAAAAGCGATCAAAGAAATAAAACAAATCAAACTCAAAGTAATAGGCAAATAATGCAGCGATATCAGAAAAGATAAACCCAAAAGCAAAGAAGATGTATAACAAAGAGCGGTTGCTGTTATACTTATTATTATATAAAATAGCCTGCACACCCAAAACCATCATTGCCGCTCCATATATGTAGAACAAAATGGGTTCTAAATTATCATGGAAGGTATAAGTTACCATCTGCATATTCATGATGATATACAACGTATAGGTATTTAACGCAACTAAAAGACTGGTCACCAGAACAACGCCGGGCTTAAACTTTAATTCAGAGAACTTAGGTAAACGTTCAAACACAACGGTCAAATAAAACAGGGTGCCAAAGATTAAATAAAACTTATATCCCCATCCCTGCTCGTAAAATTGAAAGAATATATCCCTAATAAATAAAAGCGTCAATGCCGAGACCGTCCAGATGTTCAATATTTTTTTGTTTACGCTATAATAAACACAAAAGGCAAAGACCGTGGCAAGTCTGGTAAAGCGGCTAGTTTCAAGATCAAAAAGCGCAATTACTCCGATATTGAATACTAAAATTAAAGCAAGAAAAATATAGAATGCGGTACGTGATCTAGGGACATTTACAGATAACATGTTGATTTGCAGGTATTGACAGTTGTTACAAGTATAATATACGTAAAAGGGTCTTAAATGGTTTTGAAAAAACAGAAAAAATTAAAAATCAACAATTACGCCTATTCCTAATTGCTGCTTCCACTGAACACGGGCTCCAGTAACCATTTTATCACCATCAACATCGGTTTCGGTAATTTTAATATCATTATCATACCGCAGATGAGAACCTAATTTGGCAAGGACAAAGCTATTCACTTTAAAGTTCAAATTGAGTTCCCAGTCAATATCAATATTCCCAAAACTATTCAGGTAATCAGTATAAAGATTAACCGAATTAGTGAAGTTTATGTTCTCCATAAGCCTTGCTTTCCATATACTTTGTAAAAGAATTCCAAGTTCACTATTAACGTTCTCCCCTTCTTTGATAATGTTTCCATCTGCATCTTTCACAGCGGGTTCTACACCAAATGCCCCATTATTAGCCAAGCGCTGATCAAGAACAAAAGTGGACTTATAGGTAAGCGGCGAAGCATAGATGGAAAGATTATCCATCCGTTTACCATATTCACTTCCTATACCCAGAAAGACATAACCAGGTGCCATAAATTGCGATATGGGAGTTTTATTATCAGGATATTTATAACCATTTGTGAATTGAGAAGCAAATCTAAATTTTGCCGAATAATACCAGTTAGAAATAGTATCACGGCGATAACCAAAATCTGAAGTTACCTCGAGTTGGTCGTCTGTTTTTCGAATTTCCCGGCCTTCCTGACTATTGATCCCATAGCGCCCAACAAATTTATTTCGCCATTTGGTTTGATTATCGGCGTAATTACGCTCTAATTTGACCTCAGCAAGCCCAGAAAATGAATTAGTACCCCCAGAATTCCAATTGACAAATGCCACTTCGCTTAAATCAACACCTGCCTGGTTTTTTTTAACCCAATTGGTCTCTTCTTTCTTATTAAGTTGCTCGTTTAACTTTTTGATTACACTTTTCTTTATAGGTAATGGAAAAGCTACGTGTTGGGCAGAGATTCCACCTGATAAAAAAATTAAACAAAGAACTAAATAAAAAGATAACTGCTTCAAAATAGGTACATTATAAGATTCTAATAGGTAAACGTTCCAAAAGTACTTTTAATTGTCAAACGTTTTTCTTCAGATGCCTCAACCCTGCCAATAACCTGAGCGGGAATATTGAAACTCTCTGAAATTTGGACTATCTGATCTGCCAGTTTGGGATCAACATAAAGCTCCATGCGGTGCCCCATATTAAATACCTGATACATCTCACGCCAATCTGTATTACTTTCTTTCTGAATAAGTTTGAAAAGTGGTGGCAGCTCAAACATATTATCCTTTACAATATGCAGATTATCAATAAAGTGTAGGATTTTTGTTTGCGCTCCCCCGCTACAATGTATCATTCCATGCAGCATGTTTCTATCAACTTCTTCAAGAATTCTTTTAATTACCGGAGCATAGGTACGTGTAGGTGATAAAACCAGCTTACCGGCATCAAGCGGGCTGTTATCAACCGCGTCTGTAAGTTTTTTTGAACCGCTATATACCAGATCATCAGGTACCGAAGCATCAAAGCTTTCAGGATATTTTTCAGCTAAATACTTACTAAAAACATCGTGACGCGCCGAGGTAAGGCCGTTGCTTCCCATACCGCCATTGTATTCGGTTTCATAACTTGCCTGCCCGTAGCTCGCGAGGCCAACAATCACGTCTCCGTCCTTAATTCTTGAATTATCAACGACATCTGCCCTTTTCATTCGGGCTGTTACAGTAGAGTCTACAATTATGGTGCGAACTAAATCCCCCACATCTGCGGTCTCACCTCCGGTGCTTTTGATAGTCACACCATGTTTTGCAAGATCTGCTATAAGCTCTTCGGTCCCGTTAATTATTGCTGAAATGACTTCACCAGTAATGAGGTTTTTATTTCTACCAATGGTTGAAGAAAGCAAAATATTATCTGTAGCTCCCACACAGAGCAGGTCATCTACGTTCATTATCAATGCATCCTGAGCGATACCTTTCCAAACCGAAAGATCACCGGTTTCCTTCCAATACATATAAGCGAGTGAAGATTTAGTACCGGCCCCATCAGCATGCATCACAAGGCAGTGCTCATCGCTGCTGGTAAGATAATCGGGCACTATTTTACAAAAAGCTTTAGGGAATAAACCCTTATCTACATTTTTTATGGCTTTATGAACTTCTTCTTTACCAGCAGATACCCCGCGCTGGGCATAACGTTTTGAAATCTCTTCACTCATTTTTTATGGCTATTTTGCAAAAGTAAGAAATAAAAACGTCCTGAAATTTCAGGACGTTTTTAAAATGTATTCTAAACGGTTATTACTCCCAGTCTGGCATAGCTGCATTTGTAAATAATAATTGCACAGCATTAGTACCTGAAGAGGTAAACTCAACTTTAAATACCTCAGGGACTGCCCCTACATTATTAGAAACCCTTGTGAATATCACAGCCCCTTCAGTTGGTGAAAAGCTAGGGTCAAGGTCATTTTTACCTGATGGTGTATTTTCTACTATCTGACTACTCACTTTAGAATTGAGGTCATAAACGAAGAGACGGCTTCTAAAGATTCTGTAACTATCATTTTGAGATCCTGAAACATCTCTTGAAAAAATCACCCTTTCAGCATTGGCATCAATATCAAGCCCTCCAGCAGCGCCAGGCTGGTTTTCAAGGATAATATCGCCAACGGTTTGTGAACTAAGATTTACTGTAAAAATCCGGGCATCGTAACCTTGATTATTATTTGTTTTTAAAACGATTAGATTGTCGTCAAAATCGGTTGCCGCCACCTCACTTATAAAAGAACCATCAGCCGTTTCATAAATCAGGGTTCTTCCTGATCCGTCAAAATTTATACTGTATAATTTATCGAAATGAGGATAGTATAACTTACTTCCATTTTGTGCCCAGGTAAAATCCAGATCACTTATTCTAAAACCATTGATGGGTACATCCTGAGTCAGCTGCTTTTGTTCTGAACCATCAAGATTCATAGTAAAAAGATGCGTACTACCTCCTACTGTTCTTAAAAAGGCAATCTTACTTACTTCAGCATTCTTTCTCGGTCTAAAACTATTTTGATCCAAATCAGTTAAAGCGACCTGTTCTGAGCCATCCTCATTTGAAGAGAAAATAACAGCATTTGAGTTTATAATTCTTGTGAAGTGATAATCTTTAGCGGTATAACCCTCAGTTGAGAATTGAGAAGTCTCACTTCGAACAGGGTCATTGATTTCATCAGAAACTATAACCTGCCAAACATAAGAAGTTGCCCTATCTAAATCTGAAACGGTAAATGTAGTATCTGTCAAATTCTCATAGCGTTCAGTCGAGCTTTGATTTACATTACGTAATTCTAAAACATACTTGAGGTCATCATCGTCATTTGCGCCAGAAGTCCAAATAAAAGTCACTTCGGATTGCAAGTCCACACTATTATCAGCTGGACTCACCAGCTCGGGAGCCATTGGTGCTTCGTTATTTACAGTACTAACTTCAAGCTCAAAAACAATATTATTTACCCTTCCTTCTTCGACCTGTGATGCCTCAAATGCTGTTACATAACCATCTAATTCAGCCTGAACAGAATATTGCCCCGCTTCGACATCATTTATTGTAAAATTCCCATCGGCATCTGTAAAAACCGTATTTGAAACCGGGTTTGAACTAATTTTTACATTTTCAAGAGGCAAATTTTCACCTTCGGTGACTACCTTCCCTGTAATAGTACCTGTCCCAAAATCACTAATTGGATCTTCGGTACAGGAAATTGCCAGAATCAATACGAAACAGTATACGATATTTTTAATTTTCATCCCCATTAATTTTCTAAAGGTTTATCTGTGCTTTTTGATTTTGAACTGAAATTAAAATGGTACTGCAGACCTAAACCAAAATTATAGTAGAAATCTGTATACTTACCACTTTCTATCCCATCCAATTTGTCTGAAAATGGAATATTGTGTTCAGCCCACAAGCGCATACTGAACTTTTTACTGAGATGGTAATTTACTCCAACGCCATATTGTATTTTACCTTCGGCCTGAGAAGTATCAACACTCGAAGATTCATCACTCCCTATTTGAGCCAGCAACCCACCGCCAGCGTATACAAACGGGGCAAACGTATCGTTTTTTAACAGATTAAATTCCAGATTTAAATCAAGATGTCCAAAGGTTTCATCATAGGCTCTTCCACCCTTAAGATTGAAGAGTCCTCCTTTTACACCCACTGACATAAAATCAGTCAACGCAGTACTGTATCCCAGTCGTATTAAAGGAGTAACTTCACCATTACCATAATCTCCTTTATAAAGTGCTCCTCCTAAATCAAGTGTAAAAGAATTTTTTAGAGTCTGATCAAAGAATTCACGTTCATAAAGGCGGGTTGATTCTTCTAATTTTTTTTCTTCCTGATATTCCTGTACCAATTTATCATTTAGTTCGTTACCCGATTTAGTTGACCACAATCTATCTTCTATACCTTCAACAATAAGCGCGTGAACAGCTTTCTCTATCGCCTCTTTCATTGCTAATTGCACCGGTTCGTTTTTAGTATACCCTGTTTCTACTTCCAACAATCGTTGAAAGTTTACATAACGGAATAAACTTGCATCAATAGCCTGCGAAAGGATTGTTTTAGATATATAAACGGTCTTAAGAACCTTTCCGCTCGACGTAGATACTGCTCTTAAATAAACGGTTATCCTATCCTGACGGTATTGGGTTGAACCACCCACCCCAAAATATCTGGCTCCAAGACCTCCTGTTATAATATTTGAATCATAACTTATGATACCTCCTTCTAAAAGTACCCCGGCATATAACAAGGGCGGAAGATTTGGTTCATTTGGATTACTATTTTTTCGATATTCATCCCGGGTTGATCTAATAATATTACGCTCATTTAAAAGATTACCCAGATTTTCACGCTCTATTGGTGTAAACCATTTGGAATCTTCTAAAGCCTTTATAAGCATTGTAGTAGCTCCCTGAGACACGGCTGTACTAAACGTACTTCCGTTTTCGACATTTTTATACTGCCCGGTTTGATCTTTGAAATTGTAAACTCCCGCAACTATAGGTTCTGCAGGTTCAGGAAATTCAACAAGCTTTGTACTATAGCCCGATATTTCACCCGTACGAGCACTCTGGTTCATTATAGGCTGATTAAAATAAGCTCCGCAGGAAGCAAACAAAAAGCCACACGCCAGGTGTGTAACGACTCTTTTTAAATTCATCACATTATTGATTTGGTACAATGATTTGGGTCTGCTCTCCGGTATTAGTATCTAAAATATTGATGACTAAGCCTTCCTGAGAATCGTATACCTCAAGAGCAAGAGAACCAAAATTATAGGTACCGGCTTCAAGACCTTCTCCAATTTGCGAAGCAAATAAACCACGGGAAATTTGACTTAAAAGTTGTCTGTTTAGGTTATTCGCAAATTGTTCAAGTTCTGATTGCCTACCAAAACGATCATTATCATCTCTGGGATCGGTAAATGAATTTTGGGCGTTTGCAGAACTTAATAACCATTGATAATTGAACGTTTCACCCCCGAAATTGGGATTTTTTGGTTGATAGGTAAGTTGTTGCCCATAACCCAAAGTTCCGGCAAGTAGAACAGTTGCTAAAAGTAGTAATTGCTTCATAACATTAATATCGTTGTACTGTATTTTGGTTTTTATTGTTAAAGTCAAGTTGCCGCATAACTTGCATAATTGAATACTGCGACATTTGTTTTAAGTATTCTGAAGCAGGTCTGATAAAAAATTCAAAAACCTTTTTCTCTGCAACATATACTTCAATTTTTGTATTGCGCCCTAAAGCAAGGACTTCTTTGATGGTAACAATCTCTTCACCGTTTATATTTTTTGAAAGATAATTGGAATAAAACTCCTTATAAAAGTCACTTCCAGGCTTTGTTTTGGTATCTTCCACTACGATACCTTTTAGAACAAGACCATCCTCTTTTGATTTTGCAACATCCAAATTGGAGTCAGGCTGAATTACAGAAACAGGCGTTTCATCCCCGACAAATAATCCATTCTTAATAACCTTGCGATCTTTTCCGACAAGGTTACCATCTGTATCATACACCAGAAAAAGTATTATTACATTTAAATTCTCATCAGCTTGAATAGATTCAGATAATACTTCTATTCGTTCATTAGGATCTAATACAAGACGACCTTCGGTTTCTTCTTTTTGCAACTCATCATCTCCGCTTTGCGGATAAATAATTGAAAATTTATATTGTATACTGGTATTAATTGGGGTTTTATTTGATATTAATCCCTTAAAAACAAACATTTGGTTTTCTTCAGTTAGATCAATTTCACCTGAAACCTCTTTATTATAAAATTGCCCATTGACAACTGTGGTAACTAATAAAACAAGAAGAAACAATAGCCGATTGGGGTTCATCTGTCAAAGAAAGATTAGTTGAAGTTTCGTACTATTAGGCTTTGACCATCACCTGTCATCGTAATTTTCATAGTCTCTGAAATTGAGTTCTCTCCAAAGACATTGATATCCTGATTATTTCCATTTTGAATAAATGTGCTGTTTACAAGAGTATTACTAAAAAAATTGTATTTAGTAAGTGTATTTTGATTGCCATTTTGAATAACCGAAACATTTATTTTATCAGCGCTATCAATCATTCGAATAACATTATTTGAACCATTTTGATTTAGCGCAAGTTCAACATTGGGGGAATTTGCCGAAGTTTCTATTAAATTGTCCGTTCCCACCTGGACAATGAAAATGCTGGAATTTTCTGTTTGTGCTGCTGGCAATTGCAGTTGTTTTATTGAAGGATTATTGATTTGATAAATAACTGCCTCTTCCAGCTCTTGTCCAAAACCAACAAAAGATATCATAAAAATCGATATCGCAACTATACTTTTAAAAGCTGTTTTCATAATTATTTATTTTTCATTAGCAAAGAAACCCAATACCCTTCAAGATATTGAAATTTTTTACAAAAAATTCAATTAGTCAAGATAAAAATCATCAAGACATCAATAATGTTTTATAACTGTACTCTAATTTTATTTAAAACTAAAAGCAGTACGAATTTAGACTTACTATCAAGTGATAATCCATACTGCCTTTAATTTTATAACTTAATCAGATTAGTTTGATTGAGTAACGCTAGAAGAATTACCCATACCCATTTGGGTAACTGTACTTATGTGACTTCCTCCACTCTGAATAACTGAGCTAATATTTGAGTTACCCCCTTGCATCACTGTACTTGTATTATAAGTACCAATTTGCTGAGTAAAAGAAATATTATCATCTCCAGACTGCATTTCAGTAGCCACGTTAAAAGAGCCCTCCTGTAAAATTTCAGCACTGTTATTATCGCCAATTTGGGTTTGACTTGCAACGTTATTTCCACCAAAAGATAATATATTCTGGATAGCAGAGGCTTCGTTACCGTTACCTTGCTGACCCTGATAGATTTCATTCATATCTTCTTCCATGGCAGCATAAGCACTGTTATCATTACCCATTTGCTCTTGCAGAGAAGTACCTCCTCGAGATGCAAATGAAGAGCCAGAAACTCCACCTTGTTCGGTAGTTGCTTCGTTGCCATCTCCTTCCTGGATAATATTAGCGAGGTTATCTGTCCCGAACTGACTAATACCGGCATAATTCTCATCACCTGTTTGTCTTATGAATCCGTCATTATCATTTCCTAATTGATAAAGTTCCGCCTCATTATCGTCACCAGTGATATTAACACCTTCTCCAGGTAGAAAGCTATCGCCTTGATTGTTGCGATCTCCAACCTGTTCTACAGTGACCATATTTCTATCTCCTGAAACATCAACTAAAATGTTGTTTTGCGTACCGTCCTGAATAACATCAGAAGTATTATCTGTACTGCTATTACCAGCAATTTCTACTACAGAATTATTACTAACACCATCCTGATCAAGAGTAGTGTTATTGGTGTCACCAAAAATACGAGTAACAGATCTGTTAGTCATTCCGGTTTGATCTACTGTACTCGAATTTCCAGACCCGTTTTGTGAAATAACATTTTCGTTGCTTTGAGCAAAGGCTAAGGAGCCTAACATTAGCGCGCTAGCGCATAAAATAATTTTTTTCATAATAGAAAAATTTAATTAATAATATATAGAATGGTTAATAAATTCTTATTTGAAATACCTGAAATATTAAAATGCAACAGGCATTGATTTAAGGGGAGAAAATGTTAAAAAGACTACTTCGAGGGGAGCATTCTAACAAAATAAAAATAGGTAAAAACTAATAAGCTAAAGCTCCTTAAATATCTTATTCGTTTAAATACGAATATCTTCGAAGTATGTATACTAATCGCTAAAAGTCTATTTTATACAAAATAGTTAAGGCATTAAAAACACCCTTATAAAACAAACTTTTTATACCTAAAAAATCAAAATAAAAAGGCTTACGAGAATGTCGTAAGCCTTCTTCAAATTTTATAAAAAACAAGATTAGTTAGTTTGAGTAACTGTCGATGTATTCATATTACCCATTTGAGTTACGGTACTCATCTGCATATTACCAGATTGCATAACCCAGCTGTCATTTGCATCACCACCTTGAATCACATAAGACTGAGATGCACCACCAGTTTGATTAACAGTACTAAGGTTAGAAACACCAGTTTGTGTTACTTCCGAAATATGACCAAAACCGTTTTGTACAGTATAACTTTCGTTGCTATCACCTACCTGCATAACTGTTGAGGTCTGAGAGGCACCTTTTTGCAGATCATCAGCAATATTAGAATCACCTACCTGTGTTTGTGAAGCTGTATGGTTGCTGTTTGCCTGTGTTATTGTTGCAGTATTAAAGTCACCATGCTGCATTTGTGTAGCAATAGAATTTAACGTTCCTTGACCAGCTCCGTTAGCGAATGGTGAATCTTGTACTATGTCAGCAGTATTGCTATTCCCAATTTGCGTCTGGTAAGCTTGATTAGTAGCAACTACATCACCACTTCTGTTTTGCAAAATACTAGCAGTGTTAAGATTTCCATTTTGAGTAATTTCAGCAATATTTGACGCAGCAAATTGATCTACGTCTGCATCATTATCGCTACCAGTTTGTGATACAATAGAAAGATGGCTAACACCTGCTTGATCAACATCAGAGACATTATAATCTCCAATTTGATCAACAGTACTATTATTAAGGTCACCTATCTGATCCACACTAGATACATTGTATTCACTTGGATCTGATGATAATGCTTGTTGTCTAACTAAAGATGAGTTTCTAAAACCATCCTGAGATACAGTACTTGTATTAAAATTTCCTACACGCGATACAGTACCTCCGCTGTTTACAAATCCCTGTAAAACTCTAGACCCGTTTTGAGATCCGTTTTGAGTTACCTCACTGTCGTTACCGTTATATACTTGTTGAACCTGAGAAGAATTAAGTCTTCCTGTTGAACTTACAACACTTGTATTGGCATCTCCTAATTGATTAACAGAAGATCTGTTAATAGTACCGTCTTGCATAACATCTGAGTCGTTGTCGTCCCCGGTTTGAGTTACACCCGAAAGGTTGTCTGCTCCAACTTGAGAGACAGCCGATAGGTTGTCGTTACCCGTTTGTGACACATCACTTTCATTTGATTGTGCGAAAGCTGCTGCTCCCAACATTAGCGCGCTAGCGCATAAAATAACTTTTTTCATAATAGAAAAATTTAATTAATAATATATAGAATGGTTAATAAATACTTATTTGGTTTATCTGAGTTATTAAAATAAAACAGTTGTTTAATTAAGCGGAGAGAAAGATGTTTGAAAAAATTCAACTGATAATTTCTTACTGATTAAAATTAATGATAAACAGCTATTAACTAGGTGTCTTTAAGCTCTTATTCGTTTAAATACAAATATTTTCGACTAGCCAAACCTGTTAATAAGTTCTAAACTCAAAATTTTAAAGTATGCATATTTGCTCGTTTACAGTTTGAGAATAAAATAAAAAAAAGCTGAATACTAATTATGAGACTAAAAGCCGTCCAGTATAACGTAGACGGCTTTTAAGCTGTTTGATTTATCAAAAACTAGTTGCTTTGAGTTACTGTTGAAGTATTAAAGCTTCCCATCTGGGTAACGGTACTTATATGACCTAAACCAGATTGCATCACAGTACTGGTATTGTTATTACCTGATTGCATTACAGAGCTCCAATGATCCGCACCGTCCTGCATAACAGTTGACGTATTTGCTGTTCCATTTTGTGTAGACATAGATGTGTTCATGCTTCCTATTTGATCAACATCTGCAACGTTAGCCATTCCATCCTGATAAATTTCAGAAGAGTTGTCCGTACCATTTTGGTTTGTATTTCCGTCGTTACCGGTTCCATCTTGCCAGATTACAGCATCGTTTCCGCCACCTCGTTGATAATTTAAAGCAATATTACCATCACCTACCTGATCAATATCAGACTCATTAAAATCTCCACCTAACTGAGTAACTGTAGCTCTGTTTCCGTTACCTTCAGTATCGATATCGCTTTCATTATCACTACTTAATTGAGTTACAAAAGCACGGTTGTCATTACCTATTTGTGTGGTGGTGGCAAGACTTCTGTTACGTCTCTGTCTGATTGTAGAATTGTTATTAACACCTGTCTGCTCTACAATAGCATCATTGTCTACAGCTCCTGGAGAAACGCTCCCCGATTGATCTACATTTGATTTGTTTATTGACCCTGTTTGGGTTACCATCGCATCATTCCCATTACCGGCTTGATTTACGATACTTTCGTTTGATTGAGCAAATGTAACTGCTCCAATTAAAAGCGCTGCTGCGCACAAAATAACTTTTTTCATAAGAGAAAATTTAATTAATAATATATAGAATGGTTAATAAATACTATTTAAAGACCGTGAAATAAACAAAGTTGGAGAACGTTTATTATCAAAGTCAACTAGGGGAAGTTGGGAGGCGAAGAAATTTATTTCATCAAGCTTTTTCTATTTCAACGCACCGCTAAAGTATGAAAAACTATACCACTTAATTTCATAGAAAATCAACTTTTCGATGAAACTCATTGATTACGAAAACGTTGTATCTCTCAAAACCGCATTGCTATTGAGCTAATAGGTTAAAGGGGAAAACACCCTTTTTTATGGCAAAATTAAAGTTGTAAGAATAAAGCTACATGAGTTGTAAGTGTTAAAATAGTCATTTCCAAATAATAACCTGAGCTCAACCTATGAATACAATTAATTAAGGTTCAATAACTCCCGGTTCTTGGTTATCGGCCATAATTTATCTTCCACAAGCAACTCCAGCTTATCAGAAGCGTAACGAATTTGATCAAAAAAGGGTAGAACGGTGTTAGTATAGGATAGAGCACGCTTAGCAACCTCCTCGATATTAGCCACCTTTCGGGCTTCAATCATCTCGAAGGTCAACGTATTTATGGTCTTGATATATTCCGAAATTTTCTCAATAAGAACTAGCTGCTCCTGCCCTAATTTTTTGTAATCTGCACCAAAAATCTCTTTAAGGCCCTTCACATTCTTAATAAGTAAATTTTGATAGCGTATCGCTGTAGGAATGATATGGTTTTGGGCAATATTTCCAAGCACTCTGCTTTCGATTTGAATGCGTTTCACATATTCTTCCAACTCAATTTCATAACGGGCTTTTAATTCAATCTCATTCATGACCCCGGTATCCTCAAAAAGCTTAATCACCGGCTTTGTAATCTGTATGTTTAAAGCTTCGGGCGTGGTTTTGTTGTTGCTCAACTTTCGCTTTTTAGCTTCAGCCTGCCAACTCTCACTATAACCATCCCCCTCAAAACGTATTCGTTTAGAGGCTTTAATATATTCCCGCAAAACATTGAAAATCGCATCATCCTTTTTCATGTTTTTTGAATCTATAAGTGCATCAACCTCATTTTTAAAAGCTGAAAGTTGCCGTGCTACAATTGTGTTCAAAACTACCATGGGACGCGAGCAATTAGTCGTCGAACCCACTGCCCTGAATTCAAATTTATTACCCGTAAATGCAAATGGCGAGGTACGGTTACGATCGGTATTGTCCAATAAAATCTCAGGGATTTTACCTACCACATTAAGTTTAAGGTCTGTTTTTTCCTGAGGAGAAAGTTTACCGTCGGTTACCTTCTCAAGTTCATCAAGCACTTTGGTTAATTGTTTCCCTATAAAAACAGACATGATTGCCGGTGGAGCTTCGCTAGAACCTAATCGATGATCATTAGCCGCCGAAGCCACAGAAGCCCTTAGCAATTCTTCATTATCCTGTACCGCCTTGATGGTATTTATGAAAAAGGTAAGAAACTGCAGGTTTTTAGTTGGAGTTGTACCGGGACTCAATAAATTGATTCCATTATCAGTCATCAACGACCAGTTATTATGTTTTCCACTTCCGTTTACACCCGCAAAGGGTTTCTCATGAAATAACACTTTGAGATGATGCCGCTCTGCAATACGGTCCATCAAATCCATAATTAAAGAGTTGTGATCTACCGCAAGGTTCGCTTCTTCAAAAACCGGTGCCAACTCAAACTGATTAGGTGCAACCTCATTATGTCTGGTTTTAACCGGAATACCCAACAACATACACTGCTGCTCCAGATCTTTCATAAAATTGAGTGCACGGGTAGGAATAGACCCAAAATAATGATCATCTAATTGCTGCCCTTTAGCTGGTGCGTGCCCCAACATCGCCCTGCCAGTTTGCATGATATCGGGTCTTGACGCAGCTAAGGCAGCATCAATTAAAAAATATTCCTGCTCCCAGCCTAATGTTGCAGTTACTTTATTCACGCTTTTATTGAAATATTGCGCAACAGCGGTCGCAGAGCTGTCAATAGCACCCAGCGCCCTCAACAAAGGTGTTTTGTTATCAAGAGCCTCACCAGTGTACGAAACAAAAACCGTAGGAATACAGAGCGTGGTGTCTAATATAAATGCCGGTGAGGATGGATCCCAGGCGGTATAACCCCGCGCTTCAAAAGTATTTCGAATTCCCCCGTGTGGAAATGATGATGCATCAGGTTCCTGCTGAACCAGCTGAGCCCCGTCAAATTTCTCCATAGCATTTCCATCAAGATCGGTTTCAAAAAACGCATCGTGCTTCTCGGCAGTTGCGCCGGTAAGGGGCTGAAACCAGTGCGTATAATGGGTAGCCCCGTGCTCAAGAGCCCACTGTTTCATACCTGCAGCGATACTATCGGCCATTGCGCGTTCCACTTTTGACCCGGTATTTATCGCATCTTCAACAGCTTTAAAGGCTTCAGCAGAAAGCACTTGACGCATCGCTTTTTTCCCGAAAACGTTATTCCCAAAAAGAGCAGATCTACGCTGATTTTCAGGCATTTGTATTAATTTTCGGCTATAACTCTCTTTTAAAGCAAAAAAACGTAGGGTGTTCATAATAGGCTTATTTTTATGAAATACTAAATTCAACCTTGCAAAAATATATGATTTCGCAATATACCCCCAAAATTATAGGGGGTTATTAAATTTTTTCCGTTAATGAGACAGTCCCACCCCCCTTTCGAAAAATACTAGGTATTAAAGAAATGTTATATTTGCATTCGTTTAATTCAAAAAATTTAAAAACCAATTTATTATGGGCAAATCAAAATTAGAGTATATCTGGCTTGACGGCTATACGCCAACTGCCAACTTACGAAGTAAAACCAAGATCGAGGAAGACTTCAGCGGTAAGCTGGAAGACTGTTCTACCTGGTCATTTGACGGTTCTTCTACCCAGCAGGCTGAAGGTGGTTCTTCAGATTGCTTGCTTAAGCCCGTTGCTATATATCCAGATCCTGCTCGTAGAGATGGGTATCTTGTAATGTGTGAAGTTCTTAACGCTGACGGAACTCCTCACCCGTCTAACGCTCGCGCACAGATTGATGATGAAGATGATGATTTCTGGTTCGGTTTTGAGCAGGAATACTTCATTATGGACAAAGCTACTCAATTGCCTCTTGGTTTCCCTGTAGGTGGATATCCAGGTCCTCAAGGTATGTACTACTGCTCTGTAGGTGGTAAAAACACACACGGAAGACAATTTGTTGAAGAGCACGCCGATCTTTGTATCGATGCTGGTCTTAACTTTGAAGGTATTAACCAAGAAGTTGCAAGCGGACAGTGGGAATTCCAATTGTTTGCTAAAGGAGCTAAAAAAGCCGGTGATGAAATCTGGGTTGCTCGTTATCTATTACAACGTCTTACTGAAGATTACGGATGGTATATTGAGTACCACCCTAAACCTGTAAAAGGAGACTGGAATGGTTCTGGTATGCACGCCAACTTCTCAAATACTACATTGAGAACTGCCGGTTCTAAAGAGGTATATGAAACCATTTGTGAAGCTTTCCGCCCTGTAACTGCAGAACATATCGCAGTATACGGTGAGTTTAACGATCAGCGTCTAACCGGTAAGCACGAGACTGCTTCTATTCACGATTTCTCTTACGGAATTTCTGACCGTGGAGCTTCAATCCGTATTCCTATCATCACAGTTGAGAAAGGATGGAAAGGATGGTTAGAAGATCGTCGTCCTGCTTCAAACGCTGACCCATATAAAGTTGCGGGTCGTATCGTTAAGACAGTTAAAACTGCAGAGAAAAAAATCTAAGGATTTTTAAACTGATAAAATGAAAGCCCGCAAGTTGCGGGCTTTTTTATTTTGGTTCAATCCAAGGTCAAATTCAATTTGATATGAGCTGACGGTTTTTTTAACAGTATAGATTCATCTGTTAGCTAAACGCCAAGCCTATAAATACGCAATAGGCTGCAAACAGAATAAAACCCTTCCAGCGGTTAAGCTCCATTTTTAAGGGTAAATAGCCAAGCGGAAGCAAGACAATTGCAAAACCCAAAAGCCAGAACATATTGGTATCCAAAATGCGATCATCTACCACCTGAATAGGAGTAATTAGCGCTGTAAGCCCTAAAACTGAAGCAATATTAAAAATATTTGAACCTATAAGATTACCCAGTGATATCGCTTTTTCCTTTTTAAGTGCAGCGATCAGAGATGCTGCAAGTTCAGGAACACTGGTACCTATTGCGATTACGGTCACCGAAATGGCATAATCGCTAACCCCAAGCGAAGCGGCAAGCTCAGTCGCCCCCAGCACCAGCCATTCAGACCCAAAGTACAGTGCAATCGCACCTATAAGTAACCAAATCACAATTTTGAAATAGGAGGTTTTAGATAAGGCTGAATCAACGGCATCATTCTGACCTTCTTCGGTTGGACGGGCAAGTTTCGCGCGGCGAATCAATACAAAGAGATAGATGACCAGCGAAACAACCAGAATAAAACCTTCCAGTTTAGACAAAACTCCGTCATTAATCAAAGCCAAATAAAGACCCAGTGAGAACAAAACCATCACCGGCCAGTTAAATCTGAAAAAATCAGAATCAATTCCCAGCGTTGATATGATAGCCGTTAACCCCAAAACCAGAGCTATATTTGCAATATTGCTCCCTATAACGTTGCCCAAAGCGATATCCGACAAACCCTCTAAAGCAGCCTGCAAACTCACTAAAAGCTCTGGGGCCGAAGTTGCAAAAGACACCACGGTAAGACCTATTACCATTTTAGAGAGATTCAGTTTAAACGATAATCCTACTGAGGATCGTACTAAAAACTCTCCTCCCACAACAAGTAAGGTCAAACCAATTAGTATGTAAAAAACACTCATTTAAAAGTCAATTAGGGTGATTCGCCAAAACCTTTAAGGATTCAGCGTGTGCGAAGATACTAACTGCGATTAGATTGCAGCCGTTCCTTTTTCGCTTTGCGAAAGCGCTTGCACTAATCTTACCGCCTCAACAGCGGGCTTTACATCGTGCACCCGAAGAATAGAGGCGCCCTTTTGAAGTGCGATCGTATTTAAAACGGTAGTTCCGTTTAAAGCTTCTGCAGCCGGAACATTCAGCGTTTTATATATCATAGATTTGCGGCTAACTCCTATCAAGACCGGTACATCAAGCATCTGCAACCGTTCCGCATTATCTAAAAGTTCAAAATTATGCGCTATTGTTTTCGCGAAGCCAAAACCGGGATCGATGATTAAGTCGTTAATCCCTAGTGCACGTGCAGCAGCAATACGTTCGCTTAAATAATAAATCACTTCTTTGACAAGATCATTATACTGCGCAAGGTTTTTCATAGTCTGCGGGCTCCCTTTCATATGCATCATCACATAAGGAACCTGAAGAGCTGCGACAGTTGGCAACATTTGATTATCAAGCAAACCTGCAGAAATATCATTAATCATTGCCGCTCCCGCACCAATGGCTTCTTCTGCAACCTTTGCCCGAAAAGTGTCTACAGAAAGTAAAACCTCGGGGAAATTCTCAACAAGCACTTCTACAACCGGAAGCAAACGCGAAAGCTCTTCGTCAACCGAAATATCAGTAGCGCCAGGACGCGAACTATAGGCTCCCACATCAATAAAGTCGGCACCTTCATCCAGCATTTTTTCCGCCTGAGCTAAAACCGCATCGGCATTTGTAAACCGGCTACCCTCATAAAAAGAATCAGGCGTCAGGTTGAGAATTCCCATCACCCGGGGTGTGATTAAATCAATTAAATTCCCTTTGCAGTTAATGCTTGCCATATAATGCCTTTCGGTTTTTACAGATTGCGTATTTTTAGGCGAAATTTACAGAAATTCGCTGACCTGAACCCTTTACTTGCAGTTTTAGAGTTTAAACACGTGGTTTTAAGAGCGAAAAGAGCAGCAATAACCTATTCATGAAGCAGACTTCAGCACAATATGACGCAGTGATTACCACCTGCCGCGATTTGTTTTCCAAAAAAATGAGCGACTACGGCAGTGCCTGGCGTATTTTGAGATTACCCTCACTCACCGATCAGATTTTCATCAAAGCACAGCGCATACGTGGACTGCAGGAAAATGCCGTTCACAAAATTGATGAGGACGAAACCGCTGAGTTTATTGGCATAATCAATTACTCGGTAATGGCTCTCATTCAACTTGAAAAAGGTGTGGTAGAGCAACCTGATCTTAATCTCAATGAAGCTTTACAAGCCTATGACAAACATGTGAAAATCACCAAAGAACTGATGCTCAACAAGAATCACGACTATGGCGAGGCCTGGCGTGATATGCGCATCAGCTCCCTTACAGACTTAATTCTACAAAAGCTGCTACGTGTAAAACAGATTGAAAATAACAGAGGTAAGACGCTGGTTTCTGAAGGTATAGATGCCAATTATCAGGATATGATTAATTATGCGGTATTTGCCTTAATTCATATTGAAGAATCTAAAACTGAATAAATTTGAAAGCATTAATAGGTTTCATCCGTGTATTTGTAGGTATTCTTTTTATCATTTCGGGTTTTATTAAACTCAATGATCCGGTTGGTTTCTCATTTAAACTTCAGGAATATTTTGGCCCAGACGTTCTTAATCTTGAATTTTTGAGTCCGTTTGCCTTGGGCCTGGCAATTATTCTGGTGATTCTTGAGCTGGTTCTGGGTGTAGCACTCATCATCGGGTATTACAAAAGGCTTACCTTATGGCTGCTGTTGCTGATGATCGTCTTTTTTACATTTCTCACATTTTATTCAGCCTATTTCAATAAAGTGACTGATTGCGGTTGCTTTGGCGATGCATTGCCGCTTACTCCCTGGCAATCGTTTACCAAAGATGTGATCTTATTAGTTTTGATTGTCTTTCTGTTTATCAACATCAAATACATTCAGCCCTTTTTTACCAATTTCGGCAGGTCAATTATCATCTTCGCAACTTTTATCGCGTGTCTGAGCTTTGGGTACTACGTATTGATGCATCTTCCGCTTATCGACTTCAGGGCTTATAAAGTAGGTACTAATATTGCTGAAGGAATGGAAATCCCGGAAGGCGCCCCGGTTGATATTTTTGACTATAACTGGAAGTTCAATGTAAATGGGGAAGAAAAAATTATAACTACACAAGGCGAATATCCCGATGTAGACGGGGAATTTCTAGGTGTTGACACCGAAATTGTAACCAAAGGTTACGTGCCACCGGTTCACGATTTCACTATTGAAAAAGACGGCGAGGATTATGCTGAAGAATTTTTAAATACACCCAACCTCATCGTCATAGTAGCGTACGACCTCAGCAAAACCGAATGGAACGGCTGGCCCGCTATTAAATCACTTACCAATGATGCGATTAGAAGAGGTTATCAGGTAATAGGTCTTACGGCTTCGGGCGTTGATCAGGTAAATTCCTTAAAGCTGAAGCAAGACATCAATTTTGATTTCTACTTTACTGATGCCACAACCTTAAAAACTATTGTACGTAGTAATCCCGGAATTTTAAAACTGAATAACGGCACCATCATTCAGAAAAAACACTGGAATGACGCAGAAGAAATCGAACTCGAAAAACTGCCTACTGCAAAACTTGATCTGGATTTCAACCTGAAATTTCAGCTTGACAGTATTACCCGGCTTGACAATCTTTACAGACCCCTTATTCAGGAATCAGATCCCGCAAAACGAAAAGCTCTGGCTGAAGAGCTCGGTGTTCCCGAAGAAGATTATACCGGTGACCTGTGGAAAAAGCAGCAAATGATTGACACTACAAATCTTAAACGTGTAAAAAGACTAATTAAACGCTATGGCTATCCCGGCAAATCACTGGTGGGTGAACCTACTAATCTTGTAGCCCTTGAAGTTATTTCACACAACCCGGGAGCGATTGAAGAATATCTGGATGTTCTAAAAAAAGCTGCCACACAGGGCGAAATCCCTATGACACAGGTTGCAATACTTGAAGACAAATACCTTATGATGCAAGACAAAGAGCAGATTTATGGCACTCAGGCTCAAATCACTGCAGAAAACGGCTTTTTTATCTGGCCTGTTTCAGAACCCGAAACTCTAAACGAACGCCGTAAAGCCGCCGGTTTTAAACGTACTATCGAAGAATATGTAGCCGATTTAATGGGTAAAGATGCACAATTCAAGGTCTTAAAACTTTCAGAAATCAAGCGACTTTGATCTCCTACATCTTAAATAAACTCTTTTATGCCCTCCTTACCCTTTTTGGGGTCGTGACGGTGGTATTTCTGCTATTTACCGTTTTGCCAGGAGACCCGGCACGTATGATGCTTGATCAAAATGAAGATCCTGAACAGCTGGCTATTATCAAGCACAAATATGGATTTGACAAGCCCGTTTTCACACAATATGCTTACTATTTAAACGACCTTTCCCCTATTTCTCTTCACAAAACCGAAGGAAAAAACTACACCAGCTTATCTTCCGGCAAATACCGCTATACCCGACTTTTTAATATAGGTAGTTACAGCCTCGTCCTAAAAAAGCCCTATCTCAGAGAATCCTTTCAGAAAACCGGAAAAACCGTTGCAGAAGTAATTAGCGAAACGCTTCCCAATACCATTGTTTTGGCTGTAAGTGCAATTAGCTTGGCAATGATTCTGGGTATTTTTTTGGGAGTGGTTTCGGCTAACGCCCGGGATACCTGGCTTGATAAATTAATACAGGTGGTAAGTACGCTGGGTATGAGTGTACCCAGTTTTTTTAGCGCCATCCTGTTTGCGTGGCTCTTTGGTTATGTATTACATCGCTATACCCATCTTAATATGACGGGTAGCCTGTATGCGATGGATGATTTTGGCGAGGCTATTACCATTCAATGGAAAAACATCATTCTGCCCGCTATAGTTTTAGGAATACGACCGCTGGCTGTGGTTATTCAGCTGATGCGTAATTCCATTCTTGAAGTTTATAATATGGAATATATACGTACCGCGCAGGCCAAAGGCTTAAATAAAACTCAAATCGTCTGGCGACACGCACTTAAAAATGCCTTGAATCCAGTGATAACAGCTGTTTCAGGCTGGTTTGCCTCTATGCTCGCAGGTGCGGTTTTCGTAGAATATATTTTTGGGTGGAATGGTTTAGGAAAAGAAATTGTAGATGCCCTCAACACGCTGGATTTACCTATTATTATGGGTTCAGTTTTGATAATAGCCACAATGTTTATTTTAATCAATATACTCGTAGATATAATTTACGGCGTTTTAGACCCCAAAGTACGCATTAGATAAGCAGATAGTTGTATAATCAATTTGATGTAGCTATTTTTAAAAATTGTCGAATTTATGAAGAAAAAAATCCTGCAATTTTGTCTATTTGAAACTTCGCTATTTTTTTCTCAGCAGATACAGTTCACCAAGGGAGCTAATTAGACTAAGTCGCATGTCCCAAATGATAATATCCGCTTTTTAAAGAGCAATAACCACAACAGATAATCAACTAAAAAACCATTACAATGAGAAAACATATTGTAGCCGGAAACTGGAAAATGAACACCGATCTTGCTGAAACGCAGGAATTAATTGCTGGCTTAAAGAAAATAAATAAAACCTCTGACGCATCTGTAATCATTGCGCCACCTTTCACCAACCTGTACAGTGCTTTTGAAAGCCTAAAAGATACCGATATCGAAGTTGCTGCCCAAAACATGCATCAATCCTCATCCGGAGCTTTTACCGGAGAAATCAGTGCATCTATGCTTAAAGGAGTTGGCGTAAAAACCGTTATCCTGGGTCACAGTGAGCGTCGCGCTTATTTTGATGAAAAGGAAGACCTGCTTGCAGAAAAAGTAAACGCAGCTCTTGAGAATTCAATGAAAGTAATTTACTGTTTTGGTGAAGAGTTAAAAGACCGAAATTTTAGCGAGCATTTTGAAGTAGTAAATAAACAAATCAGTCAGGCTTTATTTCACCTGGATGCAGATGCCTGGAAACATATTATTCTGGCCTATGAACCGGTTTGGGCAATCGGCACCGGCGAAACTGCAAGCCCGGATCAGGCTCAGGAAATGCACGCATTCATCAGAAAAACCATCGCTGAAGAATATTCAAAAGAATTGGCTGAAAGCATTACCATTCTCTATGGCGGAAGCGTTAAACCGAATAACGCCGAAGAAATATTTTCTAAACCCGATGTAGACGGTGGTCTAATAGGTGGTGCTTCGCTTAAAGCCGAAGACTTTATGGCGATTGTAAACGCCTTTTAATTTATGGCAGAATCTTATACCGAATACCATTTTAAAATTGAGCCCGTAAATCCCGGAGCTGAGATTTTAATCGCACAACTGGCTGATTTCGATTTTGAAAGCTTTGACGAGACTGAAGATGGGGTTAAGGCCTATATTCAATCTGCATTGGATCACGACCAAATTCTGGAATCAGTTACAATACTGCAGAACCCAGAGTTCGAAAGCAGCTATACCAAAAGTCTTATTGAACCGGTAAACTGGAACGAGGAATGGGAAAAGAACTTTGAGCCTATTGAAGTTGATGGTTTGTGCAGTGTACGCGCACCCTTCCACCCAAAACCAGATACGCAGTTTGATATTGTGATCGAACCCAAAATGTCCTTTGGCACCGGTCATCATGAGACCACGCATTTAATGATCAAGCATTTGCTGAAGCTGGAGGTAAAGGATTTAAAAACATTAGATATGGGTTGCGGAACCGGTATTCTGGCTATTCTTGCTGCTCAGAAGGGTGCAACTCCGGTTGAGGCCATAGACATTGACCCCTGGTGTTATGAAAACACTTTAGAGAACACAGCACGCAATTCCGTTAATCAAATCAAGGTTTACGAGGGTGATGTCGCACTTTTAGATGGCAAAAACTACGACCTGATTATTGCGAATATCAATCGCAATATTTTGGTCGCTGATATTCCTGCGTATTCCAGATGTCTTAATCACGATGGTATTTTATTGCTTAGTGGCTTCTATACACAGGATATTCCAACAATTACAGAGGTTTGCAACCAGCATGGCCTAAATTTTATCATGAATTTTGAAAAAAATAATTGGGTAGCTTGTAAATTTGTAAAAAACTGATACTGATGCATTCACGATTTTTCAATATGAGCACGAAGGAGAAAATTCAGGAAGAGTTAGATGTACTTGTAGCTGAAGACCGCAATAATGAGATTGTAGTATACAATGACGATGTAAACACCTTTGACCACGTCATTGAAACCTTAATACACGTATGCGACCATACGCCCATTCAGGCAGAACAGTGCTCCTTGATTGTACACTACAAAGGAAAATGCACGGTTAAAACCGGAAGTTATGAGGATTTAGTGCCGCGCTGTTCAGCATTATTAGATGCGGGATTAAGTGCAGAAATCATCTGAAAAAAATAAAACACTGATAATGAAGGCTCTATATTCTAGAGCCTTTTTTTATTACCGTTTTGAAAAATTTTTAACATATATACATCGACAAAATGTAATTTTTTAACGTTAATTAACACCTACAACGTTTTCGTTATTTCTTAATTTAGCTTCATCACTAATCATTAATTATTATTTTATGTTATTAAATTCAATTAAAAAGGTCTCAGGTGTTGCACTCGCGTGTTCGCTTCTATTTATTTCCTGTTCTCAGGACGAAGAAGAAGTAATGACTTCAGAAACTTTAGAAGAAACCGCTGATCTTCAGGTTTCGCAGGAAATTTTAAATCAGGTAGAAGCTCTGGGCATGAACACAGGCTACGTTAAATGGGATACCTTTCATTTTCCTGACGGTACAACAGAGCCCAGACTCTATTTAGAGGAAGATGTTGTAATTACACCCGATCAATTAAGCGCTCTTGTAGCTTTAAATGCTCAGGAGAAAGGCGACAAAACGAGTAAGCAATACCGCACTTCAGCATTGGTAAGCCAGGGACGTACCATTTCTATTATTGGGTACACTGGCGGGCAACAGGCTTTAAGTTCAAAAGAGCGAACAGCACTACAGTGGGCTGTAGATAATTACAACCGTCTGAGTGGAGTTTCCATTAGCTTTAACCTCACTTTTGGTACAAATTATCAGGATAAAGATATGGTGGTTTACAATAACACGATAAACAACCCTTCTGGAGCGGGTGGTAGTGCGGGATTCCCAAGTGGTGGCCGTCCTTACAAATTTGTGCAGATTTACGGTCTGGCAAATTATGACACCAACGTTGTTGAACACGTGATTACACACGAGATTGGGCATTCGGTAGGTTTTAGACATACCGACTGGTTTAGCAGACAAAGCTGTGGACAGAACGTCAACGAAGGCGGTGATGTGAATTACATACCCGGTACGCCAAGCGGTTTTGATCCTACATCAATTATGCTTGCATGTTTTAGTTCTAGTGAAGACGGAGAGTTTAATGCAAACGATATTACTGCTTTACGCAATATGTATTAAACGGAAAACTAATTTAAGAAAAGGTCATTTCTTGTCAAATGACCTTTTTTTATTTTAAAGCTTGTACTTCTTAAAAAAAGACCTATATTTGCACCCGCAAAAACAGATAAGTTCCCTTACTGTTTATGCAAGTTTAAAGGCCTCGTGGCGCAACTGAATAGCGCATCTGATTACGGCTCAGAAGGTTCCAGGTTTGAATCCTGGCGAGGTCACAGCAAGTCTAAATAAATAGACACAAAAACCACGTATTTTTATTAAATACGTGGTTTTCAAGTTTTTAGGCTATCCTATAATTTGAAATGATTTCAGCTTATTTGGTAGCTATTTGGTAGCTTAACTTGAAAACGGTAGCGATTGCTACCGCGCATAGAGCCGGGATTCTCCCCTGTTTTGATAAGATTGGATTTGACTTTCGTAACAAGCAAGTTTAATTTAAATCAATTCGTATGCGAACTACAAAAACATTCTCTATTCAATTTTGGGCAGATACCCGGAAGGCTTCCCATGGTGAGGCACTGGTGTATGCCCGAATCACCATGGATCAAAAACGACTTAGTGTAAGTCTGAAACGAAAAGTACCCATTGAACTCTGGGACGGCCAAAACAAACGGGTTTTAGGAAACTCCAGTATGGCTAAACAATTGAATCAATACCTCGATCTGGCTAAATCTCAATTGTATCAAAGTTATCTGGAGTTGAAAGCAGCAGATAAATTGCTCACGACTCAAATGATCAAGGATTATTTTATGGGAGAAGATAAAAACAGTAAAACGCTTGGTTACCTGCTGGATTATCACAACCAAAAAATCATTGGTACGCTGGCGCGGGGAACCATTAAAAATTTCAAGATCACGGAAGACTATGTTCGAAAATTTCTAAAATCAAACAAGCTTAAGGATGTTTACCTCTCCCGGTTGAATTACAAATTTATTTGTGATTTTGAGAGCTTTCTATTTCAATACTATCCGGAAGGGCATCCCCGAGTGATGAGCCAGAATACTGTGATGAAACACATTCAACGCCTTCGAAAAATAATACGCCTGGCGTATCAGTTAGAGTGGCTTGACAAAGATCCCTTTAGACGCTGGAAACCCACTTTTGAAAAAACCGATCGCGAATTCCTTTCTGAAAATGAATTAGCCAATGTGGCGAGTTATGAGTTTACTCAAGAGCGTCTGGAGCGCGTACGCGATCTGTTCCTGTTTAGTTGTTATACCGGGATCAGTTATGCTGATCTGGTCAATTTGACTCCTAACCATATTTGGCTGGGCAATGATTCCAAAAAGTGGATTGTGACCAACAGGCAAAAGACAAACACCCGCGTAAAGGTACCCTTAATGCCCACTGCGGCAACTCTTCTTGAAAAATATGCCGATCATCCCATGTCTCAGGTATCAGGCACCCTATTCCCTCCTATTACTAATGAGCGTGCTAATCTGTATCTCAAAGATATTGCAGAGGCCTGTGGGATTACCAAAAATCTGACCTTTCATATGGCACGGCATACCTTTGCCACTACGGTGACTCTTAGCAATGGAATGCCCATTGAGACGGTTTCTAAACTTTTGGGACATACTAAAATTGCAACCACGCAGATCTATGCGCGGATTTTAGACAAAAAAGTAGAAGAAGATATGAATAAACTTCAGGAGGTTTTGCAATCTAAAAATACAGTGTCGAAACAACCAACCTCTAATTTGAAAATAATACGATAATTAAAAGTTGATCCGACAATCCCTAATAGTTAAAATTTAGGGAGCCCGGGTAAAGACTATAAAAGATGTTTTTAGAACGCCAATCCTATTTATGAATTGTAACATGTAATAGAGGCTGCCGGGCAGCCTCTTTATTTTTCAGGATACTTATTTAGACGCTGTTCAAAGCAGCCGTTACAGCCATTTCCTGAAGCATGGCCCTTCCTTACCGTCTGGAGAAGCACTAATTGTAGATTAATATCGGATAGCGCCGTCCTTATCAGCCGAAAGCCACCCCCATCACATGCCAGTGTGGCCGCCCCTTAACCGCTATCCTTAACTTAGGACAAATTTAAATAAAGGTTAGATTTTTTGATAACAAAAGCTTGATTCAATTTGTATAATCCCAGTTTCTAATTGGATCCATCTGGAAGAGTATGGGGACGATGACCGATGCGATTGAAAAAGTGTTTCAATCCTAGTTTCTAAATGGATAGGTCTGTAAGTCGAAATTCATAATCGAGGAACACTCCCGCTTCTTCGTTTCAATCCTAGTTTCTAATTGGATGCATCTGGAAGCGGTCTACTCTAATTTTTGCGTCTATGGCAACGTTGGTTTCAATCCTAGTTTCTATTTGGTTGCATCTGGAAGCTCGAAAAACTCAGCCAGAAAGATCCGGAATTCGTGTTTCAATCCTAGTTTCTAATTGGATGCATCTGGAAGCATATATGCGATCATACGTTGCTGCTCCTGGAGGCTGTTTC